>NZ_JAIZSA010000009.1:0-349539 GCF_020419825.1 Burkholderia sp. AU30198 | reverse complement strand
AACCTGTTACTGTTTTCGGTTCAGTTAAGAACCGGTCGCTCACTCAAAGCTGACAGGAATATGAATTGCTTCATAAACCTGACTTACTTTAGTGTGAGACTCTTGATACTTTCGCTATCTGATCCGAGGATCAGCTCGCTTCCATCAAGCGCCCACACTTATCGGCTGTTAATTTTTAAAGAGCATTTCTGCGAGGAACTTCGTGTTTCTCAGCAGCGCTGCGTTTTCAGCAGCAGAGAAGCGAGATTATGAACCGTGTTTCGCATTTCGTCAACAACTTTTTTAACTACATCGTTGCGACTGCGGGGCTCAACTTCCAGGCCAGTTGCGCGCTCCAGACTGCAGCACGCCACCAACCCTGCTTCCCTCTCCCGCGCCGCGTTTCCGTTAGCGCGAAAGAGGCGTGATTGTAGGGAGCTTGCGACATTCGCGCAAGGGGTTTGAAGCAACTTTTTTACAAAAGCTGCAATCCGGGCCGGCCGGCCATGCGTCGGCACGAGACCGCTTATGGTGCAAAGAACGGACTAGAATGTGAGGCTCTTCGCCTCTTTCTATATACGTCTTTAATATGCGCCAGCGAATCGCCAAACGCCTCCCCCCCGATGCCGACAAACTGGTCGGTCTGTCGCTTGCGCTCTTCGCCTCGGGCAGCCGTATCGAGGATCGCTTCTGGGAAGCGAAGCTCGACGCGCTGCTCGCCAAGATTGTCCGCAACGGCAACCAGACCACGCTCGACGCAGCGCTCGACCATCTTCAGCAGAATCACCCCGATGCCTATGGCGCACTCGCCGACATGGCCGAGACGCACAGCGAGTCGATGGTGATCGAGCACGACGGCCAACCGTTCGACGCGCTGCTGGTCGCCGTCCCGGTTCTCGCATGGACGCGCTACATGATTCCGTCGGGCCCGCTCAAGGGTGACGTCGCCGACGCGCTGCGAACGCACCTGCAGGCTCACGTCCTGGCGAACGGCACCCTCGTCGGGCTTGCTCCGTTCCTCTACAGCATCGACCAGTTGCCGCGGCACCACGTCGAGACCTACCGGCTGGCCCAGCAGCTCGCGCATGCGGCGATCAGCCAGCACACGCCCAAGCTCAGCTTCGGCGACCTGCCGGAAACCTCGCCGATCCTGGCCGACCCGCGCTTCCTGCTCGCGGTCGTCGCTGCGCCCGCCGGCGCGCCGCTGTTCCGCTGGCAGGAAGAAGAAGGCGGCAGCCGAATCGAACGTGGCCAGTGCCTCGAACAATGGACGGCCCAGGGCGGCCCGAACCTGTCGATCGCCCTGCCCGGCTGCGAGTTCGAATGCCTGCTTCCGGACGCGTACTATTCGGCCTGCCGGGATGCGGACGAACGCGTGCGTCCGCACACCGTGAGAACCGCCATTCGTTATCTTTTCGACACACTTGGTGCGGCACCGCAAGAGCTGCGTGCGGTAGTCGCCGGCTTCGGCGAACGCCGTATCGACGAGTATCGTGTCGGCTTCACGCGACGTGCCAGCAACGACGTAATCTATGGCGTCGTATGGCCGCTCTACGGCCGTGAAAACGGTGACGTGTCGATCGACAGCGCGACGCTCGAAGGCGAAGCACCGATCGAAGGGCCGCTCGAGGAAATCGTGAGCCTGCTGAAGGAATGCGGTGTAACCGACGTCCGGCGGCACGCGGGCCGCTTCGAGCCCGAATACTGCGATGACTGCGGCGTGCCGCTCTACGCGGATCCGCTCGGCGAAATCGTCCACGCAGAAATGCCGGAAGACGCATCCCCCGCCCAGCCGCACTTCCACTGACCCGCAGCACAGCAGGCCCTGACGGCCTGCCCGCCTGAAGCCGCTCACGGTTCCCGCCGGAGCGGCTTTTTACTTGTCCGCCATCCCGCCGCCCGAAATTTCATACTTTTCCTAAGCCTTTCAGCCAAGCAGACATCGTGTAAGGTCTTTGTCATCATCAGACCCAAGGCATGCCAGACGGCAGATCAATGGCTCACATTACGGAGGTTGAATATGCGGTTCCTGATACTCAATTCAGACGCCGAGCGGCGTGACGGACTGAAGGCCCTGTTGCGACAGATCGACCGTCACGCCAGCATCAACGATGCGCCCGACAGCTTCCAGGCGCGCAGGCTGCTGCGCAACCAGCGTTTCGACCTCGTCGCGATCGACTGGCTCGACGTCGGCCGACACAGCGAGCTTCAGGCGCTCTGCAGCGCGTGCTCGCCGACACCCGTCGCCGTCCTGGTCGACGAAACATCACCGGAAGCCATCCAGCGCTTCTTCAACTACGGTGTTGCCGGCGTAATTCCGCACTCCACGCGGCCGCACCTGATCGTGCGTGCGCTCGAGATCGTGCTGCTGGGCGGGCACTACATCCCGCCGATCGCGCTACGCCTGCTGCCCTCCACCGCTGCGGCGCGCTACGATGCCCATTTCCAGACGCTCGCCGGATCGATTCCCCGCCGCCCGCCGAGCGGTCTCTTGTCGCCGCGGCAAGCGCAGATCATGCGCTTCGTCCACATGGGCAGCACAAACAAGATGATCGCCCGTACGCTCGGCATCAGCGAAGGCACCGTCAAGATCCATCTCGCCAGCATCTTCCAGCAGCTTGGTGCCGCCAATCGCGCCGCCGCGGTCGCGATCTACAACGGCTGGCTGTCGCCCCACCTTGAGGTGCTGCTGGCGAACCGCAGTCGCGCGCGCAAGCCGCCCGTCGGCGAACACGGCCCGGTTCCGCTGCGTCCGCAACAGCATGACCGCCCGTACCCGGTGCCAGCCTCGATCGATAGCGCGCAGGACCTGCCGATCGCCGCCGAGCCACCAGCGCGGTTCCGGCGCGAACGCTAGCCAAACAGTCTCGATATTGCGACGGTCGGCGTGTGCGGATTCCCACCTTTGATGCTCAACGAGTAATATGGACGCATGGGTTTTCTTTTCACACCGCTTCCGCTCTGGGTTGGCATCGGTGGCTGGATCGCCGCCGTGGCCCTGCTCGCGCTCGCGATCTGGAATCGTCCCTTCGTGCGCCTGCAGGACGCCACGCTCCAGCACGTGTGGCTCGCGCTCGTCACCGCCATTGCAGTCCTCTGGGCCTCGAATGCGTGGCTCGAAGATGGCATCGTCATGCATCTGCTTGGCGCGACACTGCTCGTCACACTGTTCGACTGGACACTCGCACTGATCGCGATGGGCGCCATCACGGCGGTTGCCGCGATCATCTTCGACGCGCCTTGGCAGGGCATTGGCCTGACCTATCTGATTTACGGCGCACTGCCGGTCGCGGTGTCGGCATTGCTGCAGCGCGCCGCGCTCGCATGGTTGCCACACAATCTCGCGTCGTTCATCACGGGCCAGGGATTCCTGTCGCCGGCCATCGCGATCATCGCGGTCGCCGCTGCCGCGGCCGGGGTCCAGCTCGCACTCGCGGATGGCGTGCCCGTCGTGATTCCGGCCGGCTACCTGCTGAACACTGCGCTGCTCGCACTCGGCGAAGCGTGGTTCACCGGCATGGCGACGGCACTCATCGCCGTCTATCGCCCCGCCTGGGTCACGACCTTCGACGTCCGGCGCTATCGCCTCGGCGGCCCGCGCGCCTGAATGACCCACTGGCAACGGTACCGTCATCCCGTACCAGCGGTACCTCATGCGTCGCGGCAGAATGCGACATCTACTGCCGCACATCTTTTTTACGCTAAGATTGAACTCCGGTTCTTCATCGGACATCTATACGTGCCCGATGTCTCATTCGCTCCTCACCAATAACCAGATGGACAGCTCTCCTGCGTCGCTCCGGATTTTCCGGGCGCTCGGCAAGCTGGCAGCCTGTATTGCGGGCCTGTCGCTTGCGCTTCCGACACCGGCATTCGCCGACCTGCTCGACCAGCGCTCCGAACTGATCAACAAATTCGTCAACGAAATGCATGCCGATCCGCTCGCCGCCGATTGTGCGGCGCACGGCAGCTTCATCGCCAGTACGTCGTCGGCCTTCGACCGCGTCGACTTCGCGCCGAACGCATTCGACAGCGGCAACGCGACGATCACGCCGTGGAACGACTCGTTCGACCAGGGCAAGCAGCGCGTGAAGGTCGACAATATCGTCACTGTCGACGGACTCGGCATCCACAACGATGGCAGTGACCCGACACCACTGAAGTTCCGATGCGGTTATGTCGGTCAGCAAATGCTCGCGTTCAGCTGGAACGACCCGGTTCCGCCGCTGAAGCCGCGCGTCGAGCGCTCCTCGTCCTCGACGAAGAAATTCAAGGGCAAGTCGCACCGAGGCAAGGTCAAGGCATCGAGCCGCACCGGCAGCAAGAAGGCCGTCGCAACGAAAAAGTCGAGCGGCCAGAAGAAGGTGGTGAAGAAGAAAGCCGCGAAGAAGTCCTGATACGGCATAGCGACATCGACAGCAGTAAAAAAGCCGGGGCATCTCAGGATGCCCCGGCTTTTTTCATACGGCGACGCTACGCTTATGCGAACGTGTCGACGTGCACGAGAATCGCCGCCAGCATCGCTGCGCCAAGCGCCGCACTGCGCTCGCCGTTCCAGCCGACTCGTTCGTCGGGCAGGTTCGCGTTGTCCTTGAACGGCATCTCGAGCGTCAGCGACAGGCAGCCGAACTGGTGGCCGACGTACTTCGACGCGAGCTTGAGCGCGTCCTCCTTGTATTTGCTCGCCGCATAGCCGTGCTCAGTCTGGAAGTCGGGGCTTGCGACCTTGAACGCGTCGATGAATGCGGTCTGCTCCTTGCCCTGCTGCTCGGTAAAGCTCGGCAACATCTCCGACCCGGCAACGAACACGTACGGCAGATCCTCGTCGCCGTGAATGTCGAAGAACATGTCGCAGCCGATCGCATGGATCGCGTCGCGCACAGCCAGCACCTCGGGGCTGCGCTCGGCATCGGGCGCCATCCACTCGCGGTTCAGGTTCGTGCCTGCCGCATTGGTGCGCAGGTTGCCATGCACGCTGCCGTCCGGGTTCATGTTCGGAACGATGTGGAACGTCACGCGATCGTACAGCTTGCGTGCAACCGGATCGCCTGCCCAGTCGCCCCAACCGGCCAGCCGCTTGACGAGGCCTTCGACGAACCACTCGGCCATCGACTCGCCGGGATGCTGGCGCGCGATGATCCACACCTTCTTCTTCGGCGTGCCGTCGGTTTCCGGCGTACCGAGCGTCAGCAGCGACATCGGACGGCCTTCGACCGTACGGCCGAGTTCGACGACGCTCGCCTGCGGCAACTGTTGAACCGCGCCGAGAAATGCCGCGTGACGCTCTTCCGAGTACGGTTCGAAATACGCGTAGTAGATGCTGTCGAATTCCGGCGTATGGTCGATGGTCATCGTCTTGCCGTCGAACGTCGTCGGCACGCGGAACCAGTCGACCCGGTCATAGCTCGCCACCGCGCTGAAATTGCGCCAGCCCGACGGATACGCGCATTCGGCAGCATTCTCGAACGTCATCACGCAGCGCTCGCCGCGTGCGCCCGTCAAGCGGTAGTAAAACCATTGCGCGAATTCCGAGCGGTTGTCGCCACGCACGCGCAGCCGAATCGCATCGGGACTGTCGCACGACACGACGTCGATTGCGCCTGCGTCGAAATTGCTGGTGATCGAAAGGGCCATCTGTCTCTCCTTGGGCGACCGGAACAGGCGGTGTAGCGCGTGCCCGGCCTCATGCATGCGCCGGCCGTCTCGTGAACGGCCGACAGGGTCACTCGCCGACGCGCCGGCGATATACGTAAGTCGAATCGTTCGACGCAGCCGCATCGAACGCATAGCCTTCCGTCGCGAAATCCTTCAGCGCCTTCGGGTCGGTAATACGGTTCTCGACGATAAAACGCGCCATCAGGCCGCGCGCACGCTTCGCATGGAAGCTGATGATCTTGTAGCGGCCGCCCTTCCAGTCCTCGAACACTGGCGTGATGACGGGCGCGGCCAGCAGTTTCGGCTTGACCGACTTGAAGTATTCGGTCGACGCGCAGTTGACCAGCACGCGCGCCGCACCGCTACGCGTTTCGAGCTGTTCGTTCAGCGCCCGCGTGATGCGATCGCCCCAGAACGCATACAGATCCTTGCCGCGCGCGTTCGCGAAGCGCGTCCCCATCTCGAGACGGTACGGCTGCAGCAGGTCGAGCGGACGCAACAGCCCGTACAGGCCCGACAACACGCGCACGTGCTGCTGCGCATAGTCGAGATCGGCGGACGACAGCGATTTGGCGTCGAATCCTTCATATACATCGCCGTTGAACGCGAGCACGGCCTGCTTCGCGTTGGCCGGCGTGAAGGTCGGCGACCAGTCCGCGTAGCGCTGGAAATTCAGGCGTGCGAGCGGGTCGGAGATATCCATCAGCGTCGCGATGTCCTGCGGCGACAGCTTGCGCAGGCCGTCGATCAGTTCCGACGCGTCGTCGACGAATGCAGGCTTCGTGTAAGACTGGACGTGTGCGGGCGTATCGTAGTCGAGGGATTTGGCTGGAGAGAGAACGATTATCATAGAGGCTCGCTGGCACGCCGTGCCTTGCGGTCAGACGAAAACCACCGATTGTAACGAATGCCCCGCTCTCTCGCCCCGCATGCCGCACATCGCGTCGTGCTCGACTCGAACGTCTGGATCGACATCCTCGTATTCGACGACCCTGCTACACGCCCGATCCGGGCCGCGCTCGAACGCGGCACGCTGGCCGCCGTGATCGACGGCCGCTGCCTGACTGAACTCGAGTATGTGCTCGACTATCCTCAGTTCCAGTCTCGCGCGATCGACAAGGCGGCCGCGCTCGCGACCGTCGCCCGCCTGGCGAGCCTCGTCGAGCCGCCGGCCATCGACGCCGACGCGCCGCCCTTGCCGAAGTGCAAGGACCGCGACGACCAGAAGTTTCTTGAACTCGCCCGCGCTGCCCAGGCCGAGTGGCTCGTGTCGAAAGACCGCGCGCTGCTGAAGCTCGCCAAGCGCACCGCACGCGACTTCGGCTTCCGGATCGCGCAGCCGGCCCCCTTTGCCGAGGCCTGCGCGCTCGACGCCACGCCGGCCTGACGCACGTACCACCACCCGCTTTCGACCGTATCGATGAACGCTCCTTCAGACATGCCAACGACTCCCGTTTTCCCTTCGCGCCTGCCGAACGTCGGCACGACGATCTTCACGGTCATGAGCGCGCTTGCCGCCGAAAAAGGCGCGGTGAACCTCGGCCAGGGCTTTCCGGATTTCGACTGCGATCCGCGCATCGTCGATGCGGTTGCCGCCGCGATGCGCAACGGGCACAACCAGTATCCGCCGATGGCCGGTGTCGCGCCGCTGCGCGACGCGATCGCGGACAAGATCGCGCAGGTCTATGGCCGGCGCTACGATCCGGCGACCGAAATCACCGTGACGGCCGGCGCGACGCAGGCGTTGCTGACCGCGATCATGTGCACGGTGCATCCGGGTGATGAAGTGATCGTCGTCGAACCGACCTATGACAGCTACCTGCCGTCAATCGAACTCGCGGGCGGCAAGCCCGTGTTCGTCACGCTGGAAGCGCCCGACTACGCGATTCCGTTCGACCGTCTGGCAGCCGCCATCACGCCGAAAACGCGCATGATCCTGATCAACACGCCGCATAACCCGACGGGTACCGTGTGGCGCGAGGCGGACATGCGCAAGCTCGAGGAGATCGTGCGCGGCACCAACGTGCTGATCCTGTCCGACGAGGTCTACGAACACATGGTCTATGACGGCGCGCGCCACGAGAGCGTCGCACGCTATCCGGAACTCGCCGCGCGCAGCTTCATCGTGTCGAGCTTCGGCAAGACTTATCACGTGACGGGCTGGAAGGTCGGCTATGTCGCAGCGCCTGCCGCGCTGACCGCGGAATTCCGCAAGGTCCACCAGTTCAACGTGTTCACGGTGAACACGCCGATGCAGATCGGGCTCGCCGACTACCTGCGCGACCCGGCGCCGTACCTGACGCTTGCCGACTTCTACCAGCAGAAGCGTGACTTCTTCCGGGCCGGCCTCGAGCGCACGCGCTTCAAGCTGCTGCCCTGCACCGGCACGTACTTCCAGTGCGTCGATTATTCGGCGATCAGCGACCTGCCGGAAGCAGAGTTCTCGAAGTGGCTCACGTCGGAGATCGGCGTGGCCGCCATTCCGGTGTCGGCGTTTTATCACGAGCCGCACGAATCGGGCGTCGTCCGATTCTGCTTCGCGAAGCAGGAAAGCACGCTCGCGTCCGCGCTCGAGCGGCTCGCCCGCCTGTAAATCCCGCACGGGCGGCGTCGCGCCGCCCCGCCGGCCCCGCGCTTTACGAACGCGCGCCGCTCGTCGCTTCGATATAGGCCTTCCGATCGGCCGCCACGCGCTGTGCCGCAGGCCGCTCGCCGACCTGCTTCGCATGAGCCTTCCAGTCGATGCCCGCATCGAGCAGGAAGTCACGTCCGAACACGGCCTTCGTCGCCATCCCGATGACCGGCAGATGGATCGACGCGGCGATGTCCGCGAGGCTGAACGACTCGCCGAGCACATACGGCGAAAACTGCGTCATCTGCTTGAACGCATCGATCGCGCGCGGCAGGCGCTTCTCGACGTGCGCCTTCATCCCGTCGCTGACCTTGCCGCCGAAAAACGCTTCCGTATAGACCTCGCGCGCCATCCATTCGAGATACAGCTCGAGCGTCTCGACCAGTTCGCGCACCTTCGCAGCCGCGAACGGGCTCGCCGGGAAAATGCCCTTCTCGGGATAGCGTGCCGCCAGGTACTCGACGATCACCTGCGACTCGAACAGCGCACCTTCCTCGGTTTTCAGGAACGGAATCTTGCCGAGCGGCGAATCGGCGAGCTGGGCCGGATCGCTGATCGGCAAACCGCACGCCGACTCCTCGAACGGAATGTCGTGTTCGAGCAGGACGAACTTCACCTTGTTGTAATAGTTGGACAACGGAATACCGCACAGCTGTAGCATCGGAGTCTCCTTCGTTGCTGGAACGTGGCCGCAATGGTGCCGGCCGCATCGGGATTCGTCGCGCTGAAAAGCACGTTCGTGCTAGTCTAAAGCAACTTTTACGTCCGTCACGACAACAATACATCTGCTACGGCATCGGCCGCATCAGCACGCGCGATGTACCCGCCGCCGCAGCCCCGCCATCCGATGGAGACACGCCGCATGAGTGCTGAACTGCTGGCCTCGCGTCCGCCCGAGAGCGAATCGACGCTCGTCCTCACGCTATCCAATCCCGGCGCACGCAACGCGCTGCATCCCGACATGTACGCGGCCGGCATCGAAGCGCTCGCCACCGCCGAACGCGATCCCGGGATTCGCGCAGTCGTGCTCACCGGCGCCGATCGCTTCTTCTGCGCGGGCGGCAACCTGAACCGGCTGCTCGACAACCGTTCGAAGGATCCGTCCTACCAGGCCGACAGCATCGATCAGCTCGCTGCATGGGTAACGGCGATCCACGCTTCGACGAAGCCGGTGATCGCGGCGGTCGAAGGCGCCGCGGCCGGCGCGGGTTTTTCGCTCGCGCTCGCGTGCGACCTGGTCGTCGCCGCGCACGATGCGAAGTTCGTGATGTCGTACGCGCGTGTCGGCCTGACGCCCGACGGGGGCGGTTCGTGGTTCATCGCGCGCGCACTGCCGCGTGCGATCGCGGCCGAGATCCTGTTCGAAGGCAAGCCTGTCGCAGCCGAGCGTCTGCACACGCTCGGTGTCGTCAACCGGCTCGCCGTGCCCGGCGCGGCACTGACCGACGCGCTCGCCTGGGCCGATGCGCTCGCCGGCATCTCGCCGAACGCACTCACGCGCATCAAGTCGCTGCTCGACGACGCAACGATGCAGCCGCTCGACGCGCATCTCGGCACCGAGCGCGATCATTTCGTCGCATCGCTGCATCATGCGGACGGGCTCGAAGGCATCACCGCATTTCTCGAGAAGCGCCAACCCCGCTACAAACGCTGAACCGTCGCGCCCGCTTTCGAATGGACGCGTCGCCACCGCATCGACCCGATGCTGCACGGCGACGCCCCCCCGTCTCGACGACACACGATCGCCCCCGACACCATGCAGTTCGACGCGCGCGCACGACTGCGCATACCCATCGGCGCGCACGGTTCCGTCGCCAGCAACCCGCATCGATCCATGCTCTAATGACCGCCTGTCGCGGCGCTGCCGGCGCCGTTTTCGCGCATGCAACCAAGGAGTTCACGATGATCGACGTCTATAGCTGGGCGACCCCGAACGGCCACAAGGTGCACATCATGCTCGAGGAAACGGGCCTCGCTTATCGTGCCCATCCGGTCGATATCGGTGCAGGCGACCAGTTCAAGCCGGACTTCCTGAAGATCAGCCCGAACAACAAGATCCCCGCGATCGTCGATCCGGACGGCCCCGGCGGCCAGCCGATCTCGCTGTTCGAATCGGGCGCGATCCTGATCTACCTCGCCGAGAAGGCCGGCAAGTTCCTGCCGACCGACCCGGCCGCGCGCTATGCGACGCTCGAATGGCTGATGTTCCAGATGGGCGGTGTTGGCCCGATGCTCGGGCAGGCGCACCACTTCCGCCTGTATGCGCCGGAGAAGATCGAGTATGCGGTCAACCGCTACACGAACGAGGCGAAGCGGCTATACAACGTGATGGACAAGCGTCTCGGCGAATCCGAATATCTCGCAGGCGACGCGTACACGATCGCGGACATTGCGACGTTCCCGTGGACGCGCTCGTGGCAGAACCAGGGCATCGTGCTCGACGAATTGCCGAACGTGAAGCGCTGGCACGAGGCGATCGCTGCGCGACCGGCCGTGCAGCGCGGCGTCGAAGTGCTCGCCTCGATGCGCAAGGCGCTGCAGGACGACAAGGCACGCGAAGTGCTGTTCGGTGCGACGCAATACGCGAAGCACTGACACGCATGTGACGAGCGGAGCGGCAGCCGTGGATGCCGCTCCCCGCGTCAGAAGTAATGCAGCGTGATGAATTCCGCCGCGCAGACAGGCAGCGGCGCATCGGGACCCTCGACCTGCATCGTCACCGACCACGTCACCTGCACACCGCCTTTCGCGGCCTCGGCGGTTTCCTTGACCGCAAACAGCGCACGCACACGCGCACCGACCGGCACCGGCTTCAGGAATCGCACGCGGTTCAGTCCGTAGTTCACGCCCATCTTCTGCTCGAAACGCATCGCGTCGACCATCAACGCCGGAATCAGCGACAGCGTCAGGAACCCGTGCGCGATCGGACCGCCGAACGGCGACTCGCGCCGCGCGCGTTCGGGATCGACGTGAATCCATTGATGATCGCCGGTCGCATCGGCAAAGCCATCGACACGACGCTGGTCGATCGCGATCCAGCCGCTCGCGAGCGGCTCTGCGCCGACACGCGCCTGCAGCGCCTGTGCCGATGCGATCAGCGGCAAGGTCACGTCGGTCATGCGTGCGTGCCTCCCGGATGGCGCAGCCCGAAGATCACCTTGGTATGCACGGTGATCACCGTCTCGCCGGCGCCGTTCACGCCGACCCATTCCGTCGACACGATGCCGCGGTCGGGCTTGCTCTCCGACACGCGCTTGTCGTGGACTTTCTGATACATCGTGATCGTGTCGCCGGCGCGCACCGGCTTGAGCCAGCGGATCGAATCGATGCCCGGCGACCCCATGCTGGTCGAGTCCTGACCGAGCTTCTTGATGAGCAAGCTCATGAACACCGAACACGTATGCCAGCCGCTCGCGACGAGCCCGCCGAAATGCGATGCCTTCCCGGCCTCTTCGTCGAGATGGAACGGCTGCGGGTCGTAGCGTTGCGCGAACGCCTTGATGTCGTCGGATTCGAACGTGTAGCGGCCCACTTCGGTGGTACTGCCGACCACCAGGTCTTCGTAACTGATACCCACTAGGTGTCTCCTTGTCTGGTGCGCTCACGCGTCACCGTCACGCCGCGTCGGCCTGCGCGAAATCAGGCAGCGCCGCGATACGGGCAAGATGATGATCGGTATCGCCGAGCGTCGTCTCGATGATCGTCAGCCGCTTGAACAGGTGCGCAGCGGCGACCTCGTTGGTCACGCCCATGCCGCCGTGCAGTTGAACGGCCTGCTGGCCGACGAAGCGCGCAGCGGCGCCGACACGCGCTTTCGCGGCCGACACGGCCTTGCGTCGCGCATCGGCATCGCCGCTCGCGTAGCGTACGGCAGCAAGGTAAGTCAGCGAACGCGCCTGCTCGGCATGGATCAGCATGTCGACCATCCGGTGCTGCAGCGCCTGGAAACGCGCGATCGGCATGCCGAACTGTTCACGCGTCTTCGTGTATTCGACCGTCGCACGATTCAGTTCGTCGAGCGTACCGACCGCTTCCGCGCACAGCAGGAACGTCGCGTAATCGGCAACCTGCTCGAGGGCAGCCGCGTCGCGCGCACCGCCCGTCAGCAGTCGCGCCGGTGTTTCGTTGAACGCGATCGTCGCGGCACGCTGGCCGTCGATCGTCCGGTAGTCGACCACCTGCGCATTCGCGGCATCCCGTTCGACGACGAAGAGGCCGATGCTGCCGCCGTCGACGCGCGCGGGCACGATCCACGCATCCGCCTGTGCGCCATGCTGAACGACCGACTTCGTGCCGGTCAGCCGGTACGTGCCGCCCTGCTCGCGCGCATGCGTGTCGAGTTCGAACAGGTCGTAGCGCGCATGCGGTTCGTGGAACGCGACCGCCACACGTTTCTGTCCCTGCGCGACCGCCTCCAGCAGCGCGGCATCCTCACCGGCGCCGGAGCCGGCGATGCGCAAGGCTTCGACGCCCACCACCGTTGCCCAGTACGGCTCGATCACGAGCGCGCGGCCGAGCTCCTGCATCACGACCAGCATGTCGACGGGGCCACCGCCGAAACCGCCCTGCGCATCCGGCACGGGCAGCGCGGTCAGCCCCAGCTCGGCGAACGCGCTCCATTGCGTGTCCGACACGCCCGCGTCGCTGCGCACGATCGCCTGGCGCGCTTCGAAACCGTATTGCTCGCCGAGATAACGGCGCAGCGCGTCGGCAAACTGCTGCTGCTCATCGGTAAAGCTGAAATCCATGGTTGTCTCCGTTCCCTGATCACAGCCCCAGAATCATCTGCGCGATGATGTTCTTCTGGATCTCGTTCGAACCGCCGTAGATCGACGTCTTCCGGTAATTGAAGTAGTACGCGGCAAGCGGTGCCGCATCGTCGTCGCCCGCGATGCTGTGCTCGCGCTGGCCGTCGAGGAACGGCACGTCGAACGGTGCGGCGAGCGGGCCGATCGCATCGACCATCAGCTCGGTGAGCGCCTGCTGCACTTCCGTGCCCTTGATCTTCAGCATCGACGCCTCGGGGCCCGGCCCCTTGCCGCTCGTCTCGCGGCTGACGACGCGCAGCACCGTCACTTCGAGCGCCATCAGCTCGACCTCGAGCGCCGCGACCTTCGCGGCGAACACGGGATCGGCAAGCAACGGCTTGCCGTTCTTGCGCTGGTTCGACGCCACGCGCTTCAGGAACGCGAGCTCGCGCTTCGACGCGCCGACGCGTGCGATACCGGTGCGCTCATGGCCAAGCAGGTATTTGGCGTAGGTCCAGCCGCGATTCTCGTCGCCGACGAGATTCTCGACCGGCACTTTCACGTCCTCGAGGAACACCTCGTTGACCTCGTGGTCCTCGTCGAGCATGACGATCGGGCGCACCGTGATGCCGGGCGTCTTCATGTCGATCAGCAGGAACGAGATGCCCTCCTGTTTCTTCGCGGCCGGATCGGTGCGCACGAGGCAGAACATCATGTCGGCGTACTGGCCGAGCGTCGTCCAGGTCTTCTGGCCATTGACGACGTAGTGGTCGCCCTGGCGCTCGGCACGCGTGCGCAACGATGCGAGGTCGGATCCCGAACCCGGCTCCGAGTAGCCCTGGCACCACCAGTCCGAGCCGTCGAGAATGCGCGGCAGATAATGACGTTTCTGCGCTTCGCTGCCGTATTTCATCAACACCGGCGCGACCATCGATACGCCGAACGGCAGCACGGTCGGCGCACCGATCCGCGCGCACTCCTCGTCCCAGATGTGTCGTTGCGTCGCGTTCCAGCCCGGGCCGCCGTATTCAACCGGCCACGCGGGCGCGGACCAGCCGCGCTGGCCGAGAATCCGGTGCCAGCTCGCGAAATCTTCGCGGTCGAGCCGTTTGTGATCGAGTACCTTGGCGCGCAGTGCGTGAGGCAGGTTTGCCTCAAGCCAGGCGCGGACGTCGACGCGGAACGCGTCGTCGGCGGGGGAATAATCCAGATCCATGCGCAGTGTCTCCTGTCCGCAGCCGTCCGGCCCGACAAAGACTCACTGCATACGCTATTGCAGCGGTTCTTTCAGCGCGGCAGGAATCGGCAGCGGCATCACGTCGATGCCTTCTTCGGCCAAGGATTGCACATCTTCGGGCGTCGTGACGCCACGGATGCTGCGTGCCGGCGCCTCGTTGTAATGGATGCGCCGCGCTTCCTCGGCGAAGCGCTCGCCCACATTCTCGGTTTTCTCCAGCACCTCGCGCAGCGCACGCATCACCTGCGCCTGCAGTGCACGCGGATCGGCCGGCTGTGCCTGCGTCGCGCCCGACAAGTTCAGGCGCGGCGCCGACGGCAGACGGTTGACCTCGGTCGTTCCGCACACCGGGCATTCGACCAGCTTGCGGGACAACTGCGCTTCGAATTCATCGGCGGAAGCGAACCAGCCTTCGAACCGATGACCGTGCGGGCACTGTAAATCGAGGACCTTCATGCTGAATCAGGGCGTGTGACGAGTGTAGCGCAAAAAACGCTTTTGTGAACGATCGTGCTAAATACTGATCGCGCGACGCGGAAGCATCGCGTCACCGGATTGTAACGCGGCGCCCCACCCGCCGCTGACGCCGCGCTCAGGGCGTCAGGACCGGCCCGAGTGGCCACGTGCCGGACAGCACCTTGTCGAGCCACATCGTGCCGATGATCGTCTTCACGTCGGAGATCTGGCCCGTGCGCACCCATTCCTGCAGATCGGCCTGCGTCGCGGTGAAGGTCTCGAGGAATTCGCCTTCATCGAGCTTGCGCTCGCCGGCCGTCAGCCCGCGCGCGAGGTACAGGTCGATGAATTCGGTCGAATAGGAAATGATCGGGTGAATCCGGGCCAGGAACACGTACTCGCGTGCGGTGTAACCCGTTTCTTCGCGCAGTTCGCGCACCGCGCATGCGAGCGCGCCTTCGTTCGGATCCAGCTTGCCGGCCGGGAATTCGGCCATCACCTTGCCGATCGGGTAGCGATACTGGCTTTCCATCAGCACGCGGCCGTCGTCGAACAGCGGGATCACCATCACCGCGCCCGGGTGCTGGACGTATTCGCGCGTGGCCTTCTTGCCGTCCGGCAGACGGACGGTATCGCGCTTGAGCTTGAGGAACGAGCCTTCGAAGATCGCCTCGCTTTCGAGGCAGGTTTCGGTCAATGCGGCGTCGTGATTGGGTAGTTCGGCCATCGGCGGCTCCGGGAATGAGCGCGACGGCCGAAGCCGTCAGCGTCGTTTGACGAGATACTGGAACGTGAAGCCGGGAAACGCGAACACGACGAACAAACTGAACGTGATCGCGTAGAACTGCCAGCCCTGTTCGAAGCGGTTGCCGGCGCGCGACTCGAGCCAGAAGCCGAGCGCGCCAACGATGAAGTACAGCACGATCAGCTCGCCGATCCGCACCCACCCGCTCTTCTTCGCCGTGCCGAACGGCACGACGGCGAAGAGACGTTGGTTCAGGAACGGCAGGTTGGCGCAGACGAGCGCCAACAGCACGATAAACCAGCCGGCTGCCGACATTACAGCGGCAGCGTGTGACGAATTGCCTGCAGGCAGGCCGTCAGCAGCGGGCTCGGGATCAGGCCCAGCACGACGACCGCGAGGCCGTTCAGCACGAGGATCGTGCGCTTGCAGAAATCGCCCGTGATCGGCGTCGCATCCTGCGGTGCATCGAAGTACATCAGCTTCACGATGCGCAGGTAGTAGAACGCGCCGAACAGCGACGTGATCACGGCCAGCACGGCCAGCCACGTGAGGCCCGCGTTGACGGTCGCCTCGAGCACGGCGAGCTTCGCGTAGAAGCCGACGGTCGGCGGGATGCCCGCCAGCGAGAACATCATGACCATCATCACGAACGCGAACACCGGGCTGCGCTTGTTGAGGCCCTTGAAGTCGTCGATCGTTTCGGCTTCGAAATCGCGGCGCGCGAGCAGCATCACCACACCGAACGAGCCGAGCGTCGTGATCAGGTAGACGATCGCGTAGAACATCGCCGAGCTGTATGCGTTCGCCGGTGCCGCCGCGTCGCCCTTCACGATGCCCGCGAGCAGGCCGAGCAGCACGAAGCCCATGTTCGAGATCGCCGAGTACGCGAGCATCCGCTTGATGTTGCGCTGGACGATACCGGTGATGTTACCGACGATCAGCGACAGCGCAGCGAGGATCACGAGCGCGGTCTGCCAGTTCTGTGCGAGCGGCAGCAGGCCCATCACCAGGAAACGCAGGCCCCACGCGAACGCGGCAACCTTCGGGCCGCCGCCGACGAACAGCGTCATCGCGGTCGGTGCGCCTTGATAGACGTCCGGCACCCACATGTGGAACGGCACGGCGCCGAGCTTGAACGCGATACCGGCGACGATGAAGACCACGCCGAACATCAGCACGGCTGCATCGGTGTTGCCGCCGACCGCCTTGTACACCTCGCCCAGCTCGAGCGAGCCGGTCGCGCCGTAGAGCATCGAGATGCCGTACAGCACGAAGCCCGACGCGAGCGCGCCCAGCACGTAGTACTTCATCGCGGCTTCGCTCGACTGCGCGGCGTCGCGGCGCAGCGCGATGACGGCGTACAGCGACAGCGACATCAGTTCGAGACCGAGGTACAGCGTCAGGAAGTTGTTGCCCGACACCATGACCAGCTGCCCGAGCAGCGAGAACATGCCGAGCAGGAACACGTCGCCGCGGAACATGTCGCGATCTTCGAGGTACTTGCGCGAATAGACGAGCGAGACCGCGAAACCGAACGACACGACCGCCTTCATCATGCTCGCGAACGAGTCGACGACGATCATCTTCGAGAAGAAGTAGTACTGCTGCGGGTCAAGCGCCTGCACCGCGAACCACACGCCGGCGACAACCGACGATACGACCGCGATCAGATAAGTCAGGCGGCGGCCGGAAGCACCGGTAAAGGTGTCGTTCAGCCATGCGACGACGATGGCGGCCATCACCAGCGCGTCAGGCAACAGGACATTCATAGGAGCGTTCATGATCTTGAGTTCCTCCGCTCGCGATTACTGGGCCAGCGGCAGCTTCGACTGCGCGACGTGGGAGAGGAGGTTTTCCACGGAAACGTGCATCACGTCGGTGAAAGGCTTCGGATACAGGCCCATCAGCATCGTGAACGCGGCGAGTACGGCCAGCATCACGAATTCGCGACGGCCGATGTCCTTCAGCTTGGCAACGTGATCGTTCGCAACCGCGCCGAAGTACACGCGCTTGTACATCCACAGCGTGTAAGCCGCGCCGAGGATCAGCGTGAATGCCGCGCCGAATGCGATCCAGAAGTTGTACTGGACGGCAGCGAGAATCACCATGAACTCGCCGACGAAACCCGACGTACCCGGCAGGCCGCAGTTGGCCATCGAGAACAGCATTGCGAAGGCCGCGAACTTCGGCATCACGTTGACGACGCCACCGTAATCGGCGATCTGGCGCGAGTGCACGCGGTCGTACAGCACGCCGATGCAGAGGAACATCGCGCCCGATACGAAGCCGTGCGAGATCATCTGGATGATCGCGCCTTCGACGCCGAGCTGGTTGAAGATGAAGAAGCCGAGCGTGACGAAGCCCATGTGCGCGATCGACGAATACGCGACCAGCTTCTTCATGTCGGACTGCACCATCGCGACGAGGCCGATGTAGATCACCGCGATCAGCGACAGCGTGATCACGACGGGAGCCAGGAAGTGGCTCGCATCAGGCGTGATCGGCAGCGAGAAGCGCAGGAAACCGTATGCGCCGAGCTTCAGCATGATCGCAGCCAGCACGACCGAGCCGCCCGTCGGCGCTTCCACGTGCGCATCCGGCAGCCAGGTGTGGACCGGCCACATCGGCACCTTCACCGCGAACGCGAGGAAGAAGGCAATGAACAACAGTATCTGCGGCGTCATCGCGATCTTGGCGTTCTGCCACGTCGCGAGGTCGAACGAGTGCGTTTCCGTGTACAGGTAGATCAGCGCGACCAGCATCAGCAGCGAGCCGGCCAGCGTGTACAGGAAGAACTTGAATGCCGCATACACGCGGTTCGGGCCACCCCACACGCCGATGATGATGTACATCGGGATCAGGGTCGCTTCGAAGAACACGTAGAACAGCAGGCCGTCGGCCGCCGAGAATACGCCGATCATGATCCCGGACAGGATCAGGAACGCCGCGAGGTACTGCGCGACGTTCTCGGTGATCACTTCCCATGCGGCGATCACGACGATCACCGTGATCAGCGCGGTCAGCACGACGAACCACATCGAGATGCCGTCGACGCCGAGGTGATACGCGATGTCGAAGCGTTCGATCCAGGTCGACTTCTCGACGAACTGCAGCGCAGCCGTGCTCGAATCGAAGCCCGTGATCAGCGGGATCGTGACCGCCAGGCCGAGCAGCGAACCGATCAGCGCGATCCAGCGGGCCGTCCCCGGATTTTTGTCGTTACCCACCGCAAGCACGAGGAGGCCGAAAACGATCGGCAACCAGATCGCGGTACTGAGAATCGGAAAAGCGTGCATTAAGTTGTCCCCCGCCTTATTTGCCGCCGAGCGTTACAAACAGGGTCAGGAGCCCCAGCATGCCGATGATCATGGCGAACGCGTAGTGATAGATGTAACCGGATTGGAGGAAGCGGATCACGCCGGCGAACCAGCCGATGAACCGGGCGCTGCCGTTGACGAGGCCGTCGATCACCACGACGTCACCCTCCTTCCACAGGCCGCGGCCGATCGCCACCGAACCACGGGCGAACACCACTTCGTTGATCTTGTCCATGTAGTACTTGTTGTCCAGCAGCGTGTAGATCGGGCCGAACGCGCGGCGGATCGACGCCGGCAGTTCCGGACGCTTCAGGTACAGGAACCACGCGACAACGACACCGGCGAGCGCGAGCCAGACCGGCAGGCCCGAAATCGAGTGCAGACCCATGCCCACCCAGTTGGTGAACTCGTGGCCCATCTCCTCGAGCGCCGGGTGATTCGCGCCAATGTAGATCACCTTGTCGAACGCGACGCCGTGCTCGAAGAAGTTGCCGTACAGCATCGGATAGATCGCGAACGCACCGATCACCACCGACGGGATCGCCAGCAGGACCAGCGGCACCCACACGACCCACGGGGTCTCGTGCGGCTCGTGCGCGTGGTCGTCATGACCGTGGCCATGGCCGTGGTCGTCGTGGCCGTGCGCAGCCGCCATGCCCATCGGCGATTCCGGATGCTTCGGCTTGCGGAAGCGCTCTTCGCCGTGGAACACCAGGAAGTACATGCGGAACGAGTACAGCGCCGTGACGAACACGCTCGCGACGACCGCGAAGTACGCGAAGCCCGAACCCGGCAGGTGCGACAGCTTCACCGCGTCGATGATCGAGTCCTTCGAGTAGAAGCCCGAGAAGAACGGCGTGCCGATCAGCGCGAGCGAACCGACGAGCGACGTGATCCACGTGATCGGCATGTACTTGCGCAGGCCACCCATGTTGCGCATGTCCTGGTCGTGGTGCATGCCCATGATGACCGAGCCGGCGCCAAGGAACAGCAGTGCCTTGAAGAACGCGTGCGTCATCAGGTGGAACACGGCGACCGGGTAAGCGGACACGCCGAGCGCGACGGTCATGTAGCCGAGCTGCGACAGCGTCGAGTAAGCAACCACGCGCTTGATGTCGTTCTGGACGATGCCGAGGAAGCCCATGAAGAGCGCCGTGATCGCGCCGATCACCGTGATGAACGACAGCGCGGTGTCCGACAGCTCGAACAGCGGCGACATGCGCGACACCATGAAGATGCCGGCGGTCACCATCGTCGCCGCGTGAATCAGCGCGGAGATCGGGGTCGGGCCTTCCATCGAGTCCGGCAGCCACACGTGCAGCGGGAACTGTGCCGACTTACCCATCGCGCCGATGAACAGGCAGATACAGGCAACGGTCAGCAGGCCCCAGTCGGTGCCCGGGAAGTGCAGGCTCGCCAGTTCCGCGCGCTTCGCGAACACTTCGCCGTAGTTCATCGAGCCGGCGAATGCGAGCAGCAGGCCGATGCCGAGCAGGAAGCCGAAGTCGCCCACGCGGTTCACGAGGAACGCCTTCATGTTCGCGTAGATCGCGCTCTCACGCGTGAAGTAGAAGCCGATCAGCAGGTACGACACCAGACCCACCGCTTCCCAGCCGAAGAACAGCTGCAGGAAGTTGTTGCTCATCACGAGCATCAGCATCGAGAACGTGAACAGCGAGATGTACGAGAAGAAGCGCTGGTAGCCGTCTTCTTCCGCCATGTAGCCGATCGTGTACACGTGCACCATCAGCGAGACGAAGGTCACGACGACCATCATCATCGCGGTCAGCGAATCGACGAGGAAGCCGATTTCGAGCTTCAGCGAGCCGACGTTCATCCATTCGTAGACGGTCGCGTTGAAGCTTGCGCCGCCCATCACGTCGAAGAAGACTTTCGCCGACAGGAGGAACGCGATCATTACGCCGAGGATCGTGATCCGGTGTGCGCCCTTGCGCCCGACTGCGTTCCCGAACAGCCCCGCAATCAGCGAGCCGGCCAGCGGAGCGAGCGGAATCGCCAGCAGCAGGTTTTCATTGAGTGTCGTTGACATAACAGCGTTGCCTGAAATTAACCTTTGAGCTGATCGAGATCCTCGACATTGATCGTGTCGAGCTTACGGAACAGGGTCACCAGAATCGCGAGGCCGATCGCGGCTTCCGCTGCGGCGACCGTCAGCACGAAGAACACGAAGATCTGGCCGTGAATATCGCCGAGGTAGTGCGAAAACGCGACGAAGTTGGTGTTCACCGCCAGCAGCATCAGTTCGATCGACATCAGGATGATGATGATGTTGCGGCGGTTCAGGAAAATCCCGACGATCGCGATCGCAAAGAGGATCGCGCCGAGCACGAGGTAATGAGCAAGAGTCAGCATGTTTTCTTTTCCTCCGCTTAGCCGTTGGTGCCCGAACCGGCTTCGCTCTGCGCCGTTTCCGGCTGCGGCTTTTCCGCTTCCATCTTCACGAGGCGCACGCGGTCGTTGCGGCGCACCTTGACCTGATCCGACACGCGCTGGCGCTTGCTGTCCTTGCCCTTGCGCTCGGTCAGCCCGATCGCTGCAATGATCGCGACCAGCAGCACGAGGCCGGCGATTTCAAACGCGAAGATGTAGTCGGTGTAGATCACCTTGCCGATCAGGCGCGTGTTCGACCAGTTGGCCATCTCGCCCGTCGCCATCGCGTGCACGGTCTGCGTGTCGCCGTAACCGCGCCACAGGATCAGCGCGGTTTCGATCACGATGATCGCGCCGACCACCGTCGCCATCGGGACGAAGCGCTTGAAGTCGCGGCGCAGGTAGTCGATGTTGATGTCGAGCATCATCACGACGAACAGGAACAGCACCATCACGGCGCCCACGTACACCAGCACCAGCAGGATCGCGAGGAACTCCGCTTCCAGCAGCATCCAGATCGCGGCGGCGTTGAAGAACGCCAGCACAAGGAAAAGCGCAGACGCCACCGGGTTGCGCGAAGTGATCACCTTCAGCCCTGATACCACCAGGAGCAGCGCGAAGATGTAGAACAGTACGGTCGTGAATTCCATGATTACCGGTTCATCGTTAGGCCATAGTCAGGCGCGGCTTGCGGGACGCTCTTGCGAGCCGCACCCGTCGCGGCGGCTCGGCCCGTGCTTCGGGCCGGCACTGCAAACACAATCAACGATACGGCGCGTCGGCAGCCTTCGCCGCGGCGATGTCCTTCTCGTAGCGATCGCCCACCGCGAGCAGCATTTCCTTCGTGAAATACAGGTCGCCGCGCTTTTCGCCGTGGTACTCGAGAATCTGCGTCTCGACGATCGAATCGACCGGGCAGCTCTCTTCGCAGAAACCGCAGAAGATGCATTTCGTCAGGTCGATGTCGTAGCGCGTCGTGCGGCGCGTGTTGTCCGCGCGCGTTTCCGATTCGATCGTGATCGCCATTGCGGGGCACACGGCCTCGCACAGCTTGCACGCGATGCAGCGCTCTTCGCCGTTTTCGTAGCGGCGCAGCGCATGCAGCCCGCGGAAACGCGGCGAGATCGGCGTCTTTTCTTCCGGGAACTGCACGGTGACCTTGCGCTTGAACGTGTAACGGCCGGTCAGCGCGAGCCCCTGCAGCAGCTCGGTCAGGAAGAAGGTCTTAAAGAAGTGTTGGATTGCGCTCATGATTTCGTCCGATTACTTCACCCAGATGTTGAGCGGCGACATCATCCAGAAGCCGACCACGATGACCCAGATCACCGTGACGGGCAGGAACACCTTCCAGCCCAGGCGCATGATCTGGTCGTAACGGTAGCGCGGGAACGTCGCGCGAACCCAGATGAACACCGACAGCAGTGCGAAGACCTTCAGCACCAGCCAGAAGACGCCCGGGATGAACGACAGGAATTCGAACGGTGCATCCCAGCCGCCGAGGAACAGCGTCGCGGCCAGCGCCGAGATCACGATCATGTTGATGTACTCGGCGAGGAAGAACAGCGCGAACGCCATACCCGAGTAATCGATCATGTGACCGGCAACGATTTCCGACTCCCCTTCCACCACGTCGAACGGGTGGCGGTTCGTTTCGGCGATGCCCGAGATGAAGTACACGACGAACGCCGGCAGCAGCGGCAGCCAGTTCCACGACAGGAAGTTCACGCCGTGGCCGGCGAAGAAGCCGTGTTGCTGCGAGCCGACGATTTCCGACATGTTCAGGCTGCCGGCCGTCATCAGCACGAGCACCAGCGCGAAGCCCATCGAGATTTCGTACGAGACCATCTGCGCCGCGGCGCGCATCGCACCGAGAAATGCGTACTTCGAGTTCGACGCCCAGCCGGCAAGAATCACCGCGTACACGCCGATCGACGAGATCGCCATCGCGTACAGCAGGCCCGCGTTGATGTCCGCGAGCACGGCCTTGGCCTGGAACGGGATCACCGCCCACACGGCGAACGCCGGCACGACAGTCATGACCGGCGCGATCAGGTACAACCAGCGGCTGGCTGCGCTCGGCTGAATGACTTCCTTCAGCAGCAGCTTCAGCACGTCGGCGATCGGCTGCAGCAGGCCGCCGGGGCCGACGCGGTTCGGACCGAGACGCACGTGCATCCAGCCGATCAGCTTGCGTTCCCACAGAATCAGGTACGCGACGCACAGCAGGATGACGACGGAGACGACGAGGATGCGCACGACTGCCCACACCGTCGGCCACGCGAAGCCGAGAAGCTGGGACCCGCCCGCGTTGATCGTATCGAACAAGCTCATTTACGCCTTCTCCACCACCAGTTCACCGGACAGGCTGCCGAGCGCTGCGCCGGCAGGCGTCGCCGCCGACACGCGAACGACGGTCTCCGCAAGATTCGCGTCGCGCACGGCCGGCAACTGCACCGCACGCTCGCCCTGGCGCACGCGCACGGCGTCGCCTTCCTTCAAGCCCAGCTTGTCGAACAGCGCGGCCGGCAGGGCCGCGGCGTTCGCCGCCTTCGCGGCAGTCGTCAGGTGCAGCGCACCTGCGCGGCGCACGAGTGCGTCGGCATGATAGATCGGCACATCGGCCAGGCGCTCGAAACCGCCGTTCGCGGCATTCGCCGCAACGCGCACCGGCGCGACCGACGTCTGGTTCGACAAGCGGCCCGCGACGCCGGCGTCGCCGAGCGCTGCGAGACGCACTTCTTCCGAGGTCTCGTATTCGAAGTTCGGCAGGCCGAGCAGGCTGCCGAGCACGCGCAGCACCTTCCAGCCCGGACGCGTGTCGCCGAGCGGGCGCACGACGCCGTTGAAGCTTTGCACGGTGCCTTCCGCATTCACGTACGTACCGGCCGTTTCCGTGAACGGCGCAACCGGCAGCAGCACGTCGGCGTAGTCGAGGCCGTGCTTGAACGGCGACATCACGACGACCATCTCAGCCTGGTTCAGCGCGGCGAGTGCCTGCGCCGGATCGGCCGTGTCGAATTCCGGTTCGACGTTCAGCAGCACGTAGCCCTTGCGCGGCTGCTCGAACGCTTCGCGTGCGTTCAGGCCGCCTTCGCCCGGCAGTGCGCCGACGACGTGCGCGCCGACCGTGTTCGCCGCTTCCGTCAGGAAGCCGAACGTGGCGCCGGTGTTGTCGGCGATCCACTTGGCGACGGCGTGCAGCTTCGCGAATTCCGGATGGCGGACCGCGACGTTGCCGAGCAGCACCGCGCGGCGTTCGCCGTTCGCGAGCGACTGGGCGACAGCCTGTGCAGCCGGCGATGCCGTGACGCCCGCGAGCGTGTCGGGCAGCGCGACGCCGCGCAGTTGCGCGACGGCCGCAGCGATGCCGGCCAGCTGGTCGAGCCATGCCGACGGTGCAGCAACGATACGTTGCGCGGTCGGGATCAGTGCGTCGTCACCGGTTGCGTGCAGGAAGTGCAGCTTCGCGCCGTTCTTCGCGGCCTGACGCAGGCGGGCGGCGAACAGCGGGTGGTCGCGGCGAAGGAACGAACCGACGACGAACGCGGCGTCCACGTTCGACAGATCGGCGATCGGCATGCCGAGCCACGGTGCGCCCTGGACCGGCGCCGAGAAATCCTGCTGACGCAGACGGAAGTCGACGTTCGGCGTCTTCAGTTCGTTGGCGAGCTGCTTCACGAGGAACAGCTCTTCAGCGGTGCTGTGCGCGCTCGCGAGCATCGCCAGCGCGTTCGCGCCGTGATCCGCGGCGATGCCCTTCAGGCCCTTCGCGACGTATTCGAGTGCGGTCTGCCAGTCGGTCTCGATCCACTGGCCGCCCTGCTTCAGCATCGGCTTCGTCAGGCGCTCTTCGCTGTTGAGGCCTTCGTACGAGAAGCGATCCTTGTCCGAGATCCAGCATTCGTTGATGGCTTCGTTCTCGAACGGCAGCACGCGCATCACGCGGTTGTTCTTCACCTGCACGACGAGGTTCGCGCCGACGGAATCGTGCGGGCTCACCGACTTGCGGCGCGACAGTTCCCACGTACGGGCGCTGTAGCGGAACGGCTTGCTGGTCAGCGCGCCGACCGGGCACAGGTCGATCATGTTGCCCGACATTTCGGAATCGACCGTCTTGCCGACGAACGTCGTGATTTCCGAGTGCTCGCCGCGGCCCAGCATGCCGAACTCCATCACGCCGGCGATTTCCTGGCCGAAGCGGACGCAGCGCGTGCAGTGGATGCAGCGCGACATTTCTTCCATCGAGATCAGCGGGCCCACGTTCTTGTGGAACACCACGCGCTTCTCTTCCGAGTAGCGCGACGACGACTTGCCGTAGCCGACCGCCAGATCCTGCAGCTGGCATTCGCCGCCCTGATCGCAGATCGGGCAGTCGAGCGGGTGGTTGATGAGGAGGAATTCCATCACCGACTGCTGCGCCTTCACGGCCTTGTCGGATTGCGTATGGACGATCATGCCGGCCGACACGGGGGTCGCGCAGGCAGGCACGGCCTTCGGCATCTTCTCGACTTCGACGAGACACATCCGGCAGTTGGCCGCAACCGACAGTTTCTTGTGATAGCAGAAGTGAGGAATGTACGTATCCGCCTTGTGCGCAGCCTGGATCACCATGCTGCCTTCGGGCACCTCGACCTTCTTGCCGTCTATTTCAAGTTCAACCATGATGGTGAATGGTCCTTAACCTATTTCCGCCCGTTCGCGCCTTCGCCCGACCGTGCGCTCAAATTCCGCAACCGGGTACGCTTCAGGCTGCCGCCGCGTGCGCGTGGCCGCCGACCATGCAGTGCTTGTGCTCGACGTGGTACGCGAATTCGTCCCAGTAGTGCTTGAGCATCCCGCGCACCGGCATCGCCGCCGCATCGCCAAGTGCACAGATCGTGCGGCCCATGATGTTCTCGGCAACCGAGTTCAGCAGATCCAGATCTTCCTGGCGCCCTTCGCCGTGCTCGATACGATTCACGACGCGATACAGCCAGCCGGTGCCTTCACGGCACGGCGTGCACTGGCCGCACGATTCCTCGTAATAGAAGTACGACAGGCGCAGCAGCGAACGCACCATGCAGCGCGTCTCGTCCATCACGATCACCGCGCCGGAACCGAGCATCGAGCCCGCCTTCGCGATCGAATCGTAGTCGAGATCCGTCTGCATCATGATGTCGCCCGGGATCACCGGTGCCGACGAACCGCCCGGAATCACGGCCTTGATCTTCTTGCCGCCGCGCATCCCGCCGGCGAGCTCCATCAGCGTCGCGAACGGCGTGCCGAGCGGCACTTCGTAGTTGCCCGGACGCTCGACGTCGCCCGACACCGAGAAAATCTTCGTGCCGCCGTTGTTCGGCTTGCCGATCTCGAGGTAATTCTGCGGCCCGATGGACAGCAGGAACGGCACTGCGGCGAACGTCTCGGTGTTGTTGATCGTGGTGGGCTTGCCGTACACGCCGAAGCTCGCCGGGAACGGCGGCTTGAAGCGCGGCTGGCCCTTCTTGCCTTCGAGCGACTCGAGCAGCGCCGTTTCTTCGCCGCAGATGTACGCGCCGTAACCGTGGTGCGCGTGCAGCTGGAACGAGAATTCCGAGCCCATGATGTTGTCGCCGAGGAACCCGGCAGCGCGCGCTTCATCGAGCGCGGCTTCGAAGCGTCGATACACTTCGAAGATTTCGCCGTGGATGTAGTTGTAGCCGACGGTGATGCCCATCGCGTACGCGCCGATGGCCATGCCTTCGATCAGCGCGTGCGGGTTCCAGCGCAGGATGTCGCGATCCTTGAACGTGCCCGGCTCGCCTTCGTCCGAGTTGCAGACGAGGTACTTCTGCCCCGGGAACTGGCGCGGCATGAAGCTCCACTTCAGGCCGGTCGGGAAGCCCGCACCGCCACGGCCACGCAGGCCCGACGCCTTGACGTCGGCGATCACCTGCTCGGGCGGAATCTTTTCTTCGAGAATGCGGCGCAGCTGCTTGTAGCCGCCGCGCGCGACGTAATCTTCGAGATGCCAGTTCTCGCCGTTCAGACCAGCGAGGATCAGCGGTTTGATGTGACGGTCGTGGAGGGACGTCATTTCGAGAGCTCCTCAAGCAGCTGGTCGATCTTCTCGCGGCTCATGAAGCTGCACATTCTGTGGTTGTTCACCAGCAGCACCGGCGCATCGCCGCACGAGCCCATGCATTCGCCTTCCTTCAGCGTGAACTTGCCGTCGGGCGTGGTCTCGCCGAAGCCGATGCCGAGCTTCTGTTTCAGGTAGTCGGCCGTCGCTTCCGCGCCGCCGTCCGGGCCAAGCTGGCACGGCAGGTTCGTGCAGAGCGTGATCTTGTGCTTGCCGACCGGGTTGAGCTCGTACATCGTGTAGAACGTCGCGACTTCCTGCACGGCGACTGCCGGCATGCCGAGATAGTCCGCGACGAACTGCATCAGTTCGGGCGACAGCCAGCCGTGCTCTTCCTGAGCAACGGCCAACGCCGACATCACGGCGGACTGTTTCTGATCGGCGGGATACTTCGTCAACGCTCGATCGATTTCCTTCAGGCCTTCAGCTGAGATCATTTTCAGACACGACTCTTTCAATTCCTACCGAACGAACAACCTGCCGCACACTGGGGTGCATGGACGGCAGACCTGGCGCTCACTCTGTTGACAGCTTGCGAAGCCGCGCCGGTTCAGCGCGCATCGCGTGTGACTTGCTGCTCGCCGCCCGCTCGCGCGGGCGGCGCTAACCATTAGCGATCGATCTCGCCGAACACGATGTCCTGCGTACCGATGATCGTGACGGCGTCGGCGATCATGTGACCGCGCGCCATTTCATCGAGCGACGCCAGGTGAGCGAAACCCGGTGCGCGAATCTTGAGGCGATACGGCTTGTTGGCACCGTCCGACACGAGGTAGATGCCGAATTCACCCTTCGGATGCTCGACCGCCGCGTACGCTTCGCCTTCCGGCACATGGAAACCTTCGGTGAAGAGCTTGAAGTGGTGAATCAAGTCTTCCATGTTGGTCTTCATGCCGACGCGCGACGGCGGGGCAACCTTGTGATTGTCCGTCATCACCGGGCCCTGATTCTTGCGGAGCCACTCAATACACTGTTTCGCGATGCGGATCGACTGGCGCATTTCTTCGACGCGCACCAGATAGCGGTCGTAGCAATCGCCGTTCACGCCGACCGGCACGTCGAAATCCATGCGATCGTACACTTCGTACGGCTGCTTCTTGCGCAGATCCCAGGCGATGCCCGAGCCGCGCAGCATCGGGCCCGTCAGGCCCATCTGCAGCGCACGTTCCGGGCTGACCACGCCGATCCCGACCAGACGCTGCTTCCAGATCCGGTTGTCGGTGAGCAGCGTTTCGTATTCGTCGACGCACTTCGGGAAGCGCGTGAAGAAGTCGTCGATGAAGTCGAGCACCGAGCCGCTGCGCGCTTCGTTCATCTTCGCGAGCGCCTTCTCGTTGCGAATCTTCGACGCCTTGTATTGCGGCATTGCGTCAGGCAGGTCGCGATAGACGCCGCCCGGACGGTAGTACGCCGCGTGCATCCGGGCGCCGGACACCGCTTCGTACACGTCCATCAGGTCTTCGCGTTCGCGGAATGCGTACAGGAACACGGCCATCGCGCCGACGTCGAGTGCGTGCGCGCCGATCCACATCAGGTGGTTCAGCACGCGCGTAATTTCGTCGAACAGCACGCGGATGTACTGCGCGCGCTCCGGCACTTCGATGCCGAGCAGCTTTTCGATCGCGAGCACGTAGCCGTGCTCGTTGACCATCATCGACACGTAGT
Organism: Burkholderia sp. AU30198; assembly: GCF_020419825.1. Classification (NCBI taxonomy): domain Bacteria; kingdom Pseudomonadati; phylum Pseudomonadota; class Betaproteobacteria; order Burkholderiales; family Burkholderiaceae; genus Burkholderia; species Burkholderia sp. AU30198. Next base: position 320,614 of record NZ_JAIZSA010000009.1, on the reverse strand, counting down.
CGAGACGGTCCATGTACGGCACGGACTGGATAAACGTTTTGGATTCCGCGAGCTTTTCCGTCGCGCGGTGCAGCAGGCCGATGTGCGGATCGGCACGCTGGATGACTTCGCCGTCGAGCTCGAGCACGAGGCGCAGCACGCCGTGCGCTGCCGGGTGCTGCGGACCGAAGTTGAGCGTGTAGTTCTTGATTTCTGCCATGACGCCCCCTTAATGTTTCAGACCGCCATAGCGATCCTCGCGGATCACGCGCGGCGTGATTTCGCGCGGCTCGATCGTCACCGGCTGGTACACGACCCGCTTCTCTTCCGGGTCGTAACGCATTTCGACATAGCCCGACACCGGGAAGTCCTTGCGGAACGGGTGACCGATGAAGCCGTAGTCGGTGAGGATGCGGCGCAGGTCGGGGTGGCCTTCGAACACGATGCCGTACAGGTCGAACGCTTCGCGCTCGTACCAGTTCGCGGAGGTCCAGATGTCGACCAGCGATGCCACGATCGGCAGATCGTCGTCCGGCGCGAATGCGCGCAGGCGCAGGCGCCAGTTGTTCGTGACCGACAGCAGGTGCGACACGGCCGCGAAGCGCGGGCCGTCGTAAGCACCGTCGCCGAAGGTCTGGTAGTCGACGCCGCACAGATCGAGCAACTGCTCGAAACGGAGCTTCGGATCGTCGCGCAGCATCTTTGCGACTTCGAGGTAATCGCTCGCCTTCACGACGAGCGTCAGTTCACCGATCGCTTCGGTGAGGCTCACCACGCGCGCGCCGAGCGCGGCTTCGAGGTTTGCCTTGAGGGTCTCGATTTTGCTTGCCATATTGAGGGGACGCTCGGGGCTTTATTGACGGGCGATGGTGTTGGTGCGACGGATCTTCGCCTGAAGCTGGATCACGCCGTACACCAGCGCCTCGGCGGTGGGCGGACAGCCCGGCACATAGACGTCGACCGGCACGATTCGGTCGCAGCCGCGGACCACCGAGTACGAGTAGTGGTAGTAGCCACCGCCGTTCGCGCACGATCCCATCGAGATCACCCAGCGCGGCTCGGCCATCTGGTCGTACACGCGACGCAGCGCGGGCGCCATCTTGTTGCAGAGCGTGCCGGCGACGATCATCACGTCCGACTGACGCGGGCTCGGGCGAAACACGACGCCGAACCGGTCCAGGTCGTAACGGGCCGCGCCCGCATGCATCATTTCGACGGCGCAACACGCGAGCCCGAACGTCATCGGCCACAGCGAGCCAGTACGCGTCCAGTTGATCAGCTTGTCAGCCGTCGTGGTGACAAACCCTTCCTTCAAGACCCCTTCGATACTCATTTGCTTTCCACTCCAGACGAGCGACCGAGCGTGGCCGCCCATGCAAACCGGCGATTAACCCATCACTCCCAGTCGAGGCCGCCTTTCTTCCAGATATAGGCAAAGCCCAGCAGGAATTCGAGCAGAAAAATCATCATTGCGATGAAACCCGGCCAGCCGATATCCCGGAGCGCGACGCCCCACGGAAACAGGAATGCGGTTTCGAGATCGAAGATGATGAACAGGATGGCGACGAGGTAGTACCGGACGTCGAATTTCATCCGGGCGTCTTCAAAGGCTTCGAAGCCGCACTCGTACGGTGCGTTCTTCTCGGCGTCCGGCTTGTTGGGACCAAGGAGCTTGCCGATGCTGACCAGCGCGATACCTAAACCAGTGCCCACGAGGAGGAACAACAAGACGGGGTAATAGGCTGCGAGGTTCAAGGCAATCCTCTATCGGTTGGTTCTGAGCGTCCGGAGAATACCACTTCCGGCGGAAGGAATCATTTCGGAGTACAGGCGATCGCAAGACAACCGCAAGCACACCCCAGAAATGAAAAATGCCAGCCACTAGAAGCGGCTGGCATTGAGTAACTTTGGTGCCGACGGCGAGACTCGAACTCGCACAGCTTTCGCCACTACCCCCTCAAGATAGCGTGTCTACCAATTTCACCACGTCGGCACTGCATGCAACCGGGGGTGTAACTACTTGTTTCCCGCGAATCGCTTCAAGAATTAAATTCTAACCTGACTTCCAGAATTGTTCAACGCACAAACGCAAAAATTTTAACTTTTTATTTCGGGACGTCCTGGCCCGGCGCGCTTGCAGCCGAACCTGCGGCAGCGGATGCCGCGACAGCCGGTGCCGATGCTGCAGGCGCCGATGCCGGTGCGGTCGCAACCCCACCCAGCACGCCTGCCGACGGCGTCGACTTGTACGAACCGAGGTACGTCAGCGCGAGCGTCGCGACGAAGAAGATCGTTGCGAGAATGCCCGTCGTGCGCGACAGGAAGTTCGCCGAGCCCGTTGCACCGAACAGGCTGCCCGACGCGCCGCTGCCGAACGCAGCGCCCATGTCGGCACCCTTGCCGTGCTGCAGCAGCACGAGACCAATCACACCGAGTGCAGACAGCACCTGCACCACAATAATCAGCGTCTTGAATAACAGCATCACACCCACCCGAATGGATCAGGCGACCGGAACGTCCGGCCGCCGTCATGGTTCAATTCGATCTCGGACCGCTCAGCGCGCGGCCCGGCAGATCGCCAGGAAATCTTCCGCCTTCAGCGACGCGCCGCCGATCAGGCCACCGTCGATGTCCGGCTGCGCGAACAGCTCTTCCGCGTTGTCCGGCTTCACGCTGCCGCCGTACAGTACGGACACGTCCGCCGCGCCCTTTGCCGCGAGACGCGCACGCAGGAACGCGTGCACGTCCTGTGCCTGCGCCGACGTCGCGCTCTTGCCCGTGCCGATCGCCCAGACAGGCTCGTATGCGACGACGATGCGCACGGCCTCGTCGGCCGTCAGCACGGCCAGCACTGCGTCGAGCTGCGCACCGACCACCTGCTCGGTCGCACCCGACTCGCGCTCGTCGAGCGTCTCGCCGACGCACACGACAGGCGTGAGCCCCGCCGCAAGTGCGCGCTGCGTCTTCGCCGCGACCGTCTCGTTGCGCTCGCCGTGATACGCGCGGCGCTCCGAGTGACCGACGATCGCATAGCGTGCGCCGAACTCCGCGACCATCGCGGCCGCCACTTCACCGGTGAACGCGCCCTGCTCGTGCGCCGACACGTCCTGCGCACCCCACGCGACACGGCCGCCGTCGAGCTGCGCCTGAACCTGCGCGAGATACGGGAACGGCACGCACACGCCGACCGACGTTTCGGCCGCCACCGCGCCCGCGCCCTGCACCACTTCGTTCAGCAACGCCTGGTTGCCGGCCAGACGGCCGTGCATCTTCCAGTTGCCGATCACACGCTTAGTTCTCTGTTTCGACATCGTGTCTGTCTCGTCACCGCTTGGTCATTAACGCGCCGGAAACCGGCCGTCAGGTTTGATCTGGCGAAGCAAACCGGCGATTTTACTGCGCGCGGCTTGAACCGGTCAAACCGCGCATGTCAAGCCCGGCCGCACGGGCCGTCAGGCGTTCGTACCCCAATCGAGCACGATCTTGCCGGTGTGCTCGCTGCTTTCCATCAGCGCGTGCGCCTGCGCGGCGTCCGCGGCCGGCAAGACGCGATAGATCACCGGCTTGATGCGGCCATCGGCAAGCAGCGGCCACACGCGCGCCTTCAGTTGCGCGGCGATCTGCGCCTTGAACTCGACCGGACGCGGGCGCAGCGTCGAACCCGTGATGGTCAGCCGGCGACGCAGGATCTCGCCGAGGTTGACGTCGGTCTTCGCGCCACCGAGCAGCGCGATCAGCACGAGGCGGCCGCCATCCGCTAGCGCGGACAGTTCGCGCGGCACGTACGAGCCCGCCACCATGTCGAGGATCACGTCGACGCCGCGATCGTGCGTCAGCGACTTCACGACCTCGACGAAGTCTTCCGTCTTGTAGTTGATCGCGCGTTCGGCGCCGAGCGCCTCGCACGCGCGGCACTTGTCGGCGGTGCCGGCCGTCGCGAACACGCGAAAGCCGAGCGCATGCGCGATCTGGATCGCCGTCACGCCGATGCCGCTCGAACCGCCCTGCACGAGCAGCGTTTCCTGCTCGCCGCCCTCGCCCGCGCCGAGCTGCGCGCGGTCGAACACGTTGCTCCACACGGTGAAAAACGTTTCGGGCAGCGACGCGGCCTCGATATCGGTCAGCCCGTCGGGCACCGGCAGGCACTGCAGCAGCGGCGCGACCGCATACTCCGCATAGCCGCCGCCCGCGAGCAGCGCGCACACGCGATCGCCCAGCTTCAGGCCGAACGGGTTCAGCGCGGCGTCGGACAGGTCGCCACCGACGATCTCGCCCGCGACCTCGAGGCCAGGCAGATCCGACGCACCCGGCGGCGGCGCATAGGCGCCCTTGCGCTGGAACACATCGGGCCGGTTCACACCGGAAGCCGCCACCTTGATCAGCACTTCGCCGCGCTTCGGTTCGGGGCGCGGGCGCTCCGCAAGCTTCAGCACGTCGGGGGCACCGAATTCGGTGATTTCGATGGCTTTCATGGTGATGGTCGCTCCAGGATCAGGATCGGAATCGGATGGCGCGCCCGCACGCGGCACGGGCGCCTGACCGGCGCTGCTGCGCCGCACAACGATGCTACAGAAAAAACGGCCGGCACGCTTTCGCACTGCCGGCCGTTGGTCCGCCTGCCCGCTTACTGCTGCGGCGGCGTGTCCGACTGCGACGCCGCCGCTGCTTCATTCAGCAGCGCCTTCGCCGACAGACGCACGCGACCCTTTTCGTCCGTCTGGATGACCTTGACCTTCACTTGCTGGCCTTCCTTCAGGTAGTCGTTGATGTCCTTCACACGCTCGTTGACGATTTCCGAGATGTGCAGCAGGCCATCCTTGCCCGGCAGCAGGTTCACGATCGCGCCGAAATCGAGCAGCTTCAGAACCGTGCCTTCGTACACCTGGCCGACTTCGATCTCGGCCGTGATTTGCTCGATGCGCTTCTTCGCTTCGGCCATGCCGTCGCTGTTCGTGCTCGCGATCGTCACGACGCCGTCGTCGGAGATGTCGATGGTCGTGCCGGTTTCTTCCGTCAGCGCGCGGATCACCGAACCGCCCTTGCCGATCACGTCGCGGATCTTTTCCGGGTTGATCTTGATCGTGATCATGCGCGGAGCGAATTCCGACAGTTGCGTGTTCGCACCCGAGACTGCCGACGTCATCTTGCCGAGGATGTGCATGCGGCCTTCCTTCGCTTGCGCGAGCGCGACCTGCATGATTTCCTTCGTGATGCCCTGGATCTTGATGTCCATCTGCAGTGCCGTCACGCCTTGCTCCGTGCCGGCCACCTTGAAGTCCATGTCGCCGAGGTGATCTTCGTCGCCGAGGATGTCGGTCAGCACCGCGAACTTGTTGCCTTCGAGGATCAGGCCCATCGCGATGCCCGCGACGTGCGCCTTCATCGGCACGCCGGCGTCCATCAGCGCGAGGCAGCCGCCGCACACCGAAGCCATCGACGACGAACCGTTCGATTCGGTGATTTCCGACACGACGCGGATCGAGTAGCCGAATTCGTCGGCGCTCGGCAGGCACTTGACCAGCGCGCGCTTCGCGAGGCGGCCGTGGCCGATTTCGCGGCGCTTCGGCGAGCCGACGCGGCCCGTTTCGCCGGTCGCGAACGGGGGCATGTTGTAGTGGAGCATGAAGCGCTCGCGGTACTCGCCTTCGAGCGCATCGATGATCTGCTCGTCACCCTTCGTGCCGAGCGTCGCGACGACCAGCGCCTGCGTCTCGCCGCGCGTGAACAGCGCCGAGCCGTGGGTACGCGGCAGCACGCCGGTGCGGATCTCGATCGGGCGCACGGTGCGCGTGTCGCGGCCGTCGATGCGCGGCTCGCCGTTCAGGATCTGCGAACGGACGATCTTGGCTTCGATGTCGAACAGCACGTTGCCGACCGTTGCCTTGTCGGCTGCGGCCGTACCGGCTGCCTGCGCGTCTTCCTCGAGCTTCGCCGAGGTTGCTGCGTAGACTTCCTTCAGCTTCGTCGAGCGTGCCTGCTTGTCGCGGAGCTGGTAAGCAGCGAGCAGGTCGTTCTGTGCCAGCTCGGTCACGCGCGCGATCAGCGCTTCGTTCTTCGGTGCCGGCTGCCAGTCCCACTCGGGCTTGCCGCCTTCGCGCACCAGTTCGTGGATCGCGTCGATCGCGACCTGCATTTGCTCGTGGCCGAACACCACGGCGCCCAGCATCACGTCTTCCGACAGTTGATCGGCTTCCGATTCGACCATCAGCACCGCACGTTCCGTACCGGCGACGACGAGGTCGAGGCTCGATGCCTTGATCTGGTCACGCGTCGGGTTCAGCACGTACGCGTTGTCGATGTAGGCCACGCGAGCGGCACCGACCGGGCCGTTGAACGGCAGGCCCGACACGGCGAGCGCAGCCGATGCGCCGATCAGCGCGGGGATGTCCGCCGGGATTTCCGGGTTCACGGACAGCACGTGGATCACGACCTGGACTTCGTTGTAGAAGCCTTCCGGGAACAGCGGGCGCAGCGGACGGTCGATCAGGCGCGACGTCAGCGTCTCGTGCTCCGACGGACGGCCTTCGCGACGGAAGAAGCCGCCCGGGATCTTGCCGGCCGAGTAGGTCTTCTCGAGGTAGTCGACGGTCAGCGGGAAGAAATCCTGACCCGGCTTCGCCGACTTCGCGCCGACGACGGTTGCCAGCACGACGGTGTCTTCGACGTCGACGATCACCGCGCCGCTCGCCTGGCGAGCGACTTCACCGGTTTCGAGGCGCACCTTGTGCTGGCCCCACTGGAATTCCTTCACGACCTTGTTGAACATGGACATGGTTGCTCCTTTGAATTCATGCATTTCAATCGCCGCGCCGGCCATCCAGCACGGCGGCGTCCCGACCGAATCACCCGGAGCAAGGTGTGTTTTTTATGCCATTCCAGCGCGGCGCTCACGCAGCGACGCGCTGGAATGACACAAATCCTGCCCCGGCATCAGCCGTTGCGGCAGCCCCGCACGAACGTGCCGGACAGCCTGCGATGCGTGTGACGCTACGCACCGCGCAAAAACAAAATGCCTGTATCAGCGGACTGACACAGGCATCTTGCTGGCGGCAATCGCCTCGATTACTTACGCAGACCCAGCTTCTCGATCAGTGCGCGGTAACGGTCGGCATCCTTGCCCTTGAGGTAGTCGAGCAGCTTGCGGCGGCGGCTCACCATGCGCAGCAGGCCGCGGCGGCTGTGGTGATCCTTCGCGTGGGTCTTGAAGTGACCCGTCAGTTCGACGATACGTGCGGTCAGCAGAGCGACCTGGACTTCGGGCGACCCCGTGTCGTTGGTAGCGCGGGCGAACTGAGCAACGACTTCCGACTTCTTGATATCTGCAACAGACATGTGATTTCCTTTCTAACTGAACAGGCGGACACGGAAGAATGGCCGTGCCGTGACTTACAACCGGCGCGCATTGTAGCACAACTCCGCACCGTTCTTACCGCCCCCTGTCACGGGCGCGTCATCGAGCAGGCGGACGGCATCTCCGTGCGCTGCGCCGGCACCGCGAGCACCGTCCGGAAGCCATAGCCCGAACCCTCGTTGTCGAAACGCACGCCCGGCGTGCCGACCTTGTCCATCTCCATCACGTAAAGGGGCTGGATCAACTGGTGATCCTGCGCGCGCATCCGCGACGCGTGGAAGCCATCGTCGAACGACAGGCCTTCGAGCGCGCGCGCAACCGCGACGGGGTCGGCCGACCCTGCGCGATTCAGCGCGGCGGCCAGCATCTCGATCATCAGGCTCATCCGGCGCACCGGATAGTCGTCCTGGGCGGCCGGAAAACGGTTCCGGAATGCGCGGTAGAACGCATCGGATTTCGCGCCGCCCGCGTTCGGGTGCCAGTCCGCCACGGCCACGACCCGCCCGACCCCGGCGTCGCCGAGTGCCGCCGGCGCGCCCAGGCTGTTGCCGTAGAACGTATAGAACTTCGCGTTCAGCCCCTGCTCGCGCGCCGCCTTCACGAGCAGCGTGAGGTCGTTGCCCCAGTTGCCGGTCACGACGGCGTCGGCGCCGCTCGCGCGGATCTTTGCGATATACGGCGAGAAATCCTTGATCCGGCCGATCGGGTGGAATTCGTCGCCGGCGATCGTCACGTCCGGGCGCCGCGCGGCCAGCGCCTGCCGTGCGAGCGCGCTGACGTCGTGGCCGAAACTGTAGTCCTGGTTCAGCAGGTAGACCTTGCGCAGCGCGCGGTCACGCGCCATCACGTCCGCGAGCGCGGCCATCCGCATACCCGCGTGCGCATCGAAGCGGAAATGCCAGAAACTGCAGCGCGCGCCGGTCAGCGCCGGATCGTCGGCCGAATAGTTGAGGAACAGCATCCGGTTGTCCGGATCGCGCGCGTTCAGCTTGTCGAGCGCCACGACGAGCGCGGCCGCGACGGCCGAGCTGTTGCCCTGCGTGACGAACCCGATATGGCGATCCGCGGCCGCGCGCAACTGTACGAGCGCCTCCTCGGGGCTGCCCTTGCTGTCGAGCACGACGAGCTCGAGGGGATGCGCACCGTCGCGCAGCTTCACGCCGCCGGCCGCGTTGACCTGCTCGACGCCGAAGCGCAGGTTGCGCTCGACTGCCGCACCCGCGTTCGCGAACGGGCCCGACATCCCTTCGATCAGCGCGATCCGCACCGGCTCGCCGCCGGCAAATGCGGATGACACCAGCATCCACCCCGCGCTCAACGCGAGCGCGCACCGCTTCCACCCCTGCATCGGCCACCTGCCCTTCAATCTGCCCGAGAAGCGCGGATCATAGGCCGGTGCCCGTGCCGCCCGCAAGCGCGACGGCGCTGGTGATCCGCACCGATTTTTTCCACGCGACGCGCGGCCGCGCGCCGTCCGTGATAAAACGGGAATTGTTTCCGTGTTCGGGAGAATCCCATGCGCATTCGCATTTCCGCGCGCCTGCCGGTGCTGCTTGCCGGCGCTGCCGCGCTGCTGGCCGGTTGCGCGCAACCGTGGCAGCAATACCAGGCCGGCCAGGACGAGTCGGCGATCGTCGCGCGCATGGGCCCGCCGCGCGAGATCTACGACCTGCCCGGCGGCGGCAAGCGCCTGATGTGGCCGACCCAGCCGATGGGCGAAATCACCGTCGCGGCCGACGTCGACGCGGCCCACAAGATCGTCAACGTCCGCCAGGTCCTGCAGCCGAGCGAGTTCTATCGCGCCGAGATCGGCAAGTGGACGAAGACCGACGTCCTCGTCAACTTCGGACGCCCCGTCGAGACGTCCTACTTCCCGCTGATGAAGCGCGAGGTGTGGACCTATCGGTATCTCGAGGACAACGTCTGGTACATGATGTACAGCTTCTACTTCGATCCGCAGGGCATCCTGCGCATCACGCAGAAAACGCCCGACCCGCTGCACGACCCCGACCGCCGCAACCTGTTCTGACCGATTACGCATTGACGCGCAATTTTCACGATGGCCATTCACGAATCATTGCGTGAATGGCCATTTCGTTTTTTCCGCCCTTCTATTAAATTTGGCAAATACGGCGGAAATCTTTTCCGATTAATGACAAGCCGATGGCAATACGCTGACATCCCCGTCATGCTGGCCTTTGCGCGGAAACAGGCACACGCCGTGCATGTCATGCGGCGAAATGGTGCATGCAATGCACTGCGCCAAATCAATTTGAAACAAATTGTTTCAGCACCCCCGAAGTGCTAGGGCATACCCCTAATATCAGTCGAAACCAAACCTTTCAATTTAGAAAGAATGCCATTGCGTCATTTCTGCCGATATTCGTTTGCCTTTATCACAAAGGAGTCCTCATGAATCGCCCGAAGAGCATGCTGGTTGCCAACATCGCCTGGGCCCGCGAAACGCGTGAATACACGCCCGGCTTCTTCGACGCACTCGCACGCGGCCAGAACCCGCGCGTGCTGTGGATCGGCTGCGCCGACAGCCGCGTGCCGGCCGAAACCATCACGCACTGCGCACCCGGCGAGCTGTTCGTCCATCGCAACATCGCGAACCTGTTCCATCCCGACGACGACAATTCCGCCAGCGTGCTCGAGTACGCGGTGCGCGTGCTGCAGGTCGACCACGTGATCGTGTGCGGGCACTACGGATGCGGCGGCGTACGCGCGTCGCTGCTGCCACCGCCGTCCGACCTGCCGCACGTCGCACGCCGCATCGCGCCGCTCTGCGCGCTCGCGCGGCGCCATCGCGACGCGCTGGACGGGCTCGACGACACGGCCGCCGCCGACCGCCTCGCCGAACTCAACGTGCTCGAACAGGTGCGACTGCTGCGCGCGTCCCCGATCGTGCAGGGTCGCGAACGGGCGCCGCTCGTGCACGGCTGGATCTTTTCGCTCGCCGATGGTCGCCTGAAGGAGCTCGACTCCGGCTACGTGACACCGACCGACCGCGCAAAACCCGCGCAGGTCGCCGCCGCTGCCGTGCTCTGACCCGCCCTTCCTACGCTATTGAAATCGCCCCGATCATGAAATTCAACGAGCGTCTGTCCACCCTGCCGCGCGACATCGTCGCCGGCGTCGTCGTTTTCCTCGTCGCGCTGCCGCTGTGTCTCGGCATCGCCAATGCATCCGGCGTCGAACCGTTCGCCGGGCTCGTGTCCGGCATCGTCGGCGGCATCGTCGTCGCGCTGCTGAGCGGCTCGTCGCTATCGGTCAGCGGGCCGGCCGCCGGCCTCGTCGTGATCGTCGTCGAAGGGATCGCACAACTCGGCAGCTTCTCCGCGTTCCTGCTCGCCGTGTTGCTGTCCGGCGTACTGCAGTTCGGGTTCGGCATGCTGCGCGCCGGCCGCTTCGCCGCCTATGTGCCGTCGCCCGTCATCAAGGGCATGCTCGCCGCGATCGGCCTGCTGCTGATCGTGAAGCAGGTTCCGTTCGCATTCGGTATCGGCGGCTCGACCGCGCAATCGTTTGCGAACTGGCCAGGCCTGCCGGTCGCATGGGCCGCCACGGCCATCGCACTCGCCTCGCTCGCGCTGCTGGTCGCGTGGGACACGCCCGCGCTGCGTCGCTTCGCGCTGGTGCGAGCGGTACCGGCCCCGCTCGCGGTGGTCGTGCTGGGGATCGGCGCCACGCTCGTGCTGAGCGTTGTCGCACCGTCAGTCGCGCCGGGCGCCGCCCATCGCGTGACGCTGCCCGAACTCGGATCGTTCGCGGCCTTCGCGGCGTCGCTCAAGCATGCGGAGCTCGGGCCGAACTTCGCGCAGCTCGTCAATCCGGACGTGTGGCGCGTCGCGGTCACGCTTGCGGTCGTCGCGAGCCTCGAGACGCTGCTGAGCCTCGAAGCGGTCGAGCAGATCGACCCGAAACGCCGGCCGACCCAGCCCGACCGCGAGCTCAAGGCCCAGGGCGTCGGCAATCTCGTCGCGGGCGCGGTCGGCGGGCTGCCGATCACGTCGGTAATCGTGCGCAGCTCGGTGAACGTCAATGCGGGCGCGCAAAGCCGGATGTCGGCGATCGTCCACGGGATGCTGCTGCTCGCGAGCGTGTTCGCGCTCACCGGCCTGATCAACCTGATCCCGCTCGCGAGCCTGGCCGCGATCCTGATCCACACCGGCTTCAAGCTCGCGAAACCGGCGCTGTTCCGCGCGGTGATGAAACAGGGCCCGGCCGCGTTCGTACCGTTCGCCGCGACCATCGCCGGCGTGCTCGCGGTCGACCTGCTGTTCGGCATCGCGCTCGGCCTCGCGTGCAGCATGCTGGCAGTCGCCGTCGCGAACCTGAAGAGCCCCGTCACGCTCGCGCAGCACGACGACCACTTCCTGCTGTCGTTCCGCAAGGACGTGTCGTTTCTCGGCAAGGTACAGGTCAAGCACCACCTGCGGCACATTCCCGATCGGGCCGCGGTGATCATCGACGCGACGCGCGCCGACTACATCGATCACGACGTGCTCGAGCTGCTCGACGCGTTCGTCGCCGATGCGCCGCGACGCGGGATCGCGGTCGAGTTCCGGCGGCGCAGCCCGGCGCCGCGCGCGGCTGCGCGCCGCTGGCTGTTCCGTGCACCGGCCGCCGAATGAGCGGCGCATGAAAAAACGCCCCGGCGGCACAGGGCCGCACGGGGCGTTTCGGCAATGCGCGACGCGCGGCGCTTATGCGCGCTGCGGATTGAGCTTGTCGTCCTTCGAATGCAGCTTGTTCAGTGCGGAGATATACGCCTTGGCAGATGCAGCGACGATGTCCGGATCGGTGCCGACGCCGTTGACGATCCGCCCGCTCTTCGACAGCCGGACCGTCACTTCGCCCTGCGCCTGCGTCCCGGTCGTGATCGCGTTCACCGAGTACAGCAGCAGCTCGGAACCGCTGCCGACTTCGCTCTCGATCGCGTTGAACGTCGCATCGACCGGACCGTTGCCGCGTGCCTCGCCGGTCACTTCCTTGCCTTCGACCCCGAACACGACCTTCGCGTGCGGCTGCTCGCCCGTTTCCGAGTGCTGCGACAGCGACACGAACTTGAAGTGCTCATGCTCGTGCGCGAGCGCCGACTCCTCCGACACGATCGCGATGATGTCCTCGTCGAAGATCTCGGCCTTGCGGTCGGCCAGATCCTTGAAGCGCATGAACGCGGCGTTCAGTTCGCTCTCGCTGTCGAGCGACACGCCGAGCTCCTGCAGGCGCTGCTTGAACGCGTTACGACCCGACAGCTTGCCGAGCACGATCTTGTTCGCGGTCCAGCCCACGTCTTCCGCACGCATGATCTCGTAGGTGTCGCGCGCCTTCAGCACGCCGTCCTGGTGGATGCCCGATGCGTGCGCGAACGCGTTCGCCCCGACCACGGCCTTGTTCGGCTGCACGACGAAACCGGTGATCTGCGACACGAGCTTCGACGTCGGCACGATCTGCGACGTGTCGATGCCGACGTCGAGATCAAAGTAGTCCTTGCGCGTCTTCACGGCCATCACGATTTCTTCGAGCGACGTGTTGCCCGCGCGCTCGCCGAGACCGTTGATCGTGCACTCGACCTGACGCGCGCCGCCGATCTTCACGCCGGCCAGCGAGTTCGCGACGGCCATCCCGAGGTCGTTGTGGCAGTGCACCGAGAAGATCGCCTTGTCCGAGTTCGGAATGCGTTCGCGCAGCGTCTTCACGAGGTTGCCGTACAGCTCCGGCACGCCGTAGCCGACCGTATCGGCAATGTTGATCGTCGTCGCGCCTTCAGCGATCACGGCTTCCAGCACGCGGCACAGGAAATCCATGTCGGAGCGGCTGCCGTCTTCCGGCGAGAATTCGACGTTGTCGGTGAACTTGCGCGCGAAACGCACCGCGAGGCGCGCCTGCTCGAACACCTGGTCGGGCGTCATCCGCAGCTTCTTCTCCATGTGCAGCGGCGACGTCGCGATGAACGTGTGGATCCGGAAGCTCTCGGCCGGCTTCAGCGCGTCGGCCGCGCGCTGGATGTCCTTGTCGTTGGCGCGCGCCAGCGAGCAGATCGTGCTGTCCTTGATGAGACCGGCGATCGTGTGGATCGCGTCGAAATCGCCGTTCGAGCTGGCCGCGAAACCGGCCTCGATCACGTCGACCTTCATCCGCTCGAGATGCTTCGCGATGCGGATTTTCTCTTCCTTCGTCATCGACGCACCGGGCGATTGCTCGCCGTCACGCAACGTCGTATCGAAAATGATCAGCTTGTCTGTCATGGGGGGCTCCAGGGCTCTTTATACGGAAATCAAACGTAATGAGATCGCGCCACCGCTGGCGACGCTCAACAACAGACGAGGCTTGACGGGGGGCGAGAACGGTCAGCGCGGCAGGCGCGCCAAAGCTAGCGCGCGTAGCGGCGCACCGGCTAGAAGGAGGGAGAGGCGGGAAAATGCGGTCATGCCGAAGACTATAGCGGCATTCCGCTGGGTGCGCAATCGGACGGCACCCGGGGCTTGCGGCGGCCCGATTCGAAACAGGGGCAAAAGAAAACGGCGGCCTGGAGGCCGCCGTTTCCGGGCGAAAAACCCGCGTCAGTGATCGCGCTGCGACGAGCGCGCCGGATTCGCACGCCCGCGAATGGCCATGTAGGCCCAGAACACGTAGCCGGACAGCCCGTACAGCACGAACAGGCAGAACAGCATCAGCGGCGGGTCGGACGACACCAGCACGAACGCGACGACGACCAGCAGGATCGCCGCGAACGGCACGCGATGCCGCACATCGAGTGCCTTGCCGCTGTAGAACGGCGCGTTCGACACCATCGTCACGCCCGCGTAGATCGTCAGCACGAACGCGACCCACGGCAGCCAGCCAAGCTTCATCGGCACGCGGTTGTCGGTCGCGAGCCACACGAAGCCGGCGATCAGCGCCGCGGCCGCCGGGCTCGGCAGCCCCTGGAAGAAACGTTTGTCGACGCTGCCGATGTTCGTGTTGAAACGCGCGAGCCGCAGCGCGGCGCCCGAGCAATAGACGAACGCGGCGAGCCAGCCCCAGCGGCCGAGGTCCTTCAGCACCCACTCGTACATCACGAGCGCGGGCGCGACGCCGAACGACACCATGTCCGACAGGCTGTCGAACTGCTCGCCGAACGCGCTCTGCGTATGCGTCATGCGCGCGACGCGCCCGTCCATCCCGTCGAGCACCATCGCGACGAAAATCGCGATCGCGGCGATCTCGAAGCGCACGTTCATCGCCTGCACGACCGCGAAGAAGCCGCAGAACAGCGCAGCGGTCGTGAATGCGTTCGGCAGCAGGTAGATGCCGCGGGTCTTCAGGAACCGCTGGCGCGCGGCGCGGCGGCTCTCGATGGGCACCGGATCCTGTGCCATCACCTTGTTGCGGCGGAACGGGCGTGGCGTCTGGCCGTTGCGCGGCCGACGCGGTTTGAATGCGGCCATCGTGCGCCCCGCCGCTTACTGTTCGAGCTCGGCGAGGATCGTCGACGACGCGTAGACCTTCTCGCCGATCGACACCTTCGCGCGGCTGCCGAGCGGCAGGTACACGTCGACGCGCGAACCGAAGCGGATGAAACCGTAGCGCTGGCCGCGCGACAGCGGTTCGCCGGCGCGCACGTAGCAGAGAATCCGGCGTGCGACGAGGCCGGCGATCTGCACGGCGGTCACGGTCTTGCCGCTCGCCGTCTGGATCACGACCGCATTGCGCTCGTTTTCCGTCGACGCCTTGTCGATCGCCGCGTTCAGGAACGCGCCCGGGAAGTACTCGACCTTGGAGATCGCGCCATCGACCGGCGAACGCTGCGAATGGACGTTGAAGACATTCATGAACACGCTGATCTTCAGCGCTTCGCGGTTCGCGTACGGATCCTGTGCGGTCTCGACCGCCACGATGCGGCCGTCCGCCGGGCACAGCACCGCATTCGGCTGCGCCGGGATCGGGCGCTGCGGATCGCGGAAGAACTGGACGACGAAGACGAGCAGCAGCCAGAACGGCCACGCGAAGCCGAAGCCCCCGACGGCATGGATCAACAGCGCGATGACGGCTGCAATCGCGATGAACGGCCAGCCTTCGCGCGCGATGATCGGATGAGGATAGTTCATGGATTCGTTCTGTGTTCGGTGAATTGCAAAGCCCGTAGGATAGCAAAAGCCGCCCGGGGCACTGCTGCCTTCGGGCGGCTTTTTGGTACCGGCCCTCTATTCGAGGGGCCGGAACAGCTCGCGGTGCTTAGTTCTTCGTCTGGTCGACGAGCTTGTTCTTCGCGATCCACGGCATCATCGCGCGCAGCTTCGAGCCGACCTGCTCGATCTGGTGCTCGGCCGTCAGGCGGCGGCGCGACTGCAGCGTCGGCGCGCCTGCCTTGTTCTCGAGAATGAAGCTCTTCGCGTACTCACCCGTCTGGATGTCGGTCAGGCACTGCTTCATCGCCTTCTTCGTCTCTTCCGTGACGATGCGCGGGCCCGTCACGTACTCGCCGTACTCCGCGTTGTTCGAGATCGAGTAGTTCATGTTCGCGATGCCGCCTTCGTAGATCAGGTCGACGATCAGCTTCAGTTCGTGCAGGCACTCGAAGTACGCCATTTCCGGCGCGTAGCCTGCTTCGACCAGCGTCTCGAAGCCAGCCTTGATCAGCTCGACGGTACCGCCGCACAGCACGGCCTGCTCGCCGAACAGGTCGGTTTCGGTTTCTTCACGGAAGTTGGTTTCGATGATGCCTGCACGGCCGCCGCCGTTCGCTGCCGCGTACGACAGTGCGATGTCGCGTGCCGCGCCCGACTTGTTCTGCGCAACCGCGATCAGGTGCGGCACGCCGCCACCTTGCGAGTACGTGCCGCGAACCGTGTGGCCCGGTGCCTTCGGCGCGATCATGATCACGTCGAGGTCGGCGCGCGGGATCACCGCACCGTAGTGGACGTTGAAGCCGTGCGCGAATGCCAGCGCCGCGCCCTGCTTGATGTTCGCGTGGACTTCCTTCGCGTACACGTCGGCGATCTGCTCGTCCGGCAGCAGCATCATCACGACGTCGGCGCCCTTCACCGCTTCCGCGACTTCCTTGACCGACAGGCCTGCGTTTTCGGCCTTGCTCCACGACGCGCCGCCCTTGCGCAGGCCGACCGTCACGTTTACGCCGCTGTCCTTCAGGTTCAGCGCGTGTGCATGGCCTTGCGAGCCGTAGCCGATGATCGTGACTTGCTTGCCCTTGATGAGGGAGAGGTCAGCGTCTTTGTCGTAGAAAACGTTCATGATGGTTCCTTCGCTAATTCAAAAATTCAACAATTCATTCGGATGGAGTACTGCGGGCCGGGACATGACGGCGCACCCGGCGTGCCTGTCTGGCATCACACCTTCAGGATGCGCTCGCCGCGTCCGATGCCGGAGCTGCCGGTGCGCACGGTCTCTAGGATCGCGCCCGCGTCCAGCCCCTGGATGAATGCGTCGAGCTTGTCGCTCGCGCCCGTCAATTCGATCGTGTAGGTCTTTTCGGTCACGTCGATGATGCGGCCGCGGAAAATGTCCGCCATCCGCTTCATTTCTTCGCGCTCCTTGCCCACTGCACGTACCTTGATCAGCATCAGCTCGCGTTCGATGTGTGCACCGTCGGTCAGGTCCACCACTTTCACCACCTCGATCAGGCGGTTCAGATGCTTCGTGATCTGTTCGATCACGTCGTCGGAGCCAATGGAAACGATGGTGAGCCGCGACAGCGATTGGTCTTCGGTCGGCGCCACCGTCAAGGTTTCGATGTTGTAGCCGCGTGCGGAAAACAGACCGACCACGCGCGACAGCGCGCCCGGTTCGTTCTCCAGCAGGACGGAAATGATGTGTCTCATGTTCGCTTCTTCCAGAATGTGTCCGTGTCGATTCACCCGCGCCGCGCGCCGCCGCATGCCGCTCCGCCCTTCGTGAAGGCGGGCCGCAGGGGCCGGGCGCGCGTCGCGCCGTTACAGATCTTCCGATCCGAGCAGCATCTCGGTGATGCCCTTGCCGGCCTGTACCATCGGCCAGACGTTTTCTGTCGGATCGGTCTGGAAGTCGAGAAACACGGTGCGGTCTTTCAGGCGCAGCGCTTCCTTCAGCGCCGGCTCCACATCCGAGGTCTTTTCGATCCGCATGCCGACATGGCCGTATGCCTCGGCGAGCTTCACGAAATCAGGCAGCGCATCCATGTACGAATGCGAATAGCGCTTGCTGTATTCGATCTGCTGCCACTGGCGAACCATGCCGAGATAGCGGTTGTTCAGCGAAATGATCTTCACGGGCGTGTCGTACTGCAGGCAGGTCGACAGTTCCTGGATGCACATCTGGATCGAGCCTTCGCCCGTGATGCACAGCACGTCGTCGTCCGGGTGCGCCATCTTGACACCCATCGCTGCCGGCAGGCCGAAGCCCATCGTGCCGAGGCCGCCGGAGTTGATCCAGCGACGCGGCTTGTTGAAACGGTAGAACTGCGCCGCCCACATCTGGTGCTGGCCGACGTCCGAGCACACGAACGCATTGCCGTCCGTCAGCTCCCACGCCTTCTCCACCACGTACTGCGGCTTGATGATCTCGCTTTCGCGGTCGTATTTCAGGCAGTCCTTCGAGCGCCAGCCCTCGATGTCCTTCCACCACTGCGCGAGCGCCTCGGTGTCGGGGCCATGCTCGGCCGTCTGCAGCTGCTCGATCAGCTCCTTCAGCACTTCCTTCACGTCGCCGACGATCGGGATGTCGACCTTCACACGCTTCGAGATCGACGACGGGTCGATGTCGATGTGGATGATCTTGCGCGGACGCGACGCGAAGTGCGCCGGATCGCCGATCACGCGGTCGTCGAAGCGGGCACCGATCGCGATCAGCACGTCGCAGTGCTGCATCGCCATGTTCGCTTCGTAGGTGCCGTGCATGCCGAGCATGCCGAGGAATTTCTTGTCCGACGCGCGATAGCCGCCGAGGCCCATCAGCGTGTTCGTGACCGGGTAGCCGAGGAGATCCGCGAACTGGTTCAGTTCTCGCGACGCGTCGGCGAGAATGATGCCGCCACCCGTGTAGATGTACGGACGCTTCGCCGTCAGCAGCAGCGACACGGCCTTGCGGATCTGACCCGAATGGCCTTTCGTGACGGGATTGTACGAACGCAGCGACACGCTCTTGACGGGCTCGTACTCGCACGGCGTCTTCGAGATGTCTTTCGGGATGTCGATCAGCACCGGGCCCGGACGGCCGGTGCGGGCGATATAAAACGCCTTCTTGACGGTTTCCGCGAGGTCGCGCACGTCCTTCACGAGGAAGTTGTGCTTCACGCACGGACGCGTGATGCCGACGGTGTCGCACTCCTGGAAGGCATCCTGGCCGATCGCGGCCGTGGGCACCTGGCCGCTGATCACGACCATCGGGATCGAATCCATGTACGCCGTGGCGATGCCGGTCACCGCGTTGGTGACACCGGGGCCCGACGTCACGAGACAGACGCCGACATTGCCGGTGGAACGCGCATACGCATCGGCTGCGTGCACGGCCGCCTGTTCGTGGCGCACCAGCACGTGCTGAATCTTGTCCTGCTTGTAAAGCTCGTCGTAGATGTAGAGTACCGAGCCGCCGGGGTAGCCCCAGATGAATTCGACGTTTTCATCGGCCAGTGCCTTCATGAGCACGGTACCGCCGATGGAGTCGCTATCGGGAGGGGAAAGGGGTTCCGACGTGGAGAATTCCGCGCTGGGCATGTTCATTTTGACCTTTCGAATTTTCGGCAAAAAATTGATCGGGTGCTCTCTGCCGGGCTTGTGGCTCGGGTTCAAGCGGCGCGTCCAGTTTGAAGGGCAGGCTTCTTGGGCCAGCCTCAAATGAGACCATCACTTCATGTTGCGAATCATTGACGATAGCGGGTCGCGATTGGGTCGTCAAGCAAAATATCCCGCAGCGCATCATGGGCACCGCCCGGCACCCCGCCGCCGCGGCTCGCGCGCAACGTGCGGCGCCCAACCCGGTGCCAAGCGGCACGAAAATTTGATAGCATCCGCGGGTTTTACGAAATTTTTCGACCTTTTACACCACGCAGCGGCCCGCAGCGCATACCTTCACGGAATGGCATCAGACAAGGAACTCGCCGACTTTCTGGCGGGCGTCGAAAGGCGCGCGTTCAAGCAGGCTGCGTACGCCGTGCGTGACGACGATGCGTCGCTCGACATCGTGCAGGACGCGATGATCAAGCTTGCGGAGAAGTACGGCGACCGGCCGGCGGCCGAATTGCCGCTGCTTTTTCAGCGGATCCTGCAGAACACGATCCACGACTGGTTCCGCCGGCAGAAAGTCCGCAACACGTGGGTCACGCTCTTCTCGTCGCTGAACAACACCGACGACGACGACTTCGACCCGCTCGAAACACTCGAATCCGCGAACGACAACGCGGGCGTCGAAAGCAGCGAGCACCGCCTCGAACGAGAGCAGGTTCTGGCCCTGATCGACGAAGAAATCCAGAAACTTCCAGCGCGTCAACGGGAAGCGTTCCTGATGCGTTATTGGGAAGATATGGATGTCGCCGAGACTGCCGCCGCAATGGGGTGCTCCGAGGGCAGCGTGAAAACGCACTGCTCGCGAGCCACCCATACCCTGGCGCACGCGCTCAAGGCCAAAGGAATCACGCTATGAGCTTCGCTCCCGCAAATCGAGAACACGAATTCGCGTTGAAGGTGCGCCGCGCGCTTGACGAGCGCGCGGCCGACCTGCCTGCCGCGACCACCGACCGTCTGGCCGTCGCCCGCCGGGCCGCGCTCGCGCGCAAGAAGCCCGAAGCCGCGACCGTGCCGGTGTTCGTGCCGGCCTTCGCCGGCGCGGCCGGTGCGTACGGCACGGCGCCCGCGAGCCGCCCGCAGGCGTCGCTCGCGCGCCGCCTGCTGCGCGCGTGGCCGCTGGCGCTGCTGCTCGCGGGGCTGGTCGGCATCGCCTACTGGGAAGACATGCAGCGCACCGCCGAACTCGCCGACATCGACGCGGCGATGCTCAGCGACGACCTGCCGCTCAACGCGTATCTCGACCACGGGTTCAACGCGTATCTGTCGCGCGCTCACTAACAGACAATAACGAGGGGATCGTACGGGTGAGTCAGAAGCGCGGCCTGGCCGTATTTTTCGGATGCGTAATCGCGATCGCCGTTTCCTACGTCGCCACGTACCCACGATTCCACCCGGCCCCCGCGACGCCTGCCGCCGCGACCAGCAGCCCTGCCGCGCCCGCGTCGGCCGCGACCGGGCTGACCACCGAACTCACCCCGCTGCCCCTGCCGTTGCCGGCCGCTACCGGCCCGCTGTCCTGGGCCCGACTCACACCGGCACAGCACGCGGCACTCGCGCCGTTCGCCGACCAGTGGGACGGCTTCAGCGATGCCCGCAAGCGCAAATGGCTGAAGATCGCATCGCGTTTCGCGAAGTTGACGCCCGATGATCAAAAGCGCCTGCAGGACCGGATGACCGAATGGGCGCGGATGACGCCCGAGCAGCGCCGCGTCGCGCGCGAGAACTACCAGAGCGCGAAGGAGCTTTCCGCGCAGGCACGCGAGCGCGCCTGGAAGGCGTATCAGCAACTCCCCGAAGAGCAGAAGGAACGTCTCGCGGCCGCCGAGCGCCGCCGCCGGCCAAGCGTCGTCAGCGCACCGCCGACCGTCGCCGACCGTGACGTCCGCCGCCTCGTCAATTCGCACGAACACGCAGCAAGCGGCGCAGCCACCGCACCGGCGCCCGTCTCGGCCGCCGTCGCGCCGCCGGTGCCCGCCTCGTCGACGGCCGGCGCCGCATCCGCACCGGCTGCCGTGGCGCCAGTATCGCCCGCTGACGCACCCTCGCTGTTCAAGGGCTCCTGAGCGCCCGTGGCGAACGCCCGCGCCCCCGAAACCCCGGCCGCCGCGCCGTCCGTGCGGCGGCGTCTCGCCGCGCTGCTCTACGAAGGCGTGCTGCTGTTCGGCGTGGTGTTCTTCGCCGGGCTTGCGTTCAGCCTCGCGACGCAGCAGCGCAACGGCCTCGTCCATCACAACCTGCTCGCCGCCTGGATCGCGCTCGTGGTCGGTGCGTACTTCGTCTGGTTCTGGACGCACGGCGGCCAGACGCTGCCGATGAAAACCTGGCGGCTGCGGCTCGAATCATCGAGCGGCCGGCCGCTGAGCGCGAGCCACGCGCTCGTCCGCTATGCGCTCGGCTGGCTGTGGTTCCTGCCGCCGCTCGCGCTGCATCCGCTCCTTGGCCTGTCGGTGCCCGTCACGCTCGCGCTCACTGCGGCGTGGATCGTCGCGTGGGCCGGCGCCGCCCGGCTGCATGCCGACCGCCAGTTTCCGCACGACCGGATCGCACGCACGCGCGTCGTCGCGATGCCACGCTGACGCGCCACATTCACCAGACCAAAGCATCTCGCCGGGGCAACGCCCACCCGCCCCGACAGCCTTGCCGGACAACGGCCGGACGTTCCGTACGGCAGGTTACGCAACGTCCCGTCATTCACTGCTAAACACCCTGCAGCGGTCGTAATAAGAACGTCTCGTGACTGTCACGGCACAGTCACGCCCGCATGGCGGAATGCCGGTAATGTCAACCGGCGCGAGTCATGCATGGGCCAGAAAACGTCCGCGACCTCCCTGTTCCGTCACCCCATCGGCGCCCGCGCCGCCACAGCTTTCCTGTCCGGTTCTGCCGCAACCGACGGGCTGGTGTCGCAAGACCCACCTGCCGGGCACGCTACGCAGCATGACGATCCCGATTCGTCTACCCATCGCTACCGGACCATCTGGCTGTCCGACATCCACCTCGGCTCGAGCGGCTGCCAGGCGCCGTACCTGCTCGACTTCCTGCGCCACAACGATTCGGAGTACCTGTACCTCGTCGGCGACATCATCGACGGCTGGCAGCTGAAGAAGGGCTGGTACTGGCCGCAGGCGCACAACGACGTCGTGCAGAAAATCCTGCGCAAGGCGCGCAAGGGCACGCAGGTCGTCTACATCCCCGGCAACCACGACGAGGGGGCCCGGCAGTTCTGCGACCTCGCGTTCGGCGACATCCAGGTGCGCGGCGAGGCGTTCCACACGACGCTCGCGGGCAAACGTTTGTGGATCGTGCACGGCGACCTGTTCGACGGCGTGATCCAGCACGCGAAATGGCTCGCGTATCTCGGCGACACGCTCTACACGCTGATCCTCGTGCTGAACCGCTGGTTCAACCGGATCCGCAGCCGGCTCGGCTTCCAGTACTGGTCGCTGTCGCAGTACCTGAAGCACCAGGTCAAGAACGCCGTCAACTTCATCTCGCAGTTCGAGACCGTGATGACCGACGAGGCGCGTCGCCGCGGCTGCGACGGCGTCGTGTGCGGTCACATCCACAAGGCGGAGATCCGTGACATCGACGGCGTGCTGTACTGCAACGACGGTGACTGGGTCGAAAGCCTGTCCGCGCTCGTCGAGACGATGGAAGGCGAACTGAAGATCGTCTACTGGACGGTGATGCGTGCCGCACCGTCGGAGACCACGTCGCGCAAGGCCAAGGCCACTGCCTGACACACCCCTACTTACAGGACAAAGCCGCGATGAAGATCATGATCGTCACCGACGCGTGGGAACCGCAGGTCAACGGCGTCGTGCGCACGCTGAAGAGCACGTCGCGCGAACTCACCGCGCTCGGCCACCGCGTCGAACTGCTGACGCCGCTGGAATTCCGCACGGTGCCCTGCCCGACCTACCCCGAGATCCGCCTGTCGATCCTGCCGTACCGCAAGCTGCGCGCGCGGATCGATGCGTTCGCACCCGACGCGCTGCACATCGCGACCGAAGGCCCGCTCGGCCTCGCCGCGCGGCGCTATGCGCGTGCGCGCAAGCTGCCGTACACGACCGCGTACCACACGCGCTTCCCGGAATACGTGCAGGCGCGCTTCGGCATCCCGCTCGCCGCGACCTACCGCTTCCTGCACTGGTTCCACGGCCCGTCGCTCGCGGTGATGGCGCCGACGCCGGTCGTCAAGCAGGACCTCGAGAAGTTCGGCTTCACGAACGTCGTGCTGTGGACCCGCGGTGTCGATCTCGACGTGTTCCGGCCGATGGAATCGAAGGTGCTCAATACCGCACGGCCGATCTTCCTGTACGTGGGCCGCGTGGCGATCGAGAAGAACGTCGAGGCGTTCCTGCGCCTCGACCTGCCCGGCTCGAAGTGGGTCGCGGGCGAAGGCCCCGCGCTCGCGGAGCTGAAGTCGCGCTATCCGGAAGTGAACTATCTCGGCGTGCTGTCACAGGCCGAACTCGCGAAGGTGTATGCTGCGGCCGACGTGTTCGTGTTCCCGAGTCGCACCGACACGTTCGGCCTCGTGCTGCTCGAGGCGCTCGCCTGCGGCACGCCGGTGGCCGCCTATCCCGTGACGGGCCCGATCGACGTGCTCGGCGAAAGCGACGCCGGCGCGATGCACGAGGACCTGCAGGAAGCCTGCCTCGAGGCGCTGAAGATCGAACGCACGACTGCGCGCGCGTGGGCCGAACGCTTCTCGTGGCGCGCGGCATCCGAACAGTTCGCGTCGCATCTGAAGCCGCTGCCGAAGACCGCGTACTCGCCAGCCGAAGGTGCCGCCGTTTGAAACGAGACCTGAACGACAAGACCCCGCCCCCCGACGCCACGCCGCAACGGCACCGCCCGTTCGACGAGGACGAGCCGCACGCCGACGCGGACGTGCACGCGCACGAACCGCTCGGCCCCGACGATCAACTGACGCCGCTGCCGCCGAACCCGTACAAGCGCCACCGCGGCATCACGCGCGCCTGGTACGCCCTCAAGCATTCGCTGAACGGCTTTCGCGTCGCGATCCGCGAGGAGAGCGCATTTCGCCAGGAGCTCACGCTCGCCGCGCTGATGCTCCCGATCGGCGCGTTCGCGCCGGTGCCGGCCGCCTCGCGCGCGCTGCTGATCGCGTCGGTACTGCTGGTGCTGATCGTCGAGCTGCTGAACTCGAGCGTCGAGGCCGCGATCGATCGCATCTCGCTCGAGCGCCACGAACTCTCCAAGCGCGCGAAGGACCTCGGCAGCGCCGCCGTGACGGTCGCGCTGTTCGCGTGCGTGACGACCTGGGGCTTCGTGCTCGGCCCGGTCGTCGCACGCTGGCTCGGCTTCTAGACGGCTGTCCTGCGGGCCCACGGCGCAGCGCCCGCGTGCGGCGCTGCACCATGCGCCGCGCGGGGCGATGAATACGAAATGCCCCGATGTGGCGAAACCCCGGTTTATAATCGTCCGCTAGACATAGAACAGCAACCCGCGCCGGACGAATCACGCAGCATCGATTGCAGCGCCCGCCAGTCCGGCACACACAGGGCCGGACGACATGGAAGCGAAACCTCCCCGCCGCACCCGCGAACGGATTCTCGAGTTGTCGTTGAAACTCTTCAACGAGATCGGCGAGCCGAACGTCACCACCACGACGATCGCCGAGGAAATGGAAATCAGTCCAGGCAACCTGTACTACCATTTCCGCAACAAGGACGACATCATCAACAGCATCTTCGCGCAGTTCGAGCAGCAGATCGAACGGCGGCTGCGCTTTCCAGAAGATCATCGTCCGACCATCGACGAAACCTGGTCGTACCTGCAGTACATGGCCGATTTCATGTGGACCTACCGGTTCCTGTATCGCGACCTCAACGACCTGCTCGCCCGCAACCGCACGCTCGAGACGCACTTCAAGCAGATCATCAGCCACAAGGTGCGCTTCGCGCACGACATGTGCGAGCTGCTCGTGTCCGACGCCGAGATGGTCGCGACGCCCACCGAGATCGAAGTCATCGCCACCAACATGGCCGTCATTTCGACGTACTGGCTGTCGTATCAGTACGTGATGCATCCGCGCAAGTACAACGACCAGGACGCGATCCGCGAGGAACTGCACCAGGTCAGCATGCACGTGATCTCCGTGATGGCGCCGTACCTGCGCGGCCGATCGCGCCAGCTGTTCGACGACCTGGTCTCCGGCAAGCTGCCGAAGCGCCAGTTCACCGACTACCTGCCGCCGCGCGACGGTTCGCCGCGCGCCGCCGGCGGGCATGCCCCCGCCAAGGATTCCAAGCAATGAAGGCTGTCTGCGTTTACTGCGGCTCGTCGTCCGGCGTGCGGCCCGTCTATGCCGACGCCGCGCGTGCCTTCGGACGCGCGCTCGTCGACGCGGGCCTCACGCTCGTCTACGGCGGCGGCCGGGTCGGCCTGATGGGCGTGATCGCCGACGAAGTGATGGCGGCCGGCGGCCGTGCAGTCGGCGTGATCCCCGAACTGCTCGTCGACAAGGAAGTTGGCCATACGGGGCTGTCGGAACTGCACGTCGTGCCCGACATGCACCACCGCAAGAAAATGATGGCCGACCTCTCGGACGCGTTCGTCGCGATGCCCGGCGGCGCCGGCACGCTCGAAGAGCTCTTCGAGGTCTACACGTGGGCGCAGCTCGGCTATCACCGCAAGCCCGTCGCGCTCTACAACATCGATTCGTTCTACGATCCGCTGATCGCGCTGCTGCGCCATACGGTCGACGAGGGCTTCATGCGCCCGGCCTATTTCGACGCACTG
This sequence comes from Burkholderia sp. AU30198, assembly GCF_020419825.1. Classification (NCBI taxonomy): domain Bacteria; kingdom Pseudomonadati; phylum Pseudomonadota; class Betaproteobacteria; order Burkholderiales; family Burkholderiaceae; genus Burkholderia; species Burkholderia sp. AU30198. The sequence goes on along the minus strand of NZ_JAIZSA010000009.1, from coordinate 294,748 downwards.
TGCGTCGAATCGGAACCCGTCGAACTGATCGAGCGACTGCGTCGCTACCAGCCGCCCGCCCGCGACAAGTGGGCACCCGACGCGGCCAAGTAACCGTCACCGGAACCCGCACACGATGACCGCACCGTCCGACCGCAAGGCCGTCCTCATCACCGGCGCAAGCCGTGGCATCGGCCGCGCGACCGCCGTGCTCGCGGCCGAGCGCGGCTGGGACGTCGGCATCAATTACGCGCGCGACGCCGCGGCGGCCGAACTCACCGCGCAGGCCGTCCGAGACGCGGGTGGCCGTGCGTGCGTCGTCGCGGGCGACGTCGCAAACGAAGCCGACGTCGTCGCGATGTTCGACACCGTCACGTCCGCATTCGGACGCTTCGACGCGCTCGTCAACAACGCGGGCATCGTCGCGCCGTCGATGCCGCTCGCCGACATGCCGGCCGACCGGCTGCGGCGGATGTTCGACACCAACGTGCTCGGCACGTACCTCTGCGCACGCGAAGCCGCGCGCCGGCTGTCCACCGACCGTGGCGGCCGCGGGGGCGCGATCGTCAACGTATCGTCGATCGCCTCCCGGCTCGGCTCGCCGAACGAATATGTCGACTATGCGGGGTCGAAAGGCGCGGTCGACTCGCTGACGATCGGTCTGGCGAAGGAACTCGGCCCGCACGGCGTGCGCGTCAACGCGGTACGCCCCGGCCTGATCGAGACCGAAATCCACGCGAGCGGCGGCCAGCCGGGCCGTGCGGCCCGCCTCGGCGCAACGACGCCGCTCGGCCGCGCGGGTGAAGCGCAGGAGATCGCCGAAGCGATCGTCTGGCTGCTTGGCGACGCGGCGTCTTACACGACGGGCGCCCTGCTCGACGTCGGCGGCGGCCGGTAATTCCGCACGGCGGGGCATCAAAAGCCGCCACCCGAAACAATCCGTCGTCACGACACCACAAATCTCCACAATTCCGTGACACGACCGGTAAACCTCCGTAACAATTCCGTGGTCTACTAGCGGATATTGAGACAGGTGTCATCAACACCTAACACCTGTCCGTTACCCCTTGATGTGGCCCTAATCGGTCCAGCCCATGTCGCCGGACCGGCTCGACTCGACCCGAGATTCCTTCCATGCCTGGAACCGCAGCGCCCAGCCGGCGACGCACGTCTGTGCCCGCTCCGGCCCCGCACACCCGCTCGTCCGCCGACGCCGATCTCACTGCAACGCTCGACGCCGCCGGCACGCCGATCGCCGCCTCGACCGCCGCAACCAGCGCCACGCGCGAACGTTCGCTCCTGGCCGGCTGGCGCGCGTGGCTGCTCGTCGCCGCGCTGATCTGCGCGTACACACTGCCGGGCGTGCTCGGTCACGATCCGTGGAAGCAGGACGAAACCTACACGTTCGGCATCATCCAGCACATGCTCGAGACCGGCGACTTCGTCGTGCCGACCAATGCCGGCCTGCCGTTCATGGAAAAGCCGCCGATTTACGCGTGGGTCGCGACCAGCCTCGCCTGGCTGCTGCAGCGCGTGATGCCGCTGCACGACGCGGCGCGGCTCGCAAGCGCACTGTTCGCCGCCCTCGCCTTCGGCTTCATCGCGCGCGCCGCGCGCGTCGCCAGCCGCGCGGACTCCTGGTTCGACCTGCGCGTGATCGGTCCCGCCGTGTTGAGCGCGGGCACGCTCGTCGTCATCAAGCACGTGCACGACATGATGACCGACACCGCACTGTTCGCCGGTACCGCAATCGGCTTCTGCGGGCTGCTCGAACTCGTGATGCAGCATGTCGCGCGCGCGCAGCAGATGCGGCACGGGCTGCCGGCCCGGCCGTCGGGCCGCTGGGCCGCGCCGCTCTTCGGCGCGGGCGTCGGCATCGCCTTCATGGCGAAGGGACTGTTCGTGCCGCTCGTATTCGCGGCCACGCTCACGGCCGCACTCGTGATCTACCCGGCCTGCCGCACCCGCTCGTTCGCACGCGCGCTCGGCGTTGCCGCGCTCGTATTCGCGCCGTTCGCGCTGGTCTGGCCGACCGCGCTGTTCCTGCGCTCCGAGACGCTGTTCATGACGTGGTTCTGGGACAACAACGTCGGCCGGTTCTTCGGCTTCTCGGTGCCCGAACTCGGCGCGGAAAACGACAAGCCGCTCTTCATCGTCCGTTCGTTCCTGAGCGTCGGCTTCCCGGTCGCGCCGCTCGCGATCGTCGCGCTCGCACGCGGGGCCTGGCGCGAGTGGCGCACGCCGGCGATCGCGCTGCCGGTGCTGTTCGCCAGCGTCGGGCTCGCGGTGCTACAAGTGTCCGCGACGTCGCGCCAGCTCTACATCCTGCCGTTCTTCGCGCCGCTCGCGCTGGTCGCCGCGCAGGCGATCGAACGCCTGCCGCGCCGGCTGCATCTCGCATGGGATTACCTGAGCCGCGCCCTGTTCGGCTCGGTCACCGTGCTCGCCTGGGCGATCTGGGCGGTGATGGCCGATCCGGCTGCATCGCACGCCTATCTCGCGCCGCTCGGCCGCTGGCTGCCGCTCGACTGGACGATGCCGATCGAACCCGCGCTCGTGTTCGGCGCGCTCGTGCTGACGGTCGGCTGGTTGACGCTGCTGCCGAAGCTGCGCATGACCGGTCGGTGGCGCGGCGCGCTGTCGTGGGGGGCCGGCGCGCTCGTCGCGTGGGGGCTCGTCTATACGCTGCTGCTGCCGTGGCTTGACGTCGCGAAAAGCTATCGCTCGGTGTTCGACGACCTGAACGCGCATCTCGCACTCGAATGGAACGACGGCGACTGCATGGCAAGCGTCGGTCTCGGCGAGTCGGAAGCACCGATGCTGTACTACTTCTCCGGGATCCAGCACACGCCGATCGACGATGCGCAGGCTGCCCGCTGCACGTGGATGATCGTCCAGGGCAAGCAGACCATCGGTCCGGCACCCGGCAGCGAGTGGAAACCGTTCTGGTCCGGCGCCCGCCCGGGCGACTCCGCGGAACTGCTGCGCGTCTACGTGCGCACGCCCGAACAGCACCTGCAGTGAAGCACGACGGCGCGGCGCGCCGTCTCGTGCTGGTTCAGATACCTTGGCGAAGGTTGAGCACAGCTGCCTGAGCGCGGTGCGCGCCCGCCGCCAGCCGGTTTCCACGGCACCCGCGAATCCGCGGGTTCGCTCCCTCCCCCGCGTCACGCCGCCGGCCCGGATCTTCAGAACGAGGAACCGGGCTCGCGAAGAAACGCCGTCTCCTCGTCGCTCGAGGCCCGACCGAGAATCGCGTTCCGGTGCGGAAAGCGGCCGAAGCGCTCGACGACGGCCGCGTGCAGCAACGCGAAGCGGTGATAGCTCTCGCACCCTGCCTCGTCGCGAATGCCCGCGCACAGGCGCACGGCCTCGCTCTGGCTGTCGACCGACTCGTCGTGCTCGAACGGCAGATACGCAAACGCACGGTGATGTCCGCTCGGCAACTGCGCGTCCCAGCCAGCCGCGACCATGCGGCGCGCGAGTGCGAGCGCCTTCGGATCGGCGGCGAACGCGCGTGGCGTGCCGCGATGGATGTTGCGCGAGAACTGGTCGAGCACGACGATCAACGCAAGCGCCCCCGACGGCGAGCCTGCCCAGCGATCGCATGCGCCGTCGCACGCGGCATCGAGCAATGCGCCGTAACGCGTGCGCAGCACGTCGTCGAACGCCGCGCCACCGTTGAACCAGACCTTGCGGGCCTGCCCGAATTCGGCCGAGCCCGGCTCGCCGAACCAGAAATCCAGAATCTCCCGCGCTTGCGGATCGAGCGCCGTCGCGCCCGCGTGGGTGGTATCGATCGTCATGCAAACTCCAGTACGAGGCGCCGGGTGCGCGCGCTCTTCTTTTCCAGTTTCGCGACACGCAGCTCGCCGATTTCGGACGTGTTGCGCACGTGCGTGCCGCCGCACGGCTGCAGGTCGACCTCCTCGATGCGCAACAGCCGCACGCGGCCGAGGCCCATCGGCGGCTTCACGCTCATCGTGCGCACGAGTTCCGGCCGCTCGGCCATCTCGTCGTCGGTGATCCATTCGGTCGTGACCGGGTGCGCGCCGACCACCAGCCCGGCGAGGCGTCGCTCGACATCGTCGCGGTCGATCGCATCGGACGTCGCGAAATCGAGCCGCACGTAGTCGGCCGTCACGCTGCAGCCGTCGACCGCGTACGGCAGCACCGCGCACATCAGGTGCGCGGCCGTATGCAGGCGCATGTGGCGGTAGCGGCGCAGCCAGTCGATCTCCGCGACCACGCGCATGCCGGGCGCGAGCGCCGCGACGTGCGCCTCCTGCCCCGAGGCGGGCACGTGCACGGCATCGTCGGGCGTCGCGCCGTCGAACTTGGCCTTGCGCGTATCGGCAATCGCGATCGTGCTGCCGTCGGGTAGCGTCAGCGTGCCGGTGTCGCCGGCCTGGCCGCCGCCGAGCGGATAGAACACGGTGCGATCGAGCCGGATGCCGTCGTCGCCGACGGCCAGAACGACCGCGTCGCATTGCGTGAGGTACGCGTCTTCGCGAAACAGCGCTTGTGTCGTCATCGGGCGAGCCTCGTATCGATTGGGGGAAGCGGCCAGTGTCGCGCCGCGCGGCGCGCGCGCCCAGACGCAGATCGTCCCGCGCGCGGACGGCGGCGTACCGGTCGATCAACCGGGCCGGTTGCGCATCCAGTCGGCCGTGTCGTAGAACGAGTGCATGAGCCGCTCGCGCAACGGCTCGGGCAGTCCGATGTCGTCCATCGCCCAGGCCATGCAGCGCAGCCACTGGTCGCGCTCGACCGACGCGATCGGAAACGGCAGGTGCCGCGCGCGCAGCCGCGGGTGGCCGAACCGGCTGATGTAGTGATCGGGGCCGCCCATCCAGCCGCACAGGAACCAGAACAGCTTGTCGCGCGACCCGTCGAGCGACGCCGGGTGCAGCGCGCGAATCTGCGCGAACTCGGGCTCGAGCTCCATCAGGTCGTAAAAGCGGTCCACCATTTCGCGCACGCGGGTTTCGCCGCCCACGAGCTCGAACGCCGTCGGTTGCGACGGCGCATCATCATTCACATCGGTCATACGGATAGTCGGAAAACGGGATCTTCAAGGGTGCCGGCGACGCTCATGCGTCGCGCAGCGACTGCAGCGCGGGGCGCCGCAGCACATTATGCAGGCTCAGCCAGCCGGCCGCACCGGCGCACACGACGCCGGCCGCGATGCCGGCCGGCACGAGCCACGGATCGACGGCGAGCCGGAAGTCGAACACGCGCGACGCAAGCACCCAGCCGACCGCGATCGCACCCGCCGAGGCCAGCGCACCGGCCAGCGCGCCGACCACGACGAACTCGGCGCGCTGCACCGCATTGACCTGCCCGCGCGACGCGCCGAGCGCGCGCAGCAGCGCGGCCTCGCGCACCCGCTCGTCGCGCGTGCCGGCAAGCGCCGTGTACAGCACGAGCACGCCGGCCGCCAGCGTGAACATGAACAGGAACTGCACCGCGCCGACCACCTGCAGCATCATCCGCTGCAACTGCGCGAGGATCGGCGCGACGTCGATCGCGGTCAGGTTCGGGTAGCGCGCGATCAGCGGATCGAGCAGCGCGGCTTCCGAGGCCGGCAAATGGAAGCTCGTCAGGTACACGGCCGGGAAGTCCTTCAGCGCCGGCGGCGGCATCAGCACGAAGAAATTGACGCGAAACGAGCCCCAGTCGAGCTTGCGCACGCTCGTGATCGGCGCGTCGACCGTGAGCCCCGTCACGTCGAAGCGCAGCACGTCGCCCGGCTTCACGTTCAAGGTCTTCGCGAGCCCGGCCTCGATCGAGATCTGCGGCGTGGCCGCGGTGCCGAACCAGTCACCTTCGACGATCCGGTTGTCGGACGGCAGCTCGGTCGTATACGACAGGTTGAACTCGCGGTCGACGAGCCGGCGCGCCTCGTCGGACGGGTACGCGTCCGGATTCACCGGCTTGCCGTTGATCGCGACGAGGCGGCCGCGCACCATCGGCGCGGGCACCGCATCACGAACGCCGTGCGCGGCCAGATAGGCCGCGACGTCAGCGCGCTGGTCGGGCTGGATGTCGATCAGGAACTGGTTCGGCGCATCGGGCGGCGTCGACTGCCGCCAGCCCGCGACCAGATCGTTGCGCGTGATCGCGATCAGCAGCAGGCACATCAGGCCGAGCGCCAGCGCGGTGATCTGCAGCGCGCTGGCCGTGCCGCGCCGGTGTAGCGACGCGAGCGCGTAGCGCCAGCCGACGCCCGCGGCCACACGCGCGTTGCGCACCGCGCGCGCGGCGGCGAACAGCACGAGCCGCGCGATCAGCGCGAAGCCGACCAGCGCGCCGGCGAAACCGCCCGCGACGATCAGCCCGAGCTTCAGGTTGCCGGCGGCCACGATCAGCAGCCCCGCGAACAGCACGACACCGATCGCATACGCGGCCCACGCGGTGCGCGAAGCGTCACCCCACTCGCGTCGCAGCACGCGCACCGGCGGCACCCGCGTGAGCGGCACGAGCGGCGGCAGTGCAAAGCCGAGCAGCAGCACCAGCGCCGCGCCCATGCCGATCAGCGCCGGCCACAGCGTGGGTGGCGGCAACGCGACGTCGATCAGACTGCCGAGCGCGGCCAGCAACGCCCAGTGGCCGCCGTAGCCGAGCACCGCGCCTGCCGCGCCGGACACGATCCCGATGCCGGCGAATTCGAGCGCGAACAGCGCACCGAGCGTGCGGCGGCTCACACCGAGGCAGCGCATCGTCGCGCAGCCGTCGAGGTGCCGCCGCATGTAGCGCTGCGCGGCCATCGCGATCGCGACCGCCGCGAGCAGCGCAGTGAGCAGCGCGACGAGCGTCAGGAAGTGGCGCGCGCGATCCAGCGTCTGCCGCACCTGGGGCTGGCCTTCCTGCAATGACTCGAGACCGACGCCGCGCAGTTTCCCGCCATCCACGCGGTCGTGCGCATACGCTTCGAAGCGCGCGACGGCCTGCGGGTCGCCGGCGACCAGCAGCCGGTACGTGACGCGGCTGCCGTAGCCCGTGAGCCCCGTCGCGGCGAGCTCGTCCGCGCGCATCATCAGCCGCGGCGAAAAATTGACGAACGAAAAACCGCGATCGAGTTCGCGGGAGATCGATGCGGCGACCTTGAACGTGCGCAGCCCGACGCGCACCGTATCGCCGGCCTTCAGGTGCAGCGCGTCGAGCAGCGCCGGATCGGCCCACACGGTGCCGGGCGCCGGAATCCCGGCGGCCTTCTGCGCCGTGGCGGCACCGGCCGGCAGGATCTCGACCGCGCCGCGCAGCGGATAACCGGGCGACACCGCCTTCACAGCCGCGAGGCGTGAGGGCGCCGCGTCGGTCGCCTGTCCGCCCGTGGCGGACGCGATCATGCTCGGGAAGATGGCGGTCGTCGCGGTACGCAGGCCGAGCGCGCGGGCCTGCCGGTCGAACGACGGATCGACGGGGCGATCGGCCCGCACGACGAAATCGGCGCCGAGCATCTGGCGCGCGTCGCGCTCGAGCCCCTGGCGCAGCCGGTCGGCGAGGAAGCCGACGCTCGTCAGCGCCGCGACCGCGAGCACCAATGCGAGGACGAGCAGCGTCAGCTCGCCCGCGCGCCAGTCACGCGCCGTCATGCGTGCGGCCTGGTGAATCAGGTCGCGCAGGCCGAAGCGGCCGGCATACGCGGACACGTCATGGCCGGGTTGCCCGGCAGGCGGCTGCGCCGCGTGTTGCCGCCCTTTCAATCGTGCTTTCCCCCGATCGAGTTGAGCCGCGACACCATGTGGTTCGCCATGCCGCGAAAGCCACCCGAGACGCCGCGCCACAGGCGCGGGAGCGCCCATGCCGACGCCGCGATGAACGCGGTGAGCAGCACGAGGAACGCGAGCGGAACGAAGAATGCAAGTACGAGCCCGCCGACCACGAGGCCGTCCTCGGTCGATGATGCGATCCAGTTCGAAATCGGTTCGGGAGACAGGTTGATCATCGCGCGCGTGCCGGCCTTCGCCACGTGCGCGGCGCCAGCCAGCGAGCCGCCGGCGAGCCCCGCGACCGCGAGCACGGTCGGATCGGCATGGCCAAGCGCGCCGGCTGCGAGCACGGCACCGGCCGGGATGCGGATGAAGGTATGCACGGCATCCCACAGCGAGTCGAACGCGGGGATCTTGTCGGCAAGGAATTCGGTGACGGTGAGCACGGCCGCGGCGCCGATGACCCACGGCGACATCAGGACGGCCAGCGTGTCGGGCAAATGAAGCCAGCCGAACCGCGCCAGCACGCCGGCGATCAGCACCGTCAGGTACAGGCGCAGGCCGCTCGCCCACGCGAGCCCCGCGCCGAGCGAAATGGCTTCGATCATGGCCCTCTCCTTGCACTTTCCGTGCGCTTTGCCGATTGATCGGATCGGGTCGGACAGACTGGCCGCGCGGCGCGTGGCGGCCGGCACCGCGTGCCGCGAGAAGCACGACGGATTTCAGGCCCGAATGCGTTCCATTATAGACAGGCTATCCGGGTGACCGGCGCAATTCCGCGGTGCGGCACCCGGGCGCGTGCGCACCCGGCTGCCGTCGTCAGGCGGCCGACGACAGCTTGAGGCCGATCAGCCCCGCGACGATCAGCACAGCGCTCGCGACGCGCGCGGCGGTCAGCGCCTCGCCCATCATCACGATGCCGAACACGAACGCACCGACCGCGCCGATGCCCGTCCACACCGCGTACGCGGTGCCGAGCGGCAACTGGCGCATCGCAACCGCGAGCAGCCCGAAGCTGGCCAGCGCCGTCACGATCGTAAACACCGACGGACCGAGCTTCGTGAAGCCGTCCGACGATTTCATGCCGGCCGCCCAGGCCACTTCCAGCAATCCGGCAATGAACAACAATCCCCACGCCATCTCGACGTACTCCGTATCGGATGGGGCCGTCCCCGTTGAATCGAATGACCCGGGGTCGTCCCCGGGCGGCGCCGAGTATAACAAGATGCTTACGGACGCGGCGCGGCGCCGGCGGCCGATCGGAGGCCGATCGGCCGGGCCCGGTCAGTTCGATACGCGCTTCGGCGTGACGCCGCCGACGCAGCGGTCGTCGCGGTACAGCGCCCACTCCTCGCACACGCGGCCATCCTTGAACACGCACATGCCGACCTGCCCGCTCGACAGGTTGCGGATCGTGTGACGGCCGCCGAGCTTGGCGCAATTGACCGACGCGGGATTGGCCATCGCCTGCTGGGACGACGACGGTTGCTGCCCGGGCGGCAGCGGTTGGGCGAACGCGCCAGACGCGGCAAGCGCCAGCGCACAGATGACGACCAGACGGACGGACATTGCACGCTCCTCGTTTTCGTTCGCGGAACGGTCAGGATAACGGGGAATGAGCGCCGGGTGTGCAACGCGCGCGTCGGCCGCGAGACTGTCGCGCCGGCGCAACCCTGCCGGTGCGCGACGTCACGCGCAAGTGCGCCGCTGCGGCGCGGCGCGACCCGTCACGCGGCCCCGACCAGCCGGTAGCCGACGCCCGTCTCGGTGACGATGTACTCCGGCTGCGCCGGGTCCCGCTCGAGCTTCTGGCGCAGGTGCGCCATGTAGATGCGCAGGTAGTGGTGGCTTTCGACGTGCGACGGCCCCCACACGTCGCGCAGCAACTGCCGGTGCGTGAGCACGCGCCCCGCGTGCCGCACGAGCGTGGCGAGCAGCCGGTACTCGAGCGGCGTCAGGTGCACGATCTCGTTGTCGCGCCACACCTGGCGCAGCGCGAGATCGACGGTCACGGTGCCGAAGCTCACCTTCGGCGACTCGTTCGCGCCGCCCTGGTTGCGCCGTCGCAGTTGCGCGCGGATCCGCGCACGCAGTTCGGATACGCCGAACGGCTTGGTCAGGTAATCGTCGGCGCCCGCGTCGAGCGCCGCGACCTTCTCTTCTTCCTGCGTGCGCGCGGACAGCACGATCACCGGCACCTCGGACCAGCCGCGCAGTTCGCGGATCACGTCGAGGCCGTCGGTATCGGGCAGGCCGAGGTCGACGATCACGAGATCGGGCTTGCGCGTCGCCGCGTCGATCAGCCCCTGCTTGCCCGTCTCGGCCTCGAACACCGCGATGTCCTCCTCCTCGAGCGCGGCGCGCACGAAACGGCGGATCTGCTTTTCGTCCTCGATCAGGACGACGGTCAGGCTGGGTTCACTCATGGTCTGGCAATGATTCGGATGGGGACGATGCACCCGGCACATCGGGTTCGTCGTCGGGTACGGCAGGCGCGGCCGGCGGCGTCTCGACCGGCAGCGTGAACCAGAAACGCGCGCCCGTCACGTGGCCGTCGGGTGCCGTGCGGTTGAGCGCGCCGATTTTACCGCCGTGCGCTTCGACGATCGCGCGGCAGATCGCGAGGCCGAGGCCGATGCCCGGCGTCGCCGATTCCTTCTCGCCGCGCGTGAACTTGTCGAAGATCCGCGTTTCCATCCCGGCCGGCAGGCCGGGACCATAATCGTCGACGAGCACGCGCACGAACGGCAACCCGTCTTCGGTCATGCGCTCGGCGCCGATGTCGAGCGGCGTATCGGCCGGCGTGTACTTCGCCGCGTTCTCGAACAGGTTGGTGAACAGGCGCTCCATCAGCACCGCGTCCATCTGCAGGAGCGGCAGGTCGGCCGGCAGCACGACGCGCGCGGGATGGCGCGCAAGCACACGCCTGCATGCAGCGAGTGCGGCGCCGACGGTTTCCTCGAGCAGCGACCACTGGCGCTTCAACTGCAGGCTGCCGGCCTGCAGCCGCGCCATGTCGAGCAGGTTCGTGACGATGCCCGTCATCCGCAGCGCCTCGTCATGGATCGCGTCGACGAGTTCGCCCTCGCGCTGCGCGAAACGTTCGGCCGCCGCCGCGTCGCCGCCCTGCGCGGCCGCCCGCCCGTTCGCGAGCATCGACGAGAAGCCGACGATCGTCGTGAGCGGCGTGCGCAGGTCGTGCGAGATCGCCGACAGCAGCGAGTTGCGCAACCGCTCGGATTCCATGTTGACGAGTGCGTCGCGCGCGATCTCGACGTAATGCACGCGTTCGAGCGCGAGCGCGATCTGCGCGGCGAACGCGTCGAGCATCCGCTGCTGCTCCGGCACCTCGAGTTCGCGCGGCTCGCGCGACGCGACCGCGAGCACGCCGCGCGTGCGCATCGGCGCCTTCAGCGGCAGGTACAGCGCGGCCGTCGCCGGCAAGGTATCGGTGCCGCGGCCGGCCGGCTTCTGCTGGTCGTACACCCACTGGCCGACGTCGCTGTCGAGATCGGCGCCCGTCAGCGTGACGGCCGCGTCGGGCTCCTCGATCTTCTGCCGCACCTTGTCCACGCTGTCGGGCAGCAGGAACGCGACGCGCGCACGGAACACCTCGCCCACGTGACGGCTGCCGATCTCGACGATCTGCTCGGTCGTCAGCGCCGCGCCCAGCTCGCGCGCCATCGCGTAGATCGCGCCGGTGCGCCGCTCGCGGCGCTGCGCGACGCTCGCCTGGCGCGTCAGCGTCGACGTCAGGTGGCTGATCACGAGCGACGTCAGCAGCATCCCGAAGAAGGTCAGCAGGTATTGCGTGTCGCTGACCGAGAACGACATGCGCGGCGGCACGAAGAAGTAATCGAACGCGGCCACCGACAGGAACGACTGCAGCACACCCGGGCCGCGCCCGAGCCGCACGGCCGAGAACACGACGCCAAGCAGGTACAGCATCACGAGGTTCGTCAGGTCGAGCCGCTCGGACACGAGGCTCGCGACGACCGTGATCGCCGCGCAGATCGCGGCCGCGTACATGTAGTGCCGCGGCGGCGAACGATGCGTGCCGAACTGCGCGAACGCATCGCGCCAGTCGCGCGCACGCGCGTCGAGCGGCGCGGCACGCGCCTCGTCGCTCGCGGACGCACGGATCAGCATCAGGTCGACGTCGCCCGCGCGTTCGGCGAGCTGTTCGCCGAACGGCCGCGCGAGGCGGCGCACGAGCCCGACCTTCGGCGAGCCGCCCGCGACGATCTTCGACACGTTGCGCACCTTCGCATAGCCGATCAGCGCAGCGACCGCGTCGGCGCCCGCGAGCGTGGCCGTTTCCGCGCCAAGCTCGGCCGCGAGCTTCAGCGCGTCGAGCGTGCGCTGCCGCTGCGCATCGGGCAGCCGCTGCAGGCGCGGTGTCTCCACATAAACGGCGATCCAGTCGGCCTTCAGGCTCGCGGCAAGCCGCGCGGCCGCGCGCACCAGCGTCGGCGCCTCGGGGCCGGGACCGACGCACACGAGCAACCGTTCGCGCGCCTGCCAGATGCGCTGGATCGAGCGGTCGGCACGGTATTCGCGCATCTGCGCGTCGACGCGATCGGCCGTGCGCCGCAGCGCCAGTTCGCGCAGCGCGATCAGGTTGCCCTTGCGGAAGAAGTTGCGCACCGCGCGCTCGGCCTGCTGCGCGAGATAGACCTTGCCGTCGCGCATCCGCTCGAGCAGTTCCTCGGCCGGCAGGTCGACGAGCGTGACTTCATCGGCCGCGTCGAACACGCGGTCGGGCACCGTCTCCCACACGCGGATGCCGGTGATCGCGCCGACCACGTCGTTCAGGCTTTCGAGGTGCTGGACGTTGACGGTCGTATACACGTCGATGCCCGCGTCGAGCAGTTCGTACACATCCTGCCAGCGCTTCAGGTGCCGTGCGCCCTGCACGTTCGAGTGCGCAAGCTCGTCGACGAGGATCAGTTGCGGCTGGCGCGCGAGCGCGCCGTCGAGATCGAATTCGGCGAGCGTGCGGCCGCGATAATCGATGCGCGCGAGCGGCAGCACGTCGAGGCCGTCGAGCAGCGCCGCGGTTTCGCTGCGCCCGTGGGTCTCGACGATGCCGACGACGACGTCGACGCCTTCCTGCAAGCGCTGGCGCGCGGCCTGCAGCATCGCGTAGGTCTTGCCGACACCGGCCGATGCGCCGAAGAAGATCTTGAGCTGGCCGCGCCGCTGCTTTTCTTCGTCACGCTGCAGCTTGTCGAGGAGTTGGTCTGGATCAGGACGATTCATGCGTCAGAAAGGCGGAGCGCCCGGATGCGCGCGAGTACGAGCATTGTTGTTCCAAATCGCCGCAAAAGGCAAAGACGGCGCATGCGCCGTCGGAAAAAGACGCGCCCGGCGCGGATCGGGCCGCGCCGGACGCCTGTTGTCGCACCGGCGACCCGGCCGCGTGCTCAGTGCGCGGCCTGCGCCGCGTCGAGCGCGAGGTTCAGCTGCAGCACGTTCACGCGCGGTTCGCCGAGCACGCCGAACTGGCGGCCCTTCGTGTTCGCGGCGACGAGCTGCGCGACCGCGTCGGGCGCCAGGTTGCGCGCCTTCGCGACGCGCTCGACCTGGTACGCGGCGGCGGCCGGCGTGATCTCCGGATCGAGGCCGCTGGCCGACGCCGTCACGAGGTCGACCGGCACGGGCTTCGACATGTCGGTGCCCGCGTCGCGCAGCGCGGCGATGCGCCCCTTCACCTGGTCGGCGAGCGACGGGTTCAGCGGGCCCAGGTTCGAGCCGCCGGAGCCGGTCGCGTTGTACGGCATCGGCGCCGTGGCCGACAGCCGGCCCCAGAAGTACTTCGGCGCATCGAACTGCTGGCCGATCAGCGCGGAGCCGACTGCCTTGCCGTCCTTCTCGATCAGGCTGCCATTCGCCTGCGACGGGAACACGGCCTGGCCGAACACGGTCATCACGGCCGGGTAAGCGAGCCCCGTCACCGCGGTCAGCACGACAAAGATCACGACGAGCGGACGAATCAACGTTTTCATGATGTTTCCTTCAAATACGGCCGGCTCAGGCCCAGCCGAGTGCAGCGAGCGTCATGTCGATCAGCTTGATGAACGGGAACGGCAGCAGCACGCCGCCGAGGCCGTACACCAGCAGGTTGCGGCGCAGCAGCGACGCCGCGCCGAGCGGCCGGTACGTGACGCCCTTCAGTGCCAGCGGAATCAGCGCGACGATGATCAGTGCGTTGAAGATCACCGCAGACAGGATCGCGGACGCCGGCGACGTCAGGTGCATGATGTCGAGCACGCGCAGCTGCGGGTACGTCGTCACGAACGCGGCCGGGATGATCGCGAAATACTTCGCGATGTCGTTCGCGATCGAGAACGTCGTCAGCGAACCGCGCGTCATCAGCATCTGCTTGCCGATCTCGACGATCTCGATCAGCTTCGTCGGGTTCGAGTCGAGGTCGACCATGTTGCCGGCTTCCTTCGCCGCCTGCGTGCCGGTGTTCATCGCCACGGCCACGTCGGCCTGCGCGAGCGCCGGCGCGTCGTTCGTGCCGTCGCCGGTCATCGCGACCAGACGGCCGGCTGCCTGATGCTCGCGGATCGTCGCGAGCTTGGTTTCCGGCGTCGCTTCCGCGAGGAAATCGTCGACACCCGCTTCCGCCGCGATCGCCGCGGCCGTCAGCCGGTTGTCGCCCGTCACCATCACGGTCTTGATGCCCATCTTGCGCAGTTCCGCGAAGCGCTCCTTGATGCCGCCCTTCACGATGTCCTTCAGCTCGATCACGCCAAGCACGCGCGCCGCCCCTTCATGCAGGTCGGCCACGACGAGCGGCGTGCTGCCGCGGCGCGCGACTTCGTCGACCGCGCGGCGCACTTCTTCCGGGAAGCGGCTGCCGTGCGTCTCGACGTAGTTGCGGATCGCATCGGCCGCACCCTTGCGGATCTCGCGGCCCGGCAGGTCGACGCCGCTCATCCGCGTCTGCGCGGAAAAGCCGATGAACGTCGCGTGCAGCTGCCCCATGTCGCGCTGGCGAATGTTGAAGCGCTCCTTCGCGAGCACGACGATGCTGCGGCCTTCCGGCGTTTCGTCAGCGAGCGACGACAGTTGCGCGGCATCGGCCAGCGCTTCCTCGGTCACGCCCGGCGCCGGCACGAACGTCGATGCCTGGCGGTTGCCCAGCGTGATCGTGCCGGTCTTGTCGAGCAGCAGCACGTCCACGTCGCCGGCCGCTTCCACCGCGCGGCCCGACGTCGCGATCACGTTCGCCTGCATCATCCGGCTCATCCCGGCCACGCCGATCGCGGACAACAACCCGCCGATCGTGGTCGGAATCAGGCACACGAGCAGCGCGACAAGCGCGGTGATCGTCACCACGTGGCCGGCCTTCATCGCTTCCACCGAGAACATCGAGAACGGCAGCAGCGTCGCGGTCGCGAGCAGCATCACGATCGTCAGCGCGACGAGCAGGATCGTCAGCGCGATCTCGTTCGGCGTCTTCTTGCGCTTCGCGCCCTCGACCATCGCGATCATCCGGTCGAGGAACGCCTCGCCGGGGTTCGCGGTGACCTTGACGACGATCCAGTCCGACAGCACGCGCGTGCCGCCCGTCACCGACGAGAAGTCGCCGCCCGATTCACGGATCACCGGCGCGGATTCACCGGTGATCGCCGATTCGTCGACCGACGCGACGCCATCGACCACCTCGCCGTCGGCCGGGATCACGTCGCCCGCTTCGACGAGCACGACGTCGCCCTTGCGCAGTTCGGTCGCGGTCGTGACGCGGATCGGCGACTTCGGATGCGGCTCGTTGAGCTTCTTCGCCATCACGTCTTTCTTCGCGCTGCGCAGCGATGCGGCCTGCGCCTTCGAGCGTCCTTCGGCGAGCGCTTCGGCGAAGTTCGCGAACAGCACGGTGAACCACAGCCACAGCGCGATCGCGAGGATGAAGCCCGCGGGCGCCTCGGCCTGGCCGGCGAGCGCCGCGATCCACAGGATCGTGGTCAGGATGCTGCCGACGTACACGCAGAACATCACCGGATTGCGGAACTGCGTGCGCGGCGTGAGTTTCTTGAACGAGTCCACGATCGCCGGGCGCAGCAGCGCCGGATCGAACATGGACCGTGTTGCGGAATGTTGAGTCATTGCGATCTCTTCAATCTCTTCAGTCTTTTCAATGTGTCGCCATATGGGCGCGCATTACGCGCCCAGCCACATCATCAGGTGCTCGACGCCCGGGCCGAGCGCAAGCGCCGGCACGTAGGTCAGCGCGCCCACCAGCAGCACGGTGCCGAGCAGCAGCACGACGAACAGCGGACCGTGCGTCGGCAGCGTGCCGCTCGTCACCGCGATGCGCTTCTTCGCGGCCAGCGAGCCGGCAATCGCCAGCACCGGCACGATCGTGCCGAAGCGGCCGAACCACATCGCGATCGCGGTCATCCAGTTGTAGAACGGCGTGCCGACCGTCAGGCCCGCGAACGCGCTGCCGTTGTTGTTGGCGGCCGAGCTGAACGCGTACAGGATTTCCGAGAAGCCGTGCGGCCCCGGGTTCGCGATGCCGGCCTTGCCCGCATCGGCAAGCACGGCGATCGACGTGCCGACCAGCACCAGCAGCGGCGTGAGCAGCACGACGATCGACACCATCTTCATCTCGTACGCCTCGATCTTCTTGCCGACGTATTCCGGCGTGCGGCCGATCATCAGGCCGGCGACGAACACCGCGAGCAGCGCGAACACGAGCATCCCGTAGAGACCCGAGCCGACCCCGCCGTAGATCACCTCGCCGAGCTGCATCAGCAGCATCGGCACGAGGCCGCCGAGCGGCGTCAGCGAATCGTGCATCGTGTCGACCGCGCCGCACGACGCGGCCGTGGTCGCGACCGTGAAGATGCCGGTCTGCGCGATGCCGAAGCGCGTTTCCTTGCCTTCCATGTTGCCGCCCGGCTGCAGCGCGCTGGTCGACTGGTCGACGTGCAGCGCAGCGAGCGTCGGGTTGCCGCCCTGCTCGGCGCTCACCTCGGCGCCGATCGCGATCACGAACGCGACCGTCATCGCCGCGAGCACCGCGATGCCCTGCCGGCGGTCGCCGATCATGCGGCCGAACACGAGCGCCAGCGCGGCCGGGATGATCAGGATCGCGAAGATCTGGATGAAGTTCGCGAACGGCGTCGGGTTCTCGTACGGATGCGCGGAGTTCGCGTTGAAGAAGCCGCCACCGTTGGTGCCGAGCATCTTGATCGCTTCCTGCGACGCGACCGGGCCCATCGCGAGCGTCTGCTTCGTGAGCTGGGTCGGCACCGTCACCGGGTTGCCCTTGTCGTCCTTCACCGGATTGCCCTGCGCGTCCAGCTTCGGCGCCGCATAGGTGCTCGTCTGCAGCACCGGCACGTCCTGGTACGCCTTCATGTTCTGGATCACGCCCTGGCTCATCAGCAGCGCGGCGATGATCACCGACATCGGCACGAGCACATACATCGTCACGCGCGTGAGGTCGACCCAGAAGTTGCCGATCGTCTGCGCGGTATGACGTGCGAAACCGCGGATCAGCGCGATCACGACGACGATGCCGGTTGCCGCCGACAGGAAGTTCTGCACGGTCAGGCCGAGCATCTGCGTCAGGTAGCTGACGGTCTGCTCGGGCGTGTAGTCCTGCCAGTTCGTGTTGGTGACGAAGCTGACGGCCGTGTTGAATGCGCCGTCGACCGTCATCGCGCCGAACTGCTGCGGGTTGCCGGGCAGGAAGCCCTGCAGGCGCAGCAGGCCGTAGAGGAACAGCGCGCCGAGCGCGTTGAACGCGATCGTCGCGACTGCGTACTGCTTCCAGTTCATCTCGCTGCCGGCGTCGACGCCGGCGATGCGGTACAGCGCGCGCTCGAGCGGCCCGAACACGCGCACGACACGCGAGCTGCCGTCCATCACCGCCGACAGGTAGCGCGCGACCGGAACGGCCGCCGCCAGCAGCACGACGATGAAGAGCGCCGTCTGAAAAAGATTGTTCGCGTTCATTCAATGTCCTCCGCGCGCAGCAGCGCAAAGACGAGATACGCGAACAGCAGGGCCGTCGAGGCGCCCGCCAGCCAAAGCATCCAGGTCATGCTCGCCCCCCGCGACCGTATTGCACGAGCTTGTCGCAACCGGCAATCAAACCGAGGATCAGCGCGGTGAAGAGCACCAGCACGCCGATGAAAACCCCATCCATTTTTCTGTTCTCCATCGTCGAAATCAGACGACTAGAACCTTATGGGAACGCACGTAAAGGACGGGTCAAAGGTATCGGGGCGCGTATAAAAAACGCGTAAACGTGGAATTCAGGGAAGGACGGCGGGAACCGGGAGGCGGGATGGACGGCACGGTGGTGCCGCCCGGACAAGCGCGTGCCGGCATGGCGCCGGCACGAGGGGACGGGTCAGGGAACGAGTATCGTCGAACCGGTGGTCTTGCGCGCTTCGAGATCTTCATGCGCGCGGCCGACTTCCGCGAGCGGATAGCGCTGGTTGATGCTCGTCTTCACCTTGCCCGACAGCAGCACGTCGAACAGCTCGGCGGCAGCGGATTCGAGATCGGCGCGCTTCGCGACGTACGAGAACAGCGTGGGTCGCGTAAAGAACAGCGAGCCGCGCGACGAGAATTCCTTCGAGTCGATCAGCGGCAGCGGGCCCGACGCGTTGCCGAAGCTGACGAACAACCCGAGCGGCGCGAGGCTGTCGAGCGAGCCGATGTAGGTGTCCTTGCCGATCGAGTCGTAGACGACCGGCACGCCCGCACCGTTCGTGATCTCCTTCACGCGCTGCGTGAAGTTCTCGCGCGTGTAGACGATCGGATGGTCGCAGCCGTGCGCCTTCGCGAGCGCGGCTTTCTCGTCGGAGCCGACCGTCCCGATCACGGTCGCGCCAAGGGCCTTCGCCCACTGGCACACGAGCAGGCCGACGCCGCCGGCCGCCGCGTGGATCAGGATCGTGTCGCCAGCCTTCACCGGATACGTGCGGCGCAGCAGGTAGTGCGCGGTCAGGCCCTGCAGCATCACCGACGCC
This sequence comes from Burkholderia sp. AU30198, assembly GCF_020419825.1. Taxonomy (NCBI): domain Bacteria; kingdom Pseudomonadati; phylum Pseudomonadota; class Betaproteobacteria; order Burkholderiales; family Burkholderiaceae; genus Burkholderia; species Burkholderia sp. AU30198. Next base: position 276,051 of record NZ_JAIZSA010000009.1, on the reverse strand, counting down.
GCGTCGTCGTAGCTGATGCCGTCCGGCAGCTTCACGAGCCGGTCGGCCGGCATCACGCGCTCCTGCGCGTACGCGCCCGGCGGCTGCCCGACGTACGCGACGCGGTCGCCCGCCTTGAGCGCGGTCACGCCTTCGCCGACGGCCGTCACCTCGCCCGCCGCCTCCATCCCGAGACCACCGGGCAGCGCTTGCGGGTAAAGGCCGGTGCGGAAATAGACGTCGATGTAGTTGAGGCCGACCGCATGCTGCCGGATGCGGACTTCACCCGCTTGCGGTTCGCCGACCTCGACATCGACCCACTTCATCACGTCCGGGCCGCCCGGCTGGTCGTATCGGATTGCTTTCGGCATCGTTTCGCTCCTCGTTTCTGATTCGGTCAGGGAAAAATCCGGGTCGCCCATCCGCGAGCCGGCCGATTCAGGCGGGAACCGGGCAGCAGGCGCGCGTCGCGACGCACGATTCTCGCCCGACGCCGCCAACCGTGCATGGCCCTGCCACCAGCAGGGGCAATCGGGTGCGGACAGCGCCTAGCAGACGTCCTGCATGTTGCGCGCCAGATCGTCGAGCAGCATCCGCGCGGTTGCGACGTTGGTCGCGACCGGCACATCGTGCACGTCGCACGCCCGCACGAGCGCGGTGATGTCGGGGTCGTGCGGCTGCGCGGTCATCGGATCGCGCAGGAACACGACGATGTCGATGCGGCCGTCGGCCAGTTCCGCACCGATCTGCAGATCGCCGCCGAGCGGCCCCGACAGCTTGCGCTCGACCTCGAGCCCGTGCGCGTCCGCGATGCGGCCGCCCGTCGTGCCGGTCGCCACCAGCCGGCATTGCGCGAGCGTCGTGCGGAATTCGCCCGCGAGCGCGACGATCTCGTCCTTCTTCGCGTCGTGCGCAATCAATGCGATGCGGGGTTTGCTCATCTCCAGATCCCTCGTTTCAGGTTGTCGTCGTGAAAGGCGGTGCGCGCGTCAGAACGTGCCCGGATACGCGCCGCCGTCGAGCAGCCAGTTCTGCCCGGTGATGTAGCCGGCATGCACGCTGCACAGGAACGCGCACGCCGCGCCGAACTCTTCGCGCGTGCCGAGGCGGCCGGCCGGGATGTCCTTCGTGCGCCGCGCGCGCAGCTCGTCGACGCTCACGCCCTGCGCCTTTGCCGACGCGGCGAGCGTAGTCGCGATCCGGTCGGTGTCGAACAGGCCCGGCAGCAGGTTGTTGATCGTCACGCCCTGCCCCGCAACCTTGCGCGACAGCCCCGCGACGAAGCCGGTCAGCCCCGAGCGTGCACCGTTCGACAGCGCGAGCACGTCGATCGGTGCCTTCACGGCCGAACTCGTGATGTTGACGATCCGGCCGAAGCCACGCGCGATCATCCCGTCGAGGGTCGCGCGAATCAGCTCGATCGGCGTCAGCATGTTCGATTCGAGCGCGCGGATCCAGTCGTCGTGCGAGAAGTCGCGGAAGTCGCCGGGCGGCGGGCCGCCCGCATTCGTCACGAGAATGTCCGGCTGCGGGCAGGCGGCGAGCGCGGCCGCGCGCCCGTCCGGCGTCGTGATGTCGCAGGCGACCGCGGTCACCGACACGTTCGCGCCGGCGCGGATCTCCTCCGCGGTTTCCTCCAGCGTGTCGCGCGTGCGCGCGACGATCACGAGGTTCACGCCCTCGGCGGCCAGCGCTTCCGCGCAGCCGCGTCCGAGCCCCTTGCTGGCCGCGCACACGAGCGCGGTCTTTCCTGCGATACCGAGATCCATCGTCGATTCCTTCGTGGCGACACGCGCCGGCACGGCCCCGGCCTGCCGGCGCATGAACCCCGGGCGGGTCAGGCGGGCAATCGGGCGGGCGCGGGCGCGCGGATTGTCGTGAGACGTCGATATTATCCGGATCATGCGGCGCGCCTTGGTAAAATTGCGGACATAAGCGCGCGGCCGGCTTGCGCCCGCCGCCGCCCCCCGATCCTCTTTTGCCGCCAAGGCGCCCCCGTCATGAAACAGGACAGCCGTTTCCCGAATCTCTTCATCACCGATCACCCGCTGATCCAGCACAAGCTCACGCACATGCGCGACAAGGACACGTCCACGCGCACGTTCCGCGAGCTGCTGCGCGAAATCACGCTGCTGATGGGTTACGAGATCACCCGCAACCTGCCGATCACGACCAAGCGGGTCGAAACCCCGCTCGTCGAGGTCGACGCGCCGGTGATCGCGGGCAAGAAGCTGGCGATCGTGCCGGTGCTGCGTGCGGGCATCGGGATGTCGGACGGCCTGCTCGACCTGGTGCCGTCCGCGCGCGTCGGCCACATCGGCGTGTACCGCGCCGAGGATCACCGCCCGGTCGAGTACCTGGTGCGCCTGCCGGATCTGGAAGACCGCATCTTCATCCTGTGCGACCCGATGGTCGCGACCGGCTACTCGGCCGTGCACGCGGTCGACGTGCTGAAGCGCCGCAACGTGCCGGCCGCGAACATCATGTTCGTCGCGCTGGTCGCCGCGCCCGAAGGCGTGCAGGTGTTCCAGGACGCACACCCGGACGTGAAGCTGTTCGTCGCGTCGCTCGATTCGCACCTGAACGAGCACGCGTACATCGTGCCCGGCCTCGGCGACGCGGGCGACCGCCTGTTCGGCACCAAGAACTGAGCACCGGCACGGCCGCGCGGCGCACGGCCCGGCTCGCGGCGGCCTGCCCGGCCGTTCGGCCATGCGCGGCGGCCCCGATCCGGCGGTCGCCGCGTGATAAAATCTCGATCCACTCGACACGCGCGGCCCCGCGGCTTCATGCCCGCCGAAACGGCCGCCGATTCAACGACACATTGAAACAATCGCCCGCGCTGCGCGCCCGGGCACGGAGAAAGGTATGGCTGGTCATTCGAAATGGGCCAACATCAAGCATAAGAAGGCAGCGGCCGACGCGAAGCGCGGCAAGATCTGGACTCGCCTGATCAAGGAAATCCAGGTCGCGGCGCGCCTCGGCGGCGGCGACGTCAATTCGAACCCGCGCCTGCGTCTCGCGGTCGACAAGGCGGCCGACGCGAACATGCCGAAGGACAACGTCAAGCGCGCGATCGATCGCGGCGTCGGCGGCGCGGACGGCGCGAACTACGAAGAGATCCGTTACGAAGGCTACGGCATCAGCGGCGCGGCGATCATCGTCGACACGCTGACCGACAACCGCACCCGCACGGTCGCGGAAGTCCGCCACGCGTTCTCGAAGTTCGGCGGCAACATGGGCACTGATGGCTCGGTCGCGTTCATGTTCGATCACGTCGGCCAGTTCCTGTTCGCACCGGGCACGTCGGAAGACGCGCTGATGGAAGCCGCGCTCGAAGCCGGCGCGAACGACGTGAACACGAACGACGACGGTTCGATCGAAGTGCTGTGCGACTGGCAGGCATTCTCGGCGGTGAAGGACGCGCTCGAAGCCGGCGGCTTCAAGGCCGAACTCGCCGAAGTGACGATGAAGCCGCAGAACGAAGTCGAATTCACCGGCGACGACGCGGCGAAGATGCAGAAGCTCCTGGACGCGCTCGAGAACCTCGACGACGTGCAGGACGTGTATACGAACGCCGTCATCGTCGAGGAATGATGTGCCGGCCGCCGTGCTCCTGTCGCGGCGGCGGCCCGACCGAATCCGCGGCCGGCGCGCCTGAGCGTGCCGGCCGCCCTGTTTTCTAGTCTGCGGGGAATCCCATGAAACTACTCGTCGTCGGTTCCGGCGGCCGCGAACATGCGCTGGCGTGGAAGCTCGCGCAGTCGCCGCGCGTCCAGATGGTCTACGTCGCGCCCGGCAATGGCGGCACGGCGCAGGACGAGCGTCTGAAGAACGTCGATATCACGGCGCTCGACGAACTCGCCGATTTCGCGGAACGCGAAGGCGTCGCGTTCACGCTCGTCGGGCCGGAAGCGCCGCTCGCGGCCGGCATCGTCAACCTGTTCCGCGCACGCGGCCTGAAGGTCTTCGGCCCGACCCGCGAAGCCGCGCAGCTCGAGAGCTCGAAGGATTTCGCGAAGGCGTTCATGAAGCGCCACGGCATCCCGACCGCCGAGTATGAAACGTTCTCCGACGTGGCCGCCGCGCACGCGTACATCGACGCGAAGGGTGCGCCGATCGTCGTGAAGGCCGACGGCCTCGCGGCCGGCAAGGGCGTCGTCGTCGCGATGACGCTGGAAGAAGCACACGAAGCCGTCGACATGATGCTGTCGGGCAACAAGCTCGGCGACGCCGGCGCGCGCGTCGTGATCGAGGAATTCCTCGATGGCGAGGAAGCGAGCTTCATCGTGATGGTCGACGGCAAGCACGCGCTGGCGCTGGCTTCCAGCCAGGACCACAAGCGCCTGCTCGACGAGGACCGCGGCCCGAACACCGGCGGCATGGGTGCGTATTCGCCCGCGCCGATCGTCACGCCGCAGATGCACGCACGCGTGATGCGCGAGATCATCATGCCGACCGTGCGCGGGATGGAGAAGGACGGCATCCGCTTCACGGGCTTCCTGTATGCGGGCCTGATGATCGACAAGGAAGGCAATCCGCGCACGCTGGAATTCAACTGCCGGATGGGCGACCCGGAAACGCAGCCGATCATGGCACGCCTGAAGAGTGATTTCTCGAAGGTCGTCGAACAGGCGATCGCGGGCACGCTCGACACGGTCGAGCTCGACTGGGACCGCCGCACCGCGCTTGGCGTCGTGCTGGCCGCGCACGGTTATCCGGACGCGCCGCGCAAGGGCGACCGCATCAACGGGATCCCGGCCGAGACCGAGCAGGCCGTCACGTTCCATGCGGGCACGACGCTCGACGGCGACAAGCTGACGACGTCCGGCGGCCGCGTGCTGTGCGTGGTCGGCCTCGCCGATTCGGTGCGCGAAGCGCAGCAGCATGCGTACGAGACGATCAACCAGATCAATTTCGAAGGCATGCAGTACCGCCGCGACATCGGCTTCCGCGCGCTCAACCGCAAGAGCGCTTGACGTCGCAATCGCCGCCCCGCCCTCGCGCGGCGGCGGCCCCTCTGCCGGGGTTCGATAGAATGCCCGGCAGATGCTTTTTTTACGGCCCCCGCTTCGGGCGGAGGCACCCAGTCCAGACATGACCGATTCGACCTACGACGTAGCGCGCGTGCGCACGTACCTCCAGGACCTGCAGACACGCATCGCCGACGCGCTCGGCGCGCTCGACGGCACGCCGCTCGCGACCGACGCATGGCAGCGCGGGCCGGACGAACGCCTGCGCGGCGGCGGCTGCACGCGGATTCTCGAAGGCGGCCGCGTGTTCGAACGCGCGGGGATCGGCTTTTCCGACGTCGCGGGCGATGCGCTGCCGCCGTCGGCGAGCGCGGCACGCCCGCAGCTCGCGGGGCGCGGCTTCGAGGCGCTCGGCGTGTCGCTGGTGCTGCACCCGCGCAATCCGTACTGCCCGACCGTGCACATGAACGTGCGGATGCTGATCGCGACGAAACCGGGCGAGGAGCCCGTGTTCTGGTTCGGCGGCGGCATGGATCTGACACCGGTTTACGGTTTCGAGGACGACGCCCGGCATTTCCACCAGACCTGCAAGGATGCGCTCGACCCGTTCGGCGTCGAGCTCTACCCGCGCTTCAAGAAATGGTGCGACGAGTATTTCTTCCTGAAGCACCGCAACGAGATGCGCGGCATCGGCGGGATCTTCTTCGACGATTTCTCGGAGCCCGGTTTCGAACGCTCGTTTGACATGATGCAAAGCGTCGGCGACGCGTTCCTGCAGGCCTACCTGCCGATCGTCGAGCGCCGCGCGGAGCTGCCGTACGGCGAGCGCGAGCGCGACTTCCAGGCGTACCGCCGCGGCCGCTACGTCGAATTCAACCTCGTGTTCGACCGTGGCACGCTGTTCGGCCTGCAAAGCGGCGGCCGGACCGAATCGATCCTGATGTCGATGCCGCCGGTCGCGAACTGGCGCTATAACTGGCAGCCCGAGCCGGGAACGCCTGAAGCGCGCCTGTACAGCGACTTCCTCGTGCCGCGCGATTGGGTCTGACCCCTGCTTCAAGCAAAGGACGCGTTTCTGGACACCACCGCCCGCCCCGCCCCGCTGCCGCGTCGTATCGGCTTGCTGGGCGGTACTTTCGACCCGATCCACGACGGCCATCTCGCGCTCGCGCGCCGGTTCGCCGAGCTGCTCGGCCTGACCGAACTCGTGCTGCTGCCCGCTGGGCAGCCGTACCAGAAGCGCGACGTGTCGGCCGCCGAGCATCGGCTCGCGATGACGCGCGCGGCCGCCGGTTCGCTGTCCGTGCCGGGCGTGACCGTGACCGTCGCCACCGACGAGATCGAGCATACCGGCCCGACCTACACGGTCGAGACGCTCGCGCGCTGGCGCGAGCGGATCGGCCCGGACGCGTCGCTGTCGCTGCTGATCGGCGCCGACCAGCTGGTGCGCCTCGACACGTGGCGCGACTGGCGCAAACTGTTCGACTACGCGCACATCTGCGTGTCGACGCGCCCGGGCTTCGAGCTCGGCGCGGCGCCGCCGGACGTCGCGCAGGAAATCGCCGCGCGGCAGGCCGGCGCCGACGTGCTGAAGGCCACGCCGGCAGGCCACCTGCTGATCGATACGACCCTTTCGTTCGACATTGCCGCGACCGACATCCGCGCCCACCTGCGCGAATGCATCGCGCGCCATGCGCAAATGCCCGACGCGTCGGCCGAGCATGTGCCGGCCGCCGTATGGGCCTATATTCTTCAACATCGCCTCTACCATTCCTGAATCCATGGATATTCGCAAACTGCAGCGCGTGATCGTCGACGCCCTCGAAGACGTCAAGGCGCAAGACATCAAGGTGTTCAACACCAGCCACCTGACCGAACTGTTCGACCGCGTGGTCGTCGCTTCGGGCACCTCCAACCGCCAGACCAAGGCCCTCGCGTCGAGCGTGCGTGACAAGGTCAAGGAAGCCGGCGGCGACATCGTCAGCTCCGAGGGCGAAGACACCGGCGAATGGGTGCTCGTCGACTGCGGCGACGCGGTCGTGCACATCCTGCAACCGGCCCTGCGCCAGTACTACAACCTCGAGGAAATCTGGGGCGACAAGCCCGTGCGGATGAAGCTCGGCGGCGGCAAGGGGAACGGCTTCGCCACGGCCAGCGAAAGCGACGACGAAGAAGAGGAAGCCGCGCCCGCACGCCCGGCGCGCAAGACGGCCGCCCGCCGCCGTTGAGCCCCGGGTCGTTACGCCTCTTCCGATGAAGCTTTTCATCCTTGCAGTCGGCCACAAGATGCCGGGCTGGATCGCATCCGGCTTCGACGAATACACGAAGCGGATGCCGCCCGAACTGCGCATCGAGTTGCGCGAGATCAAGCCCGAACTGCGTTCGGGCGGTCGCAGCGCCGAAAGCGTGATGGCGGCCGAGCGCCAGAAGATCGAGGCCGCGTTGCCGAAAGGCGCGCGCCTCGTCGCGCTCGACGAGCGCGGCCGCGACTGGACCACGATGCAGCTCGCGCAGGCGCTGCCCGGCTGGCAGCAGGACGGCCGCGACGTCGCATTCGTGATCGGCGGTGCTGACGGGCTCGATCCGGAGCTGAAAGCGCGCGCCGACACGCTGCTGCGCATCTCGAGCATGACGCTGCCGCACGGGATGGTGCGGGTGCTGCTCGCCGAACAGCTTTACCGGGCGTGGAGCATCACGCAGAATCACCCCTACCACCGCGCATGACGTGTCGTCCTCGAGACGCGCGACACGCGCGCTCACCGAGATAACGACACCATGCCGTCCAGCACGTCCCCCGCGCTTTTCCCGACCCTTTACCTCGCTTCGCAAAGTCCGCGCCGCCAGGAGCTGCTGCAGCAGATCGGCGTGCGCTTCGAGCTGCTGCTGCCGCGCCCCGACGAGGACGCCGAAGCGCTCGAAGCCGAGCTGCCCGGCGAAGCCGCCGATGCCTACGTGCGGCGCGTGACCATCGCGAAGGCCGCGGCTGCGCGTGCGCGCCTCGTCGCGAGCGGCAAGCCGGCCTCGCCGGTGCTGGTCGCCGATACGACCGTCACGATCGACGGCGCGATCCTCGGCAAGCCGGCCGACGCCGACGACGCCCTCGCGATGCTGACGCGCCTCGCGGGCCGCGAACACGCGGTGCTGACCGCCGTCGCCGTGATCGATGCCGACGGCGAACTGCTGCCGCCCGCGCTGTCGCGCTCGTCGGTGCGCTTCGCCACCGCGTCGCGCGACGCGTATGCACGCTACGTCGAATCGGGCGAACCGTTCGGCAAGGCCGGCGCGTACGCGATCCAGGGGCGCGCGGCCGAATTCATCGAGCGAATCGACGGTTCCCATTCAGGTATCATGGGTCTGCCCCTTTTTGAGACTGCCGCGCTGCTACGCACCGCGCGCGTCGCCTTCTGAACCCACCATGAACGAAGAAATCCTGATCAACCTCACGCCGCAGGAAACGCGGGTCGCACTCGTCCAGCAAGGCGCGGTGCAGGAGCTTCACGTCGAACGCACGCTGTCGCGCGGGCGGGTCGGCAACATCTATCTCGGCAAAGTCGTGCGCGTGCTGCCCGGCATGCAGTCGGCGTTCATCGACATCGGGCTCGAGCGCGCGGCGTTCCTGCACGTCGCCGACATCTGGCATCCGCGCCTCGCGGGCGAGCCGCAGTCGGGCACGCCGCACCAGCCGATCGAGAAGATCGTGTTCGAAGGCCAGACGCTGATGGTCCAGGTGATCAAGGATCCGATCGGCACGAAGGGCGCGCGGCTGTCGACCCAGGTCAGCATTGCCGGCCGCACGCTCGTCTACCTGCCGCAGGAGCCGCATATCGGCATCTCGCAGAAGATCGAGAGCGAGGCCGAACGCGAGGCCGTGCGTGCGCGCCTGACGGCCGTGATCCCGCCGGACGAGAAAGGCGGCTACATCGTGCGCACGATCGCCGAAGATGCCACCTCCGACGAACTCGCGGGCGACGTCACGTACCTGCGCAAGACCTGGGCGACGATCGTCGCGCAGGCGCAGCGGCTGCCGGCGACGAGCCTGCTGTACCAGGATCTCGATCTCGCGCAGCGCGTGCTGCGCGATTTCGCGAACGACGACACGACGCGCATCCAGGTCGATTCGCGCGAGACGTACCAGCGCCTCTCGGAATTCGCGGGCGAGTTCACGCCGGCCGTGAGCCCGAAGCTGCACCACTACACGGGCGAGCGGCCGCTGTTCGACCTGTACAACATCGAGACGGAGATCCAGCGCGCGCTGTCGCGCCGCGTCGACCTGAAGTCGGGCGGCTACCTGATGATCGACCAGACGGAAGCGATGACGACGATCGACGTGAACACCGGCGGCTACGTCGGCGCACGCAACTTCGACGACACGATCTTCAAGACCAACCTCGAAGCCGCGCATACGATCGCGCGGCAGCTGCGGCTGCGCAACCTCGGCGGGATCATCATCATCGACTTCATCGACATGGAGAACGCCGAGCATCGCGACGCGGTGCTCTCCGAGCTGAAGAAGGCGCTGTCGCGCGACCGCACGCGCGTGACGGTCAACGGCTTCTCGCAACTCGGGCTCGTCGAGATGACGCGCAAGCGCACGCGCGAATCGCTCGCGCACGTGCTGTGCGAGCCGTGCCCGACCTGCCAGGGCAAGGGCCAGGTGAAGACGTCGCGCACCGTGTGCTACGACATCCTGCGCGAGATCCTGCGCGAGTCGCGGCAGTTCAACCCGCGTGAATTCCGCGTGATCGCCGCGCAACAGGTGATCGACCTGTTCCTCGACGAGGAATCGCAGCATCTCGCGATGCTGATCGACTTCATCGGCAAGCCGGTGTCGCTGCAGGTCGAGTCGAACCTGAGTCAGGAGCAGTACGATATCGTGCTGATGTAGGGTTTACCCCATATCACCTCATATCGCCAACCTCCCCGAAAAGCCTTGCCTAGCAAGGCTTTTTCATTTTCAAAGAATTTTCCCGTATCATCCGGCGTCACGGAAGCGCGCCACAAATGGGTAGCTAGATGGGTAGCTAGAAGCGCAATTGCTCTGAAGCGGATCGTACATGGCGAAAAGAGAATCGAACTTACTCACAGACGTACAGCTTCGGAAGTGGCTGCGCGCGGGCGAGCCTGTCTCCAAGTCAGACGGCAACGGCCTCACATTCACGCTGTCCACAGCCGGCACCGCAGCATGGGTACTACGGTTTCGACATGGCGGCCGTCGCCAAGAGCTGACGCTCGGCCGCTACCCTGACCTCCCACTATCGGCCGCACGCGCAGCCGCGGCTAAGCGACGCGTCGCCGTTAGCGAAGGCATCAACCCGGCCGATGAAGTGCGCAAGGTCAAGGCGCGGAAGGATTGGACTGTTCGGCAGGTCGCAAAGGATTACCGCGAAAAAGTACTCAGCACGTTCGCGAACAGCACGCAGCGCAGCTACGGCCGCAATCTGAAGCGCGTCGAAAACGGCATGGGGTCGATGTCAGTTCAGTCTGTTGGACCCGCTGACATCGTGGCCGAGATCGAGCGCCACCAACTTGGATGGGTCGAGACTTTCACGCTCTGGTGCGTGCTGCGTGGCCTGTTCAAACATGCGACCGGCAAAAAGATCATCGCCGCCAATCCATGCGCAGGCATCCAACTCGATGCAATCATCGGGAAGCGACCCGAAGTGAAACAGCGATTAATGCTGACCGACGACGAGCTACATGTCCTGCTGAACGCGAAAATGCGCGACGTGAACCTCTACGCCGTCAGGATCGCGCTTGCGACCGGCGTGCGAATCTCAGAGCTATACACCGCATTCCGGCGGGACCTACACCTCAATGAGGCGCGCTGGCACGTTCCAAAAAGCAAGACCGGCCCGGAAATGGACATTCCGCTCGCGCCCATCGTGATCGAGTGGTTTGAACGCTTGCTCGATCTCGCTGGAACGTCGGAATACGTCCTGCCAGCCCGATTGAGCAATCGCATTGATCGGCACGACGGTGACACGCACGTATCGAAAGACGCAATTCGGGAGGCGATCGACTACTGGATCGAGCATCACGCCCCCGCGATTCGCCGTTTTACGCCTCACGATCTTCGAAGCACGATGAAGAGCCACATGCGCCGGCTCAAGGTGTCGCGCGACATTTCGGAAATGTGCTTAAACCACAAGGTTCCGGGCGTGGAAGGTATCTACGACCAATATACGTATTGGGACGAGCGACGAGACGCGCTGGAGCTATGGGCGGCGTACCTGACGACACGTATGCGTGGACTCGAATGGAATGTGACACCGATCAAGCAGTCGGCATAATGGTTTGCTGCGCCTAGTTCGACGGAACGAAAGCCGAGTGCCCTACCCGGCCGGCGCGGCTCCTTATTAGGGCTTTGCTACAGGGCAAGCATGAAAACGCGATCTAATTTCGTTAGTTTCCCAACCGAATTCGATCTTCGAAAATATGAAGACTGCGAGAAATTCGGATGGGCTGAGTGGTATAGCAACCTCATGGTGCGCACGCTTCGGCTCGACACCATTCGGAAGCACGTCGACTTCTACGGCGAAGAAATGAGAAGCGGCTTTCGTCACTGGTTTGAAGCACCCCTTGTAAAAAGCCTTGAAATCAAAGAGGGCGATGGATACTCCAAAAATATTAACCGGTCTCAAGTGAAGGATGTAACGGCGCTGGATTACCTAACAGGTCAATCAATTCTTTACAGCGACGACGATAGACATAAACCGTACCTGAATGCCGTGAGGACTATTGAACGTGAGTGGTCAGGAGACGGATCAAACGTTGATCCGAATGCGGTAGCGGCTGCGCTCGATATCCTCGACACTCCAGCATGGAAGATGGTTTCAGAGTGTGGGGTAAATTTGATGGGCGAAATCAGCGCTACCGTAGACTTATATGCCTCAGAAGAGAAGTTGATCGACGACTTCCGGCGTTGGCTCCGGAAAACTCGTAGTGCCCTAGGCATCCCGGATATGAAGAAACGCTTCAGCGCTGATGATTTTCGGGAATGGCATAAATACAGAATCCTTGCATATCTCGACCTCTTGTCGTGGGCGCAGCTATTTGGGCACACGCCAACCAACCAGCAATTTGGCATCGCCTTATTTCCTGATGAATACACAGTTAATCTCGCCGACCGCATGAGGAAGACTGTAGCGCCGACCGCACTCTCGCTCGCGACGGCGACGACGATGGACGCTCTGTTTGGACAGGCTCTTGAGGAAGTGGAACGAAATAATCAAAAAAACATTCCGGATCAATGATCGGGGGGATCGGCTCCGGTGCTTTTATCGCCGTCCATCGCTCCGGCGCGCCTTGGGGATCAACTCACTCCGGCGTCGGCATTGCGATCTTGGATGACTAGGTTATCGTGAAATTGTGCTAAATAATCCGTATCGCCCGTCGCATTCTGGATCACGACGGCGCGATACCCTCCGGGCAGTATCGCGTCGTGCTTATGGAGCGATACTGATGTCTCAACTCGTAAACTTTACGCTCTCGAAAGCGTTCGTTTCTTTCGATTCCCTGCCGAACTCCGCGCACGTCGACGTGCGCGCCGTCGCCGGCCTCTACGGTTGTTCAATTCCGACTGTCTGGCGGCGCGTCGCTGCTAGACTCATCCCTACTCCGAAGAAGTTCGGCCATTCCACGCGCTGGAATGTCGGCGAACTCCGCGCAACCCTGATGCCGGAGGCCGCCTAAAATGAGCGCAAAAAAAATGGCCGACCCGCAGGTCAGCCAAGGCAAAGAGAATCTCAATTCGAACGCAAATGTTAACACGACACTCTCGGTCAAGCCGCTCGGCAAAATCGAACACGTGTTGCTCGAATTGCGTCGCGGAATCTCGCTGAATCGTTTCGACGCCGAACGTATAGGCGACCACTGCCTGAATACAACCATCTCGACGCTGCGTGCGGAAGGCTGGCCCATCACGGGCGAATGGGAAACCGTACCGACCCGCTTCGGCAAGACGGTGCGCGTGCTGCGTTATCGTCTGACCGGCTACCAATACCCGGCGGGAGACGCCGACGAAATAGCCGTGATCCTGAGCGAAGAGGGCTCCGCATGATGCGCCCCTTCAAAAAGCTCTTGCCGTCCGTAAACCGGCGCGCGTATACTTTTACGGTGGCTGAAACAACAGCCGCCCGGATTGGCGTCCGGAAATTGTTGGCGGACGACCGCCGTGTGCGGTTTTTTTACGTCCGTACGCCTTCGCGCACCTTTTCTACGGGTGGGCCTTGGCGGGGGAGCGCTTGCGCTCGCCGGTGCCAACGTTCCGGTACGCCAACCCCGTCATGCGCCCGCCCACCCCGATTGGCGTCGGGGAGCGGGCTTTCAACACCAACGTTGGAGGCCGCTATGCGTCCTAACGCCCTTGCTCGTCCCGAGCAAACACAATCCCCCCTCGAAATCATCCGTATCGCACTGCGCGATGCTGCGCTGTCTGACCGTCCGAACGACGCTATCGACGTTCTCGGCACTACCCTGCTCCAACTGGCCGACATTGCCCGCGCGGAGGTGAGTCATGCGTAACTCAACTCACGACACAATTTATACCAAGGCGAGCCAGCTCGAAGCGATGTTGAACGTGGTTTCCATAGCAAACGAATATGCCTGCGACGAGCTGGACGCAACCACCAGAAGCAATTTCTCGTGGGTGATGATTGAACTCGTGGAGGGGATCAAGGCCGCGCTCGATGCTGACGTGGAAGTTGACACCCGCCGCAACGCCAAATGTCGGCGTATTCATGACGCTGAGTTGTCCTCACGAGGTGGTGCATGACTTTACAGACCGAAGAAGGCCGCATCCGCGCCGCGTTGAGTCACGTCCCGGCAGATTCCCGCGATACGTGGGTACAGATGGGCATGGCTGTAAAGGCCGAACTTGGGGAAGCAGGCTTCGACCTCTGGAACGCATGGTCGGGCGGCGCGGACAGCTACAGCGAGCGGGACTCCGCGACCGTCTGGCGATCGTTCAAGGCTGGCGGCATTACTATCGCGACTCTGTTCAAAGAGGCAATCAGTCACGGCTACCGCGAAAGCGAGCCGTTAAAGTTGATCGACGCCGACGAACTCGCGCGACGCAAGAGCCAGCGCGAGCACGAAGCGCGGGCGGCCGCTGCGCATCACGAACGCACGCAGGCGGAGGCAGCAGAGAAAGCCGTCGACCTGTGGGGCAAGGCCGGCAATCCACACGGCGACCATGCCTATATCCGCGCCAAGAAGATCAAGCCCTATGGGGCGAAGCAACTGCGCGACCAACTCGTATTGAAGGTTCAGGACGTAGACGGCGCACACCATTCGGCGCAGTACATCCAGCCGGACGGCTCCAAGGCGTTCCAGACCGGCGGACGTATCAGCGGTTGCTTTGTCGCCGTGACTGGCGGCGCGAAGCCCGGTAACGACACTCCCCTGCTGGTGTGCGAGGGATTCGCAACTGCCTGCTCGTTGCACGAGGCTACCGGCTATCCGGTAGCGGCTGCGATGAACGCGGGGAACTTGATGGCCGTGGCGAAGGCATGGCGGGCAAAGTATCCGCGCCTGCGTATCGTGATCTGCGCGGATGACGACACGGCGACCGCTGGCAATCCGGGTATGGCGAGGGCAAGGAAGGCGGCGCGCGTCATCGACGCACAGATAGCTGTTCCCGACTTCGGCGCCGACCGCCCGGAGACAACAACGGACTTCAACGACCTGCACGCGCTCAGCGGATTGGAGGCGGTGCGGGCATGCGTAGACGCCGCTACCGCGCCCGGCGGCGTCGGCATTCCCGGCGCGTTGACCAAAGCGCGCCAATCCGTCGTGCTTACGTCGTTCGCGAACATCAAGCCCGAAGCCATTCGCTGGCTTTGGCCGGACTGGCTCCCGGAAGGGAAGTTGACGCTTCTCGCAGGCTCGCCGGGAACCGGTAAGACCACGCTCGCACTCGCCCTGTCTGCCGCCGTCTCGCGCGGCGGTAAGTGGCCGGATGGATCGATCTGCCAGAACCCCGGCAACGTGCTGATCTGGTCAGGCGAAGACGACGCTAGCGATACGCTCGCACCGCGACTGCTGTATGCCGGTGCAGATATGAGCCGGGTTTATCAGGTCGGCGGCCGCGTCGACGAAAGCGGCGAAATCATGCCGTTCGATCCGGCCCACGACATTCCGCTGCTGGCCGAGCGACTGGCCGAAATCGGCGGCGCGAGCCTGCTGATTCTCGACCCGATTGTTGCTGCGGTTTCCGGGGATGCGCATCGCGTGAACGATGTACGCCGAAATCTGCAATCGCTTGTCGATATGGCGAGCGCGTACCGATGCGCGGTGCTTGGTATCAGCCACTTTGCCAAGGGCACCAAGGGCAGTTCGCCAGCTGAGCGCGTCATCGGGTCACAAGCGTTCGTGGCTCTGGCTCGCATGGTGCTTGTCGCAGGCAAGGATGAGACAGCCGAGCGCCGCATCCTCGCGCGCGCGAAATCCAACATCGCACCGGACGAAGGCGGCGTTTCCTACACGCTTGAACAAGGCGAGATCGAAGGCATCCCAAGCAGCCGCGTTGTATGGGGTGAACTGATCGACGGATCGGCTCGCGACATTCTTGGTGACGTTGAGCGGGACGACGAGGAACGAACGGGGCTCGATGACGCTTGCGAGTTTCTAGCCGGCCTGCTGTCGGATGGGCCAGTTCGAACGCGAGTGCTGAAAGCCGACGCAGACGGGGCCGGGCACAACTGGAAGATGATGCAGCGTGCCGCATCGAAGCTCGGCGTTGAGAAACGCAAGGTCGGCATGAAGGAAGGATGGGAATGGGCGCTCGCGAAGGAGACAGCCCGCGAAGAAGACACGAAGAATCCCGCTCTCTATACCGTGTCCCCTTCGGCAATTCATGTCCCCTTCGGCTCTGGCAAGGGTTTGCGGGCGGTCGATTTTGGCGATTTTCCCGAAGGGGACATTGCCAAGGGAGTGTCGCCTTCGGTGAATTCTTCGGTTTCTGACGCCGGAGGTGATGTATGACGCCCCTCGAAATCTGGATCGAGTGCCGTCGCAGCGGGATCACCCTGACCGTCGACGGCGACCGGTTTACATGGCGCGGCCCCAAGGATGCTGCCGCCCGACTGTTGCCCGCCATGCGCGCCAATCGGATCGCGTTGCGCGAGTGCGCCCGTGAACTGAACGGCCTGCCTCTGGAAGACGGCCCGTTCCTACCATGGGGGCCGTATATGACTCCCGAACTCGTGACTCAATGGCAACGCGAGTTGCATGACGCGGTAACGGAACTGGCGCGCCTGGAGCGCTGGCCGGATCGTGACTTTGACCATGTGGTGTCGTGTATCGAGCGACAGCCGCTGTCGACGCTACGCCCTGACCTGACCTATTTCACAGAACGGCTCGCGGCGGCGCGGGCCAGCATCAAAACGGAGAAGAAGAATGAACAGCACTGAGAAAGTTATTGCCGACTACCAACTTGCTGTGAAGCGCCTGTTTCAAGCGGCGTTCGATCAATTGCGCGTCGAAGACCCCGAGTATTACGGCTCATGCTCGCTCGTGCTGGCATCGGGCGGCGCGGTTGAACTGCGTAGCTGTGCGCTGCCAGGCAGCGTGTTGGAGACAGCTATCAGCGTCGTGGACGCGGCGGGCGAGCGGTCGGAAGTGTGTCGCATTGCGGCCGATTCGCTCATCCATTAAGGATAACTTATAATATTGACAAGTGCTATTTGTTGTGCATCCGCACGACATAGAGGCGATATCACAGGCGGTATGCCGTGCCCTGCCGCAATCACAACAACCAGTTTTTAGAAGGCTTCATATGCAATCGAATTCGCAAGTTACTCGTGGTATCAAATCCGTCCACGCCCAAGTTGGCTTGCCGGACATCAAGGCACTCATCGAAGGCGTTGAATCGGGGTTCAAGGCGTTCAAGGAAAAGAACCAAGCGGAAATGGACGAAGTGCGCGGTGCCATCGACAAGATGACGATCCGGCAAGCTGGCGGGGAGATGCTCGGCGGCGCGCGTGATTCCGATGCACAGCAGGAAGAGCAGCCGGTTCACGCATCGACCGGCCTCCGTGGCTCGCAGATCGGCGCGTTCTATCGCAATCGCGCTCAAGCGGCGCAGCGCGGCGCATTCTCCCCGGCAGCCAATTTCGGTATCGCGGACTTCATTCGCGCCGCTGCTGGTATGTCGGGCGTCCCCGAGGGTGCGCGTGCGGCGCTGTCGGAAGGCGTGGGTAAGGACGGCGGCTATGCGGTGCCGGACCTTGTGATGCCCGCGATTCTGGATGCGATGGTGAGCTCATCGGCAGTGCTGGCCGCTGGCGCGAGCATTCTGCCGCTTGGCGCTGCAAAGAGCTTGACCATTCCGGCTGTGGATCAACTGCCGAAACCGGCATGGCGCAACGAGAATGACCCGCTGGAAATCGGTGGCCCGACGTTCCGCGCCGTAACAGCCACGCCGCGTTCGCTCGCAATCGTGGTGCCGATCAGCCGCGAACTCCTGGCCGATGCTGACGACATGGATCGGGCCGTGCGACAAGCGCTCGCGCAAGCGTTCGCCAAGGCATTCGACCGCGCCGCGCTGGTTGGCTCCGGTAAGACTCCCGAGCCGTTGGGCCTGTACGGCATGACGAACGTACAGAAGATCAAGCAGACCGGCTCCGCGTTCGCGTATGCCGACATGCTGGCCGCGTATCAAGCGCAACTGGACGCCGATGCGCCCGCGCCCACGTCGATCATCATGGCGCCACGTACGCTGACCGGCCTTGCTGGTCTGGTCGACACGCTTGGTCAACCGCTCAACGCTCCGGCGCTGCTGGATGGTGTAGTGCGCCGTCCGTCCACTGGCGTTCCGACCAACCTTGGCGATGGCGCTAACAAGTCGCTGGCGTTTATCGGCAACTTCAACACGGTCCAATTCGTGATGCGCGAAAACTTCAATGTCCGTCTGCTGCCGGAGTTGCCGGGTTCGAACGGTCAACTCGCGTTCATCGCTCACGCGCGTTTCGACGTGGTGGCGAACTACCCGGACGCAATCACGGTGATTGAAGGCGTTACGAGCTAAGGCATACCGGCGGCGCGCTGCCTGACGATGCTCTGCTGGCACGGCGGCGCGAGGTTGCGTAGGCCCAAGCGAGGCGGCGCGGATGGCATAGCGCGCCGCTCGCGCGGCCGCAGGCACACCCGCACAGGGGGAGGGGGTAGCAAAAGTTTTCGGCTTTCTTCGACCGAGACCGACCGCTCCCGCACGCGCGGAAAATTTTCACATTTTCGAATTTTGTTAATTAACAAAATCCGCCGGAAAGCCATAGCCAGAAAGCCTTCAGCAGACTCTTCGCGTCGCGCAATGTTAATGGCATTAACATCACAAGGCGCCCCCTCTGTGGCACCACATACACTCCACCCCGACCCGACCCGACCCGACCCGACCCGACCAATCAATTTGACAATAACTTCAAATACGCACCGGCGGCCGATATCGAGCGCCGATTAACATCACGGCCCCAGCAAAGAAACACATCCCCGGCATTACGTAGAGCCAGCCGCTTGCCTTGGTGGAATGAACCATCCACGCCATCGCAACCCCAAGCACACCATAGCAAAGCGCACCACCGTATCTTGTGTCAAAAAACACCTCAAATTTTCGCCATACCGAAGCAAAAGGTAATTTCGAACTGAGAGGCACATTAAACGACTGGAGCATAATACCCTCCTCAATTGATCGAACTCCCTTTATTTTCCCGGCAACAGAGAATTTTTCCTCGACAGCCCCAGTATGGACAATTTGCGCAACAAAATAATCGCCATTATCAAGATAGTCGAAATTTATACGATATTCGACCGAACCCGGCACATAAGCATCGTCCGTTTCTGGCAAGCATCCTTCGCTCGATGACTGGGTCATCTGTATATCCAAGACCTGCACACCTTGCGGAAATTCAATGCGCAATGGGTCGCTCTTCGCAATATCAGCCCCATTAATCGTGCTGCGCCCCTTATTCCAAAATACCAAATTTGTCACACAAATTCTGTCTTGAGCCACTCCCTTATATCTCAACTCAAGGCCCTCAAGCGCGCTGTTAACCTTTTCAATAAGAACCTTTGTTTTTACTCCATACATCGGCTCCTTATCTCGCTTCGCCTTGAAATAAAATATTATCGATGAAACCAGAGAAATCACACCGACAATCGCTATCGCCAAAACAACCCACGGATTGGTAATGATTTTTTGCACTATAACTTCGTTCATTTTTTAGCCCCGGTTCATAACAACACCCGCATTATTGGGCAACCTTTATGCCGCCCCCCTTCATCGGCGGCTTTCTCCCGCTGCCAATTTTTCATCAAGTGCCTAGGCGGGTTGAAGGGCCGCGTCCACTTGCTCGATGGGGATAAGCCCGCATTTGTTGAGCTTGAATGTGCCGTGCTTGACCATCTTGCTAATCGTCCAGCGACTCAATCCCAGCATCTCTGCGGCTTGCTGCATCGTCACTTGAGACGGTCGGGGACGGCGCGCGCTGAAAAGCTCGAACGCCTTGATGGCTATCTTCATTTCGTCGGTCATGTCGTCTTTTCCGTCTCTAACGTTTAATGGTTTGGAGTTGGCCCGTTACCAGTGCGATTCTCGCTGAAAGTCCCGACCCAACCCACCGAGGATTTCTCATGATGGTAAGAATTTCCGCAACGAAGAGCAGAATTGCAAGAGCCAACTTACCCTGTATCATCCTGTTTCGTCATCAATGGGTAGCCAGATGGGTAGCTAGGAAGAAATTTAGCCTGCGGCACTTTCCCAACCCATTGACCTTAAACAGAAATACGAACAACCTCAAGACAGTACGATATCGTGCTGATGTAACGTTCCGTCCATCCGCCGCCGGCATCGCCGCGCGGCGCTTCGATGCGGCACCCGGGCCGCCCGCGCATGCTCCGCGCCGGCACCCGCCGCCGCCCTTTCTACCTACCCTTTTCGCATTCACCACACACCATGAGCCAAGGCCACAACCGCCGCCAGCGCAAGAAACTCCACATCGGCGAATTCCAGGAACTCGCGTTCAACGCCACCGCGCATTACCGCAACGAAATGACCGACCTTGAGCGCGGCGAACTGATCGACGCGTTCATCGACTTCGTCGAAGCGAACGGGCTGCTGACCGTCGCGTCGGCAGACGAAGGCATCGGCGCTTACGTGATTTCCGGCGCGCCGCGCGGCACGACGACCGACGCCGACCGCGAGCTCGTGCGCGGCTGGCTGGCCGCACGGCCGGAACTGACCGACGTCAAGGTCAGCGAATTCAGCGACGCGTGGTATCCGGAAGCCTGAGTTTCCGGTTTCATCGCCCCTCGCGCAGCGCCCGCGCCTGCCCGCCGCCACGGCGGGCCAGGCCGGCGCGGCGCCTCTCTCCTCCGCCCTCCCCCTTCGCCGTCGCGCGACACCCGCGCCAGCGGCACCCACTCACACGATTCGCGCCGCGTCGACGGTGATTACCCCGATTTCCGCAGTGAATCGGACGCTTACTTCAATTTAACGATCATTAAAAGACGGATCGCACCGGCGGACCTACTCTGATCGCCAGGAATCCGGTGTTTTCCGGCGCGATCGGCAAGCAAGGCGAAAGAATGCAAACCGCCCGCCCGACAGGTGTTCCGGATTCCGATACGGGCGAAAACGCGACACGGCGACAGGTCAATCAGGGAGACAACCAACAACGCGCCAGCCGCTTCCCCATCGCAGCGACGACACATCGGCGCACGCGAAGGCCGCCTGACCCCACTCTCCAATGAATACGAGGACGACATGGATACGCCGATCACCCATCAGGCAGGACTCCGAATGATCATGATCGCGGCCGGCGTTGCAGCGCTGATGTCGCTGTCCGCGTGCGGCGGCTCCGGCTCGCTGAGCCAGGGCACGGGCGGCACCGGATCGGGGTCGGGCGACACGACGGCCACGACCGGCGGCACCGGCAGCGGTTCCGGCGGCACGCAGGCCAATTCGGTCGGCCAGACGACCGCGGCGTCGAGCAACATCGTGACGGCCGCGGGCGGCACCGTGTCCGGCGTCGGCACGATGATCGCAGGCCAGTCGCTGCCCGGCACGAACGCAGCGACCACGCAAGGGCTCGGCACCGTCGTACAGGACGCCGGCGCCGCCGTCACGACACTCGGCACCGGGCTCGGGTCGGGGCTCGGCCAGCTCGGCGCATCGTCGAACCCGGTCGGCACGACGGTCGCGAGCACCGGCGGCGTGGTCACGAACCTCGGCGACGCGGTCGCGGCGACCGGCGGCGTCGTGTCGAGCCTCGGCGCCAACGGTTCGGCGCTGGCACCGCTCGCGCCCGTCACGTCGCCCGTCGGCAGCGCGGTCACGACGCTCGGCAATACGATCGCAGGCGGCGGCGCGACGCTCGGCACGCAGTTGTCGACCGGCCCCGTCGCGCAGGTCACGGGCGCCGCCAGTTCGGCGATCACGCCGATCACCACGCAGGTCGGGTCGGTCACGCAGACCGTCGCGTCGAGCACGCCGCTCGGCGCGCCGCTCACGAACCTCGTGACGACGGTCGGCAACGGCGTCGCGAACGCCGGCACGACGATCGCGAAAACCGGCGGGAATCCGGTGACGACCGGCGTCGGCAACGTCGTGACCGCGACCGGCAACACGGTGGCCACCGCCGGCACGACGCTGCTGGGCGGTGGCGGCGCCGCGACGAGTCCGCTCGCGCCGGTCACGGGGCTTTTGTCGACGGGCGCACTCGGCAGCGCGACGGGCGGCAGCAACCCGGCAGGCGCGCTCACGTCGGCGGTGGGCACCGTGACGGGAGCGGTGTCGGGCGCGGCCGGCGGCTCGCCCGTCGCGGGGCTGACGGGCGGCAGCGGCACCGGCGCGCTCTCGAAGACGGGCGGCGGCGTGCTCGCACCCGTGACGACGACGCTCGGCGCACTGGTCAAATAAGCGGCGACAGGCACGGCGCCCGCATCGTCACCGACGATCGGGCGCCGTGCCTCTGCCTCTGCCTCTGCCTCTGCCTCTGCCTCTGCCTCTGCCTCTGCCTCTGCCCCCGTCTCTTCAGAAGCCTCTGCCTCTGCAGAAGCCCCACCCTCGACCGGCATCTGACCGCTTGCCCCACCCCGCGATCCCTTCCTTTTCCCGACAGTCCGCCTCCAGCTAGCCATCGAAATCGGTCCTGAAAGCAAGACACGTTAAAATCTCACCTCGCGTGGTGCGCCGCCCGCACCCGCCATCCATCGCCAGCCGCGTGCCCTCGGGCCGCCCCCGACCCATGGAGTGAGTGTCAATGAGCGGCGGACTTCCGTTTCCCGCATCCCGCAAGTCGTTTCCGTCCTCGACGGTCTTCCTGATTCTCGCCACCGCCGCGCTGCTGTCCGGCTGCGGGCTGTTGCCGGTCCAGAATCCGCCCGCGCCGATCAGCGAGGCGCTCGTCGAGCCCGTCGAGGAAACCGCCGGCGAACCGCTGACGATGCCGCCCGTGCCGGCCCCGACGCGCCCGGAGGAACCGGAAGCGCCGAAGAAGCCGCACCACGAAGTCACGCGGCCGAAGCCCGTGCAGCGGCCCGAATCGCCGACACCGCCGCCGCCTCCACCCGCGCCGATCGTCGCGACGCGCCCGCTCGACCGCACCCAGATCCATGCGCTGCTCGACAGCGAAGTCGCGCGACGCAACGGCAAAGTGATCGGCCGCGCGGTCGACATGGTGACCGACGCGAGCGGCAAGCCGCGCGAGATGATCGTCAACCTGCAGGGCTTCATGGGCGTCGGCGACCGCAAGGTCATCTTCCCGTGGAACGTGTTCCGCTTCACGCCGGGCGGCAAGCAGGAGCCGATCGTGCTCGACGTGCCGTCGGGCGACCTGCCGCCGGCCGCGCGGCCCAAGGCCGTGCCGCTGTCGGGTTCGGCCGCGGCCTCGCCCGCGACGAGACTCACGCTGCTCGACAGCGACGTCGAGCGCTCGAACGGCACGAAGATCGGCCGCATCGTCGACGTGCTGATCGACCGCGCCGCGCAGCCGCAGGCTGTCGTGCTCGACCTCGGCGGCCTCGTCAATACCGACCGCCGTTCGATCGCCGCGAGCTGGGGCGCGCTGCGCTTCGTCACGCGCGACAAGGCGCTGCGCCCGCAGCTCGACCTGAACGACGCACAGATCAAGGCATCGCCGCCCTACGCGGCCGACAAGCCGATCGTCGCGGTCTACCCGCCCGTTACCCCGGCATCGGCGCCGGCTTCGTCTGCGAGTGCGACCCGATGACGATCAAGCATTCCGTCAGCGTACGCAGTCTCCGGTCCCTCGACTGGCTCAACTTCTTCGTTGCAAACGTTCAAACAGGGTTCGGTCCGTTCATCGCGTCCTACCTCGCGTCGCACAAGTGGACGCAGGGCGAGATCGGCATGGTGCTGTCGATCGGCACGATCAGCGCGATGGTCAGCCAGGTGCCGGGCGGCGCGGCCGTCGATGCGCTGAAGAACAAGAAAGGCGCGGCCGCGTGGGCAATCGCGGCCATCATCCTGTCCGCGGTGCTGCTCGCGTCGAGCCCGACGATCGTGCCGGTGATCGCCGCCGAGGTGTTCCACGGTTTCGCAAGCTGCATGCTCGTGCCGGCCATGGCCGCGATCTCGTTCTCGCTCGTCGGCCGCGCCGACCTCGGCGACCGGCTCGGCCGCAACGCACGCTGGGCGTCGATCGGCAGCGCAGTCGCGGCGGGCCTGATGGGGCTCACCGGCGAATACTTCTCCGCGCGCGCGGTATTTTGGCTGACCGCCGTGCTGGCGCTGCCCGCGCTGTTCGCGCTCGCGATGATCCAGCCGACGCACGAGGTGATCCCGCAGTCGTCGAAGCCCGACGACCACGACGAACCCGGCGAACGCGAAACGCTGCTCGAACTGCTGCGCGACCGCCGGATGCTGATCTTCGCGGCGTGCGTGGTGCTGTTCCACCTGTCGAACGCGGCGATGCTGAACCTCGCGGCGGGCGAAGTCACGGCCGGGATGGGCGAGAACGTGCAGCTCGTGATCGCCGCGTGCATCATCGTGCCGCAGGCGATCGTCGCGATGCTGTCGCCGTGGGTCGGCCGCTCCGCGCAACGCTGGGGGCGCCGGCCGATCCTGCTGCTCGGCTTCTCGGCGCTGCCGGTGCGCGCGCTGCTGTTCGCGGGCGTGAGCAGCCCGTACCTGCTGGTGCCGGTGCAGATGCTCGATGGCATCAGCGCGGCGGTGTTCGGCGTGATGCTGCCGCTGATCGCGGCCGACGTCGCGGGCGGCAAGGGCCGCTACAACCTGTGCATCGGGCTGTTCGGGCTCGCGGCCGGGATCGGCGCGACGCTCAGCACGGCTGCGGCCGGCTATGTCGCCGATCACTTCGGCAACGCGGTCAGCTTTTTCGGGCTTGCCGCCGCGGGCGCGCTCGCGGTATTGCTGGTCTGGCTCGTGATGCCGGAAACACGCGTCGAAAACGGCGACGCGGCTGCCGACGAACCGGCCTCCGCGTCGCCCGGACAGGCGCACTGACGCCCGCGCGCCACCGTTACCCGCTTTTTGGCCAACGCATGATGGATACGATCAGGACACTCAACGAAGCCCGCCAGCAGATCCAGCAGTCGATCTTCGATCTGTTCAAGGGGCTGTCATTCAGCGAACGGCTCGCGCAAGGCGGGCTGATGGCGCTGCAGGCCGTGTGCGGCGCGTGCCTCGCGTATGTGATCGGCCGCGCGCTGCACACCGAGCAGGCCGTGTGGGCGGCGATCACCGCGATCGCCGTGACGCAGCACAACTACTCGGACACGATGTCGCTGTCGCGCGACCAGTTCATCGGCGCAATGGTCGGCGGCGTGCTCGGCTTCGCCGGCGCGGCGCTCGGCGGCGACCGCCTGGTCGCGTATGCGATCACCGTCGCGGTCGTGATCGTCTGCTGCTGGTGCCTGAACGTAGGCAGCGCGGCACGGCTCGGCGGCGTGACCGCCACGATCGTGCTGCTGTTTCCGGGCAACGGCCCGCTGTGGGACATTCCGCTGATGCGGCTCGGCGAGGTGACGCTCGGCACGGTGTGCGCGCTGGGCGTGTGCTGGGTGATGTCGAGAATCGAGCGCCGCTGGTTCCGCCACGCCGCGGCAAAGTGACGCGGCGGACCAGCTGCCCGGCGCGCATCGCGGCATCGCGATTCGTGCCGGGGTATCGGCCAGGTCAGTCGCCGATCCGCAGCACGATGCCGGAACCGATCTGCACCAGCAGGTGATCGCCGCCGACGCCGACCCATTGATAGCCGCGCGGCGGCGGGCTGAGGTGATAGCCGCGCCAGTCGTCGATCACGTACTGGCGATCGCGGAACTCGGGGGGCAGCCGGTCGCCCTTGTGCCACTCGCGGCGCGGCTGGTCGGCCCAGCGTGGCGGCACGTCTTCGACGCGGCCGGGCCCTTTACGCATGTCGTGCTTGTCATGACCGTACGCATGGCCATTGCCATGATCGCGCCCCTGGTCGTCCTGTTGTGCGCTGGCCAACGTCGGCGCCGCCAACGCGGCGGCCACGAACAAAACGGCAAGAATCGGGTGCTTTGTTACCATCATCCACCTCCCGTCGAACCGCCGGCGCCGGGATGACGCCGCGGCCGTACAAGGCTAGCACAGCTCGCCAGGCCCGCCAGTTGCGCGGCTTCACGCACGAGGCAGCGGGTATACTCTCGCTCACCTTCGATCCGTACGATTTTTCATGGCTGAACCTACGCTCGGCGTCGCCATCATCGCCCACAACGCCGCACGCCGGCTCGCGCAATGCCTCGGCGCGCTGTCGTTTGCCGACGATATCGTCGTCGTCGACGGCGGCAGCACCGACGACACCGTCGCGATCGCCCGCGCGCATGGCGCACGCGTCGTCGTCGCGACGGACTGGCCGGGCTTCGGGCCCCAGAAGAACCGTGCGCTCGACGCCCTGTCGACCGACTGGGTGCTGTCGATCGACACCGACGAAGTCGTGTCGGACGAACTGGCCGCATCGATCCGCGCGGCGCTACGCGCGCCGCAGGCCGACATCTATGCCATCGACCGGCTGTCCGCTTTCTGCGGGCACTGGGTGCGTCATAGTGGTTGGTACCCGGACTGGATTCCGCGCCTGTTCCGGCGCAGCGCGGCGCGCTTCTCCGACGACCTGGTCCACGAGCGCCTCGTGTACGACGGCCCTGCCGCACGGCTCGACGGCAAGCTGCTCCACTATTCGTACGACGACATCGAATCGGTATTGCGAAAGCTCGACGCGTACTCGAGCGCCGGCGCCCGCCAGCGGCGCGCGGCCGGCGAGCACGCCGGCATCGGCAAGGCCATCCGGCGGGGCTTGTGGGCGTTCGTCCGCACCTACCTGCTGCGGCGCGGGTTCCTCGACGGCCGGGCGGGATTCATGATCGCGGTATTCAACGCGGAAACGGTCTACTACCGCTTCCTGAAACTGGCGCACGATCGTACGCCGCCGTCCGGCCGCTGAAGCCGGGCGCCACGCGACCCTTCAGCGGTCGCGCGTCAGCGACGATGTGTCGATGACCGACGTGCGTGGCGTCTCGACGGCCGGCCGGCCATCGACGAGCGCCGTCGCAACCTCGATCGCACGCTGCGACGAGAGCTCCGTCAGGCAGCGGCTCCAGCTTTCCAGGTGGCGGTCGCACCCCTCGAGCCTGCACGGTACGCAGTCGCCCTCGCCCTGCATCAGGTACACGTTGCCGCGCTGACCGGACCCGCGCAGCGGCCACGGTTCGTCGTGCGCCGGCCAGTTCGCGGGCCACGGCCCCCAGCGGACCGGATTGGAGGGCCCGAACAGCGCGAGGGTCGGCGTGCCGCATGCCGCGGCGACATGGGTTGCGCCGGTGTCGGGCCCGACGAACAGGCGCGCGCGACGAATCAGTTCCGCCGTTTCGCCGAACGTCAGGCGTCCGACAAAGTTGGCGACCGGCTCCTGCGCCGCGTCGACGATGCGACGCGCATAGTCTGCCTCCGCAGGCGCCGGGCCGCCGGTCAGCGCAACGTCGAAGCCGCGCCCGCGTGCCCAGCGGATCAGGTCGACCCAGCCGTCCTCATGCCATTGCTTGTAGCGGAACATCGGCGACGGATGCAGCACGACGAACGGCCGCTCGCCGGACAACCCGCCCGGGGCATGCAGCATTGCGTCGAACCGGGCCACGCGCGCGGGATCGGTGCCGATACCCGGCGCGACGACCTCCGCGCAGGGCGTCACGCCGAGCGCTTCGGCGATCGCAAGACTGCTCGTCACGGTATGCACGTCGCCGTGGCGATCAAGTGCAATGCCGTCGAGCATGAAGCGGATCAGCTTCGTCACGCGCGCGGGATCGACGAGCCCGACGCGCCGGCGGCCGCCGAACCACGCATAGAAGCGCGCCCGGTCGGAGCCGATCGCCGCACAGGCGAGATCGTAGCGACGCCAGACACGCAGCGCGTCGGCGAGACGCTCCCGCGGCTTCGCGCGCTGCGCGACGACGATCACGCGACGGATGTCGGGGTTGTGCTCGAGCACGCCCTCGGTTCCCTTGAACACGATCATGTCGATCTGCGCATCGGGCCAGCGGCGTTTCAGCGAGCGAACGAGCGGCGTGGCCAGCAATACGTCGCCGATCCGGCGGGTACAGGAAACGAGAATGCTGCGTGGCGGCGTATCGAGCCTGAGGGGAACGGTCACGGCGGGTATCGACAAATCGGAACGGGTAATTTTAGCGAAATCGCCGACGGCAAACCATTGGGCACACGGCCGTCAGGCCGTGAGCAGGCCATCGACCAGCGCGGCGATGCGCCGGTTCGCGGCCGCCACGTCGAGCGTCGCGATCTTCGCCGCTGCGCCGGTCGCAAGCAACGCGCGCAGCGACGCATCGGTGACGATCCGCTCGAGCGCGGCCGACATCGCGTCGATGTCGCCAACTGGCACGAGCAGGCCCGCGTTGCCCTCGTCCAGCATGTCACGCGGCCCCGTCGGGCAGTCGGCCGCGAGAACCGGCGTACCGAGCGCCATCGCCTCGCCGAGCACCATCGGCGCACCCTCGTAGCGGCTGCTCAGCACGAGCGCCTCGGCCGAGCGAATGAACGGAAACGGATTCGCGCAATAGCCGGCGAAGGAGACGGCATCGCGAATCCCGAGTTCCGCCGCGAGCTGTTCGAGCGTCGCGCGATCCGGGCCGTCGCCGAGCAGCACGAGCGTCGGGACGTCCGCGCTTCGCGAGCGCCATTTCGCATACGCGTGTAGCAGCGTCCTGTGATCCTTCTGCCCTTCGTCGAGCCTGGCAACCGACACGACGAACCGGCCGGCCGGTCGCTCGAATTCGGCATCGGCGCGGCGACGGATCGCGTTCACATCGATCACGTTCGGCAGATCGGCGATCCGCACACCCGACCCCGCGAATATCTCCTCCGCCTCGCGCCGCATCGCGGGCGTGAGCATCGCGATCGCCGCATAGTGCGAATACTGTCGCGTGCGCCGCGCCATGTACGCCCGGCTCTTGCTGCCGAAGCGCGCGACGAAGCTGTAATGGCTCACGCCGAACCAGGACGCGGCGCCGCGACCGGCGATCCGCCGCAGCGAGAAGTCGAAATCGCAGACGACATCGAAGCCGGCCGCCAGCCGCAGGAAGCGACGCGCGACGAGCGAGCGGATCGCCGCGTGCGTCATCAGCTTGTGCATCAGCTTCTCGCCGAAGCGCAACCGGCGGCGGCGCTCGACCTGATGCAGGACATGCGACCAGCGCGCGTGCGCCAGCACGTGAACCGGCACGTCGGCGGGAATCGCTCCGCTGCGTCGCAGCGCATCGAGATCGTCGGTCGGAAAGGCAACCGACAACGCGGGCGCGAAATGGCGGCGGTCCAGCGCGTTCAGCCAAGAAACCAGCGCGGTTTCGGTGCCGCCCCGCCCGAAGTCGTCGATATGGAACAGCAACCGCACCGGCTTGCCGTCCGCGCTTGGCGTCGCCGCTTGCGCGCGGCTCCGCACGATGCTCACGAGCCGCTCCCCGGCTGCGCCCGACGCACGCCGGCGCGTCGCTCACCGTACCCGAGCATCAGCCCGGCGAATGCCCAGAATGCGAGGATCGTTGTCTGCCACATGAAATCGTCCACCAGGTTCTTCGTGACCATGCCGGCGACGAGCGCGATGCCGCCCGCCGCGATCGACGGTTCAACGTGCCTCAAGCGCCAGAATGCGACGACGAGCGTCGCCAGCAACAGCGCCTGCAGCGCCAGGCCGATGCGCCCGGTCTGCAGCCACGTGTTCAGGAAAAGATTGTGCGCGTGCGTGAGCGCCTGCGGTTCGAGTGCCAGCAACTCCGGCGGCATCTCGCTGCGGTAAGCCATGCCCGGCACCGGTTTGCCGAAACCGATACCGCTCCATTCGTGGCGTCTGCCCTGCTCTTCGTAGAACTTCCACAGCTTCGGCCGCGTGTCCGATGACAACGTGTCGCCGACCCCGGTCATGCCGGGCGGCACATAGAGCCGCACACCGGCGATCGAGATGTCGCGCGAGGCGGCCAGCGGCGGCGGCGCGTCGTGATAGCGCAGCCGTGCGCTGATTTCGAGCGTGCCGACGGCGCCGACACCGACGACGGCCACGGCCAGCACCGCCAGCAGCAGATGATGCCGGTACAGCGGGAAAAGGCCGATCAGCAACGTGACCGCGGCGGCCGGCCAGAAAAAGCGGTTGAGGGTGGCGAGCCCGACCATCACGCACAGCACGATGCCCGTCACGCCGGCCCAGCGCCAGCCGCGTTTCGACACGAAGAACGCACAGAACAGCGCCATCGCAAACGCGGCGAGCGTACTCGTATGGCCGACTCGCGCATAAAAGCGCATCGGGATGGTCAGGGGGGTCGGCGGCTGCAGCTTGCCCCAGTAGATCACGCTGATCGCGGCGAGCAGCGCGCACGCGAGCCACACGGCCAGCGTGACGCGTTCCGCGCGTTCGACCCGCGTGCCGAACAGCCAGAAGCCCCAGAACGACAGCAGCGGATACACGACCTCGTCGAACCATGCGTGCCTGCTGACGTCCGGAAACACTGACCAGCGCACGGCGGCAAAACTCCACGCCGCCCAGGCGACGATCGGGACGAACAACGGCCACCGGAACAATGCCGGCCGCCCACGCGCGCAGGCCGCCGCGACCAGCGCGATACCGACCAGCACCATGCTGCTGTTCACGAACGCCGCCAGGTGTCCGAACATAACCGCGAACATCAGGACGGGGCAACCAATCCACAGAAGACGCTCGATACGCGCCGTAATAACAGTCATCGACCTTGCACCAGAACTTGTTGCAGCGCATCGCGCACCGCGTCCACCGACAGCCCGCTCATGCAGGCCGCGCTGCCGTCATGCCACGCGACGCACGTCGTGGCGTCGCGGTCACATCGCCGGATCCACTGAACGTGGCGCCGGAAAATATAGGGTTGATCGCGGCACGGCATGTCCGCAATCGTCACGGCGACGAACGGAACGTCGCGCCAATAGCGCCCGGCGCCGTGGACAACCGCGCTGCCGGGCCCGAACAGCGCAACGGTCGGCACGCCGATCAGGCGCGCGAGATGCGCAACGCCGGTATCGGGGCAGACAACCGCGCGCGCCGCCGCATACAGGTGCCAGAGATCCGCGAGGCCGAGTTTCCCGGCAAAATTTGGCTGCCCGGCGTGCGGACCGATCGTGTCGATCAGTTCGGATTCGCTCTTGCCGCCGCTCCACACCACCATCTGGCCGGCCGCCTCGATGTCGGCCGCCAGCGCACGCCAGCGCTCGACCGGCCAGCGCTTGACCATCGTACTCGCCCCGGGATGCAACACCACGTAAGGCCGCTCCCGAAGCACCGCGGGCAGCTCGGTGCTCGCGGCCGGCGCCGGCCAGTCACCCGGCCGGTACGCGCGCGGCGACGGACCGTCGACCAGGTCGGCGGTCAGATCACCCCACGCGGCGGGCTCGTCGGGATAGGGGCGGCACTCGTCGACCGGCCAGTTCTTCCAGGCCGGGGAATCGCCGCCATGTGCGACGATCCAGCGGCACCCCGCGCCGAGCGCGAGCCAGCTGTGACGGTTGTCCGCTGCAACGATGCCGAGATCGTAAGGCCCCGACGCCAGCAGCCGGCGCACCGACGCGGGATCGCGCGGATCGAAGGCCAATGCCTGCACGCCAAACGGTCCGCCCGTGTACAGCGGCGCAATCGCCTTCGGGCATGCGAGCACGATACGCGCAGCCGGATGCTGTTCGCGCAACTTCGCCAGCAACGGTGTCAGCAACAGCGTATCGCCGAGCAGCAGGTGATGCGCGACGAAAATGCTCGCCGGCTGCAAGGGCCTGCGCCGCAGCGGCTTGAACAGCAATCTCGGCAGGGCCCGCGCGAAGATGTGGATACGTCCGGGAAAACGGCTCATCGGTATACGGCGGGCGTCTCGATGGCAGGACTCGCAGTGAACATCGGCCTGACGAACGGCCAATTCGTCACACGAATCGTCATGATCATTGTGGATTGAATAAGTGCTTGCGCGGGGCAAATCGCGCCGGGCAACCTGTTCGGCGCACCGGAGCGGAAATCGCGAGCCGCGCTGCCAAACACCGGCCACCGGCCGGTAAACAGGCCGCCAGAGTATACCATCGCCCCCTCGCACTTCCGAACCGAAAGCCAGCCGACAGGCTGGCCATTGCGTGGCCGGAATGCCGCTACGCCGACGTACGCCCGTGGACCGTGCGAGCCAGCGCGAGCAACTGCTCGACATGATGGCGCACGCCCGGGTCGTAGCCCACCGCGCCGTGCGCGACGGCCGCCCGGTCGACGGCTTGCGCCCCGCTCGCCGCCGTCGCCAGCACCGCGCGCAGCGAATCTAGATCGTCCGCCGCGAACGTGAGCTTCGCATGCTCCGCGATCACGTCGTGGCAACCCAGCGTCGGTGGCAGGATCACCGGCGTCCCGCACATGACCGACTCAACGCCGACCAGCCCGAACGGCTCGTATTTCGATGCAAGGATCGTGTAGTCCGCTGCCCGGTAGCCGTCCTCGATGTCCTTCACGTAGCCGATGTAGCGCAGTTGCGCCGAGGTCCGCTCGGGCGGCCGGCCGGCCACCGCGACGACGATCGATGCGTCCGTGCCCTTCAGCGCGGCCTCGATTAGCGGCAGGCCCTTGCGCACGTGACTGCTCGACGGAAACAGCAGGACGACGTCGCGCTCGTCGAACCCGAAGCGGCGCCGCAACGCCGCCCGCTCGCCGTCGCCGACCGGTGTGAAGCGCTGCGCGTCGACCGGCGGATACAGCATGCGGATCTTCGCGTCGTCGACGCCGTACAGCGTGCGCAACTCGTCGCGCATCATCTGCGAATGGGCGACGACGTAGCGCGCGGCCGCATACTGCCGGCTCTCGAGCGCAATCTGGCGCCGGTCGAAATAGCCCGGCGCCCGGCCGATCGCGCGCAGGAAGCCGCGATGCGTGCCGCCGCAAATCGCGATCTCGGCGCCGACGACCCGGTTGCAGCCGATCAGGACGTCGACGTTCGCAGCGCGGCGCGCGCCGCGCAGCCGCCACGAAAACCATTCGTCGCGCAGCTTGCCGGGCAGGAACGACACATCGATCCGATGCGGCTCGACGAGCCGCGCCTCGGGAATCGACGCATCGACCGACCTTGCGAAGAACGCCGGCGTCACCCCGGCCTCCACCATCCCGCGTGCGATATCGATCGCGTAGCGCTCGAGGCCGCCGCCGTGTTTCAACGCATTGGCCGACAGGCCGATCTTCATCGCGGCACTCCCGCGATACGAACCGGCGCGACGCTCACCCGGCCTCCTGCTGGAACTGGATCCGGTGCAGGTGCGCATACAGGCCGCCGGATTCGAGCAGCTCCGCGTGGTTGCCGCTCTCGACGATGCGGCCGCCGTCCATCACGAGAATCCGGTCGGCGCGCTCGATCGTCGACAGCCGGTGTGCGATCACCAGCGTCGTACGGCCCTTCATCAGCGTCTCGAGCGCCGCCTGAACATGGCGCTCGGATTCGGAATCGAGCGCCGACGTCGCTTCGTCGAGAATCAGGATCGGTGCATCCTTGTAGATCGCGCGGGCGATCGCGAGGCGCTGGCGCTGGCCACCCGACAGGCGCATGCCGTTGTCGCCGACGAGCGTGTCGAGCCCGTCGGGCATCGCCTCGACCGTACTGAGCAGGTTCGCCGCGCGCAGCGCCGCGGTCACGCGCTCGCGGTCGGGCGTCTGCCCGTACGCGACGTTGCTCGCGATCGTGTCGTTGAACAGCACGACATCCTGGCTCACCATCGCGATCTGGCCGCGCAAGTCGCGCAGCTGGTATTCGGGCAACGCAACGCCGTCGACGAGGATCTCGCCGGAGGTCGGATCGAAGAAGCGCGGCAACAGGTTGACGAGCGTCGTCTTGCCGCTGCCCGACGGGCCCGCGAGCGCGATCATCTCGCCGGGCGCCACGTCGAACGACACGCGATCGAGCGTCGGCTTGCCGGTACCCGCGCCATACGCGAACGACACGTCGCGGAACCGGATCCGGCCCGTCGCCTTCTCGAGCGGCTTGCCGCCGCCTTCGGGCTCGCACGGCTCGTCGATCAGGCCGAAGATCAGCTCGGCCGCCGTCATCCCGCGCTGCAGCGGCTGGTTCACGTCCATCAGGTGCTTGAGCGGCGAAATGATCAGCAGCATCGCCGTGACGAACGCGACGAAACCGCCGACCGTCGTCTGGTCGTTCGACGACTGCACGACCGCGATCGTCAGCACGACCGCCAGTGCGATCGACGCAAGAAACTGCGTGAGCGGCTGCGCGAGCCCGCCCGACACGATCATCCGCATCGAATAGCCGCGCAGGCGCCGGCTCAGCTCGTTGAACCGGCCGATTTCGTACTGCTCGCCGTTGTGGATCTTGACGACCTTGTAGCCGCCCACGGTTTCCTCGACGATGTACGCGAGCTGGTTCGTCAGCATCTGGTGCTCGCGGTTCAGCCGGCGCAGGCGCCGGTTGATCTTGCCGACGAGCCAGCCGATGCACGGCAGCAGCACGGCGACGATCAGCGTGAGCCGCCAGTTCAGGTAGAACAGGTAGCCGAGCAGGAAGAGCACCGTCAACGAATCGCGCACGAGCGTGATCAGCACGCCCAGCAGGACGTTCAGGACCTGGTTGACCTCGAAGACGACCGCGTTGATTACCGTGCTCGCGGTCTCGCGCTGGAAAAACGACACGCCGGTGTGGATCATCCGGTCGAACATCTGGATCCGCAGATCGAGCAGGATCCGGTTCGACACGTATTGCAGCAGGTAGTTGGACGCGTACTGCGCGGCGGCCCGCACGAGCGCGAGACCGACGACCGCGATCGGCACGTAGAGCTTCGCGCTCACGTCGCCCTTGGTGCCGAAGCCGCGATCGAGCAGCGGCTTGAGCAGCGCCGGGATCCCGGCTTCGGTTGCGGCGACGACGGCCATCGCGAGGACGCCGGCCACCATCACCCACAGGAGCGGCTTCAGGTAAGGCCACAAACGGCGTGCGACGACCACGGGCGACGACGCGTCTTCGCCGCCCAGGGGTTTGCTAAGAGTAGGCTTGACGCTCAAGATGCCCTCAAGGAATTCGAACCGGGTAACATTCAGTAGACAATTTCGGCCGAGCTGCCGTCGAACGCCGCGCGCAGTTCCGCGAGCAGCACGTCGCTCGGCTTCACGCGCCACGCGTCGCCGAGACGCATTTCACCCTGTGCCCGCGCGTTGCTGTAGTGGACCTGCACAGCGAGCCCGTTCGGCAGCGGCGCCTGCGGGCGGCGACCGCCATCGCGCCCGCCACCGCGCGGCGCCGGCGCTTCAACCGCCGGCGCGGCGGCCGGATCGTCCTTCGATACGTGCGACTCGAGCACGCGGCGCAGCGCGACTGCGTCGGCGTTGCCGTTCATCGTCAGCCGCACGGCCTGCGCATAGCGGCTGCGCGCGCGCTCGAGATCCATCACCGTATCGGCCGTGAAGCGGATGCCGCCGGTGAACGCATCGTTGCGCGCCTGCCCCTGCACGATCAGCAACTCGTCTTCCTTGAACAGTGCCTTGTTCGCCTCGAACTGCTCGTTGAAGATCGTGATCTCGCACTGGCCCGAACCGTCGTCGAGCAGCGCGATCAGCATCTTGCCGCGCTGGGTCATCTGCGTGCGCAGCGATGCGATGATGCCGGCCACGATCTTGTCGCGTCCTTCCTTCAGGTCGCCGACCTTCTGCCGGACGAAGCGGCGCACCTCGTCGCGATACGCGTCGAACAGGTGGCCGGACAGGTAGAAGCCGAGGGCCCCCTTCTCTTCCTGCAGGCGGCGCTTGTCGTCCCACGCGGGCTCGTCGACGAGCGCGTGCGCGTGCGGCGACTCGGCACCCATGTCGAACAGGCCGGCCTGCATTGCGTTCGCCGCGGCCTGGTCGGCCGCTTCCATCGCCAGCGGCACCGACGCGATCAGCTGCGCACGGTTCGTATTCAGCGAATCGAACGCGCCGGCGCGGATCAGCGCCTCGACCGTGCGGCGGTTGACGACGCGCCGGTCGATCCGCTCGCAGAAATCGAACAAGTCGGTAAACGCCTTCTCCTCGCGGGCGCGCAGGATTTCCTCGATCGCGTTCTGGCCGCTGCCCTTCACCGCACCGAGGCCATAGCGAATCGTGCGCGAGCGCTTGCCGTCGGCTTCGGCGACCGGCTCGAAGCGGTAGTGCGACTGGTTGATGTCGGGCGGCAGCACGGCGAGGTTGTTCACGACGCAATCGTCGAACAGGATCTTCACCTTGTCGGTGTCGTCCATCGCGAGCGTCATGTTGGCCGCCATGAATTCGGCCGGATGGTGCGCCTTCAGCCACGCGGTGAAGTACGCGAGCAGCGCATAGGCCGCCGCGTGCGACTTGTTGAAGCCGTAGCCCGCGAACTTCTCCATCAGGTCGAAGATTTCGTCGGACTTCTCGCGGGCCAGGCCGTTCTTCGCGGCGCCCGCCGCGAAGATCTCGCGGTGCTCGGCCATCTCCTCGGCCTTCTTCTTGCCCATCGCGCGGCGCAGCAAGTCCGCGCCGCCGAGCGAGTAGCCGCCGATGATCTGCGCCATCTGCATCACCTGCTCCTGATAGACCATGATGCCGTAGGTCTCTTTCAGGACGGGTTCGACGCGCGGATCGGGATACTCGACCTTCTCGCGGCCGTGCTTCCGTGCGCAGAAGCTCGGGATCAGGTCCATCGGGCCCGGACGGTACAACGACACGAGCGCGATGATGTCCTCGAAGCGGTCGGGCTGCGCATCCTTCAGCATGCCCTGCATCCCGCGGCTTTCCAGCTGGAACACCGCGACCGTGTTGGCCTTCTTCAGGATCTGGAACGACGCCGGATCGTCGAGCGGCACCTGCGCGAGCGACCAGTCGGCCTTCGACGGATCGAGGCGGCGGATATAGCGCTCGGCCCAGTCGAGGATCGTCAGCGTCGTGAGACCCAGAAAGTCGAACTTCACGAGGCCGACGGCTTCGACGTCGTCCTTGTCGTACTGGCTGACCACGCCGCCGTCGTCGCCCTGCGTGTACAGCGGGCAGAAGTCGGTCAGCTTGCCGGGCGCGATCAGCACGCCGCCCGCGTGCATCCCGACGTTACGCGTGAGGCCTTCGACGCGCTGGGCGAGGTCGAGCAGCTGGTGCACTTCGTCCTCGTGGTCGTAGCGCTCCTGCAGTTGCGGCTCTTCCTTCATCGCGTCGGCGATCGTCACGTGCTTGCCCGGCTTGAACGGGATCAGCTTCGCAATGCCGTCGGTGAACATGTAGCCGAGGTCGAGCACACGGCCGATGTCGCGCACGGCCGCCTTCGCGGCCATCGTGCCGAAGGTGGCGATCTGCGACACGGCGTCCGCGCCGTACTTCTCCTTCACGTACTGGATCACACGATCGCGGCCGTGCTGGCAGAAGTCGATGTCGAAGTCGGGCATCGACACGCGTTCCGGGTTCAGGAAGCGCTCGAACAGCAGGTTGTAGCGCAGCGGGTCGAGGTCGGTAATGCCGAGCGCGTACGCGACCAGCGAACCGGCGCCCGAGCCGCGGCCCGGGCCGACCGGCACGCCGTTGTTCTTCGCCCAGTTGATGAAGTCCGCAACGATCAGGAAGTAGCCCGGGAAGCCCATCTTCGTGATGGTCCCGCACTCGAATTCGAGCCGCTTGTAGTACGTGTCGCGCTGCGCGTCACGCTCGGCTTCGGCCGGATACAGCTGCGCGAGGCGGGTCTCGAGCCCCTCCTTCGACAGCTGGACCAGGTAGTCGTCGAGCGACATGCCGTCCGGCGTCGGGAACAGCGGCAGTTTCGGCTTGCCGAGCTCGAGCTTCAGGTTGCAGCGCTTCGCGACTTCGACCGTGTTCGCGATCGCCGACGGCAGGTCGGCAAACAGCGCGGCCATGTCGTCCTGCGTGCGGAAAAACTGGTCGGTCGTGAAACGCTTCTGGCGCCGCGGGTTCGCGAGGATGTCGCCTTCCGAGATACACACGCGCGCCTCGTGCGCGGTGAAATCGTCGTCGGTCATGAACTGCGTCGGGTGCGTCGCGACGACCGGCAGTTGCAGCGCCGCGGCGAGCGCCGCAGCCTGCTGGATGTACGCCTCGGCGCCCGGCTGGCCGTACCGCTGCAGCTCGATGTAGAAGCCGCCCGGGAACACCTTCGCCCAGCGCTCGGCGTGACGGCGCGCGGCTTCTTCGTTGCCCGCGGCAAGCGCGAGCCCGATATCGCCCTGTTGCGCGCCCGACAGCGCGAGCAGCCCCTGCGCGAGCTCGCCGTCGAGCCAGCTCGCGTCGAGTTCCGCACGGCCGCGGTACTGGTTCGTGAGCCACGCCTTCGACAGCAGCTCGCAGAGATTCAGGTAACCGACCTTGTCCTTGACGAGCAGCAGTAGCCGCGACGGCTTGTCGCGGTCGTCCGGATTGGTGATCCAGACGTCGCAGCCGGCGATCGGCTTGATGCCCTTGCCGCGGGCTTCCTTGTAAAAACGGACGAGACCGAATGCGTTGCCGAGATCGGTGAGCGCGAGCGCGCCCTGACCGTCTGCGGCCGCGGCCTTGACGATGTCGTCAATGCGCACGATGCCGTCGGCAATCGAGAATTCGGAGTGAACGCGAAGATGGACGAAGCGGGGATCTGACATGGGCGCTATTGTAGCCGCCCCGCCACGCGGGCTGCCCAAAAAATCCCCGCCCCGGCCGTTCGGCCGATGCGCGCGACCACACGCCGCGCGACTGGCCAAACGGCCGGATGCTGGCCTGAGCGCCGTTTGCGGGATAATACGGTTTTTCGAATCCACGCCCCGGCTTCGCACCCTTTTTTGCGGGCCGCCGTGCGGCCGTTTTCCCGTCGGACCATCATGACCATCGTCAACCTCGCCGCCTACCACTTCGTGTCGCTCGACGCGAACGAGCAATGGCGCCCGCTCGTCACCGCCCGCTGCAACGAACTCGGCCTGCGTGGCACGATCCTGCTCGCGCCGGAAGGCATCAACCTGTTCATCGCCGGCACGCGCGAAGCCGCCGACGCGTTCATCGCGTACCTCCGCCACGATCCGCTGTTCGAAGGCAAGTTCGCGTCGCTGCAGTTCAAGGAAAGCCTGTCCGACTCGCAGCCGTTCCGCCGCATGCTCGTGCGCCTGAAGCGCGAGATCATCACGATGAAGAAGCCCGCGATCAAGCCGGAACTCGGCCGCGCGCCGTTCGTCGACGCGCGCACGCTGAAGACGTGGCTCGACCGCGGCCACGACGACACGGGCCGCCCGGTCGTGATGCTCGACACGCGCAACGCGTTCGAAATCGACGTCGGCACGTTCGACGATGCGCTCGACTACCGGATCGACAAGTTCAGCGAATTCCCGGAAGTCATCGATGCGAACCGTGCCGACCTCGAAGGCAAGACGGTCGTGTCGTTCTGCACGGGCGGCATCCGCTGCGAGAAAGCCGCGATCCACATGAAGGAAATCGGCATCGAGAACGTGTACCAGCTCGAAGGCGGGATCCTGAAATACTTCGAGGAAGTCGGCGGCGCGCACTATCACGGTGACTGCTTCGTGTTCGACTACCGCACCGCGCTGAACCCGCAACTCCAGCCCACCGAAAACGTCACGTGCTTCGCGTGCCGCGCGGTCGTCACGCCGGAAGCGCAACAGTCGCCGAGCTACGTGCACGGCAAGTCGTGCCCGGCCTGCGCACCGGCGGCGAGCGCCGCGTAAGCGCGCGTTGCCCCGTGCCCCGATGACTGCCTATCGCGGCCGCTTCGCGCCGTCGCCCACCGGCCCGCTGCACTTCGGCTCGCTGGTCGGCGCACTCGCGAGCTGGCTCGACGCACGCGCGCACGGCGGCGCATGGCTCGTGCGCATCGAGGATCTCGACGGCCCGCGCACGGTGCCCGGCGCGGCCGACGACATCCTCGCGACGCTCGCGCATTTCGGCATGACGCCCGACGAGCCGCCCGTCTGGCAAAGCACGCGCGATGCCGCCTATACGGCCGCGCTCGAACGGCTCGTCGCAGCCGGGCTCGTCTATCCGTGCGGCTGCACGCGCAAGGAAATCGCCGATTCGCTACGCGCCGCGCACGAGCGCCACACGACGCTCGCCTACCCGGGCACCTGCCGCACCGGCCTGCATGGCAAGCCCGCGCGCGCATGGCGGCTGCGCGTGCCGGATGGCGACGATGCGATCGTCACGTTCGACGATCGCTGGCAGCACACGCAATCGCAGAACCTCGCGACCGAAGTCGGCGATTTCGTGCTGAAGCGCGCGGACGGGCAATGGGCCTATCAGCTCGCGGTCGTCGTCGACGATGCCGAAGCGCACATCACGCACGTCGTGCGCGGCGCCGACCTGCTCGACTCGACCGCGCGCCAGATCCACCTGCAGCGCTGCCTCGGCGTGCCGACGCCGCGCTACCTGCATGTGCCCGTCGTCGTCGATGCGAACGGCGAAAAGCTCAGCAAGCAGACGGGCGCGACCGCGCTCGAACGCGACGATCCGCTGCCGGCGCTGCAAGCCGCCGCCGCGCACCTGGGCCTCGCGCCCGACGGCGCGTTCGCAGGCACGACGCTCGATGCGTTCTACGCGGCCGCAACGGCCGCGTGGGCGACGCGCTTCGGGCCGCAAGCCGGCTAAACGCGCGGCAACGAGCCGGTTTCGCGGCGATCGGGCGTCGGCCGGGTGCCGGCTGCGTCGCTCGCCGCCTGCGTACTACACCCTCTTCCGCTCCCCCATCGAACCGCGGCTCCAATGAAAAACGGGCACATGCTCATCGCATGCACCCGCTTCTCCCGCAGCGCTCGCGCGCCGCTCCGTCACGTCCGCCGGGCTTACGCCGACGGCTTGCGCGGCATCCCGAACCCGCCGAGCAGCGCGGCGACCTGACGCTTCGGCCCCTTCTTCTCGGGCTGCTGCGCAGGCTGCGCGTCTTCCTGCTGCTTCGCCGGCGCCGACGGCTCGTACGGCTTCAGGAAGAAATCGTCGACCGGCGCTTCGTGGCGACGGTGATGGCCGCGCTCGGAACCGCCCGGCCGGCGCCCAGATGCGCCGCGATGCTCGTCGCGCTCACGACGGCCACCGCGTTCGCCGCCCCGTTCGCCACCGCGCTCGCTGTTACGGTCGCCGCCGCGATCGCCGCCGCGGTCGTTGCCGCGCTCGTCGTGACGGTGGCGCGCCGGCTTGTCGAGCACGAGCGTCTGCATTTCGAGCGGACGCTTGATCAGCTTCTCGATATCGGCGAGCTGCTTGCGCTCGTTCGGGCTGCACAGCGACAGCGCGTCGCCCGTCGCACCCGCGCGGCCGGTACGGCCAATCCGGTGCACGTAGTCTTCCGCGCTGAACGGCAGGTCAAAGTTGATCACGGCCGGCAGCTCGGCGATGTCGAGGCCGCGCGCGGCCACGTCGGTCGCGACCAGCGCCTCGATCTCGCCGCGCTTGAACGCGTCGAGCGCCTGCATCCGCTCGAGCTGCGTCTTGTCGCCGTGGATCGCCGACGCGACCACGCCGTCGCGCTCGAGGTTGCGCGCGAGCCGGCTTGCGCCGATCTTGCTGTTGCAGAACACGATCACCTGCTTGAGCGCGCGATCGCGCAGCAGCTGCACGACGGCCGCCTGCTTGTCGCCTTCGGCGACGTCGTAGACGATCTGCGTGACGTTCGCGTTCGTCGAGTTGCTGCGCGCGACCTCGATCGTCTGCGGATTGCGCAGGTAGGTCGACGCGAGCTTCTTGATTTCCCCCGAGAAGGTGGCCGAGAACAGCAGCGTCTGGCGCTCCTTCGGCAGCAGGTTCAGGATGCGCTGCAGATCGGGCAGGAAGCCCATGTCGAGCATCCGGTCGGCTTCGTCGAGCACCAGGATCTGCACCTGGCCGAGATTCGCCGTCTTCTGCTGCACGTGGTCGAGCAGGCGGCCCGGCGTCGCGATCAGGATCTCGACGCCGCGGCGCAGTTCGGCCATCTGCGGGTTCATGTCGACGCCGCCGAACACGACCGCGCTGCGCAGCGGCGTGTGCTTCGCATACGCGTGCACGTTCGCGGCGACCTGGTCGGCGAGTTCGCGGGTCGGCGTGAGGATCAGCGCACGCACCGGGTGGCGCGCCGGTGACGCGCTCGTATTGGCCTGCGGCAGCAGGCGCTGGATGATCGGCAGCGAGAAACTCGCGGTCTTGCCGGTGCCCGTTTGCGCGGCGCCCATGACGTCGCGGCCGGCGAGCACGACCGGAATGGCCTGCGCCTGGATCGGCGTCGGCGTCGTATAGCCCTGCTCCGCAATGGCTTTCAGGATATCGGCGGCAAGGCCGAATTGATCGAAGGTTGCGTCGACGGGCTTGGCGACAGAATCGGACATGGTGGCGTTTCGCTCAAAAGGCGCGGCGGGGACATCGTGCGTCAGGCCAGCCGGGCCTGCGCTCATCACAATTCGGAAATAGACGGAGCCGCGGCGCGCCGCGCGGCGCCGCTCTGGCGCTTGGGACCGGTTCAATACGAACGCGGGACACCAGGCCGTGCGGACTCCGTTCGGCGCGAATGCCGGCGGAAAGGGGCGTATTGTAGCACTGCGCGGCCATCTGTCCGTGACAACGCCGCGAACGGCCGCAACGGCAGTTCGCGCGATGGGTCCGGGCAGGCCCTCGCGGTCGACGGATGGCCCGATTGGACTATCCCGATCGGCCGGTGGGCAATTT
Source organism: Burkholderia sp. AU30198 (assembly GCF_020419825.1). Taxonomy (NCBI): domain Bacteria; kingdom Pseudomonadati; phylum Pseudomonadota; class Betaproteobacteria; order Burkholderiales; family Burkholderiaceae; genus Burkholderia; species Burkholderia sp. AU30198. Next base: position 233,960 of record NZ_JAIZSA010000009.1, on the reverse strand, counting down.
CAGGGGTCCGATCCCGGATCGTCCTGCCCGGCCGCCCGCTGACAGCCCACGTGCAGGGCCGCCAGGCACAGGAGCCGGCCGCCGGCAGGCAGCGGCGGCGCACGATCCACGTTCGCGCCGGGCGCTCAGCCTTTCTTCTTTTTCTTCTCGACCTGTACGCAGTCGCCCAGCAGCGGCGGCGAATTCTGGTCGGCGATCTCGTCGCGCAGCGTCGCTTCCTTGCCCTTCGTCCACCACGTGTAGCGGCCGGCCTGGTAGCGCGCGCCCGACGCCGACACGGTGTCGACGAACAGCATCTGCTTCCCGTTGACCGGCACGAGCGCGAAGCTCTGGCCGTTGCCCGCGAGCCAGTACGACACGCGCACGGGCTGCTTCTGGTTCGCACACTGGTAAACGGCGAACTGGCGCGAATCGGCGTCGATCTCTTCGACGGTCAGTTGCGCGGCATGCGCGACGGAAACGGCGGTGCCGGCGAGCACGAGCGCGGCGAGGGTTTGGCGAATCATGCAGGCCCTCTCACGAGACGGGTGGAAACGCGCCCTCGCGGGGCGCGCGATTCTTGTTGGCGTTCGGCTGGCGATCGCGCCGGGTATCGCGATCAGGGATCGATGACGTCGGCACACGCGTCGGTCGGCGCGGCCGCGAGGTGGCCGACGAGCGGCACGATCTTGAGCCCGGCCGACGCCACCCGGCAGGGAGCGGCCGCGAGGCCGCAACCCGCGAGACTCGCGACAAGCGCCAGCGCGGCGGCCAGTTTTCCAATACGCAGCCAGTTCGGCGTCATCGTCCTCTCCTGGTTACGTCAGCGCGCCGACACGGGCCGGACGGCCGCGGCGGCACGCTTCGCGCGTTCGCGGGCTTCGTCGACGGTCGCACCGGTCGCCAGCGCGACGCCCATGCGCCGCTTCGCAAAACTTTCCGGCTTGCCGAACAGGCGCAGGTCGGCGCCCGGCACCGCCAGCGCGTCGCGCACGCCTTCGAACGCGATGCCGCGCTCGTCGAGCCCGCCGTAGATCACGGCCGATGCGGCCGGCGTGCCGAGTGCCGGATCGACCGGCAGCCCGAGAATCGCGCGCGCGTGCAACTCGAATTCCGACTGGCGCTGCGATGCGAGCGTGACGAGGCCCGTATCGTGCGGCCGCGGGCTCACCTCGGAGAACCACACGTCGTCACCGCGCACGAACAGTTCGACGCCGAACATGCCGCGCCCGCCGAGCGCCTCGGTGACCTTGTGCGCGATCTCGCGCGACTTCTCGAGCGCCGTCGCGCTCATCGGCTGCGGCTGCCACGACTCGACGTAGTCGCCCGCGACCTGCACGTGGCCGACCGGCTCGCAGAAGTAGGTGCGCGTGGCGTTCGTCGCCGGATCGATCGCGCGCACGGTGAGCTGCGTGATCTCGTAGTCGAAGTCGACAAAGCCCTCGACGATCACGCGGCCGTGGTTCACGCGGCCGCCCGCCATCGCGTAGTCCCACGCCGGCTTCACGTCGGCTTCCGTCTTCACGACCGACTGCCCCTTGCCCGACGACGACATCACGGGCTTCACGACGCACGGCATGCCGATCTTCGCGATCGCCGCGCTGAACGCTTCGAACGAATCCGCGAACGCATACGGCGACGTCGGCAGGCCGAGTTCCTCGGCCGCGAGCCGGCGGATCCCTTCGCGGTTCATCGTGAGCTGCGTCGCGCGTGCGGTCGGGATCACCTCGGCGAGGCCGGCCGCCTCGATCGCCGCGAGCGCGTCGGTCGCGATCGCCTCGATCTCGGGCACGATCAGGTGTGGGCGCTCGGCCTCGACGATCGCCCGCAGCGCGGCGGCGTCCGTCATGTCGATCACGTGCGCGCGATGCGCGACCTGATGGCCCGGTGCGTCCGGATAGCGGTCGACCGCGACGACTTCGACGCCGAGCCGCTGCAACGCGATGATGACTTCCTTGCCGAGTTCGCCGGCGCCGAGCAGCATGACGCGCGTGGCCGAGGGTGAGAGCGGCGTACCGAGCCGCTGACCGATCTGCATGTGATTACCCGCTTCTGGTGGAGGACGAAAACGGCTCCGATGTTAACACGCGCCACGACACCGGTTTGGCGCGTTTCGCCGTGCCGGCAACCGGCCGCGGGCCGCTCGCGAGCGGGCTGCGAACGTTTTCATGCGCGAAGTGTCGGCTCGCCTGCCGCGGGGCGGGTGCGTTACTCTTACGCCTTGATCAGAATCCGATGAGGAACGAGGCTCATGTCCCACCTGTCCGCCGCCGCACGCGCACGCACCGGCCTGCTTCGCCCGTTGCGCGCGCCGCTCTGCGCGTTGACGCTTGCCACGCTTCTCGCCGCCTGCGCGATGCCGACCAATCCCGATTCCGCCGCCCCCGCACCCGACCCGTACAACCCGGCCGCCGTCCAGCTGCTCGACGACACGAGCTGGGAACTCACCAGCTGGCTGAACGCCGACGGCTCGCAGCGCGCGATCCCGCACGGCGACAACGGCGAACCGATCAAGCTCGCGCTGTCGACCGATTCCGGCATCCGGCGCGCCAGCGGGTTCTCGGGCTGCAACCGCTACATGGGCACCTACGCGATCAAGAACGGCCTGCTGAGCTTCGGGCCGCTCGCCGGCACGCGGATGGCCTGCCCGAATACGCTCGGCGGCCAGCTCGAAGCCGCTTACCTCGACGCACTCGCCCACGTCGACAAGACCGGCGTGCAGATGCGCGAGCCGCAGCAATTGCAGATCGTGACCGCTTCCGGCGCAACGCTGACCTTCACGCACCGGAGCCCCTGATGCACGGCGCGCGCGAAGGCCGACCGACCGCCTTCGCGTGCCGCGCACACGCGTCGCGCGGTGTGAATCGGATGCACGCCGCGTTAGAGTCTTGTTCGCCGGCCGGTTAAACTCGGCGGGTCGCGCCCCGCGCGCCCCTCCCCACTCCTGTTTCAAAGCATGCACACGGTAGTCTTCGGCTGGTTCGGCATCTCCGCCGTCTGGTTCCTCCTTCTCTTCTGGCGTCTCGTGCAGGCGATGCTGCCTGGCGGCGTCGGGCTCGCCGGCCGCGGCTCGATCCGCCTGTGGCTCGGCTTCGCTGCGGTGTTCGTGGCGAGCTGCACGCTGACGAGCCCGCTGTCGGGCCCCGACACGAACGCACTCGGCCATGCGTTCTCGGCAGGCTTCGCCCACGTGCTCGGCCCGATCGGCACGCCGGTCGCGATGGTCGTGCTGTTCTTCGCCGGGCTGCCCTGGCTGACCGGCATCGGCTGGCGGCAGTTCGCCGCGTGGGTCGACACGTCGTTCGGCGTCAAGCTGTCGCGCGACGGCAGCGACGACGATGCACGCAGCATCGCCGACCTGCCGCGCAGCGCGCTGCATCGCGACGACGACGTCGTCCAGCCGAGCACCGCGCATACCGTCAACTCGATGGCGCCGCGCCAGAACGGCCGGTATTCGCGTCCGACGCTGTGGAAACCCGACCCGCAGGCGCGGCCGAAGCCGCGCGGCACCCCGCCCCCGCGCCCTCATGTGGAACCCGTTGCGCCGTCGGGCTGGTTGAAGCCAACTGCGCCCCAGCGCATGCCGACGCCGCCCGCGCCGATCCCCCCGGCCAGCGCGATGCCGCCGCCCACGACCGGCAGCACCGCCAGCCTCGCGCGCGCAGCGGCGAACTCGCAAGTCCCGCGCCCTGACCCGGCCCCGCTTCCGGTCGGATTCGAACCCGTCCGCCCGCGGCCGACTGCCGCGCGACCGGCCACCGCCGCGTTGAAGCAGACCCCGCCGCGCACCACGGTCACGCCGCGGCCGGCCGCCGCGCAGCCGCAGCGCCCGCCGGTACGCCCCGCCGCAGGAGCCGGTTCGGCCGGCCTGCCGTCGGATGCGGCACGACGTCGCCCGGCGCCGCCAACACCGGCGCGCGCGCCGCTGTATGCATGGACGGAAAAACCCGCCGCGCCGATCACGCCGGCGCCGAGCGTGCACGACACGCTGCGCTCGATCGAGGCCAGCACCGCACAGTGGGCGACGCTGGACAATGCGCAGTCGGCCGACGCAGGGCACGCAGCGGCGGCAGCCGCAACCGTGGCTGGTATGGCCGCGGCAGCAGCCGGCATTGCAGCGCCGGCAGCGGCGGCCGTGCCGACCGGGATCGCGTCCGCGACCCACGGCCTCGCGACGCATGACACCCGTGCTCCGCTCGCACACGATGCGGCGCCGGCGTTCGACGACAACGCACCGATCGTGCTCGACGCGTTCATGCTGGCAGCGCCCGCTGTCCATGCACCGGTTGCCGATGCGGGCGTCGTGGCGTTCGACGCTGCCGCACCGCACGCGCTGTCGAATACCGGCATCGACGATGCTGCGTTCCCCGATCGCGCCGACAACGCGATCCGATACGCCGACGATGCGCCCGCCGCGCCGGCATCGGGAATCACGCCCGCGCCGTCGTTCGACGCGCCCATCGACCTCGCGCCGTGGGAAGACCTCGCCAGCCAGCCGGTTTCCGCGTTCGACGCATCCGGCTGGAACCCGGTCGCCGAGTCATCGACGGACACGACGGGATCGGAACCGGCCCATGCTGGCGCCGCACACCCCACGACCGAGGCGGTTCATGACATCGCCGCAGGCAACCCGTCGGCATCACTCGATACCGACGACACAGTCACGGCGCAACCGGCTTCCGCAATCGATCGCACGGCATCGGCCCGCGTGCCGCAGGGCATCGCCGACGTGAAGCCCGCCGGGAACATCGCACCGTTCGCGGCCCTCCCCTCTTCGCCGATCGCCGAAACGCCGTCGCGCGCAAGCGCCGAAGCCAGGCCGTTTGCGGCAGCGCCGACACCGGTCGCACCGGAAACCGCCAAGCCGGACACCGTGGAATCCGCGACACGGCCGTCGGCAATCGCTCGGGACGCCACGCCGACGGCGGCATGGTCGTGGACGCCGTCAACGGCACAACCCGCCAAGACGAATCCGCCCGTTGCCGCTGAATTGCCGACATCGCCGGTCGCCGCTCAACCGTTTGCCGCCGCGCAAACGGCTTCGGCAGCCGCTGCGTCGCCGCTCGTTGGCACCACCCACGGTTCGACCGCGCAAGCACCAGCATCGCCCGTTGCGCCGGTCACCGCCGCCGCTTCACCGAATAGCGTGACCGGCACCGCGTCGGCTTCGCTTTCGCAGCCCGTCGCTTCGGCATCGACCTTTGCAGCCGTCACGCCGGCATCCCCTATCGGCGGGATCGGCGCTACGTCGGCTTCACTTTCGCAGCCCGCCGCTTCGACATCGACCGTTGCCGCCGTCACGCCGGCATCCCCCATCGACGGGACCGGCGCTACGTCGGCTTCACTTTCGCAGCCCGCCGCTTCGGCATCGACCTTTGCAGCCGTCACGCCGGCATCCCCTATCGGCGGGATCGGCGCTACGTCGGCTTCACTTTCGCAGCCCGCCGCTTCGGCATCGACCTTTGCAGCCGTCACGCCGGCATCCCCTATCGGCGGGATCGGCGCTACGTCGGCTTCGCTTTCGCAGCCGGCCGCTTCGGCATCGACCGCTGCATCCGTCACCCCGGCATCCCCCAGCGGCGTGACTGGCGGTGCGTCGGCTTCGCTTTCGCAGCCCGCCGCTTCGGCATCGACCTTTGCATCTGTTGCACCGGTCAGCGATGGGGGCACGACTTACGGTTCGCTCCCCCGCGCCTCGACACCTGCATCGTCCGTTGCACCCGCCGTGACGCCGTCGACGGCCAGCCCGTCGGCTTCGACGTCCGGTTCGAACGCGCCAGCGCCGGCGCCGGCGCCGACTGCCACGCCGGCGATCGCCACCGCGACGCCTGCCAATGTCGCGCCCGGCTCGATTACGGCACCGTCTTCCGCACCCGCTCCGACACGCCAGGCCAGCCCGGCAACTTCGTCGACGGGTACGACATTCGGCACATTCAGCCCCTCCGGCGCAGTCGTACCTCAGCCGGCCGCAAGCCTGCCCGTACCACCGGCTGCTTCCGACATGACCGCACCGTCCACCGGCGCAGTCGCCCCGATCGCCACGGCCGCAGCGACTCCGGCGCAACCGATCGCCAGCTCGACCGTTACGCCGGCCGGCTCGCTGACGTCCTTCGGCACGACCACCGCGACGCTGGCTCCATCGATCGCTTCCGCACCCGTAGCAATCGGAGCCACGGCGTTCGCCACCCCACCCGCCCCGGCCTCGTCGCCGGCCAGCTGGTCCGTGTCGAATGTCGCCGCAACACCGGCAGCCGCATCGACCATGGCACCGCCGCAACCCGCAGCGACACTCCCCGGCGCGAGTCTGTCCGTACCGGCGCTCCCCGTTGCCCCGCCGGCCGAAGCAGCCACCGCCGCGGCGACCGAACCGGCCTCGCCGATCGAAGCCGCATCGCCGCCGCCCCCCGACACCCCCGCTCGCCAGCCGCGCCCGAACGCGTTCGAATTCCACGCGCCCGCGTCGTTCAACGTCGAACTGCCGACACTCGACCTGCTCGAGCCCGCATCCGGCGACATCGAAACGATCACCGACGAACACCTCGCGCAGACGGCGCAGGTGATCGAACAGCGGCTGCAGGAATTCAAGGTGCCGGTGACGGTGGTCGGCGCGTCGGCCGGCCCCGTGATCACGCGCTTCGAGATCGAACCCGCGCTCGGCGTGCGCGGCAGCCAGATCGTCGGGCTGATGAAGGACCTGTCGCGCGGCCTCGGCCTCACGTCGATCCGTGTCGTCGAGACGATTCCCGGCAAGACCTGCATGGGCCTCGAACTGCCCAACTCGAAGCGCCAGATGATCCGCCTGTCGGAAATCCTCGAGTCGCGCCAGTACCAGCACTCGGCCTCGCAGCTGACGATCGCGATGGGCAAGGACATCACCGGCCACCCGGTCGTCACCGATCTCGCGAAGGCGCCGCACATGCTCGTCGCGGGCACGACGGGCTCGGGCAAGTCGGTCGCGATCAACGCAATGATCCTGTCACTGCTGTACAAGGCGACACCCGAGGACGTGCGGCTCATCATGATCGACCCGAAGATGCTGGAGCTGTCGGTCTACGAAGGCATCCCGCACCTGCTCGCGCCGGTCGTCACCGACATGAAGCTCGCGGCGAATGCGCTGAACTGGTGCGTCGGCGAGATGGAGAAGCGCTACCGGCTGATGTCGGCCGTCGGCGTGCGCAACCTCGCGGGCTTCAACCAGAAGATCCGCGACGCCGAAGCGAAGGAAAAGAAGATCGGCAACCCGTTCTCGCTGACACCCGAGGATCCCGAGCCGCTGTCGACGCTGCCGCTGATCGTCGTCGTGATCGACGAGCTGGCCGACCTGATGATGGTCGCCGGCAAGAAGATCGAAGAGCTGATCGCGCGCCTCGCGCAGAAGGCGCGCGCGGCCGGCATCCACCTGATCCTCGCGACGCAGCGCCCGTCGGTCGACGTGATCACCGGCCTGATCAAGGCGAACATCCCGACGCGCGTCGCGTTCCAGGTGTCGTCGAAGATCGACTCGCGCACGATTCTCGACCAGATGGGCGCCGAATCGCTGCTCGGGATGGGCGACATGCTGTTCCTGCCGCCGGGCACCGGCTATCCGCAGCGCGTGCACGGTGCGTTCGTCGCCGACGAGGAAGTACACCGGGTCGTCGAGTACCTGAAGCAGTTCGGCGAGCCGCAGTACGAGGAAGGGATCCTCGACGGCCCGGCCGCCGACGGGGCAACGCAGGACCTGTTCGGCGAAGCGCCGGACGCGGAAGCCGATCCGCTGTACGACGAAGCCGTCGCGTTCGTCGTGCGCACGCGGCGCGCGTCGATCTCGTCGGTGCAGCGGCAATTGCGTATCGGCTACAACCGCGCCGCACGCCTCGTCGAGCAGATGGAGGCAGCCGGGCTCGTGTCGCCGATGGGCATCAACGGCAGCCGCGAGGTGCTCGTGCCGGCCGCGGCCGACTGAGCGCGGCGGCCGGTCGGCCGCCGTCAACCGATACGGGCGCCCCGGGAAACCGGCCGCCCCGAAACACAAAGGGCGCTGCATCGGCAGCGCCCTTTTTCATTTACTGCACCGGCACCAGCTTGAAGTCGACCGGCTTGCCGACCGCCACCTTCTGCGGATTCGGGCCGAGCTGCCCGGTTTCGACATTGCGGCTGAACACGTAGAACGTATCGCTGTCCTGGTTGCCGACGATCAGCCACTTGCCGGTCGGATCGATCAGGAACTCGCGCGGCGTCTTGCCGAGGCTCGACTGGCGGCCGACCTGCTTCAACCGGCCGTCTGCCTGGTTCACCGCATAGATCACGAGATCGTTCGCGTCGCCGCGGTTGCTCACGTACAGGAAGCGGCCGTCCGGCGACAGATGGATCGCGCCGCCGCCGACCTTGCCCTTGAAGCCCGGTGCCGTCATCGACACGGTCTCGACCGGCGTCAGCTTGCCGTCGTGGTAGCCGAACACCTCGACCGACGCGTTGAGCTCGCTCGTCACGTACGCGTACCGGCCGTCGGCGCTGAACACCATGTGACGCGGGCCCGAGCCCGCCTTCACCGGCGTGTAGCGGGTGTCGGTCGGGCTGATCAGCCCGCGGCTGCCGTCCACCGTGTAGCGGTAGCCGTAGATCTTGTCCGCGCCGAGATCCTGCACGAACAGGTAGCGGCCATCCGGCGAAAACACCGTCGAATGCACGTGCGCACCGTCCTGACGCCCCTTCACGGGCCCGGTGCCTTCATGGTGTACGGTCAGCACGGACTGGCCGACCGCGCCGTCGTCGCGCAGCGGAAACACCGCGAAGCTGCCGCCCGGATCCTTCGCGACCGAGTAGTTGGCGGTCACGAGGTACTTGCCGTCCGGCGACAGCGCGAGATAGCAAGGATCGTTCCCTTCCGACGACACGCGGTCGATGAAGCTCAGCGCGCCCGTCTTCGCGTCGAAGCGGAATGCGCTGACGCCGCCGCGCTGCGTCGCCGGCCCGTCGTCGCCGGGCAGTTCGTTGACCGCGTAGACGGTGCGACCGTCGCGGCTCGGCAACAGGTATGACGGATTCACGGTCTTCACCGACGACACCGGCGCGACGCTGCCGGATTTCGTATCGAAGCGGTAAACATAGATCCCGTCGCTGCCGCCGCCCGTGTAGGTGCCGACGAGCAGGTTGTAGACGCCGTCGGCCGGGGCGGGTGATTGCTGCGCAAATGCGTGGGTCGCGGACAAGGAGAGCACGATCGCGAAACCTTTCATCCAGTGAGCGAGCCTAAGCGGGAACCCTCGTGTCGAAGCGCGTGCGTCACGCTCGCGTAAACGGTTGGGCATTGAATCCTCCTTGCATCGAGTCGCTTCAAGTGTTGAGATAGGACGAAACGCCGACCGTTCATGCGCTCCGCCGCCCGGCCGAGTATACGGGGCGCGGCGCCAAGGCGTGAAGCCCTGGCGACCGCCGTCCGCATTGTGAACTCGAATACCCAAGGATCGCCTGCCCATGCCCGCCCTGATCGAAGACTACGCCCTCGTCGGCGACGGCCACACGGCCGCGCTGATCGCCAAAGACGGCTCCGTCGACTGGCTGTGCTGGCCCCGCTTCGATTCGGGCGCCTGCTTCGCGGCGCTTCTCGGCACCCCCGAGCATGGCCGCTGGCTGCTCGCACCGGCCGCCGACGCCGCGATCACGCACACGACGCGCCGCTATCGCGGCGACACGCTGATTCTCGAAACCGACTACGAAAGCGCCGACGGCGCCGTCACCGTGATCGACTTCATGCCGCCCGGCAACGGCTGGTCCGAACTGGTGCGGATCGTGGTCGGCCGCCACGGCACGATGAAGATGCGCATGGAGCTCGTGTTGCGCTTCGACTACGGCTTCTCGATCCCGTGGGTCACGCAACTGACCCGCGAGGACGGCATGAAGGCGATCGCGGGCCCCGACACCGTCGTGCTGCGCACCCCGGTGCCGCTCACCGGCGAAAACCTCCATACGCTCGCGGAATTCACGGTGAGCGCCGACGAGCGCGTGCCGTTCTCGCTCAGCTATGCGGCGTCGCACCTGCGGCTGCCGCCCGCGCGCGACCCGCTGTCGATGCTCGCGCGCACCGAGAACTACTGGCTCGAATGGTCGGGCCGCTGCCAGGTGCAGGGCCGCTACGCGGCCGCCGTGCGCCGTTCGCTGATCACGCTGAAGGCGCTCGCGTACGAGCCGACCGGCGGCATCGTCGCCGCGCCGACCACGTCGCTGCCGGAGAAGATCGGCGGCAACCGCAACTGGGACTACCGCTACTGCTGGCTGCGCGACGCGACGATCACGCTGCTCGCGCTGATGCGCGGCGGCTACTACGACGAGGCGCGCGCGTGGCGCACGTGGCTCGGCCGCGTGATGGCCGGCTCGCCCGAGCAGATCCAGATCATGTACGGGATCGCCGGCGAACGCCGGCTGCCCGAAATGGAGCTCGACTGGCTGCCCGGCTACCAGGACTCGAAGCCGGTGCGGGTCGGCAACGGCGCCGCGAACCAGCTCCAGCTCGACGTGTTCGGCGAGGTGATGGCGGCGCTGCACCTCGCGCGGGTGGGCGGCCTGCAGGCCGATGACACGGTCTGGTCGGTGCAGTGCGCGCTGCTCGACCATCTCGAGAAGATCTGGCAGGAACCCGACGAAGGCATCTGGGAAACGCGCGGCGGCCGCCTCCATTTCACGTTCTCGAAGGTGATGGCGTGGGTCGCGTTCGACCGCGCGATCAAGTCGGCGGAGATGTTCCGGCTGCCCGGCTCGCTCGACCGCTGGCGCGCGCTGCGCGAGCAGATCCACGCCGACGTATGCAACAACGCGTGGCACGAAGGCAAGCAGGCGTTCGCGCAGAGCTACGGCAGCGACGAGCTCGACGCGAGCGTGCTGCTGATGCCGCTGCTCGGCTTCCTGCCGCCGGAAGATTCGCGCATCGTCAGCACGGTCGAGGCGATCGAGCGGGAATTGCTGCACGACGGGCTCGTGATGCGCTACCGCACGACCGACTATGACGACGGCCTGCCGCCCGGCGAAGGCACGTTTCTCGCTTGCAGCTTCTGGCTGGTCGACAACTATGCGCTGCTCGGCCGGATCGACGACGCGCACCGCCTGTTCAGCCGGCTGCTCGCACTGTCGAACGACCTCGGGCTGCTCGCGGAGGAGTACGACCCGGTGGCCGGGCGGCTGGTCGGCAACTTCCCGCAGGCGTTCTCCCACGTGGCGCTCGTGCATACCGCGATGAACCTGATGCACCACGAAGACGCGATGGCACGCGCAGCCGGCCAGCCCGCGCCGGCCGTCGCGACGGGACGCTGAACGGGGGCGCGAGCGGCTTGGTCAGAGAACGTCAAATCGCAAAACTTTGATGAAAAATCGGGGAAATGTTGCATTGCACCACCCATCGTTGTCCGATATGATCGACGCGATTGTCCGGCTGCAGTGCAACATGGCCGGCCGCTGACCCACACGGCACGCCGCGACGCCCCACGCCGCCCTTGCGCACCGTCCCCCACGCGGGAGTAGTCTGCATGCTTTACCAACTGCACGAATTCCAGCGCGCCATGCTGAGCCCGCTGACGGCCTGGGCCCAGGCCGCGTCCAAATCGTTCGCCAATCCGTCCAGCCCGTTCTCGCTGATGCCCGGCGCGACGCGGATGGCTGCCGCGTACGAACTGATGTACCGGCTCGGCAAGGATTACGAGAAGCCCGAATTCAACATTCACCAGATCGTCAAGGACGGCCACAACATCCCGATCGTCGAGCAGACGATCGTCGAGAAGCCGTTCTGCCGGCTGCTGCGTTTCAAGCGCTATTCGGACGATGCCGATGCCGTCACGCAGCTGAAGGACGAGCCGGTCGTGCTGGTCTGCGCGCCGCTGTCGGGCCATCACTCGACGCTGCTGCGCGACACGGTGCGTACGCTGCTGCAGGATCACAAGGTCTACATCACCGACTGGATCGACGCGCGGATGGTGCCGGTCGAGACCGGCCCGTTCCACCTGCACGACTACATCGCGTACATCCAGGAATTCATCCGCCACATCGGCGCGCGTAACCTGCACGTGATCTCGGTGTGCCAGCCGACGGTGCCGGTGCTCGCGGCGATCTCGCTGATGGCGAGCCGCGGCGAGGACACGCCGCTCACGATGACGATGATGGGCGGCCCGATCGACGCGCGCCGCAGCCCGACGTCGGTGAATTCGCTCGCAACACAACACTCGACCGCGTGGTTCGAGAACAACGTGATCCACACGGTGCCCGCGAACTACCCGGGCGAAGGCCGCCAGGTGTATCCGGGCTTCCTGCAGCACACGGGCTTCGTGGCGATGAACCCGGAGCGGCACGCGCAATCGCACTGGGATTTCTACCAGAGCCTGCTGCGCGGCGACGAGGACGACGCCGAAGCGCACCGCCGCTTCTACGACGAATACAACGCGGTGCTCGACATGGCCGCCGAGTATTACCTCGAGACGATCCGCGTCGTGTTCCAGGAATTCCGGCTGGCGGAAGGCACGTGGGATGTCGAAGGCGAGCGTGTGCGCCCGCAGGACATCAAGCACACCGCGCTGATGACGATCGAGGGCGAACTCGACGACATCTCCGGCAGCGGCCAGACGCACGTTGCGCACGAGCTGTGCACGGGCATCCCGCAAGACGATCGCCGCAGCCTGACCGCCGAGAAATGCGGTCACTACGGGATTTTCTCGGGCCGCCGCTGGCGCACGATCATCTATCCGCAGTTGCGCGACTTCATCCGGGAACATGCACCGGAGCCGAAGCACGGCGCGACGAAGGATGTCCCGGAGGCACCGGCGGCCACGACGCTCGCAGTCGTGCCGGCCGGCGACGCGCCGGTCGAAACGACGCGCGCCACCGCCGCGAAGCGCACGCGCGCGAAAGCGCCGGCCAAGGCCGCCGCACCGGCTCCCGCGAAGGCCGCACCGGCCGCGAAACGTGCCGCCGCCAGCGGCACGCGCGCAAAGACCGTGCGCGCACGCAAGGCCGCCTGACGCACCGCGTTCCGACGCAAAAACGCCGCCGTTGCCTGCGCACGGCGGCGTTTTTACATCTGGCGGCAACTTCCGCGCGGTCGGCGCATCAGCGCCGCAGCAGATAGGCGAGCAGCACTTCGGTGTTCATCCGGACCATCTCGGCGCGCTCGTCGGTGTCGGTGAAATCGCGGCCGAGCGTCGCGGCGAGCGTGAAGCGGTTCGACACGATGTAGTAGCCGAGCCCCGACAGCGTCACGTAGAAGCGCAGCGGATCGACGTCGGTGCGGAACAGCCCGGCCTTCTGACCGCGCGTCAGCACGTTGCCGAGCTTGGCGACGATCGGCGACATCATCTCGCGGATCCGCGTCGATTTGTGCAGGTAGCGCGCTTCGTGCAGGTTCTCGTTGTTGATGAGCCTGAGCAGTTCCGGATGGTCGCGGTAGTAGTCCCAAACGAAATGCGCGAGCCGCGTGACGGCTTCGACCGGCGCGACGCCGTCGAGATCGAGCTCGCGCTCGGCTTCGGTCAGCGCGGAGAACGCGTGTTCGAGCACGGCCGTGAACAGCTGCTCCTTGCTGCCGAAGTAGTAATAGAGCATGCGCTCGTTGGTTTCGGCCCGGCGCGCGATCTGGTCGACGCGTGCGCCGAACAGCCCTCCACTCGCGAACTCTTCGGCTGCCGCCATCAGGATGCGGCGGCGCGTACCTTCAGGATCTCTTTTGATTTTTGGCTGATTCATGTGGCGTTTTGCTATGTGAGCCGCGTGATCCGGACCGGCACCCCCACCGCCTCGGCGCCGGCCGCCCTGGAACGGGCGCGCCGCGGGCGGCCGCCCTCCTGCTGAGCCCCTGCAAAAAAGCGGTTCGATTATGCGCACAGACGGCGTCCAGCGCAATGCGGGAAATCGGCGATAATCGAGCTTTGGCAAACCTTTCCGGCCGCGCCCGACGTGGCCGAGAGCCATTCGGCGCCGCTGCGCCCGTTGTCACCGTGACCGACTCCAAAACACTCGCGGATCGCATCGAAGATCTGCTTCCCCAGACGCAATGCACGAAGTGCGGCTATAACGGCTGCCGTCCGTACGCCGAGGCAATCGCCGCCGGCGACGCGAACTACAACCAGTGCCCGCCCGGCGGCGCCGAAGGCATCGCGCGCCTGTCGAGCCTGCTCGGCAAGCCGGTGATTCCGCTGAACCCCGTCAACGGCAGCGAGCATCCGCGCGCGGTCGCCTTCATCGACGAAAGCCTGTGCATCGGCTGCACGCTGTGCATGCAGGCGTGCCCGGTCGACGCGATCGTCGGCGCGCCGAAGCAGATGCACACGATCATCGAGTCGCTGTGCACGGGCTGCGACCTGTGCGTGCCCCCCTGCCCGGTCGACTGCATCGCGATGCTGCCGGTAACCGGCGATCGCACCGGCTGGGACGCGTGGTCGCAGGAACAGGCCGATGCCGCACGCGCGCACCATGACCTGCGGCTCGCGCGCCAGCGCCGCGAACGCGAGGCCGCCGAAGCGCGCGCGGCCGCACGCCGCGCGGCCAGTGCCGCGAAGCCGGCTGCGGCACCAGCGGAACCGCCATCCGGCACGCCGGCCGCCGCACCGGCCGCGGACGACGCCGAAGCGAAGAAGCGCGCGATCATCGCCGCCGCGCTCGAACGTGCGCGCAAGAAGAAGGAAGAACTGTCCGGGCAAGGCGCCGGGCCGAAGAACACCGAAGCCGTGAGCGCAGCCGTCCAGGCGCAGATCGACGCGGCCGAGGCGCGCCGCCAACGGCTCGCCGAACAGCAGGCCCAACGCGACGCGGAAGCGGCGGCCGCGAGCGGCGACGACGAGAACGATGCAGGCAACGACGGCCCCGGCGGCCCGTCCGCACCCGACCAGAACGCTCCATGAACGCCACCAAACGACGCGCAATCTACGAAACGCTGCAGAGCCTCAATCCGCATCCGACCACCGAGCTCGAATACTCGACGCCGTTCGAGTTGCTGATCGCGGTGATGCTGTCCGCGCAGGCGACCGACGTATCGGTCAACAAGGCGATGCGGAAGATGTTTTCGGTCGCGAACACCCCGCGACAAATCGTCGCACTCGGTGAAGAAGGTGTCACCGAGTACATCAAGACGATCGGCCTCTACCGGACCAAGGCGAAGAACGTGGTCGCGACGTGCCAAATCCTGCTCGACCGCTACGACGGCGAGGTGCCGGCCGATCGCGAAGCGCTCGAAGGGCTGCCGGGCGTCGGCCGCAAGACCGCGAACGTCGTGCTGAACACCGCGTTCGGCCAGCCGACGATCGCGGTCGACACGCATATCTTCCGCGTCGCGAACCGCACGGGGCTCGCGCCGGGCAAGGACGTGCGGGCCGTCGAGGCCGCGCTCGAGAAGTTCACGCCGAAGGAATTCCTGCAGGACGCGCACCACTGGCTGATCCTGCACGGGCGCTACGTGTGCAAGGCCCGCAAGCCCGAATGCTGGCACTGTGTGATCGAGCCGCTGTGCGAATTCAGGCCGAAGACGCCGCCGCCGAGCGAGTGACGCGCAGCCGCGTCTGACGTGCCGCAGACCGCCCGGCGCCATGCGGCCGGACGCTCGATGCACGCCCCGTCGGTGGTGGTTCCGCCTGCAAGCCGCAGCCGCGACCGCGCGTAGTCACCCGCGCCGCCGCCCCGCTTTCTCCCTTCCCGACTACGCGTTGGACGTCGCCGTCGCGTCGTCGGCTGCCGCACCGCCCGCGCGCACCAGCGCCAGCACGGCCGCCAGGATCGCGACCCCGCCCGCCCACTGCAGCGGCGACAGCGCTTCGCCGAACAGCAGCGCCGCGAGCGCGACCGTCACGACCGGTTCGAGCGTCGACAGCATCGACGTGCGTGCGGCCCCGAGCCGTTCGAGCCCGGCAAAGAACGCGAGCATCGCGGCGACCGTCGACACGAGCGCGATCGCGAGCATCGACCCCCAGCCGCCGGCCGTGGCCGGCCAGCGCGGCGGCGCACCGAACGCCGCGGTCCGCACGACGGCGATCGCCACGAGCGTCGCGGTCGCCGACAGGCAGATGATCGCGGTAGTCGCGAGCGGATCGACGCCGCGCGTCGCCTTCGTGCCACCGACGATGTACAGCGAATAGATCACCGCGGCCGCCAGTGCGAGCGCGATCCCGAGCGGCTCGCCATGCCCGCCGCCGACCATCAGCGCCGAACCCGCGACGCACAGCACGAGCGCGACGGCCTTTGCGCGCGTGAGGCGCTCGCCGAGCCACCACGCGGCCAGCAGCGTGACGAAGGCCGGATACAGGTACAGCAGCAGCGCGACGAGGCTCGCCTGCGCGTGTTGCAGCGCGCTGAAATAACAGAACGACTGCCCGACGTAGCCGAGCGCGCCCATCGCCACGAGCGGCGCGAGCGCGCGCCCGCGCGGCCACGCGACGCGGCGATGCCGTGCGATCGCGGCGAGCACCGCGCCACCGATCGCGAAGCGCACGATCAGCAGCCCGAGCACGTCGACACCGGCCGCATACGCGTAGCGGCCGAAGATCGCCATCGCGCCGAACGCAGCGGCGGACAGCGCGACGTAGAGCGTGCCCTGCAGGGCGGTGGACGACGGGCGGGCGGTGGCGGTCATGACGGAACGGGCGCGAACGGCGTGGCGACGGAAATCGTCGGAGTGTAACGGCGCGGCAGCGGCGAGCCTAGCCCGCGCTTACCCGTTCCCAGGCGCCGGTGGCGGGCGCCGCGCACCGGCGCGGCCCGCGGGCGACCGCCACTGCTGCCACTGCTGCCGCGCCCCCCGCTCCGAGCCCGCCGCCAGCGCCGTCCGCCGACCCGGCGTACAATGCGCGACGCGGCATCACGCCGTCCGAATCACGACGTTTTCCCCACCATGTTCAATCCAAGCCGCGACGAAGTGCGTCGCTTTTTCACCGAGACCTGGCGCAAGCAGCGCGCGGGCGAGATCCTGACGCCGCTGGAAGCGATCGCAGCCGACTGGATCGTCGAGCATCCCGAATACCACGACGAACTCGCCGACGCCGATGGCGCGACCGCGCGCGAGTACACACCCGAGGAAGGCCGCACGAACCCGTTCCTGCACCTGTCGATGCACCTCGCGATCAGCGAGCAGCTGTCGATCGACCAGCCGCCCGGCATCCGCGCCGCGCACGACAAGCTCGCGGCGAAGCTCGACTCGACCCACGACGCGCAGCACGTGATCATGGAATGCCTCGGCGAGACGATCTGGGAAGCCCAGCGCACGAGCACGCCGCCCGATACCGACGCGTACCTGCAGCGCATCCTGCGCCGCGCATCGCGCGACTGAGCGCCGCGGCCGCGACTCCGGCCCACGCGCGCCGGCGCGCGGACAAAAAAATACCCCGCCTCGGCGGGGTATTTTTGCTGCGCGGGCCGGTCGGGCCCGTCGCGCTTACTTCTTGAACACGAGATCGGTTTCTTTCAGCGACTCGATGTAGGCTGCGATGTCCTTCATGTCGCTGACCGACAGGCTCTGCACCTGTGCCTGCATGATCGCGTTGTTGCGACCGAGCAGCGGATTCGTCAGGCCCATCTGGTACTGGCGCATCGCCCACACCAGGTAGTCGGCATGCTGGCCGGCGAGGCGCGGATATTCGGCGTTGATCGGCTTGTTCATCTGCGCGCCGTGGCAGGCGGCGCAGTTGTGCGATTCGACCAGTTCCTTGCCCTTCGTGGTGTCCGCCGCATGCGCGGTACCGATCGCGAGGCCGGCCGCCAGTGCAACCGCCGCCGTCTTGAATGCGTTGTTCATGAATGCTCCTGTCCCGCCGGAGAGATCGGCGGCGCGCGCTTACTTGTAGGGGTTGTCCTTCGAGTCGGCCTTCTGGGCGGCGTAGTACGCCGACAGATCCGCGATGTCCTGGTCCGTCAGCGAACCGGCGATCGCATTCATCGACGGGAAGTGACGATCCTTCTTGCGGTAGGCCTTCAGCGCGTTCTCGAGGTATTGCTGGTTCTGGCCGCCGAGGACAGGCACCCGGTAGACCTCCGGGTACGCCGCGCGGTAGTCCTGGATGCCGTGGCAACCGATGCACATGGCGGCCTTGCTCGCCCCGTCCTTCGGGTTGCCGACCACACCGGCCGCCTGCGCGCTGCCCGCGAGCGCCACGAGCGCTGCGACAACGACGTGTTTGCCGACGAATTTGTTCATAGCTCTTGTAACCTAGCTTGAGGGAAAACTGGCGCCAAAGCGGCAACGGCCCGCGCCGTTATGCTTGTCAGGTCGCCACGCAGGCCAAAAAAAACGGCCAGATTGTACCGCGTCGGCGGGGAACGCGTCCATAAGGCGCCCCGCTTCGCCCCGCCACAGTCCCGCAACGATACGCGGGCGCGGCCCAACCGCACAGCCCTTCTGACTTATACTGGGTTTTTTTCCCGATTGAGAAGAGCGCCGCCATGCGTTTCGAAGGGTCCTCGCACTACGTCGCCACCGACGATCTGAAGCTCGCGGTCAATGCCGCGCTGACGCTGCAACGCCCGCTCCTGATCAAGGGCGAGCCCGGCACCGGCAAGACCATGCTCGCCGAGGAAGTGGCCGCCGCGCTCGACATGCCGCTGCTGCAGTGGCACATCAAGTCGACCACGAAGGCGCAGCAGGGCCTGTACGAATACGACGCCGTGTCGCGGCTGCGCGATTCGCAACTCGGCGACGCGCGCGTGAAGGACATCTCGAACTACATCGTCAAGGGCGTGCTGTGGCAGGCGTTCGATGCCGATCACCCGAGCGTGCTGCTGATCGACGAGATCGACAAGGCCGACATCGAATTCCCGAACGACCTGCTGCGCGAGCTCGACCGGATGGAATTCCACGTGTACGAAACCCGTGAAACGGTCCGCGCGAAGCACCGCCCGCTCGTCATCATCACGTCGAACAACGAGAAGGAGCTGCCCGACGCGTTCCTGCGCCGCTGCTTCTTCCACTACATCCAGTTTCCCGACCCGGCGACGATGCAGAAGATCGTCGCGGTTCATTTCCCGGACATCCGTGAGGAGCTGCTGCGCGCGGCGCTCGAAAGCTTCTTCGAATTGCGCGGCGTATCGGGGCTGAAGAAGAAGCCGTCGACGTCCGAGCTGCTCGACTGGCTGAAGCTGCTGCTCGCCGAGAACATCCCGGCCGACGCGCTGCGCGGCGTGGACGCGAAGCAGATCGTGCCGCCGCTCGCGGGCGCGCTGCTGAAGAACGAGCAGGACCTGAGCCTGCTCGAGCGGCTCGTCTACATGAACCGGCACAACCGGTAACCCTCCCCCCATCCGCGAAGGCCCGGCCATGTTGCTCAATTTCTTCTACGCGCTGCGCGCAGCCAAGCTGCCCGTCTCGGTGAAGGAATACCTGACGCTGCTCGAATCGCTGAAGGCCGGGCTGATCTCGCCGTCGATCGACGCGTTCTACTTCCTCGCGCGGATGACGCTCGTCAAGGACGAGCAGTACTTCGACAAGTTCGACCAAGCATTCGGCGCGTATTTCCACGGCGTGTCCACCCTGCCGTCCGAAGCGTTCGACATTCCGCTCGACTGGCTCGAAAAGCGCCTCGAGCGCGAGCTGTCGCCGGAGGAGAAAGCGCAGATCGACGCGATGGGCGGGCTCGACAAGCTGATGGAGCGACTGAAGGAACTGCTCGACGAGCAGAAGGAACGCCACGAAGGCGGCAACAAGTGGATCGGCACCGGCGGCACGTCGCCGTTCGGGCATGGCGGCTACAACCCGGAAGGCGTGCGCATCGGCGGCCCGTCGAACGGCAACCGCACCGCGGTGAAGGTATGGGAAGCGCGCGCGTATCGCGACTACGACGATTCCGTCGAGATCGGCACGCGCAACATCAAGGTCGCGCTGCGACGGCTGCGCCGCTTCGCGCGCGAAGGCGCCGCCGAGGAGCTCGACCTGCCCGGCACGATCCGCAGCACCGCCGCGAACGCGGGCTGGCTCGACCTGCGGATGGTGCCCGAGCGCCACAACAACGTGAAGGTGCTGATGCTGCTCGACGTCGGCGGCTCGATGGACGACCACATCAAGCGCACCGAAGAGCTGTTCTCGGCCGCGAAGGCCGAATTCAAGCACCTGGAATTCTTCTACTTCCACAACTGCGTGTACGACCACCTGTGGAAGAACAACCGCCGCCGCCACTCGGAACGCACTGCGACGTGGGACGTGCTGCACAAGTTCACGCCCGACTACAAGCTGATCTTCGTCGGCGACGCGACGATGAGCCCGTACGAAGTGCTGCAGCCCGGCGGCTCGGTCGAATACAACAACCCGGAAGCCGGCGCCGTATGGCTGCGCCGCCTCGCCGACCAGTTCCCCCATCATGCATGGCTGAACCCGGAGCCCGAGCGGCTATGGGAATACCGGCAGTCGGTCGCGGTGATCCGCGACCTGCTCGGCCATCGCATGTATCCACTCACGCTCGCGGGCCTCGAAACCGCGATGCGCGCACTCAGCAAGTAACGAAACCCACCCAGACACGAAGGCCGCGTCCGAGCGGCCTCCCCCCGGAGATAGCATGAACCCCTCGCCCACCGCGAGCGCCAGCCGCGCCGGCGGCCGCCGCTTTTTTGCCGATACGTCCGTGTCGGCGCTCGTCGCCGGCTTCGTCGCGATGATGACGGGCTACACGAGTTCGCTCGTGCTGATGTTCCAGGCCGGCCGCGCCGCCCACCTCACCGATGCGCAGATCTCGTCGTGGATCTGGGCGCTGTCGATCGGCATGGCGCTGACGACGATCGGCCTGTCGCTGCGCTTTCGCGCACCGGTCGTCGTCGCATGGTCGACGCCCGGCGCCGCGCTGCTGATCGCGTCGCTGCCCGGCGTGCCCTACCCCGAGGCGATCGGTGCATTCGTCGTCTGCGCGGTGCTGCTGACGGCCGTCGGCGTGAGCGGGCTGTTCGACACGCTGATGCGCAAGATTCCGGCCGGCATCGCCGCCGCCCTGCTCGCGGGCATCCTGTTCGAGATCGGCATCGAGATCTTCCGCGCCGCGCAGTTCCAGACCGCGCTAGTACTCGCGATGTTCTTCACGTACCTGATCGTCAAGCGGCTCGCGCCGCGCTATGCGATCGTGACGACGCTGATCGTCGGCACGGCGGTCGCCGGCGGTCTCGGCCTGCTCGACTTCAGCGGCTTTCATATCGCGTTCGCAAAGCCCGTGTTCACGATGCCGGCCTTCTCGATCGCGGCGATCGTCAGCATCGGCATCCCGCTGTTCGTCGTCGCGATGGCGTCGCAGAACGTGCCGGGCATCGCGGTGCTGCGCGCGGATGGCTATCAGACGCCGTCGTCGCCGCTGATCGCGACCACCGGCCTCGCGTCGCTGCTGCTCGCGCCGTTCGGCTCGCACGGCGTGAACCTCGCGGCGATCACGGCCGCGATCTGCACCGGCCCCGAAGCGCACGAGGATCGCGCGAAGCGCTATACGGCCGCCGTGTGGTGCGGCACGTTCTACCTGATCGCGGGGATCTTCGGCGCGACGATCGCCGCGCTGTTCGCGGCGCTGCCGAAAGCGCTCGTCGTGTCGGTCGCCGCGCTCGCGCTGTTCGGCTCGATCATGAGCGGGCTCGCGAACGCGATGCAGGACGTGAAGCAGCGCGAGGCCGCGCTCGTCACGTTCATGGTCACCGCGTCGGGCCTCACGCTGCTGTCGATCGGCTCGGCATTCTGGGGGCTCGTCGCGGGGATCGTCACGCAGGTGATCCTGAACGCGCGCCGCCCCGCGTGACGCGGCACAGCGCCCGCCGCCGCGGCCTTCGGACACGCCAGAACGTGCGCGACACGAATCGGGCCTAGAATAGCGGATCGGAGGCGGTGCCCGGCGCCGCCTCGCTTCGCCGCCGCGCTCGCGCGGCCCGTGAGAACCCGGCGCCTTGCGCCCTTCTTCCGAATCGCCATGACTACCGCACTCGACCAGCTGAAGCAGTACACGACCGTCGTCGCCGACACGGGCGATTTCCAGCAGCTTGCGCAATACCAGCCGCAGGACGCGACCACGAACCCGTCGCTGATCCTGAAGGCCGTCCAGAAGGATGCGTACAAGCCGATCCTCGAGAAAACCGTCCGCGATCATCGCAACGAAAGCACCGATTTCATCATCGACCGCCTGCTGATCGCATTCGGCACCGAGATCCTGAAGCTGATCCCGGGCCGCGTGTCGACCGAGGTCGACGCGCGCCTGTCGTTCGACACGCAACGCTCGATCGACAAGGGTCGCGAGCTCATCAAGCTGTACGAAGCAGCCGGCATCGGCCGCGAACGCATCCTGATCAAGCTCGCGTCGACGTGGGAAGGCATTCGCGCGGCCGAAGTGCTGCAGAAGGAAGGGATCAAGTGCAACATGACCCTGCTTTTCTCGCTCGTGCAGGCCGCCGCCTGCGCGGAAGCCGGCGCGCAGCTGATCTCGCCGTTCGTCGGCCGCATCTACGACTGGTACAAGAAGCAGGCAGGCGCGGAGTGGAATGAAGAGAAGGACGGCGGCGCGAACGATCCGGGCGTGCAGTCGGTGCGCCGCATCTACACGTACTACAAGACGTTCGGCTACAACACCGAAGTGATGGGCGCGAGCTTCCGCACGACCAGCCAGATCACCGAACTCGCCGGCTGCGACCTGCTGACGATCAGTCCCGATTTGCTGCAGAAGCTGCAGGACAGCAACGACACGGTCACGCGCAAGCTGTCGCCGGAAGCGCTGCAGGACAAGCCCGCCGCGCGCGTCGCGATCGACGAGGCAGCGTTCCGCTTCCAGCTGAACGATGACGCGATGGCGACCGAAAAGCTCGCCGAAGGCATCCGCGTATTCGCCGCCGATGCGGTGAAGCTCGAGAAGCTGATCGACTCGCTGCGCTAAGTCGCAGCACGCGTCAGCGGCTGTCAGCAACCCTGACAACAGCCGTCAGCAAGCAGCCGCACACGGCCGCGAACGTCATGTTCGCGGCCGTTTTATTTTTCATTCCATCGTCAAGCACGCGCACTACAATCCACGTCACGGGTGCGCCGGCCGCCTCCCGATGCGCCCTTTCCCAGTCAGTCTTGCACGGTGCCGAACCCGCGCGGATGCGCAGGCCGGCCCATCACAGGAGACAACGATGCAAGTCCAACCGTACCTGACGTTCTACGGTCGCGCCGACGAAGCCCTTCAGTTCTACGAAAAGGCACTCGGCGCGAAGACGATGTTCAAGATGCACTTCAAGGACGCGCCGCCGAATCCCGACTACCCGATGACGCCGGAGATGGGCGACAAGGTGATGCACGCGAGCTTCACGATCGGCGACTCGATGATCATGTGCTCGGACGGCGACTGCAGCCAGCCCGGCGGCGGCATGCACGCCGGCTATTCGCTGTCGCTGAACCCGGCGACGGTCGAAGAGGGCCAGAAGCTGTTCAATGCGCTCGCCGACGGCGGCGAAGTGACGATGCCGTTCGGCAAGACGTTCTGGGCGCTCGGCTTCGGGATGGCGAAGGATCGTTTCGGCGTGCACTGGATGGTCAACGTCGAAGACCTGTCGCAACGCGAGGACCTCGCGAAACGCGCGCAGGGATGACACGAAAGACAAAGCCCGCCACCTTGCCGGTGGCGGGCTTTTTTATTGCACGGCCGCGCGATCCGCATCAGCCCTCGACGACGTCGAGATAGTCCTCCGGCCGCGTGCGGTCCTCAGCATGCGCCATGCCCATCACGCGCACCAGCACGCTCACCACGACTGCCACCACCAGGTTCACGACCAGCGACCACACGGCCGCGTAGCCGGGTATTGCGAGACCGAACAGGTGGATCGTGAAGATCGAGCTGGCCAGCTTCAGCGAGATCGCCATCCACGTGCCGCACACGATGCCGGCGGCCCAGCCGGCCAGCAGGCCGCGATGGTCGAGCACGCGCGTGTACAGGCCGAGCACGATCGCGGGCAGCGTCTGGATGATCCAGATCCCGCCGAGCAGTTGCAGCTGGATCGCATAGGTCAGCGGCAGCCCGAGGATGAACGCGACCGCGCCGACCTTCACGATCAGCGACACGAGCTTCGCGACGTGCGTCTCCTGCTCGTGTGACATGTTGCGGTTCACGAACTCGCGGTGAATGTTGCGCGTGTACAGGTTCGCGGCCGCGATCGACATGATGGCCGCCGGCACCAGCGCGCCGATGCCGATCGCCGCGAACGCGACGCCGACGAACCACGACGGGAAATACTCGAGGAACAGCGCGGGCACCGCGAAGTTCGGGCCGAACGCCTTGAAGTACGGCGCGTACTGCGGCATGTCCTTCACGCCCGATGCGAGCGCCATGTAGCCGAGCAGCGCGAGCAGGCCGAGCACGAACGAGTACGCGGGCAGCATCGCCATGTTGCGGCGGATCGAGTTGCCGGACGACGACGACAGGATGGCCGTCACCGAGTGCGGATACAGGAACAGCGCCAGCGCGGAGCCGATCGCGAGCGTCGCATACGCGCTGTAGCCGTTCAGGCTCATCGCGTCGGGCGCCTTCAGCAGCAGCTTCGCCGGCGGCACGCTCGCGAAGATGTGCCCGAAGCCGCCGAGCTTCGCCGGGATCACGATGACCGCCGCGGCGATCGTGATGTAGATCAGGATGTCCTTGACGATCGCGATCATCGCCGGCGCGCGCAGCCCCGACGTGTACGTGTACGCGGCGAGGATCGCGAACGCGATGATCAGCGGCAGGTCGCCGACGAAGCCGGTCGTGTCGAAGCCGAGCGCGCCGATCACCACTTCGATGCCGACCAGCTGCAACGCGATGTACGGCATCGTCGCGAGGATGCCCGTCACCGCGATCGCGAGCGCGAGCATCCGGCTGCCGTAGCGCGCGTTGACGAAGTCGGCAGCCGTCACGTAGCCGTGCCGCTTCGCGATGCTCCACAGCTTCGGGAACACGACGAATGCAAACGGGTAGATCAGGATCGTATAAGGCAGCGCGAAGAAGCCCATCGCGCCGGCACCGAACACGAGCGCGGGCACCGCGACGAACGTGTAGGCCGTGTAGAGGTCGCCGCCGAGCAGGAACCACGTGACGATCGTGCCGAAGCGGCGTCCGCCGAGGCCCCATTCGTCGAGATGGGCGAGATCGCCGCGCCGCCAGTTCGCGGCCAGGAAACCAATGATCGTGACACCGATGAACAGCAGGACAAAGACGAAGGTGGCGCCGAGATTCATCGCGCACCTCCCTGCGGGCCGCTCGCCTTCCACGCGTTCTTGGTCTTGAAATAGACGAACGCGGTGATCACCGCGCTAATGAAGACCCACAGCAGCTGGTACCAGTAGAAGAATGGAAAACCGAACAACTGCGGTTCGATCTTGCTGTACGACGGCACCCACACCATCGCGATCAGCGGCAGGACCAGCAGCCAGAGCCAGCGCTTGGCGGCCCGGTTGGCGTCGGCATCGTGAGCCATGACGTCTCCTCATCTTTCCCGGTTATCGATCTTGTTGAGCGGGTACGGCGCCGAGAGGAGCGCAAAACGGGTAGGCTGCGGCTCCCCTAGCTTCGCGCCAGTATAGGAGCCGCGAGCACGCGGTCAAGCGGGGGCGAACCCGAGGTGATCCGCCCCTTGTCTTGCGGTTGCACCGGCATGCCGCCGGTGCATGAAACGTCAGATCGCGAACGCGGTGTCGCGTGCGCCGGTCGTTTCTTTCAAAGCTTTCACCCACTTGCGTGCGGGCAGCTTCAGCGTGTCCTCGATCAGCTTCGCGCGTGCGTCGAGCTGCGCGAACGACACGTCGAGCGCGGGGCCCGAGAACGCGATCGCGATCCGGTTGCCGTCGTGCACTTCGGGCAGCGCGATCACGCGGTGATCGAACGCCGCGTTCAGGTGCTTCATGTTGCGCACGAAGCTCGGATGATCGCCGAACAGGTTGATCGTCGCGATGCCCGCATCGGCGAGGCAGCCGCGCACCGCGCGGTAGAACGCGACGCTGTCGAGCACGGGGCCGCGCGCGGTCGCGTCGTACAGATCGATCTGGATCGCGCCCGTCGTGCCGCGGTTGGCCGGATCGTTGACGAAATCCCATGCATCGGCTTCGTGCACGGCGAGACGTGCGTCGTCGGGCGGCAGTGCGAACATCGTGCGCGCGGCGACAATCACGGCCGGGTTCAGCTCGACGGCCTCGACCTTCGCGTGCGGCAGGAAGCGGTGCGAGAACTTGGTCAGCGCGCCGGTGCCGAGCCCGAGCTGGACGATCCGCTCGGGCGTTTCGAGGAACAGCAGCCACGCCATCATCTGCTGCGCGTATTCGAGCTCGATATGCAGCGGCTTCGAGATCCGCATCGCGCCCTGCACCCATTCGGTGCCGAAGTGCAGGAAGCGCACGCCGCCCTCTTCCGAGAACGTGACGGGCGCGAAGCGCGGCTTGCGCGGCGCTTCGAGCACGGGCACGTCGTCGTGCTCGTCGATTTCCGGGCGGCGCTTCACGCGCGGCGGCTGGAGTTTGTCGGAGCCGTTGTAGGCGGACGGCTTGCTGCGCTTGGACGCGCGCGCCTCGGCGGACGCGCGCTTGATCAGTCGGGTCATGTGTGAATCTCGCTGGGTGAAGCTGGTTTTAGCGGACGAGAGGATAGCATTGGCGGGGATTCTGCTGCCGGACGGACGTGCCTTCGCCACGTCAACGCGCTTGCCGTCGGGCCACTTCATCGGAATCGCACCGTTCGCTGATGCGAATGCAGGACCTCGCCGCCCGGCAGATTCTTTCGCACGCAACGTTCGTCGCACCAGGGCACGGACACGCCTGCGCCGCTCCCGAAATATTCCGTAACCCGCGCGTGCCGGCTGACGCATCAAACAGCTCGCCTGTCGCTCGTCACTGCGCCCGCGGCACGCTATGCTCCGGCGTCGGCCACACGCCGCGACGCTTTAAATCTTACGGAATACAAACAAAAACGAGAGATCGCATGACACAAAAAGAACGCCTGGTGCGCGCCGGCTACGCGGCCGCCTTGACCGGAACCCTGCTGCTTACCGCATGTGGTGGCGGTGGCGGCGACAGCAACACATCGGGCACGCCCGCCAGCAACCTCAGCGCCGCCCAGCAGAACTACGAAAGCTTCGCGCTGGCCGCCAACGGCGGGCTGCACTACCTGCACGCGCAACTGTCGATCTCCACGTCGAGCAGCGGATCGGTGAGCATCGGTCAGGGCAGCTATTTCTATGCGGAAGATCAAAGCCTCGCGCAAAGTCCGTCCGGCGGACCGCAGTTGTTGACGAAAGGCCTGTCGTCGGTCTCGGCGTCGCTGCCCGTGCCGACGCTGGGCGACCAGCGTTATGTCGTCAACGGTGCGGTCGTGACGAGCACGCAGGAACAGGTCAGCTACAGCGGCGCGAACGTCCAGCTCACGGACCTCGCCGCGGACGGCCATACCGCTGCAATGACGATGCTGGGCACGAATTACACGATCGTGCCGCTGTCCGGCACGATCGCCAGCTCGCCAGCCGAACTGTTCGACGACAGCGCGCTCGGTGTCATCACGAACACGATCAACGGTACGTCGCTGTACAACAAGCAGGTGACGTGGCAATCGGGCGCCGCCTACATGAAGGTCACGCGCCAGGTGGTCGGAGACACGGTGCTGACCGGCGACTGCGCCGCACCGCAAACGACCGGCACGACCCCGACGCCGTGCAGCACGACGGCATCGACGCTGGAAGGGTTCTTTCCGTACACGAGCACGGCGGACAACAAGACCTACAACCTGAGCGACGGCCAGATCGTCACGCTCGCGGGCGTCCGTGCATGGGTCGCCAATGCGGCACTCAATGCGCCGACGACCGAGTATCGGGTCTTCTATCAGAACAACGGGCAGATCGACGTCGCGACCGTGATCCGCGACGGCACGACGCTCGCGATCGCGCCCGCCGGCAGCACGACACCGCAGAACTTCTACATCCTGTTGAACGGCGCGGCGGTCCAGTCCGTGAAGGCCGCGATCACGTTCTGACGCAGCGTCGTATTCCGGGCGCGCGTGCGTCGATGCGAACAGCGGCGGACGACTCGCCGCCGTTCGCATGAAGGGGCGTGGGCATGGCCGCTGGCGCGCCGTACCGGGATCGGATAGCGGCGCACAATACGAGCAGGTGCCGGCCCGGCGTGGAGGAAGTCTCATGGAGTCGACCGACAAGAAGATCTGGTTTCCGGCGAAACGCTACGGCTGGGGATGGGGGTTGCCGGTCGCGTGGCAAGGCTGGGTGGTCCTGCTGCTCTTTGTGATCGGGATCGTGGTGGTTGCGACGCACGTGTCGCCCGCCCAATCACCGCTGGCGTTCGCGGCATGCATCGTGGCGCTGGTGGCCGCGTTCACGGTCGTGTGCTGGCTCAAAGGCGAAAAGCCGAAGTGGCGCTGGGGCAAGGACGAGTAAGCGACGATCCGTTGAATCGTCGAAAACCGTCTTGCCGTTACGGCCCCCTTCTTCAGCAATGACGCATGCGCGCTCAGCGCATCGAAGTCGTTCGACTTCGCATGGCGAATCGCCGAATCGAGGCTGCCCTCTCGATGCCACGCAGCTGGCAAGTCCTCGATCGTGGCGTGAGCGAAGCAAAGATGCTGGAGTGTCTCGCGAAGCTTGGACGCGATGTGCAGATTGTCGTCGGGCCGGACCGTCATTCGGGCACCGAGGGGCATATCGAAGTTGTATTCGCTGCCTGAAGGCAGCGTCAGGCTCCCCCGTCTCCAAGCAACGACGGCCGGATCTCGAGCGAAACGCGGTATGTCGGTAACGTGCCGATCCGGCGCCACGCCTGCAGCTTCTGCTCGAACGACAGCATCGCATTCGCCGGGCTCGACGAAGGCAGCACGAGCATGACGTAGCCCGCCGCGCCGATCACCTCCGCAAACCGCCCCGCCGTGTTGTCGCGGGTCGCCGAACCTCCGCCATCGCACGCAAGTTGTATAGACAATGATTGCGCCCGACGCTCGTTTCGATTCCTCCGTCGAATATCGCTTCACGCGAAAGGCCCGCCGAATCTGAAGGCGCCTCGCACGTCGTCAGCGAAAACCCCACTTCTGCCACTATCTTCAATTCGTTATCTTGTATATACAACTATGCTGATGAAACAGCCGGGTTGAATGTGCTGCGCCCTACGAGGGCGCACCGACGATCCTATTGGAGATTCCAAGTCGATGAAGAAGCTCGCCCTGTGCATCGCGATCCTGGCGATCGCGACCTCCGCCTCCGCCAAGGAGTGGTCCACTGTCCGGTTCGGGGTCGACGCGAGTTATGCCCCGTTTGAATCGAAGAGCACGGACGGCAAGCTGGCCGGCTTCGACATCGATCTGGGCAACGAGATCTGCAAGCGTCTGAACGCGAAGTGCGTGTGGGTCGAGAGCGCGTTCGACGGCATGATCCCGGCGCTGAAGGCACGGAAGTTCGACGGCGTGCTGTCGTCGATGTCGATGACGCCGCAGCGTGAAGCGCAAATCGCATTTTCGACGAAGCTGTTCCACACGCCGACGCGTCTCGTCGCGAAAAAAGGCGTGAATCTGAAACCAACGGCGGAATCGCTGAAGGGCAAGACGATCGGCGTCGAGCAGGGGACGATCCAGGAAGCGTATGCGAAGGCGAACTGGGCGCCGCTGGGCGTGCAGATCGTGCCGTACCAGGATCAGGACCAGGTGTATGCGGATCTGGTCTCCGGCCGTCTCGATGCGGCGTTGCAGGACGCGGTGCAGGCCGATATGGGCTTCCTGAAGACCGCGCGCGGCGCAGGTTTCGCGTTCACCGGCGGCGACCTGAGCGATCCGAAGGGCGCGCTCGGCAACGGCGCCGCCATCGGCCTGCGCAAGGAAGATACCGACCTGAAGACGAAGATCGACAAGGCCATGGCCGACATGATCAAGGACGGCACGTACAAGAAGATCGAAGCCAAATACTTCAGCTTCGACGTGTACGGCAGCTGACAGGCAATGGCGCGGGAGCATCCCGCACCCGTATGGCGTCCTGCACATTCACACCATCATGCAAACACGAACCCATTCGCTGATTTCCCCGTCGCTCGGCACCGAGCGGCAACTGACGAGCTTCCACTACGGTCCGACGGGCGGACAGAAGATCTACATCCAGTCGTCGCTGCATGCCGACGAGCTGCCGGGCATGCTGGTCGCCTGGGAATTGCGCAAACGCCTCGATGCCCTCGAGACGGCGGGCAGGCTGCGTGGCGAAATCGTCATCGTGCCGGTACCCAATCCGATCGGCCTCAACCAGCGGGTGCTCGGCCACATGGTCGGCCGCTTCGAAAGCGGTACCGCGGCGAACTTCAATCGCAACTTCCACAACCTTGCCGAGCTCGTGATGCCGCGCATCGAGCCTCACCTGACCGGCAACGCGCAACAGAACCTGCTCGCCGTGCGCACCGCGATGCGCGAGGCGCTCGACGAGCAAACGCCGGCCACGGAGCTCGAATCGCAGCGCCTCGCGCTGCAGCGCCTGTCATATGACGCCGACGTCGTGCTCGACCTGCACTGCGACTTCGAAGCGGCGATGCATCTGTTCACGAATCCCGACACGTGGGCCGACGTCGAGCCACTCGCGCGTTATCTCGATGCGAAAACGTCGCTGCTCGCGCTCAATTCGATCGGCAATCCGTTCGACGAGATTCACAGCTTCAGTTGGTCCGAGCTGCGTGCCCGTTATGGCGAACGCTATCCGATTCCCCATGGTTCGATCTCGGTGACGATCGAACTGCGCGGCCAGTCGGACGTGAGCTACGCGTTCGCCGAGCATGACGCGAATGCGATCATCGAATACCTGACGTTTCGCGGTGTCATCGACGGCACACCCGCACCGTTGCCGGAACTCGCGTTCGCGGCCACGCCTTTCTCCGGCAGCGAACCGCTCGTCGCGCCGATCTCCGGCGTACTCGTGTTCCGCGCGCCGCTCGGTGTGTGGGTCGATCCCGGCGAGGCGATCGCCGACATCGTCGATCCGCTGACCGGTCGCGTCGTCACGATCAAGAACGCCGTCGCCGGCGTACTGTATGCGCGGCAACGCACGCGCTTCGCCACCGCGGGAATGGAGGTCGCGTGTGTCGCGGGAGCCGAGCCTATTCGGAGCGGCTCGCTGCTGCCGAACTAAGCCGGTCGCATGACGCGGCCCGGCGCACCGGCGATGATTGGCCCGCGTCCGAAGTATCGGAAAAACGGCAGAGGCAACTCGATGTCCGTCGCAAACCGGCGCGGCAACTTCGATGACGTACGCGGTTCGGGCCACGCGTACGTCATCGGATGATCCGGACGGTCTTCAAGGTTGCGTCATGGCTCGCCGAGCATGCCGCACCATGTTGCACCACCCGCTATCCGAATCTCGTCAGCCAAGAATGTCCCGCCAGCACGAGAGCTTCTGCTCGAACGACAGCATCGCATTTGCCGGGCTCGACGAAGGCAGCACGAGCGTGTCGTACCCCGCCGCGCCGATCACCTCTGCAAACCGCCCTGCCGTCTTGCCGTTGAAACACACGCGCTTGAGCAGCGGCGCATGCTCCCTCAATGCATCGAAATCATTCGGCTTCGCATGGCGAATCGCCGAATCGAGGCTGCCCTCGCGATGACACGCGGCCAGCACGTCCCAGATCCCGATCCCGTGCGACAGCACGCGCTCGAGCCGCGCGTCGTACGCAAGCTCGTGCAGCGCGGGCTCGCCGAGCACCGTGCCGAGCAGCCGCCAGAACTGGTTGCGCGGATGCGCGTAGTACTGCGCAGCATCGAGCGACGCCTCGCCCGGAAAGCTGCCGAGAATCATCGTATGCGTATGCGCGGCGACGACCGGCGGGAACCCCCGCAGCATCACGCGCCTCCGCCCGGCCCGCCCGAACGCGGCCCGTCGCCGTGCGCATCGAGATGGCGCCACAGCGCCGGCAGCATGCACTCGGTGACCATCAACGGCTTGCCGTGACGCTGGAACACCGAACGCCGCGCGGCGAACGAGTGCGGTGCTCGCGCACCGTCAAGCGCACGGGTCGCCAGCGCATACAGCGGATGGCCGGCGATCACGCGCCGGCTGACGAGCGCCGAACGCTCGACTTGCGGATCGCTGTACAGCAGTTCAGCCAGCGGCCGCGTGCGCAGCCGCCGCATGGCCTGCCACACGCCCTTGCTGGCCGCGAGCGGCGCGATGCTGTGCGCGGCGACGTACGGCGTGCCGTCGACCGACAGGATCACCTCGCGCACCCACATCGGTGCGCGCGGGGCACTGGCGACCGCGTCCGGCTCGTCGAACCACGGACAGTCGACGGCCTCGCGCGTCACGCGCACGTTCACGCGGCCAAGCCTTGCGAGGTGCGCGGTCAGCGATCCGCCGCGCGTCAGCCAGTCGCGCTGGTCGAGCGTGCAGCCAGGCCGCGGCGTCTCCCGCCAGCCGGCCTGCCCGCCGTCGAATCGCATGCGCGTGTTCACGCAGCGCGCGACAGCAGCAGCGCGTTGGTCCGCTTCACGAAGCTTGCCGGATCGTCGAGCATGCCACCTTCGGCCAGCAGTGCCTGATCGAACAGCAGATGGCACCAGTCGCCGAAATCGACGCTGTCGGCCTTCAACTGCTTCACGAGCGCGTGCTCCGGATTGATCTCGAGGATCGGCTGCATCGCCGGCGCGTTCTGGCCGGCCGCCTTCAGCATCCGCTGCAGGTAGCCGCTCATGTCGTTGTCGTCGGCAACGAGGCACGACGGCGAATCGGTCAGGCGGAACGTGACGCGCACTTCCTTCACCTTGTCGCCGAGCGCTTCCTTCATCTTCTCGACGACAGGCTTGATCGCCTCGCCCGCCTGTTCCTGCGCCTTCTTCTCCTCGTCGTTCAGCTCGCCGAGATCGAGGTCGCCACGTGCCACGCTCGCGAGCGGCTTGCCGTCGAATTCCTGCAGGAACGACAGCATCCATTCGTCGACGCGATCGGTCAGCAGCAGCACCTCGACGCCCTTCTTGCGGAACACTTCGAGATGCGGGCTGTGCTTCGCGGCCTGCCATGCGTCGGCCGTCACGTAGTAGATCTTGCTCTGCTCGGGCTTCATGCGCGACACGTAGTCGGCGAGCGACACGTCCTGCACGTCGGTGTCGCCGTGCGTCGACGCGAAGCGCAGCAGCTTCGCGATGCGTTCGCGGTTCGCGTGATCCTCACCGAGGCCTTCCTTCAGCACCTGGCCGAACGCGCCCCAGAACGTCTTGTACTTCTCCTTGCCGGCATCCTCTTCCGCGTTCGCGAGCTCTTCGAGCATCGACAGCGCGCGCTTCGTCACGCCTTCGCGGATCGCCTTCACGTCGCGGCTTTCCTGCAGGATCTCGCGCGACACGTTCAGCGGCAGGTCGGCCGAATCGACGACGCCCTTCACGAAACGCAGGTATTGCGGCAGCAGCTGCTCGGCGTCGTCCATGATGAACACGCGCTTCACGTACAGCTTCAGGCCGCCGCGATAGTCGCGGTTCCACATGTCGAACGGCGCGTGCGACGGCACGAACAGCAGTTGCGTGTATTCGCTGCGGCCCTCGACGCGGTTATGCGTCCACGTGAGCGGATCCTGGTGATCGTGCGCGATGTGCTGGTAGAACTGCGTGTACTGCTCGTCGGTGACGTCGTTCTTCGAACGCGTCCACAGCGCGCTCGCCTGGTTGACGGTCTCGTCCTCGTCCTTCAGGACCATCTCGCCCTTTTCCTGATCCCATTCTTCCTTCTGCATCAGGATCGGCAGCGCGATGTGGTCGGAATACTTCTGGATGATCGACTGCAGGCGGTGCGACGACAGCAGCTCGTCCTCGCCTTCGCGCAGGTGCAGCGTGATCGTCGTGCCGCGCTGCGCGCGCTCGATCGCGTCGATCGTGAAATCGCCCTCGCCCGCGCTTTCCCAGCGCACGGCTTCGCTCGCCGGCAGGCCCGCGCGACGCGTCTCGACGGTGATCTTGTCGGCGACGATGAAGCCCGAGTAGAAGCCGACGCCGAACTGGCCGATCAGCGCCGCATCCTTCTGCTGGTCGCCGGACAGCTTCGTGAAGAATTCCTTGGTGCCCGAACGCGCGATCGTGCCGAGGTTCGCGATCGCCTCGTCGCGGCTCATGCCGATGCCGTTGTCGTCGATCGTGATCGTGCGCGCGGCCTTGTCGTAGCCGATGCGGATGCGCAGGTTCGGATCGTTTTCGTACAGCGCGTTGTCCGCGAGCCCTTCGAAACGCAGCTTGTCGGCCGCGTCGGACGCGTTCGACACCAGTTCGCGCAGGAAAATTTCCTTGTTGCTGTAGAGCGAATGGATCATCAGGTGGAGGAGTTGCTTGACCTCTGCCTGAAAGCTCATCGTTTCGTGTGCCATGGATGCTGTTTCCTCTTACTTGAACTTGAATGGTGTGGCGCAGGCGTCCGGCGCGCGATGCCGGCCGGCCCGTGAAAGGCGACCGCCTGGCGCAAGCGGTTTGCGCGGGTATCTGGGGACGGCACGCCCGATTTCAAGGCCCGGCGTGCCGCGCCGCGTCACGACGCGCGGCGCGCGGCCGAATCGATATAACGCGACAGCAGCCCCGGCAGCGCCGGATCGCCGCAGTTCGCGATGTTGAAGCGCATCCACGTCGACGGCGATTGCTGCGGCGAGAACAGGCTGCCCGGCGTCAGCAAAAAGCCGGCCTCGTGCGCGACCGCCGCGAGCGCGTCCGAATCGACGCCCGTGTCGGCCCACAGGAACATCCCGGCCGCCGGCATCGTGAAGAGGCCGAGCCCCGTGCGCTCGAGCATCCGCGCGGTCTTGTCGCGCACGCCGTCGAGCCGCGCGCGCAACCGCTCGACATGACGCCGGTAGTGCCCTTCGGTCAGGATCTTGTAAAGCACGCGCTCGTTCAGCTCGGGCGTCGTCATCCCGACCAGCATCTTCTGGTCGGTGACCGCCTTCGCAATCTCCGGCGCACATGCGACATAGCCGACCCGCAGGTTCGCCGCGAGCGTCTTCGAATAGCTGCCGAGGTAGATCACGCGCTTCAGCTGGTCGAGGCTCGCGAGCCGCGTGGCCGGATAGCTCGGCGGGCACAGGTCGCCGTACACGTCGTCCTCGACGACGAGGAAGTCGTACGCTTCCGCGAGCTTCAGGATCCGGAACGCCTGCGCGGCCGACAGCGACGTGCCGGTCGGGTTCTGCAGCACCGAGTTGATCACGAGCATCTTCGGCCGCCACATCTGCACCAGCGTCTCGAGCGCGTCGAGATCGGGGCCGTCCGGCGTGTACGGCATCCCGACGAGCTGCGCGCCCTGCGCCGCGAAGCGGCCGAACATCTGGAACCAGGCCGGGTCGCCGACGATCACCGCATCGCCGGGCTTCACGTAGATCCGCGAGATCAGGTCGATTGCCTGCGTGATCCCCGATACCAGCACGATCTGTTCCGGCTTCACGCCGATCTCCACTTCGGCGAGACGCGTCTGCAGTTGCTGGCGCAGCGGCAGGAAGCCCTGCGCGGTGCCGAAGCCGAGCATCTGCGCGCCGGACTGGCGCCCGAGTGCGCGCAGCGCGCCGGTGATCAGTTCGCCGTCGAGCCAGCGGCCCGGCAGATAGCCGAGACCCGGCCCCTTTTCCGGGCTGACGGTGTGCAGCATGTTGCGCAGCAGCCAGACGACGTCGATCGTGTTGTGCACCGGCGCGGCCTCGGCCACGCGGGCGACGCTGTCGGCCGGCTGCGGGCCGGCGGCCGTGCGCTCGCGCACGTAGAAGCCCGAGCCGCGCCGCGAATCGAGGTAGCCCTGCGCGACGAGCCGCTCGTACGCCTCGACGACGGTGAAGCGCGACACGCTCTTGTCGAGCGCGAGCTTGCGGATCGACGGCATCCGCATGCCGGGACGGAACACGCGTTCGTCAATGCGACGCCGCGCCCACTGGACCAGCTGGTCGACGAGCGTGAGCGTGGCCGTGTCGTGCGGCACGGGAATCTGGGCGAGTGGGACGGTGGACATGGGCGGCAGCTCCAACTGTACCGAAGGCTATCGCGCCGATTGTACCGTTACTGTGCCGGTAGCGACGATTACAGTTGACCGTCATGGCGATCGTGCGGCCGTCGCTCCGGCCCCGCCGCACTGGGCACCACGCCCACCGGCCTGCATCGCGGCCGGTACGCCGGCCGGTCCGGCCACCGCCCGGCGCATCGCCTGCCCACCATGACACTTTCGCTTTCCGACCGACGTTCATGCCAGCCCGCTCCCTGACACTCGACCATCTCGTGATCGCCGCGCGCACGCTCGACGAAGGCGTCCGCCACGTTGCCGACGCGCTCGGTATCGAACCGGCCGGCGGCGGCCGCCACCCGCTGATGCGGACCCACAATGCGCTGTTCGGCGCGTGGGGCGGGCTCTACCTCGAAGTGATCGCGATCGACCCCGACGCGCCGGCGCAAAATGACGGCGCTGAGCCGCCGCGCGCGCGGCTGTTCGGCCTCGACGATCCGGCGATGCACGCGCGGCTCGCACCAGGCCCGTTTCTCGCGCACTGGGTCGCGCGCGTCGACCGTCCGCGCCAGCTCGCGCTGTGGCAGAGCCAGTATCCGGCGCGCATCCCGCCCGTCGTCGCGATGCGGCGCGGCGACCTAAGCTGGGGCCTTACGGTGCCCGACGACGGCACGTTCCCCGCGTGGCAAGGCGCGGGCGACGGGCTGCTGCCGTCGCTGATCCAGTGGGACAGCACGCGCCACCCGGCCGAATCGCTGCCGGGCGATGGCGTCGCGCTGAAGGCGCTCAAGGGCGCTCACCCGCGCGCGGACGCGCTCCGCGAGCAGCTGGACTGGCTCGGCGCCGCGCACCTGCTCGACCTCGAAGCCGCCGACGGCCCGCCCGCGCTCGTCGCCGAATTCGACACGCCGCAGGGTGCGCGCACGTTGCGCTGAACGCCCGCCGCCCCCCTCAACTACACCAATACCGGCAACACGGAGACACCCCTCACATGAATTCGCGCGAAACCCGGGGCATGCTGCTCGGCCTCATCGGCGTGATGATCTTCAGCCTGACGCTGCCGATGACGCGTATCGTCGTCTCCGAACTCCATCCGCTGCTCAACGGGCTCGGCCGCGCACTCGCCGCCGCGGTGCCGGCCGGCCTGCTGCTGTGGTGGCGCCGCGAGCCGCTGCCGACCCGCACGCAACTGAAAAGCCTCGCGATCACGTCGCTGGGCGTGATCATCGCGTATCCGGTGTTCTCCGCGTGGGCGATGAAATCGGTCCCCGCGTCGCACGGCGCGGTGGTCAACGGCCTGCAGCCGTTGTTCGTCGCGCTGTACGCGGCATGGCTGTCGCACGAGCGGCCGTCGAAGGCGTTCTGGGCCAGCGCGGTGGCCGGCAGCGCGCTCGTGATCGCGTTCGCGCTGCGCGACGGCGGCGGCACCGTGCAGGCCGGCGACGCGCTGATGCTCGTCGCGGTCGGCATCGGCGCGCTCGGCTATGCGGAAGGCGCGCGCCTCGCACGCCAGATCGGCGGCTGGCAGGTGATCTGCTGGGCGCTCGTCGTGTCCGCGCCGTTCCTCGTGCTGCCGGTCGGCTGGCTCGCGTGGATGCAGCATGCCGCGCATCCGGGCCCGCTCGCGCTACGCACGTGGCTCGCCTTCGGCTACGTGACCCTCTTTTCGCAATTCATCGGCTTTTTCGCATGGTATGCGGGGCTCGCGATGGGCGGCATCGCGCGCGTCGGCCAGGTGCAACTGCTGCAGATTTTCTTCACGATTGCTTTTTCCGCGCTGCTGTTCGGCGAAACGGTGACGCCGTCGACGTGGCTGTTCGCAGCTGCGGTGATCGCCACCGTGGTGCTCGGGCGCCGCTCGGCGGTCGCCACCGCCGCGCAACCGGCTCGCGCCAGCTGAATAGCTGCGCCATAATGGACGTTTTGCCTGATCGGTTTTGCCCACCCGGCCGCGAAGGCTCGATCGCGCTCGTGCCTGCCCACCCGGCAGCGTCGAAGCGATTTGCCCGAACGACCTTTCTTGACTGACCACGATATCCGAACGAGGAGACTATGAATCCGAGCGACCTGCATCCGCCGCACTGGCAGCTTTCCGAACGCGCACGCAAGCTGACGAGCTCTGCAATCCGCGAAATCCTGAAGGTCACGGAACGCCCCGAGGTCATCTCGTTCGCCGGCGGCCTGCCCGCCCCCTCGACGTTCCCAGCCGAGCGCATGCGCGCCGCCGCCGATCGCGTGCTGCGCGACGCGCCGGCCGCCGCGCTCCAGTACAGCGCGACCGAAGGCTACCTGCCGCTGCGCGAATGGATCGCCGAGCGCTACAGCGTGCGCGTGTCGCAGGTGCTGATCACGACCGGCTCGCAGCAGGCACTCGACCTGCTCGGCAAGGCGCTCGTCGATCCGGGCAGCCCGATCCTCGTCGAAACCCCGACCTACCTCGGCGCGCTGCAATCGTTCTCGCTGTACGAGCCGCGCTACGTGCAGGTGCCGACCGACGAGCAGGGCCTGCTGCCGGAAGGCCTCACGCCCGAACTCACGCAAGGCGCGCGCCTCTTGTACGCGCAGCCGAACTTCCAGAACCCGACCGGCCGCCGCCTGCCCGTCGAGCGCCGCCGCGCGCTCGCCGCGTTCGCGCAGTCGAGCCCGTTCCCGGTGCTGGAAGACGATCCGTACGGCGCGCTGAACTATCGCGGCGAGCCGCTGCCGACGATGCTGTCGATGGCGCCCGATCACATCGTGCACCTCGGCACGTTCTCGAAGGTGCTCGCGCCGGGCCTGCGGATCGGCTACATCATTGCGCCCGAGGAACTCCACTTCAAGCTCGTGCAGGCCAAGCAGGCCACCGACCTGCACACGCCGACGCTCACGCAGCGCATCGCGCACGAAGTGATCAAGGACGGTTTCCTCGACGAACACATCCCGACGATCCGCGAGCTGTACAGCGCGCAGTGCGACGCGATGCTCAGCGCGCTCGAGCGCCACATGCCGGAAGGCGTCACGTGGAACCGGCCGGAAGGCGGAATGTTCATCTGGGTGAACCTGCCCGCGCAGATCGACAGCATGAAACTGCTCGCCACCGCCGTCGACAACCACGTCGCCTTCGTGCCGGGCGCACCGTTCTTCGCGGACAACGCGCAGCAGAACACGCTGCGCCTGTCGTTCGTGACGGTGCCGCCCGAGAAGATCGAGGAAGGCGTCGCGCGCCTCGGCAAGCTGCTGCGCGAGCGCCTCTGATCCCCTTTTTTCCTGTCACGACTCTCTACGAGGAATCGAATACATGGCTAACGTCTACGACAAACTCAAGTCGCTCGGTATCGAGCTCCCGACCGCCGGCGCACCGGCCGCCGCCTACGTGATGAGCGCGCAAACCGGCAACACGGTCTTCCTGTCGGGCCACATCGCGAAGAAGGACGGCAAGGTCTGGGCCGGCAAGCTCGGCGCCGATCTCACGACGGAAGACGGCAAGGCCGCCGCCCGCTCGATCGCGATCGACCTGCTCGCGACGCTGCACGCGCACACCGGCGACCTGAACAAGGTCACGCGTATCGTCAAGCTGATGAGCCTCGTCAACTCGACGCTCGACTTCACCGAACAGCACGTCGTGACGAACGGCGCGTCGGAACTGATCGCGGAAGTGTTCGGCGACGCAGGCAAGCACGCACGTTCGGCATTCGGCGTCGCTCAGATCCCGCTCGGCGCGTGCGTCGAGATCGAACTGATCGCCGAAGTCGCCTGACGGGCACATCGCGATGTCCAGTCGTCTCGTCCGCTTCAAGCAGGTCGACGTGTTCACGGCGGTGCCGTTCAAGGGCAATGCGCTCGCCGTGGTGTTCGACGCCGACGCGCTCGGCGACGACGACATGCTCGCGATCGCCCGCTGGACGAACCTGTCGGAAACGACGTTCGTCTGCACGCCGACCGATCCGGAAGCCGACTACCGCGTCCGGATCTTCACGACGGAGGGCGAACTGCCGTTCGCCGGCCACCCGACGCTGGGCACTGCGCATGCGTTCCTCGAACGCGGCGCGCAGCCGCGCACGCCGGGCCGGCTGATCCAGCAGTGCGGGGTCGGCCGGGTCGTGCTGCGCGAGCAGGCCGACGGCTGGGCGTTCGCCGCGCCGCCGGCACGCGTCACGCCGCTCGATCGTTCGGACTACGCGGCGCTGGCTGCCGCGTTGCGCAGCGACGCGATCGACCTGGAAGCCGAGCCGTGCGCGGTCGACAACGGCGCGCCGTGGCTGGTCGTGCGGCTGAAGTCGGCCGATGCTTGCATCGGCCTGACACCCGATCCGGCCGCGCTGGAGGCGCTCACGCACCGCTACGGCACCGACGGCCTCGCGGTCTACGCGCCGCACGCCGAAGGCGGCCCCGCGACGTTCGAAATCCGCTGCCTGATGACGGGCGGCAACTTCGGCTTCGGCGAGGATCCGGTCACCGGCAGTGCAAACGCCGCGCTCGCCGGGCTGCTGACGCGGCAGGAACGCCGCCCCGGCCAGTCGTATACGGCCCGCCAGGGGACGGCGATCGGCCGTGACGGCCGCATCTTCGTCAGCTACGACGAAGACGGCACCACGTGGATCGGCGGCCATGTCGTCACCGTCGTCGACGGCACCTTCCTGTCCCCCGCGTAACATTTCGCGATGTGCGATGGCGCCGGCCCGTCCGGCGCCCCCTACGATTCGCCCAACTATCGCAAAAGCGTTCCAGCCA
This sequence comes from Burkholderia sp. AU30198, assembly GCF_020419825.1. Taxonomy (NCBI): domain Bacteria; kingdom Pseudomonadati; phylum Pseudomonadota; class Betaproteobacteria; order Burkholderiales; family Burkholderiaceae; genus Burkholderia; species Burkholderia sp. AU30198. Next base: position 193,421 of record NZ_JAIZSA010000009.1, on the reverse strand, counting down.
GTAATATCGGGCCTAATCCGTTGTTTCGGAGGTCTGTCCATGGTTGCGTGTCCCGCGAACGAACAGACGCCGGGACAACCCGAACCCTAGACGGCCATCCAGACGGATGGCGCACGCGAGCAGGACGCCACCCTCTTCGATGAGCTCCGCCCGGTCCAACCACACGCCGCCGACCCGGCCGCTACGCGCGCCGCGCAAATCGCGCCGGCGTGCGCTATTTGCGATCCCGCTGCTCGGGATGCTGGCGCTTGCGCTGCTGTGGGCCGTGATCATCGCGCGTCTGTCGGTGGAAAAGGACAGCGCGTACAAGGAAGCGGCCGCTTCCGCGGCGATCCTGTCCTCCGCGCTCGAGCAGCACACGGTCAAGGCGATCCACCAGGTCGACCAGATCACCCGCTTCGTCAAGTTCGAATTCGAGAAGTCGCCCGCGCGCTTCAACCTCGCCAGCGCCGTCGAGAAAGGCGTCGTGCCGAGCGACACGCTGATCCAGGTGTCGCTCGTCAACGCGAAGGGCATCCTGTTCGCGAACACAGCCGAGCTGCATCCGCAGCCGATCAACCTGTCAGACCGCGAGCACTTCAAGGTCCACCTCGCGCACAACGACGACCGCCTGTTCATCAGCAAGCCCGTCCTCGGCCGCGTGTCGAGCCACTGGACGCTGCAGATGACGCGCCGCCTGAACAACCCGGACGGCAGCTTCGCGGGCATCGTCGTCGTGTCGGAAGACCCGAGCTACTTCACCAACGATTTCTACAACAACGCGGCGATCGGCAAGGAAGGCGTGATCGCGGTCGTGTCCGATACGGGCGCCGTGCTCGCGCGGCGCACCGGCTCGGTCAGCAACGCGCCCGGCGCGTTTTCGGCGTCGGGCGTCTACCCGATCGCCGAGCGCGTGACGGGCACGATCATCGACCCGATCGACGGCGTGACGCGCATCGTGTCGTACCGCCACCTCGACGGCTACCCGCTCGCGGTGATGGTCGGGCTGTCGCAAACCGAGGAATTCGCAGACTACTACCATACGCGCAACGTCTACCTGCTGATGACGAGCTTCATCACGCTCGCGATGCTCGCGTTCTTCGGCGTCGCAACGGGCCTGATCGGCAAGCTGCTCGGCCGCGAGCGCGAAATGACGCAGCTCGCCGAATACGACCTGCTGACGGGCCTCGCGAACCGCTATGCGACGCTGCGCGGGCTGCGCAACGACGTGGCGATGCCGGCGAGCCTGTCGCGGCTCGGGCTGCTGTTCATCGATCTCGACAACTTCAAGACCGTCAACGACACGCTCGGCCACAACGCCGGCGACATCGTGCTGCAGATGACCGCGTCGCGCCTGTCCGATGCGGTCGGCGACGAAGGCTCGCTCGCGCGCATCGGCGGCGACGAGTTCGTCGTGGTGATGAAGGGCGACGACGTCGAGCGGCGCGCGGTGCGGCTCGCAGAAGCGATCATCCGGATGTTCGGCGAGCCGTTCGACGTGCGCGGCAGTTCGTTCGTGCTGCATGCGAGCATCGGCATCGCGCTGCACACCGTCGCGAACGAAAGCGAGATCGACCTGCTGAAGAAGGCCGATCTCGCGATGTACAGCGCGAAGGACGCCGGCAAGAACTGCTACCAGTTCTACGCGCCGCACCTGTCGCACCGCGCCGACCACCTGATGCGCTGGGAACAGCAATTGCGCGTCGCGCTCGCCGAGGAGCAGTTGTTCCTCGCGTACCAGCCGAAGATCGACCTCACCCACCGCACCATCACCGGCTTCGAGGCACTCGCGCGCTGGGATCACCCCGAGCACGGGATCATCTCCGCGAACGAATTCATTTCGATCGCCGAATCGACCGGCCTGATCGTGCCGATCGGCGACTTCGTGATCCGCACCGCATGCGAGCAGATCGCGCGCTGGCGCGACGAGGGCCACGACACGCTGACGCTCGCGGTCAACATCTCGCCGGTGCAGTTCTGGCGCGGCGACCTGATCGAGACGATCTCGCGCACGCTGCAGGAAACCGGCATCGACGCGAGCCGCCTCGAAATCGAGATCACCGAAACCGCGATGATGGAGTATCCGGAACTCGTGTCCGAGAAGATCGTCGCGCTGAAGAAGCTCGGCATCCGGATCGCACTCGACGATTTCGGCACCGGCTATTCATCGCTGTCGTACCTGCACCGCTTCTCGGTCGACACGCTGAAGGTCGACCGCTCGTTCGTGCAGGCCATCCCGAACGATCGCAGCGTGTGCGTGATGGTGTCGTCGATCGTGCATCTCGCGCGCTCGCTCGGCCTGACCGTCGTCGTCGAAGGCACGGAAACCGAGGAACAGATCACGTGGCTGTCCGCGCTCGGCGAGATCGAGGCACAGGGCTTCCTGTTCTCGCGACCGGTGCCGGCCGACGCGATTCCCGCGCTGATCGCACGCTTCGGCGTGCGCGCCGAACCGCCGAACGTGATCGCGCATCGCGCGACCGGCAGCACGGGCGCTTGAGCGCACCGTGGCCGTGGCGCGGATTGCGCGCGCCGTCATTGTTTCGTTTTCCGATCTGATCGTTTAGTTCATGAACTAGCGTTTCCGCGCATGGCAGTGTCACCGTGCGCGGCGGACAATCGGGAGGGCCAACGTGTCGGCGGGCCGCCGGCATGGTTACACGCGAGAGATCGGGCACCGTGCCCACATTACCAACATGACAACCGCCGAAATTGAAGCGACCGCTGATGTCGATCAGGCACAGGCTTCCCTGTGGGACCTGTTCAAGGTCGTCGCCAGCATTTCGGCGGTCTCGTGGGGCGGGCTGTCGATGATGGCGCAGCTCGAACGCCACTACGTGGAACGGCTGCGGCGCATCGAGCCTCACGTATTCGGCGATCTCGTCGCGCTGGCCTGGCTCGTGCCGGGCCCCGTCGGCTGCAACGTCGCGGTACAGGTCGGCCAGATCCTGCACGGCCGCATCGGCGCATGGGTCGCCGGCATCGCGAGCGTGCTGCCGTTCTCCATCCTGATGACGCTGTTCGCGATCTTCTATCGCACGCCGCTCGTGCGCTCGCTGGCCGCGCCGATGCTGATCAATCACTTCGGGATGGTGCTCGCCGCGCTGATCGGCGTCACGTGGTTCAAGCAGTTTCGCTCGCTCGCGCGCACACGGCGCGAACAGCTGATCGCCGCGCTGTCGACGATTCTGCTCGGTTTCGCGCATAATCCGGCCGCCTTCGTCGGGATTCTTTTCGCTGCATTCGCGGCGGGCTGGCTGACAGGGCCGCCGCAACGCGATGCGGTCGATGTCACGCTGTCGGCGCGCGACCGCAACCTGCTCGTGCTGCTCGGCGTGCTCGTCACGCTGTTCGCGGTGCCACTGCCCGGCGACTATCAGGCGACGCTGCTGTGGCCACGCCTCGCCGGCGCCGGCATGACACTGTTCGGCGGCGGCTTTTCCGCGCTGCCCGTGCTCAAGACGCTGTTCGTCACGCCGGCAACGGGCATCTCCGATCACGATTTCACGCTTGCGTTCGCGCTGTCGCCCGTCGCTCCCGGGCCGCTGCTGAACGTCGTGCCGTTTCTCGGCTACCTGACCGACGGCTGGGTCGGCGCACTGCTCGCGACGGCCGCGCTGTTCATTCCGTCGGGTTGTCTCGTCGTGTTTGCGCAGAACCACCTGTTCCGGCTCAAGCGCCACTCACGCTTCGAACACGGGATGCGCCTGCTGCGCGCGGCGACCACGGGTTTTCTCGTCGTCGCCGTCGTGAGGATCCTGCATCGCGAGCCGGCCGACCCCGTTTACTGGCTGACGGGCGCCTTCGCGACGCTGTGCTTCGCGCGCTTCAAGGTGCCCGTCTATGCCGTGTACGGCACCGTCGCGGCTGCGTGCGGCGTGTGGCTGTGGGCCGCCGCGCGCTGACCGGCGACGGCCGCCGCCCCGCCAGCCGCTGCCGGCATTCGCTCATCTCGTCCGTCCTCAACCTGCCTGCACCGCAACCCGGCGTGCCATCCAGCGAGCGCGCAGCGCGTCGTATGCGAGATTGAAGCAGAACGTGTAAGGCAGGAAGAACAGCACGATGCCGAGGTCGAGCAGCAGCGCCTCGACGAGGCTCACGTTCAGCCACCACGCGGCAACCGGCACCACCATTGCGACGAGGCCGAGCTCGAACATGACTGCATGCGCGATCCGCATGCCGAGCGTGCGCTTCAATCCCGCCCGCCGCTCGAAGCGGTCGAACAGCGTGTTGAACGCCATGTTCCACGCCATCGCGATCAGCGACACCATCACCGTCAGCACGCCGACATGCGACACCGGCATGTCGAGCAGCCACGCGCCGATCGGCGCGCACAGCGCGATCGCGATCAGCTCGAACGTCAGTGCATGCAGCAGCCGTTCCGTCACCGTTTTGTTGATCTGTTTCATGATTCCCTCCGATTCGTCTACTTCGTTCATGGCCGCCATTTTGATCGGCACAACCGTATGAATCCAGTTTGATATCATCGGTTTTTCCGATACAACGCCGCCAGGAGTGCTGCATGCGCCACGCCCCCGAAGCCCTGCTCGCCTTCGCCGAAGCCGCGCTGCTCGGCTCGTTTACGGCCGCCGCGCGCAAGCTCGGCAAGCGCCAGTCGACCGTGTCGGAGGCGATCGCGAACCTCGAGATCGATCTCGGCGTGCAGTTGTTCGACCGCTCGACGCGCGCGCCGACGCTGACCGATGCCGGGCGCGCCCTGCTGCCGCAGGTGCAGCGTGCGCTCGAGGCAGGCGCGGCGATCGATCGCACGGCCGCGCGGCTCGCGCGTGGCGAGGAAGCGCGGCTGACGCTCGTCGTGTCCGATACGTACCAGTCGAAGCGTTACGAGGAAACGTTGATGGCGCTCGAACGGCGCTTTCCGGCGCTCGAGCTCGAGTGCCAGATCGCCGAGCACGAGGACGTGCTCGACCTTATCCAGCAAGGGCGCGCGCAACTCGGGCTGATGGCCGCGCGCGCGGCCTACCCGGCCGATATCGGCGCGGCGACGATCGCGGAGGAATCGGAGATCGGGCTGTTCGTCGGCCGCACGCACCCGCTCGCTGAATACGGCGACGCCGACGTGCCGCACACCGCGCTGCGCGACGTGCGCGAACTGCGCCTCAATACCTATGTGAAAACGGAAGGCCGCGGCGCCGACGACCGGATCGTCGTCGGCACGCAGCACTGGCTGGCACCGAGCTACCTGATGCTGCTGGAGATGGCCGTACTGGGATTCGGCTGGGCCGAACTGCCGCGCTGGATGGTCGACCACTTTGCGCGCGATCGGCTGTGCGAACTGCGTGCGCGCGGCTGGCCGCGCCGCGTGCGGGTCGATGCGGTCTGGTCGCGCAACCGGCCGCTCGGCCCGGTCGGCTCATGGCTGCTCGACGCGATGCTGGCCGCTTAGCGGCGTTTGCCGACGCACCGGCGGCTACGCGCCGGCGGCCGGCTCCGGTCGATCAGAAACCGCGCGACAGCACCGCCGCGCCGATCGTGACGACGCCGAGCACGAGGTTCACGAGGACGAGCAGGCGCACCGTATTCACCGCGCGCGCGCCATCCGGCCACTTCTGCGCCTGCACAGCACGGCGAATGCGCGGGAACAGCGCGAAGCGGATATGCCCGAAGATCAGCATCATCACGACGCCGAGCCCGGCCATCGCGTGCAGCGACCACGTCGCGTGCGCGCCGCCGAATTCCACCAGCAGGAAGCCGCCGGACAGCAGGATCACGATCACGGAACCCGAAACCCAGTTGAAGAAGCGGCCGAACACGCCTTCGATCAGCGGCAACCGAAGCTGCGGCGACAGGTCGGACAGCGCCGGACGCAGGCAGAAGTTGGCGAAGACCATCCCGCCCACCCACACGGCGACGGCCAGCAGATGAAGAAACAGCGCGACGGAGACAGCATGGGACATGACGGCGATCCTGTGAGGAGTGGGGTGCGGCGAACGGCCGCGTCGCACGCGGCATCGAGCGACGTTCGACCGGATTGTCGCTGCGCGGTTCAGACCCCAGGCGCGATTTCACACTATTTTGCAAGTTCCGCGTGACAGCGCCACACTTGCTTACCCGAATCCCCGCTCCAAAAAGAAAAGGCCGCACGTCCGCCGAAGCGGAGGTGCGGCCTTCGATCGCGGCCGAACCGGACGATCGATCGTGCCCGCGTCAGCCGAGCAGCGGACGCAGTTCGCTGACGACCTTGAGCTTCGTCTCCGGCGCGCGGCCCTTGCGCGCGCGCTTGCCGATGTGTGGTGCGAGCGCCGCGTACGACAGCGTCTCGTCCATCGCCTTGCCGCCGCGGCCCGTGCCGATCAGCACGACGCCGGCCGGATCGATCGCGAGCGCCTGCACGAGCGTTTCCTTGTCGTCGAGCGCCATCAGGATCACGCCGCGACCGCCGCCGGACAGCGTCTTCATCTCGTCCATGCCGAACACCAGCAGGCGGCCGCCGCTCGACAGGCAGGCAACCTGCTTCGCGTTCGGCAGCACGGGCATCGGCGCGAGCGGCACCGCGCCCGCGTCGATCGTCATGAACGCCTTGCCGGCCTTCACGCGGCTCACCATGTCGCCGACCTTCGCGAGGAAGCCGAAGCCGTTGCTCGACGCGAGCAGCAGTTGCTGGTCGGCCGGCGCCGCGTAATAGTGCATCAGGTGCGAGCCCGATTCGAGCTCGATCAGCGACGTGACCGGCACGCCGTCGCCGCGCCCGCCCGGCAGCACCGACACGTCGACCGAGTACACGCGGCCGCTGCTGCCCCACGCGATCAGACGATCCGGCGTGCGGCACTGGAACGCCGCGTACAGATGATCGCCGGCCTTGAACGAGAAGCTGGCCGGGTCGAGCCCGTGGCCCTTCAGCGCACGCACCCAGCCCTTCTGCGACACGACCACCGTCACCGGCTCGTCGACCACCTTCGCCTCGAAGGTCGCGCGCTTTTCCTGCTGGATCAGCGTGCGGCGATCGTCGCCGTACTGCTTCGCGTCGGCCTCGATCTCCTTGATCATCAGCCGCTTCATCGCGCTTTCGTTCGCGAGCAGTTCCTCGAGCTTCGCCTTTTCGTCGCGCAGCGCTTCGAGTTCCTTCTCGATCTTGATCTTCTCGAGCCGCGCGAGCTGGCGCAGCCGGATTTCGAGAATGTCTTCCGCCTGCCGTTCGCTGAGGCCGAACGCGCTCATCAGTGCGGCCTTCGGCTCATCCGACTCGCGGATGATGCGGATCACCTCGTCGATGTTCAGGAAGACGATCATCCGCCCTTCGAGGATGTGGATGCGGTCGTCGACCTTCGCGAGACGATGGCGGCACCGGCGCGTCATCGTCAGCTGGCGGAACTTCACCCATTCGTCGAGGATCGTCAGCAGGCCCTTCTGGCCCGGCCGGCCGTCGGCGCCGATCATCACGAGGTTCAGCGTCGCGTTCGATTCGAGGCTCGTGTACGCGAGCAGCGTGTTCACGAATTCCGTCTGGTCGATCGTGCGCGACTTCGGCTCGAACACGAGCCGCACCGCCGCTTCCTTGCCCGACTCGTCGCGCACCGCGTCGAGCAGGTCGAGCATCGCCTTCTTCGTGTTGAGCTGCTCGGGCGTCAGCGTCTTCTTGCCGAGCTTGAGCTTCGGGTTCGTCAGTTCCTCGATTTCCTCGAGCACCTTCTGGCCCGACGCGTTCGGCGGCAGCTCGGTGACGACCAGCTGCCACTGGCCGCGTGCGAGATCCTCGATCTTCCAGCGCGCACGCACCTTCAGGCTGCCGCGGCCGGTTTCATAGGCCGCCGCGATTTCCGCGTCGCTCGAGATGATCTGGCCGCCGCCCGGGAAATCCGGGCCGGGGATCAGGTTCATCAGTTCCGCGTGCGTGAGCTTCGGATTGCGGATCAGCGAGACCGCCGCCGCTGCGACTTCACGCAGGTTGTGCGACGGAATTTCGGTCGCAAGACCGACCGCGATGCCCGACGCGCCGTTCAGCAGCACGAACGGCATGCGGCTTGGCAGCGTCTTCGGCTCCTCGAACGAGCCGTCGTAGTTCGGCATGAAGTCGACCGTGCCCTGGTCGATCTCGTCGAGCAGCAGCTTCGCGATCGGCGTGAGGCGGGCTTCCGTGTAACGCATTGCCGCCGCGCCGTCGCCGTCGCGCGAGCCGAAGTTGCCCTGCCCGTCGATCAGCGGGTAGCGCAGCGAGAAATCCTGCGCGAGACGCACCAGTGCGTCGTACGCCGACTGGTCGCCGTGCGGGTGGTATTTACCGAGCACGTCGCCGACCACGCGCGCCGATTTCACCGGCTTCGCGTCGGGGCCGAGGCCCATTTCGTTCATCGCGAACAGGATCCGGCGCTGCACCGGCTTCTGGCCGTCGCACACGTCAGGCAGCGCGCGGCTCTTCACGACGCTGACCGCGTAGCTGAGATACGCCTGCTCCGCGTAGTTGCCGAGCGTCAGCGCTTCGGCGTCCGGTGCATCGGGGCCGGCGAAGAGATCGGAAGTGTTGTCGTCCATCTGAATTCCGTATTCGTAAGTGGCGTGAGGCCGGGCCGGGGGTCATGCCCGGCCGCGCAGGTGTTCGGCTTAGATGTCCGCTTCGACGTCGTTGCCCTTTTCCTCGAGCCAGCCGCGCCGCGCGGCTGCCTCGCCCTTGCCCATCAGCATCGTCATGCGTGCGACGGTCGCCTCGTAGTCGAGCTCGCCGAGCTTCACCGGCATCAAGCGGCGCGTGTCGGGGTTCATCGTCGTATCCCACAGCTGCTCGGCGCTCATTTCGCCGAGGCCCTTGAAGCGGCTGATGCTCCATTGCGTCTCGCGCACGCCGTCCTTGCGCAGCTTGTCGAGGATCGCCTCGAGTTCGCCGTCGTCGAGTGCATAGAGCTTCTGCGCGGCCTTCTTGCCGCGCGCGGGCGCGTCGACGCGGAACAACGGCGGGCGTGCGACGCACACATGGCCGCGCTCGATCAGTTGCGGGAAATGCTTGAAGAACAGCGTGAGCAGCAGCACCTGGATGTGCGAGCCGTCGACGTCCGCGTCCGACAGGATGCAGATCTTGCCGTAGCGCAGGTTCGACAGGTCGACGCTTTCATCGGGGCTGTGCGGATCGACGCCGATCGCGACCGAGATGTCGTGCACCTCGTTGTTCGCGAACAGGCGGTCGCGCTCGGTTTCCCACGTGTTCAGCACCTTGCCGCGCAGCGGCAGGATCGCCTGGTATTCCTTGTCGCGGCCCATCTTCGCGGAGCCGCCCGCCGAGTCGCCCTCGACGAGGAACAGTTCGTTGCGCGCGATATCTTCCGTCTCGCAGTCGGTCAGCTTGCCGGGCAGCACCGCGACGCCCGAGCTCTTGCGCTTCTCGACCTTCTGGCCGGCGCGCGTACGCGCCTGCGCCTGCTTGATCACGAGTTCGGCGAGCTTCTTGCCGTGCTCGACGTGCTGGTTCAGCCACAGCTCTAGCGCAGGACGCGAGAACGACGACACGAGCTTCACCGCGTCGCGGCTGTTCAGGCGCTCCTTGATCTGCCCCTGGAACTGCGGATCGAGCACCTTCGCGGACAGCACGAACGACACGCGCGCGAACACGTCTTCCGCGAGCAGCTTCACGCCCTTCGGCTGCAGGTTGTGCAGTTCGACGAAGCTTTTCACTGCCTGGTAGAGACCGTCGCGCAGGCCGGATTCATGCGTGCCGCCGGCCGGCGTCGGGATCAGGTTCACGTACGACTCGCGCACGAGCGAGCCTTCCTCGCTCCATGCGACGACCCACGACGCGCCCTCGCCTTCGGCGAAGGTATCGTCGCCCGAACGCGAATCGGCGAAACGCTCGCCTTCGAACAGCGGGATCAGCAGCTCGCTGCCGTTCATTTCGTCGAGCAGGTAGCCGCGCAGGCCGTCTTCATATTTCCACGTCTGGCGCTCGCCCGACTTCTCGTTGACGAGCACGACCTCGACGCCCGGCAGCAGCACGGCCTTCGAGCGCAGCAGGCGCTGCAGCTCGCCGAGCGGCAGGTTCGGCGAATCGAAATACTTCGGGTTCGGCCACACTTGCACGCGCGTGCCAGATTTCTTCTCGCCGCGGCCCGCGCCCTGCGTCGCGAGCGGCTTCACCACGTCGCCTTCGGCAAAGCCGAGCTCCGCGATCTTGCCGTCGCGCCAGACCGTCACGTCGAGGCGCGTGGCCAGCGCGTTCGTCACCGACACGCCGACGCCGTGCAAGCCGCCGGAGAACGTGTAGGCGCCGCCGGCGGCCTTGTCGAACTTGCCGCCCGCGTGCAGGCGCGTGAATACGATCTCGACGACCGGCACGCCCTCTTCCGGGTGCATGCCGAACGGGATGCCGCGACCGTCGTCCTCGACCGATACCGACTGGTCGGCGTGCAGCGTGACCGTGATCTGCTTGCCGTAGCCGCCGAGCGCCTCGTCGGACGCGTTGTCGATGACTTCCTGGATGATGTGCAGCGGATTCTCGGTACGGGTGTACATGCCGGGCCGCTGCTTGACTGGCTCGAGACCCTTGAGCACCTTGATCGATGCTTCGCTATAGGCCGCGCTGGGTTTCTTCGTTGACATAGGCGCTGAATTTCGTCATTCATCGGGACGTTGTCCACACCTCGTGTGGATAACGTCGTGGACAAAACGTTGAGTTCCGTAAAAAAGCGAATCGAAACAACGGTGTGCTTGGACTGCTCCGAAAGCGGGCGCGCGGCGTGCGCTGCGCTGCCCGGGACGCGCGGTATTTTACTGGTTCCGCGTGGCACGCCAATCGCTCAATCGCGCGCAGCGGCCGCCGGCCGCGCGACGCGTCATGCGTTTCATGCAGGCTTGCGCTTCGCCTCGAGCGTTTCCCACCGTTCGAGCGCTTCGAGCAATTCGTCGTCGATCGCCGCGAACCGCTCGGTCAGGCGCGTGCCTTCCTGCGGATCCTTCGCGAAAATCGAGCCGTCTTCGAGCTGCGCATTGATCGTCTTCTGCTCCTCTTCGAGCGCGGCGATCTTCTCCGGCAGCGAATCGAGCTCGCGCTGCTCGTTGAACGACAGCTTCACCGTACGTTGCGTGTTGCGGCCCGCGGCGCTTTTCGCCGGCTCGTCCTTGACCGGCGCCGCGTCCTTGACCGCGCGCTTCGCGGCTTCCTGCTGCGCGAGCTGATCCGCGCGCGCGCTCTGGATCTGCCAGTCGCTGAAGCCGCCCACGTATTCTCGCCACTTGCCGTCGCCCTCGGCCGCGATCACCGACGTCACGACGTTGTCGAGGAACGCGCGATCGTGGCTGACGAGCAGCACCGTGCCGTCGTAGTCGGCCAGCAGCTCCTCGAGCAGTTCGAGCGTCTGGATGTCGAGGTCGTTGGTCGGTTCGTCGAGCACCAGCACGTTGGCCGGACGCGCGAACAGGCGCGCGAGCAGCAGCCGGTTGCGCTCGCCGCCCGACAGCGACTTCACCGGCGAACGCGCGCGTTCCGGCGCGAACAGGAAATCGCCAAGATAGCTCATCACGTGCTTGCGCACGCCGCCGATCTCGACCCATTCGCTGCCGGGGCTGATGGTATCCGCGAGGCTCTTTTCCTGGTCGAGCTGCGCACGCATCTGGTCGAAATACGCGACCTGCAGGTTGGTGCCGATGCGCACCGTGCCTTCGTCGGGCTTCAGTTCGCCGAGAATCAGCTTGAGCAGCGTCGTCTTGCCGGCGCCGTTCGGGCCGATGAAGCCGATCTTGTCGCCGCGCATCACCGTCGACGAGAAGCGATCGACGACCGCGCGGCCGCCATAGCGCTTCGTCACGTCGGTCAGCTCCGCGACGATCTTGCCGGACTTCTCGCCCTGCGCGACATCCAGCTTCACGTTGCCCAGCGTGTTGCGACGCTCCGCGCGCTCGTTGCGCATCTGCACGAGCCGCGCGATGCGGCCGACGCTACGCGTGCGGCGCGCTTCGACGCCCTTGCGGATCCACACTTCTTCCTGCGCGAGCAGCTTGTCGAACTTCTCGTTTTCCACGCGCTCGATTTCGAGCTGCTGCGCCTTGCGCGTCTGGTACGCGGAGAAATTGCCCGGGTACGACAGCAGCCGGCCGCGGTCGAGATCGACGATGCGCGTTGCGACGCGGTCGAGGAACGCGCGATCGTGGGTGATGAACAGCAGGCCCGCGCGCTGCGCGACCAGCAGTTCTTCCAGCCAGCGGATACCGTCGAAGTCGAGGTGGTTGGTCGGTTCGTCGAGCAGCAGCACGTCGGGCTGCAGCACCAGCGCGCGCGCCAGCGCGACACGCTTCTGCATCCCGCCCGACAGCGCGTCGACGGGCGCGTCGACGTCCGCCAGGCCGATCTGCGCGAGCGTCATCGACACGCGCGTGCGCCAGCTCCACGCGTCGTGCGCATCGAGCGACGACTGCAGCACGTTCATCCGCGCGAGCAGCGCATCGTGCTCGGCGCCTTCGGGTATATCCGCGAGGCGGTGCGCGATCGAATCGTATTCTTCGAGCAGTTCGCGCGTGTGCGCGAGCCCCGACGCAACCGCGTCGAACACCGTCGCGCCTGGCTCGAATTCGGGCTCCTGCGGCACGTAGACGGTCACGAGTTCCTGCTGGCGCGTGACCAGCCCGTCGTCGGGCTTCGCGAGCCCGGCGACGATCTTCAGCAGCGACGATTTGCCCGCGCCGTTGCGGCCGATCAGGCCGACGCGCTCGCCGGCTTCCAGCGAGAAATCCGCGTGATCGAGCAACGCGACGTGACCGAACGCGAGCTGCGCGCCGGAAATGGAATAGAGCGACATGGGGAGACGGCGAAGAGAGAAATCGGAAGCGCCCATTGTACCGGTCGCGAGCGGCGTCACCGGTATGGCCGAACGGATAAGGCCGGCAAACGGGTTGAGAGGCGGGTTGAACCGTGCTTATAGCGGCAGGGAGGCGGCGTCCATCGAAGCGCTTCGACGCGATGCGATGGCACACCGGGTGCGCCCGGCTTCCGGTAGCGGACGCCGGGCGCGAGTTCTGGGCAAAAGGCCCGCGTCGGCCGGATGCCTGCGGCCGGCCGATCGACCATTTCGCGCCGGACGCCTCGGGCGCCCGTACGCGACACGGGCGATTACTTCACGTTGACCGTGATCGTCGAGCTCATTTCGGGGCCGTACGACCGGTGCGCGCCGTCGCCGAACTGCAGCGTCAGCGTGTGCTGGCCGGGCGGCAGCTTGATTTCGGTTTCGGTCTGCGCCTTGCCGAAGTGCAGCGAGCGCTCGCTCGCGGGAATCACGTCGCCCTTCGGAATCGGCCGGCCGTCGATCAGCAGATGATGATGGCCGGTATTCGGCGTCATGTCGCCGGCGGGCCGAAGCTCCATCCCTTCCAGCCCGAACTTCACGTGCACCGGATTCGACACCGTCGCGCCGTCACTCGGCGCTTCGAAATACACGCGCGCCTCGGCCCGCGCGACCGTCGACACGGCCATTGCCGCCACGCATACCGCACCTGCGATCCACTTTCTGTTCAGCATCGCATTCTCCTTATGATTGGACAGCCCCGGAAGCATACACCTCGCGAACGGCAACCGTGTTTCGGTTGCATTGTTCGCGATGCGTACGTTTAAAACGACGTTGCGGAGCCGTTCGGCGAAATTCCGGTACCATTGCGCCTTTCGTCCGCCGGCGACGCTGCGGATGGCATCACCGGATTTCCATTTTTCCCGAGCGCTACATGAGCGAAGTAACCGAATACCAGAGCTGGGTCTGCCTGATTTGCGGGTGGGTCTACAACGAAGCGGAAGGGCTGCCCGACGAAGGCATCGCGCCCGGCACCCGTTTCGCCGACATCCCCGCCGACTGGCGCTGCCCGCTGTGCGATGTGGGCAAGGAAGATTTTGTTGTCGTCGATTTCTGATTCGCTGACTGCCTGATTTCCGATCGCGGCTGATCACGCGATCACGCGCGTCGGCATGCATTCCGCCCCGCCGACGCGCCGCGCGTTTGCTATACTCTGCGCGCTGTCCACACTGCCGTCCGGTTCGCGTTTTTTATGCGTGTTACCCGGACATGGCCCTCCCCGTAGTTCAATGGATAGAACAAGCGCCTCCTAAGCGCTAGATACAGGTTCGATTCCTGTCGGGGGGACCAGCTCAGTTCCAAGCGCCTCCCACGTCTCACAACAAAAGCCCCGCCCAGCATAGCTTTGCGGTTTCTTTGTTGCAAACTTCTGCAAAGCCCCCCAGCCAAAGCAACGCATCGGTGGAGGTTCTTTCGGGGGTTCCTCAGCCCCCCCAACATCGCTCAAACGGAACCCCAGCAGAGGAGCGGACATGGCTCTTACCGACATGGCAATACGCAATGCCAAGCCAAGCGATCGTCTCGACCGGCGCATCGAGCGCGCCGGCCTGGGGCGGTCCGTCTGCGGTGGTCCTCACGGGCGTCACGCAATACGATGTCGCGATCGGCAATTCGACCAGGCTCACGTTCATCTCGCCCGGATCGTCGGGCGGCTTCCTGATTTCGAATGGCCTCTCGACCAATCCGTCGTTCGGCAATACCGTCACGACGCTGACGGCGACCGGCGCCATCACGCCCCCGCAGACATCCGGCATAGTCGGCACGACGACCAATAACAACGCAAACGCGGGCAGCGTCGGCGAATACATCTGCGCGCAGGTAACGAATGGCGGCTCGCCGAGCGGTTGTCAGACCAACTCCTCGACGCCGGTCTCACTCGCGACAGGCACTTATGCCAACGTCACCTCGATCTCCCTGACGGCCGGAGACTCAGATATGGAGGGGAGCGTGGGGTTTCTGCCGGCTGGCAGTACGGTGATGGGCGCACAGGTTTCCGGCATCAGCACGACCTCGGCCACACTGGGCCCGGCGGATTCCCTTGCCGCCGTCGAAGAGGCCAATGTAACGGGCCTCGCCAGCACAATTGCCACGCCACGGTCGCGCATCAGCGTAGCGTCGACGACCACGGTCTATCTGGTCGCGTACGCGTCGTTTTCAACCAGCACTTGCACGGCGGTTGGTTTCGTTACCGCTCGCCGTGTTCGGTTGCGCGGCGAAGTTTTTAAGCCGTAGCGCAGGTTTCTCGATGATGTGCCAAGACATGTAACCGGAGGCGACCGACAGCATGATCGACGCAAGCACGAATGTCCCGAACCCGATGTGCGGGAATAGCGCCATCAAGGTTTGCTGGATCAGGAAGGCGTAGACATAAATGCCGAAGGACGGGTCGCCTAGCGCGCCGATCCGGCTGAGATAGGGCGTCTCGGTCACGGCAAACGAGATGACGGCGTAAGGGATCGCAAGCATCAGCAGCCATATCTCGACCGCCGAGCCGCGAGTCATGATGATCGCGGCGGCAACAGGGAGCCATGCCCACGAGAAGAGCGGGATGCGCGTACGCAGATGCCAGAGCAGCGCGCCGGTCGCGAAGCTGATCCCGGCGCGCACCAACTCATGCGCGTCCATCATGAAGAAGTTTCCTGATGGCGGGTGAATCTCCAACCAGCATCCGGCCGCGAGCAGAGCGACAAGAACTGGCACGGTAGCCCTGCGCCCAAAGTAGAGCGCCCTGCCGAGCGCGCACAAGCCGAAGTACATCGTCGCCTCTAGCGGCAGTGTCCACAGCGAACCGTTCACATTATTCGCGAGCGGATTGTGCTCAAACACGCCCGGCAATACGAAGCGCATCGGGTAAAGCAGTAGAGAGCGCAGGTACAGTGCGAACCGTGGGTCGGAGAGATAAACCGACTCGGGCAGTGTCGTGAGCATCGGGCCAACCAAGCAGGCGGCAAGCAGGATCGCGCAGAAGAAGCCGGGCAGGATGCGCAGCGCGCGACGCAGCAGGAAACGGAACGGATGCGGGTCGCGCTCCCAGCTCGCGCTCACCAGATAACCACTGACCGCAAAGAAAGCAAATACGGCGGCGGCGCCCAGGTCTCCCAGCGGAAAGGTCGCGTCATGGATCGGCCGCGCATGGCTCACGAGCACGGCGAGCGCAGCGACGATTCGGACGAAGTCGAAGTTGTTTTTTTGGGCCATACGACTGATATGAAGAATCGTGTCGACGGATTCTATACGACGTCGCCGGGGCGAGGCGATGGCAGGGATGGTCGAGGCCTAGCGCGGCCATGCTCGTTTGCTCCCGCTATATTTCCCTAATGATTGCCCTCAAGTTGACCGCAAACCCGCATGGCTGCGCGCTTGTTTTCTGTGCAACTTGTCAGGGATTGCATCGCGGATCGCTCTATCTGGCACACTTCTGCGGTTCGTTTCATCATCTGATTCGGGACCAGACGGTCGAAGGTTCGAACCCTTCGGTCTTGCGCAGTTGCCGGACCATCTCGCGCGCCGCCCACAGCTCGGCGGTGACCTGCCCGATAGCTCCCGCAGATACTCACGGTGTCCGCCCTTGCAGGCGTTCAGGGACACCTTGGCTTTACCTGCTTGCGTCCCAGGTCCGATCGCCTTCGTCCACGGTTGCCAGCGCCTGATTGCCTCGGCTTGCGCTTTCCGTTGCTCCGGTGTCCAGTGTCGCGGCATGTCGCGCCGCCCTGTTGTCCGTGAATAGCTCGTTGGGCGCACTCTCAAAATTTCCCGTGCGCATGGCATCCGTATGCGACTGCATACCTGCATCGGTATTGTTGACCTGCTGATGACCCGCCGCGATGTTGGCCCACTGCACAATGTGGATGTTGCGCGGGTTCTCAATCTCGGCCAGCGCCTCGAGAGTCGCGCGGCATTGAGATTGCGCTTTGAGCGCTAGCCGTAGGTTCGCCTCCATCTGGTTCAGATACTCGCAGTGCGCCGATTTGCGCGCCAGTTGATTGAAAACCATGTCCAGCGTGTTCGCCTGCGTTAACAGCATCGCCTCCACGGCGGACAAGTCGCCAGCCTTCATCCACTTTCCCACGATCAAGTACGGCAACGACAGCGACGAAAAGCGCCTGACATTGAAGCTGATCGGGAAGCACGAGCATTCAACACACTCGCCAAATCGACTCGTCGCGCTCGGTAGACCACCGATTCCGTTCGACTTGCGAGCAAAGATCGATTGACTCACAACATCAGCCCCAGTACACTACGCGCCGCGGGGTGGAGCAGTCTGGCAGCTCGTCGGGCTCATAACCCGAAGGTCGTAGGTTCAAATCCTACCCCCGCAACCAATACCGAAGCCCGCTCTGCGAAAGCAAGCGGGCTTCTTGCTTTCCGCATGCACTGCTGCGTGTGCACTGACTGCACCGCACACGAATCGCCGAACAATCAGCCCCGGGCGTCCCCTGCGACACACGATCGCATCCTGCCCAATCGCCACGGCCCTGCGCCACATATTGCGTAGAATTCCGAACCTTCTTCAGCATCCGGACTCCCGCAATGATTCGAGCGATCGCGGCACTCGCCGCGCTTTCAGCGATGACCGGCACGGCTACCGCCGCCGATACCATCACCGCGCCGGCGAAGCCGCGCTATGTCAGCCCCGGCATCGCCAACATCACGAACGCAGCGGCACCGCGCGCGGAAAACCCCTCCCCCAACTCACGCTGCCGTGAACTGGCCGCCGGCATCGACGCCGTCACGCACGCCCCCGACCGCGGCCAGAAGATCGTGCGCGGAATGGGCCCGGACGGCAAGCCGCGCAACGAACTGCGCGCTTACGACAAGCGCGCCGATCTCGAAACCGAGCATCACCGGCTCGGCTGCTGATAGCCAGCGCAGCGCCGCCCGGTCACTTCACGCCAGGCGTCCGCGCCTTCACGCGTTCGCACCGCCATCGATCGTCAACCCGGTCCCGTTGATCGACCGCCCTTCCGGCCCGACGACGAACGCGACGAGTGCCGCCACGTCATCGGCCTTGCCGTACTGCTGAATCGCCATCCGCGAACGCTGCGCACCGGCATGTTCGCCGTCGGCCGGATTCATGTCGGTGTCCGTCGACCCCGGATGCACGATATTGACCGTGATGCCACGCGGGCCCAGATCGCGCGCGAGCCCCTGCGTCCAGCCGATCAGCGCGGCC
This sequence comes from Burkholderia sp. AU30198, assembly GCF_020419825.1. Classification (NCBI taxonomy): domain Bacteria; kingdom Pseudomonadati; phylum Pseudomonadota; class Betaproteobacteria; order Burkholderiales; family Burkholderiaceae; genus Burkholderia; species Burkholderia sp. AU30198. Next base: position 175,493 of record NZ_JAIZSA010000009.1, on the reverse strand, counting down.
TTGCTCGCCGCATAGAGGCTCATCCCCGCATCGGGCACGCGCGTGGCGAGGCTACTGCCGGTCGACACGATGCGCCCGCCCTCCCCGAGATGCCGCGCGGCCGCCTGCGACGCGACGATCACCGCGCGCACGTTCACGTTCAGCGTCGCGTCGATATCGTCGAGCGTGAGGCCGTCCAGCGTGCCGGCCCGGAAAATCCCCGCGTTGTTGACGAGGATGTCGAGACCGCCGAACGCCTCCGCGGCACGATCGACCGCGTCGCGCACGGCCACCGGATCGGCGCTGTCGGCCTGGATCGCGACGGCGCGACGGCCCAGCGCCTCGATGCCGGCGACGACCGCCTGCGCCCGCTCGGCCGATTTCTCGTAGGTAATCGCGACGTCCGCGCCATCGGCCGCCAGCCGTTTCGCGATCGCCGCACCGATGCCGCGGCTGCCGCCCGTGATGAGTGCACGTTTGCCCTGAAGTCGGTTCATGTCGGTTCCTTTCCTCATTTATGTAACGACCGACACAGAATGTGGCAAGTTGCGCGGCACAGTCAATTGATTTAATTTATCGATCGATACAGATATCGATGAAGGAACGGATGCAATGGCTGAGCGAGGCCGACCGAGAAGCTTCGACAAGGAAGCGGCGCTGGATCGCGCGATGGAAGTGTTCTGGCGCCTCGGCTACGAAGGCGCATCGATGACCGACCTGACGGCCGCGATGGGCATCGCGTCGCCGAGCCTGTATGCGGCGTTCGGCAGCAAGGAAGCGCTGTTCCGGCAAGCGCTCGAGCACTACGGCGCAACGGAAGGGCGGGAAATCTGGGCGGGCGTCGAACAGGCCGTTAGCGCGCACGACGCCGTGCGGAACTACCTGATGGATACCGCACGCGTGTTCACGCGGCGGTCGAAGCCGGCAGGCTGCCTGATCGTGCTGTCGGCGCTGCACCCGGCCGAGCGTTCCGATACGGTCAGGCAAACGCTGATCGCGATGCGCGAGCGCACGGTCGAGAATCTGCGCGAACGCCTCACGCAAGGTGTCGCGACCGGCGAGATCGCGGCGCAAGCGAACCTCGACGCGATCGCGCGGTACTACGTGACGGTCCAGCAAGGGATGTCGATCCAGGCACGCGACGGTGCGAGCCGTCGCGATCTGGAGGCCGTCGCGCAAGCCGCGCTGGCCGCGTGGCCGGCACTCGTCGGCAAGGGTGGCGCGGGCGGCGCGTAACGGCAGGACGCCGCCGCGCGCAGCCGCGCCGGCACGTTACTGCTTTGCCGCGTGCTGCACGTCCTTCGACGCATGCCACACGCGATAGCGCACCTCGAAGCCGTCCGGCACATAGACGACGAGCGGCAGACGGCTGTTGTAGCGCAGCAGTTGGCCGTCGCCGCGCACCTGCACGAACCGTTGCTGTGGCGCCTGGCCCGGGCACGCCATCAGCGTCGATGCCGGGCCCTTCACGTCGGTGAGCTGATAGTACGTATAGCCCCAGCCCTTCACGTCCTCGGCGGTCAGCTCGCCGCCGAACCACTGCTGGTTGCAGTCGGTCTGCAACGTCTTGCCGATCATCAGTTCGACGCGCGCATCGCCTTCGTTCTCGAGCGCGGGCAGCGCGATCACGACGCGCTGCTGGCCGGCCGCTGCCTGCGGAAACATCTTGATCGACTCGGCCGGCACGGCGGGCGCCGATGCAGGCCCGGCCGCGCAGGCGGCGGCAGTCGTCACGCAGAAGGCGGCCAACACGGCCCGGATCGCGAATTTCATCGATGTACTCCTGAAAACAAATGAGCCCCGGATGCTAACACTTTCGCCGCACGACCTTACGACGCTGTAATTTGACGACACAATTGCAAACAGCTGGCAATTCGCTTGCGCGGTACTTATAGGGGAACCAACGGAGAACATCATGCTGAAGCTCATTGCTGCCGCCGGCGTAGCGACCCTGCTGGCCGGCTGCGTCGTCGCCCCGGACGCCGGATACGGCTACGGGCAGCCCTACTATTCCGATCCCGGCTACGGGTACGCGCCGTCGCCCGTGTACGGCACGGTCAATATCTGGGGCGGCGGTGGCGGCGGACGCGACTGGGATCGCGGCCGGCGCGATTACCATCGGTGGGACGGCGATCGTGGCAACCGTGGCGATCATGGCGATCGCGGCAACCGCGGCAACGGCTGGGGGCACGGCGACGGGCGCCGCGGCGACTGGAACGATGGCGGCGGAGGCGGCGGCCATCGCCACTGATGCACATTTGCAACTGTTTGTATCCGCGCACGGCCCGCCGACGGCCGATACGTCACGCAGACGAACGGACGCCCGCGCAATAGACCAAGGCCCTCGCATCAAGCGAGGGCCTTTTGTCGTCCGGTGCGGTGAAGCGAACTTCGGCGGCACCGGCCATCCGGCGCCGCCCGTTCACGCGTCGCGCTTCGGCTTGCTTACCAGCCGGCCGGTTGCGCGTAGCCGCCCGACACGGGCGCGCCGCACACATACGCGCGCTGGTAGCGGTCGTAGCAATAGTTCGGGCCGTCGTCCTGGTACTGCGCCTGCTGATAGGTCGGGTAGGCAGGTTGCTGGTACGCGGGCGCCTGATAGTACGTCGGCGGCTGATAAGCCGGTGCCTGGTACGCGGGTGCCTGATACACGACGGGCGGATTCATCGCGGACGTCACGATCGCGCCCAGCACCGCGCCGCCGATCAATGCGCCGATGACGGCGCCGCCATCGCGGCCATGCGCGGACGCCGGACCTGCCACGGCAAGCGAACCGGCGAGGACACACACTGCGGCAATTTTTTTCATGATGGACTCCCACGCGAAGTGGTACTGGATGCGATGCATTGTGGCGGCACGCGGCCGTAATAGATGCAGCAAGTGGTAACGCGCGATTACCGGTATCACGCACACCGAAACGCGCCGCCGCCGTGCTACGATTTTCGGCATACAGGAGACGCCTTCATGCAGCCCGAAACCGCCCGCCGTTTCGATACCGAATTCGCCCCGCGCATCGCGCAGGCGATCGCCGCCTTCTTCGCCGAACACGTGCTGACCGACGTCGTCCCGTATGGCGGCCAGGGGCACCCGACGTGCGTGCAGATCCGCAGCGCGCCGCATGAGCATGTCAGCGGCTTCGAGCATCCGCTGAACCTCGAGCTGACCTGGGACACCGACGAAATCGAGCGGCTGATGGAGCCGGACGGCCCGCAGCGCTTCGAGCACTACCTGGCCGCGCTGCCGAAAAAGCTGGGCGCATGGCAGGGCGCGCGCGACATCGATCTCCTGTCGCGCACGCAGGCCGCCCCGCTCGTACGGCTCGGCGGCCTCGACTTCGAAGGCTGAGTGCCGGCGTCGCGCAATGCGGCCCGGTGATACACTCGACCGGCCCCGCTCCGGTGCAGTTGCGCCGGCCGGGCCGCTCATCGCCGCCTCCACCCTTGCGCATGGTTGCGCCCGCAACCGGCAACCGGGCGCGCGGACAACCACGCATTTGCTCCCGCCATGAACGCCGATACCGGCCTGCCGCTTCCGCAACGCTACTGGGCAATCGTCTGCGTCGCACTGGGCATCACCCTCGCCGTGCTCGACGGCGCCATCGCGAACGTCGCGCTACCGACCATCGCGCGCGACCTGCACGCATCCGACGCCGCATCGATCTGGATCGTCAACGCGTATCAGCTCGCGGTTACGATCACGCTGCTGCCGCTTGCGTCGCTCGGCGAGCGCATCGGCTATCGCCGCATCTACATCGCGGGGCTCGCGCTGTTCACCGCGGCGTCGCTCGGCTGCGCGCTCGCCGGGTCGCTGCCGATGCTGGCCGTGATGCGCGTGATCCAGGGTTTCGGCGCGGCCGGCATCATGAGCGTCAACGCGGCGCTCGTGCGGATGATCTACCCGTCGTCGATGCTCGGGCGCGGGCTGTCGATCAACGCGATGGTGGTGGCGCTGTCGTCGGCGATCGGGCCGACGGTCGCGTCCGCGATCCTGTCGTTCGCGTCGTGGCCGTGGCTGTTCGCGGTCAACGTGCCGATCGGCATCGCCGCGGTATTCGGCAGCCTGCGTGCGCTACCGTCCAACCCGCTGCACGATGCGCCGTACGATTTCCCGAGCGCGCTGATGAACGCGTGCGTGTTCGGGCTGCTGATCACGGCCGTCGACGGCCTCGGCCACGGCGAAGGCCATGCGTACGTCGCGGCCGAGCTGGCCGTCGCGGTCGTCGTCGGCTACTTCTTCGTGAAGCGCCAGCTGTCGCAGCCGGCGCCGCTGCTGCCCGTCGACCTGATGCGCATCCCGATGTTCGCGCTGTCGATCTATACATCGATGGCGTCGTTCACGTCGCAGATGCTCGCGTTCGTCGCGTTGCCGTTCTGGCTGCAGAACTCGCTCGGCTTCTCGCAGGTCGAGACAGGCCTCTACATGACGCCGTGGCCGCTCGTGATCGTGTTCGCCGCGCCGCTCGCGGGCGTGCTGTCGGATCGCTATTCGGCCGGCATCCTCGGCGGGATCGGGCTCGCGCTGTTCGCGGCCGGGCTGCTGTCGCTCGCGACGATCGGCGCGCACCCGGGCACCGTCGACATCGTGTGGCGGATGGCGCTGTGCGGCGCAGGTTTCGGGCTGTTCCAGTCGCCGAACAACCGCGCGATGCTGTCGTCGGCGCCGCGCGAACGCAGCGGCGGCGCGGGTGGCATGCTGAGCACCGCGCGGCTGACCGGGCAGACGCTTGGCGCCGCGCTCGTCGCCTTGATTTTCGGGCTCGTGCCCGATCGCGGGCCGACGATTGCGCTCTATGTCGCCGCGGCATTCGCGGCAGTGGCCGCGGTCGTCAGCATGCTGCGCATCGCGTCGCCGCGGCCGGACGCGGCGACCTGACACCGTCGCACGGCGCCCTCTGCCCTCTGCCCTCTGCCCTCTGCCCTCTGCCCTCTGCCCTCTGCCCTCTGCCCTCTGCCCTCTGCCCTCTGCCCTCTGCCCTCTGCCCTCTGATCAGCGGATCAGCGGATCAGCGGATCAGCGGATCAGCGGATCAGCGCGTCATTCAGCGTCGAGCGCGTCCATCACGAAACGCACACGCGCCTGCACGTTCTCGCGCGGCAATTCGATCAGCCGGTAGCCATATGACGTGTAGCACTCGACCATCGCGTCGTAGGTGCGCACGGCTTCCGCGAAATCCTGCCGGCGCTCGGTGTCCTGCGCATAGATGTTCGGCCACGGCGGCGCGATGAACACGCGCCCGTGATAGCGGAAACGGCGGGCCGCGGCTTCCGCATGCGCAGGTACCGCCAGCCCCGTCAGCCGCAGGTAGCCGACCACGTCCGGCACGCCGCGATCGAAGAACACGGGCCCGTGCGCGAGGCGCGCGAGATCGTACGAGCGCATCTCCCAGCTCAGCATCAGCTCGGCGAACGCGGCCGGGTCGCGCCACGGCAACGCGCGACCGTCGATCGCCATCTGGTCGCGGATCACGCCGCGCCCGGCTTCCTGCGAGCGCGCGAAACCAGCATGCTCGAGCGCGTCGAGCAACGTGCTCTTGCCCGAACCCGGGCCACCGGTCACGACGAAAAAGCGGCGGGTGGCGTCGTCGGTCGCGCCGGGCGCCTGCCCGAACTCACGCATGCGCAACCCGCCGGCCCGCGCGCCGCGTGACCGACGCGGCGGCCGCGACACTGCGCAAGTCGGCGACGAACGTATCGCGCCAGACCGACAGGTCGTTCCCGCGCAGCCGCGCGAGGTTCTCCTCGTGGCGCGCCTGCCGCTCCGCGAGCGGCATCGACAGCGCGCGCTCGAGCGCCTCGGCCATCTGCGACAGGTCGTACGGATTGACGAGGAGCGCACCGGTCAGCTCGGCGGCCGCGCCCGCGAACTCCGACAACACGAGTACGCCCGGATCGGCCGGATCCTGCGACGCGACGTACTCCTTCGCAACGAGATTCATCCCGTCGCGCAACGGCGTCACGTAGCCGACCTGCGACATCCGGAAAAACGCCATCAGCAGGTTGCGCTCGTACTTGCGGTTCAGGTACTGGATCGGCGTCCAGTCGAGCTGCGAGAAGCGGCCGTTGATGCGGCCGGCCTCGCCTTCGAGCGTCTCGCGAATGTCCTGATAGGTCTTCACGTCGGAACGCGTCGGTGGCGCGATCTGCAGGAGCGACACGCGCCCTTGCCAGCCCGGCGCGTTCGCGAGCATTCGCTCGAACGACTGGAAGCGCTCGACGAGCCCCTTCGAATAATCGAGACGGTCGACGCTCATCACCAGCTTGCGGCCGTCGAGTGCCTCGCGCAGCATCTTCACCGGCTTGCGCGTGCCGTACTGGACGGCCGCCTGCGCGATCGCGTCGGGATGCACGCCGATCGGATAGGCGGCGACCTTCACGACGCGGCCATGCGCATGCAGCATCCCGTCGTCGCTGGCCGCGCCGATCCCGCGCCGCTCGATATAGTCGGTGAACGCCTGCTTGTCGGCCTCGGTCTGGAAGCCGGCCACGTCGTACGCGCACATGAACTTCACGAGCTCCTCGTGCGGCGGCACGAGACGCAGCATGTCGGGCGACGGAAACGGAATGTGCAGGAAGAAGCCGATCGGGTTCTTCACGCCGAGCTCGCGCAGGTAATGCGCGAACGGCAACAGGTGATAGTCGTGCACCCAGATCAGGTCGTCGGGGCGCAGCAAGGCGGCGAGCTGCTTCGCGAGCATCGCGTTCACGCGCAGATAGCCCGCGTACTCCTGACGATCGAAGCGCGCGAGATCGCCGCGATAGTGAAACACCGGCCACAGCGTCGCATTCGAGAAGCCGCGGTAATACTGGTCGTAGTCGCGCCGGGTCAGGCCGACCGTCGCATAGGTGACGTTGCCGTCCCGCTGGATCGCGGGCTCGGTGTCAGGCGCGCCGACGATCTCGCCGTTCCAGCCGAACCAGACGCCGCCCGTCTCCTTCAGCGCGTCCATCACGCCGACCGCCAGGCCGCCCGCGCTCGGGCGCGTGTCCTCGCCGGCGGCGACACGGTTCGATACCACGATCAATCTGCTCATGCGGCTTCCCCTCCTCGATTCGATTGGCTGGCGCGCGGCGCGCGCCAAGGCGGACACGGCTGCCCGAGGGCGGCCGTGCGGCGATTCAGATGTGAGCAATGCAGGTGTGAAAGTCAGCGGCGGAATACGGCGGCAACGGCATCAGGCGTCCTGCTCCTGGCCGAGATCGCGCTGATAGTCGAGCCCTTCCGGGCGGGCGCCGCCCTGGTTGTGATCGCCGTCGGACGGCGTCTCGCCGGGCGCGCCGGCAGGCGGTGCCGATGGCGCGTCGGTCTGCGGACGCGGACGGTCTGCCCCAGCGTCGGCCGGCCGAGGCGAAAACCGTTTCGAACGGCGCATGGCTGGGTGTCTCATGTGCGGCGCGGCCCGAGGCCGTCGTAGAAACATTCCATAACTAAAGAGTCTAGGTCGCTTCCTTGCACGTCAGAGTAACAATTACCTTCAATTTGTAACGTTTCGACCCCTCACGATTCATCTATCCGACAATAGCGCCGCGCGCACGCGCGCGGCATGCCGTCCGGCGATTTGTCAAAGCTTTGCAGTTTTCCTATGACAATTGCGAAACAATGACGCGGCATGAGGGCGCGCACGCGTTGCCGCTCACCCAGACAGGACTTGCACTCAGGGATGAACATTCGTTTCGAATCGCCGCGCCGGGTCATGCCGGCGCGCGTCGTGCTGGCCGCGATCGCCACGGCCGCACTGCTGTCCGGCTGCAACTCGCTGTACAGCGAGGGCGCGACAGCCGGCGCCGGTATCGCGGGCGCCGCGATCGCCTCCAAGGTCACCAACAACGCCGCCGTCGCGACGGGCATCGGCCTCGGCGCCGTCGCCGGCGCACGCGCGGGTGTCCAGTACTCGCAGCGAGTCGCACACCGTTACACACAGGAACAGATTGCGAAGGCCGCCGGCCCGCTCGACGTGGGCGGCGTCGCGCCGTGGTCGACGCACCACTCGTTCCCGATCGAGGACGACGAGCAGGGTCGCGTGACGGTCAGCCGGATGATCAGCATCGGCCCGCTCGACTGCAAGGAAATCGTGTTCGCGGTCGACACGGCCGCGAAACCCGACAAGCCTGCGCAATCGGCGTTCTACGTCGCCACGATCTGCCGCGACGGCCCCGTGTGGAAATGGGCGTCGGCCGAACCGGCGACCGAACGCTGGGGCGCGCTGCAATGAGCGTCGCGCTCCGTATCGCGGCCATCGGCGCGCTGTGCGCGGCGGCGGCCACGCTGTCGGGCTGCGGGTCGGTCGGCGCGGCGAGCGGCGCACTCGCCGGCGCGGCGACGGGCCTCGTCACCGCGAATCCGGCGGTCGGCGTCGGGGTCGGCATTGCCGTGCAGGCCGCGACCGACGAAGCCGTCAACCGCACGATGAAGCAGCTCCATCAAAACCAGCAGGACGCAATCGCGAAGACGGCCGGCAGCCTGGCCGTCGGCGAAGTGAAGCCGTGGAAGGTGAAGAACACGCTGCCGCTGGAAAACGGCGAAGGCGAAGTGCGCGTCACGCGCGCGTACTCGTCGGCGCTCGCGATGTGCAAGGAATTCGCGTTCTCGGTGAAGGATGGTGACAAGGCCGACTGGTATTTCGCGAATGTGTGCCAGCAAGGCGCGCACTGGAAGTGGGCGTCGGCGGAACCGGCGGTCGACCGGTGGGGGAATTTGCAGTAAGGGGGTGATGGGCCGCATATTGCTCGCGGCGGCGCCCTCGCCGTCCTGCGCACCCGCGAGCGGCAGCCGCTACGTACGCGCGCGAAGCTGCGTCACCCGGTCCTTGATCCTCGCCGACAGCGCATCGTCCGGTTTGTAGGTCAGGCACCGTTCCAGATCAGCGATCGCCGCCTTGATATCACCCAGCGTCTCGTAAGCCCGGGCGCGGTTGAAATAGACGAACAGCTGATCGGGATTGATCTTCAGCGCCCTGTCGAAATAATCCAGTGACTCCGGGTAGCGGCCCCCTTCGAGGAAAATCGTCGCGAGCGTGCAATACGCCGACGCGTCCGTATATCCCAGCTCGATGGCCCGGTTCAGATCGCTCAACGCGAGATCCGTCTTCTTGATCATCGCGTAGGTTGTGCCACGATCGGCATACGTCGCCGCATCATCCGGCGCAATTTTCAGGATATCGCCATACAGCCCAAGCGCATCCTCGATCCGTCCTTGCGACACGAAGCCGCGCGCCCGCATGCGGATCGGTGAAAAATCCGGATTCTTATCGGTCATTCAACTCAACCATCAAAAATTTGGTTTGCGAATCCGAGCATGTCGATCATCCAACACGCTCGTCCCCATCGGGCAATCAAATCGATGTGCCCGTACGTTGATTGAATGCGGCTCGCATGACGTCCGGGCTGATCATTTCCATTTGACTCAACTCGGCGAGGACCGCCGCAAGAATGGCATCGACACCAGGATCCACAGCTCTCATCTGCTTCAACAATGAAGGCTGGAAGGCCTCATCCTCATTGATTCCAGACTCCCCCGTCTGGCGCCGCGCACGATACAGCACGCCGACCCAATAGCGAATGCGCTCAAGTGGGCTCCACCCCGCATAAGTACTCGGAAACTTCGCTTTTTCAATTGCTTGCCGAACGATGGTCTCGGGTTCGGCGAGAAACCTCATAAAGAACATCTGCTCGCCAACGGCAAGCTTCGACGATGTCACCGGATCGTATGCAGTATAGGTTTCATAGCGAACGTCGGTATCGGCCCCAAGTCTATTACCCACCCTTACTCGGATCCCATCCTGCAGAACGATTTCCCGCTCCACCGGGAATCTCGCTTCGCGCTCGCTGCGTGACAGCAGACGCCCCAACTTCGGCGAAAACTCGACTTCATGTTGACGACCGATTTTCGCGTCGGAATACCAAACGATGATCGTTTGTGACTCTGCATTCTCGAACGCCTTCAGAAAAATGGCCTCGGGGATCAACGTTGTCAATGCCGAAGGCAGCGTGGCGTAAGGTAATCTGTCCCGCTTCAACATCACAATTGCTCCAAAACAATTCGCCCGAATTCGTCCACCCTTACTGCGATCGCGAAGGTGGTCCGCAGCCTCGCCGTCGGCGAAGTGAAGCCGTGGAAGGCGAAGTGCGCGTCACGCGCGCGTACTCGTCGGCGCTCGCGATGTGCAAGGAATTCGCGTTCTCGGTGAAGGATGGCGACAAGGCCGACTGGTATTTCGCGAATGCGTGCCAGCAAGGCGCGCACTGGAAGTGGGCGTCGGCGGAACCGGCAGTCGACCGGTGGGGGAATTTGCAGTAAGAGGCCGGTGCACATCATGCATGCCCCTGTCGCCCCGGACTTCGACGATTGATCATCGTGACATATGGACGGGACGCGACATCCCCCTGCCCTTGATCCCGGCGGGCAGCGCATCGTCCGGATTTCGGAAAATCGATCCGGCTCAGCGGACGGCTTTCCCGATCAGATCGCTCAGGTAGCGCTCCAGCACGCTGAACCTGACGATCGACGCATTCCGCCTCGTCGGATGCGGACTCGACGCGGCCCTGACGTCGACGGGCAATTCATCCCTCAGCCACATCTCCGGAATGTGCAACCTGGCATACGTTCCGCCCGCGATTTCCTCCAGAACCATGTGTCCGCGCCACGCATGCTCGTGGAACAACCCGGATAGCGTTCTGACGAACATGAGAGCACGCTCCCCGACCTCCAGCGGCACGTTACCCCAAGTCGGCGGACCGCCGACGAACTCGATCTCTGCCCCGAGATGGTCCGGTGCAATGCCTTTTCCAATGGAATAGACGCGTTCGACCCGAGCACGAAACACCTGTGGGCGCGGAGAATCGAGAACGGATACAAGCACCAGATCGTACTGTTCCGCTGCGACCGCATACAGCCCCTTCTTCTCGCTCATGGGTGCCCTTTGGATCGCTGACGAGGTTCGAAGGCATTGAATCAGCCCTGCAATCGAAGGGATTCGTTGCACCAGCCTCCGGCACTAGCCCGCCAGCATTTCAACGCATCATCGATGCGCGTCGCCGGCAAACGTCCCGGCCACGACGGACTCAGCGCCTTTTGCTCGGCCAACGAACCGGGCGCCCGTTGCCGGCGCGAGGGATAGACCGCGTTCGCATTGACCCGAAGCGGTCGAATGAACCCGCGCAACCGGCATTCAGGCGACGTGCGCCCGAACGCCCCACCCGACTTCAGGACTCGACGTCCTCGAGACTGAAAATCTCCGTCTGGTCGTTGTACGAGAAGATCTCGCCGTAACGGCCCCAGTCGATCACCGCGTCGAGCGTCTCCTCGGCGGCGCCGTCCGACAGGAAATCCTCCAGCTCCTGCTCGAAGCGCACGCGCGGCGCGCGATGGCCCGGGCGCTCGTTCAGCACCTTCTTGATCCGCGCGGCCAGCGGCACGTGCTTCAGCAGGTGATCCGCAAACATCAGCTTGCGCTCCTGCGTGCCGAATTCCGCGAACACGCGCCCCGGCGGCGTCAGGAACACATCGCCTTCGCGCACGTCGGCAAAGCCGAGGTACTGCAGCACTTCCGCGATCGGGAACAGGTCATCGACCTCCAGATGCAGCGTGCGCGCGATTTCCGGCATGTCGGCGCGGCCGTGGTACGGCGCCATCGCGAGCGTCTCGATCAGGCCGGCCATCAGGTTGGTCGACACCTGCGGCAGCCAGCTGCCGAGTTCCAGCCCCTTCTTCGTCGCTTCACCGGTCTGGCGCGCCGTCATCTTCGCGTAGATGTCGTCGACCAGCTTGCGGAACGCCGGGTCGAGCCGGTTGCGCGGATGCTTGAACGGCACCTTGATCTCGGCGATCACGCGGCCCGGGTTCGACGACAGCACCAGGATCCGGTCGCACATGAACACGGCTTCCTCGATGTTGTGCGTGACGATCAGCACCGACTTGATCGGCATGCGGCCCTGCGTCCACAGGTCGAGCAGGTCGGTACGCAGCGTCTCGGCGGTCAGCACGTCGAGCGCGGAGAACGGCTCGTCCATCAGCAGGATCGTCGGATCGACGACGAGCGCACGCGCAAAGCCCACGCGCTGGCGCATGCCGCCCGACAGCTCGCGCGGATACGCGTTCTCGAAGCCGTCGAGACCGATCAGGTCGATCGCGGCCAGCGCACGCTCGCGCCGCTCGCGCGCGCCGACGCCGAGCGCCTCGAGGCCGGCTTCCACGTTCTGCAGCACGGTGAGCCACGGGAACAGCGCGAAGGTCTGGAACACCATCGCGACGCCTTCGGCCGGGCCGGTCAGCGGCTTGCCGAGATAGGTCACTTCACCGCCGGTCGGCTCGATCAGCCCGGCGATGATCCGCAGCAGCGTCGACTTGCCCGAGCCGGAACGGCCGAGCAGGCCGACGATCTCGCCTTCGCGCAGCGACAGGTTCGCATCGTCGAGCACGAGCAGTTCGCCCTGCGTCTTGTTGAAGCCGCGGCAGACGTGATCGACGCGCAGGATTTCCTCACCGAGGCGCGGCGGCTGGTTCGTCTGGACGGGGGCGTTTACAGCATTCGGATTGTGCATCGCGTTTCGCTCTCAATCGGTCTCAGTCGAGCCGCAGCTTCGCTTCCGCGAAGGCATACAGCGGACGCCACAGCAGGCGGTTGAACAGGGTGACGAACAGGGACATCACGGCGATGCCCAGGATGATCTTCGGAAAATCGCCGGCGGCGGTGGTCTGAGCGATATAGGCACCGAGGCCGTGCGCCTCGATCTTGGTATTGCCCCACTGCACCGCTTCCGACACGATGCTCGCGTTCCACGCGCCGCCCGATGCGGTGATCGCACCGGTCACGTAGTACGGGAAGATGCCGGGCAGGATCGCCTGCCGCCACCACTGCCAGCCACGGATGCGGAAGTTCGTCGCCGCTTCGCGATAGTCGTTCGGGTAGGACGTTGCGCCGGCGATCACGTTGAACAGGATATACCACTGCGTGCCGAGCACGATCAGCGGCGACAGCCAGATATCGGCGTTCAGGTGGAAGCGCGCGATCACGATCACGAACGCGGGGAACAGCAGGTTGGCCGGGAACGCGGCGAGGAACTGCGCGAGCGGCTGCAGCTTCTCGGCGAGCCGCGGGCGCAGCCCGATCCACACGCCGATCGGCACCCAGATCACCGACGCGATCGCGATCAGCACGACCACGCGCAGCAGCGTGATGAGCCCGAGCACGAGCACATGGCCGACCTCGGCCATCGTCACGCCGGTCGACACGAAGCTGATGACGCGCCACACGATATAGGCCGTGCCGATCAGCACGAGGATCGCCCACGCGATGTCGACCGTGCGTGACGCCTTCTTCTCGACTTTCGGCAGCGAGAAGCGCATCGCCCCCGACAGCGGCAGCCGCAGCGGAATCCGCGCGGCCTTCGCGAAGAACCAGCCGGCCGGCACGAGCAGCTGATGAATCAGGCGCGTGCGGCGCACGAGGTCGAGCAGCCACGATTGCGGTGCGTCGCCCGACGCGGTGTTTTCCATCCGGAACTTGTCGGCCCACGCGATCAGCGGGCGGAACAGGAGCTGGTCGTACGCGAGGATCACGACGGTCATCGTGAGGATCACCCAGCCGATCGCGCCGAGGCTCTTGTCCGAGATCGCCTGAGCAAGATACGCGCCGATGCCGGGCAGCGTGATGGTCTGGTTGCCGACGGTGATGGCCTCCGACGCGACGACGAAGAACCAGCCGCCCGACATCGACATCATCATGTTCCAGATCAGGCCTGGCATCGAGAACGGCACCTCCAGCTTCCAGAAGCGCTGCCAGGACGTCAGGTGGAAGCTCCGCGACACTTCGTCGAGATCCCGCGGCACCGTGCGCAGCGACTGATAGAAGCTGAACGTCATGTTCCACGCCTGGCTCGTGAAGATCGCGAAGATCGCCGCGAGCTCCGCGCCGAGCACGCGGCTCGGGAACAGTGCGAGGAAGAACGTGACCGTAAACGAGATAAAGCCGAGCACCGGCACCGACTGCAGGATGTCGAGGATCGGGATCAGCACCATGCCCGCACGGCGGCTTTTCGCCGCGAGCGTGCCGTAGATCAGCGTGAACGCAAGCGACGCGACCATCGCGGCGAGCATCCGCAGCGTGGTGCGCAACGCGTATTCGGGCAGGTTCGACGGGTCGAGCGAGATCTTCTGCGTCTGCAGTGTGCCGATCGGCGCCATCGTTTCATGGAAACCGACGATCGCCATCGCGAGCAGGCAGATGATCAGCGGAAACGCAATGAAGTCCCACCGGTTCGGCAGGACACGCCACGCGGACGCATTCGCGGTCCGGTTCGGATTGAAGAATCCGACGTCCATCAGGCGCCCTCCCCGGTAAGGCCGAACGAAGCCGGCAGTCGATGTTGATTCATGGCAAAGCGCACGGAGGCGGTAATTCGATTGACTGACGATCGCGCGCGAGCGCGAGGCGCCGTGCGTGCATGCGCTGCCGCGCCCCGGACGAGTCGGCCCGCGACGGCACGACACTACACCAACCTGTATTTCAGGTACAACCGTCCGGGAACGGCCAGGCGGCGCACGGATCGTGCCTGGCGCGCGGGCGGATGGCGGGTACGCGGGTCGAGCAGCCCGGCCGCAGTCTTTCAGCCGGCATGCAGGCCCGAATTATGCCGTGATCCGGCCCGGCCGGGAACCCGCCGGCCACACGCGCGCGTAAACCATGTCGGGCGTCACCAGCCGGATACGACTAAGCGGGTATGATCGGGGCTGGCCCTTGGGGTCGGTGGCGGCCGTTCTGATGGCGACGCATGCGCGTTCCCTCTGTCAACAGGCCCTGGGGATCGATCGACGAGCGGGAGGAAAGGGAATGGCAGGAAACTTGGTGATCGTCTGCCGCGATCAGGATGCCGACGCGTTCTACGAACTGATGCAGGAGTACGGGTCGTTCCAGACGCGGCTGTCGTCGACGGCGTGGTACCTGAACATGAACGTCGTGCCTGAATCGCTGCAGGAGGAAATCCTGGAGCGCCTCGGCCGGTACACGACCGTCTACATCTTCGAGGCCACCACCGTGACCTACAACACCATCGACAGCAACGCGGCCGAGACGCTCGGCACGCTGTTCGAATGATGCCGCGCGGCGCCAGCCCGGCCGGGTTGGCGCCGCAGCCGCTTATGCGGCCTGTGCGTGGGGCTCGTCCTTCGGCACGACCTCGAACGGGAACGTCATCGAGACGCGCAGGCCGCCTTCTGGGCGGTTGCCGATGTCGCACGCCCCACCCAGCCTGAGTACGAGCCGCTCGACGATCGCGAGCCCGAGCCCGCTGTGGCCGTTCCCGCCGCGCGCCGGGTCGAGCCGCACGAACGGCCGCGTCGCCGCCGCGAGGTCGCGCGGCGCGATCCCGCCGCCGCTGTCGCTGACCGACAGCACGTAGCCGGCCGGCGTGCGCGCCGTCTCCACCAGCACGGGCGGCGCACCGTACGCATGCGCGTTGTCCAGCAGGTTCGACAGGATCCGGTCGAGTGTCGCCGTCGGCAGCCGGAAGCCCGGATCGGCGTCGAGCCGGGTCTGGACCGTCGGCGCGTTCGGCGCAACCGCGCGATAGCTGCGCGCGATCCGCTCGCACGCCTGATCGACCGGCACCGGCTCGCTGCGATCGGAGCCGCCGTGTGCAAACACCAGGAATTGATCGACGATGTGCGACATCGAATCGACGTCGCGCACGACGCCGTCGCGCAACCGGACGTCGTCCATCATTTCCGCCCGCAGCCGCATCCGCGCAAGCGGCGTGCGCAGGTCGTGCGCCACGCCGGCCAGCATCACCGCCCGGTCGCTCTCGGCCTGCGACACCTGTTCCACCATCTGGTTGAAGCCATGCGTGAGCTGGCGCAGCTCGCGCGGGCCGCGCTCGCGCAGCGGCGGCACCGGCTGGCCGCGGCCGAAGCGCGCGACTGCGCGTGCGAGCGACCGCAGCGGCTGCTGCAGCTGCCACGCCGCGAACAGCGCGGCGATCACGCCGGCCGAGAAGATCGTGCCGAGCCACAGCAGCATCCGGTCGAGCGAGCGCGGCGGCCGCAGCGGCTGCACCGGCACCACGATCCAGTTGCGGTCGGTCGGCTCCTTCACCCACAGCACGGGCGGATGGCCGGGCGCGCCGATCTCGACGCGCGTGCCGGGCGGCATCCGCTCGCTCACGTCGTCGCGGAACCGCTTGAGCGCCGCCGGGAGGCTCGACGGGTCGCCATTCGGCACGTCGGCGCTGCCCGGCGTCACGAGCCGCACGCGCGACGGCAACGGCTGGTCGGGCGTGCGCTCGACGTGCTGGCGCACCGCGTCGACCAGGAACGCGGCCTCTTCGACCGCGTAGCGCGTCTGCATCTGGCTGCGCTCGAGCCGCATCGCGAAAAACCACGCGAAGTGCGACAGGAGCAGGACACCGACGACGAGCAGCGCCAGCCGCCCGAACAGTGAATCAATGGGTTTGCGCATGGGCCTCGCCGTCGGGCACGAACACATAGCCGCGCCCGCGGACCGTCTGGATGAAGCGCGGCGTCGACGGATCCGTTTCGAGGATGCGGCGCAGGCGCCACACCTGGACGTCGATGCCGCGGTCGGTGCCGTCGTACTCGGGCCCGTGCAGCAGCTCGAGCAGCCGCTCGCGCGTGAGCGTGCGCAGCGCATGGTTGACGAAGATCTTCAGCAGCGCGAATTCGCTGCTCGACAGCGTGGCCGGCTTGCCGTCGACCGACAGCGTGCGCGCCTGGAAGTCGAGCACGAAGCGGCCGAATGCGAACGGCTCGCGCTGTTCGGGCGCCGCCGCCGACGGCGTCGCGCGGCGGCGGCGCAGCACGGCCTGCACGCGCGCGAGCAGCTCGCGCGGGTTGAACGGCTTGCCGAGGTAGTCGTCCGCGCCGAGCTCGAGCCCGACGATGCGGTCGACGTCGTCCGCACGCGCGGTCAGCATGATCACGGGGATGTCGTCGCCGGCCGCGCGCAACTGGCGCAGCGCGGTCAGGCCGTCGACACCCGGCATCATCAGGTCCAGCACGATCAGGTCGGGCCGCTCGCGCTCGAGGCGCTTCTCGAGCGTGGCCGCGTCGTGCAGCACGGACACTTCCATCCCCTGGCGCACGAGATAGTCGCGCAGCAGGTCTCGGAGTTCTTGGTCGTCGTCGACGATGAGGATCTGGGTAGTCATGGCTCGAAGTTTACCGCGCGAGGGCGGAGTCAAAGAACGAAACAAAGGGACGAAAGGGTTACTGCGGGTTACGGCGCAAGGGAACTGTAATGCGCGGTAAACCAGCCACCGCCCCACGTAACACCGGCCGGGGCCTGCATCGCTAACCTGCGTCTTACCGGATGCGGTACCCGGCTTTCCCGGCACCGCATCGCCGGACCCTTTGGATACAAGGAGTTTCTGAAATGTATAAGAAGACTTCCCGCGTGGCCATCGCGGCCGCCACCGTGCTCGCTCTCGCATTCGGCACCGCGCACGCCGCGCAGCCCAACAACATGCCGCCTCCGGGCGGCCCCGGCGCCCACCAGATGCA
Organism: Burkholderia sp. AU30198; assembly: GCF_020419825.1. Lineage (NCBI taxonomy): Bacteria > Pseudomonadati > Pseudomonadota > Betaproteobacteria > Burkholderiales > Burkholderiaceae > Burkholderia > Burkholderia sp. AU30198. The sequence goes on along the minus strand of NZ_JAIZSA010000009.1, from coordinate 158,006 downwards.
CGGCGGGCACGACGGCGGCCCGTTCGGCGTGATCATGAAACTGCACGACCAGCTGAAGCTCAACGCGTCGCAGGAACAGCAATGGCAGACGGCCGTCAACACGATGAAGCAGAACCGTGATGCGATGCGCAAGAGCCACGAGCAGATGCGCGAGCAGTTCAAGGCGCAGCAGAACCAGCCGATTCTCGACCTGAACGCGATGCACACCGCCCGCCAGCAGGCCGAGCAGCAGAACGCGCAACTGCGCGAGCAGACGTCCGCCGCATGGCTCGCGTTCTACAACGGGCTGAACGACCAGCAGAAGACCACGGTCAGCACGGCGCTCAAGCAGCAGTTCGCGAAGATGGAACAGCGCCACGAGAAGATGAAGGAGCGCTGGGAGCAGCATCGCGCGGCCAAGGCCGCGTCGGCACCGGCGCAGTAAGCCGGCGGGCCGCTCCACGGAGCGGCATCGAAGGGGACGCGGGCACCGGCCCGCGTCCCCTTTTGCGTTTCAGGCGACGTCGAACAGCAGCACCTCGGCCGCCCGGCCGCGCGCGAACGCCACCGCGTCCACGCCGCCGATCCGCGCGCCGTCGCCCGCGGCCAGCGCGCGACCGTTCACCTCGACGTCGCCGCGCACCACATGCACGTAGGCGCGGCGTCCGGCCGGTACGTCGAACGCCGTCGCCTCGTCGCCGTCGATCAGCCCCGTAAAGATGCGCGCGTCCGCATACATCGGCAGCACGCCGTCGCCACCGTCCGGCGCCGCGACGAGCCGCAGCCGGCCGCGTTTCTCGTCGTCGGCGAAGCGCGTCTGCACGTAGCCGGGCCGGCCGCCCGCCCCGGCCGGCGCGAGCCAGATCCGCAGCAGGTGCAACGGCTCGTCACACGATGCATTGGTTTCGCTCAGCATGACGCCGGCGCCGGCGCTCATGCACTGCACGCCGCCCGCGCGGACGATCGCCCCGTTGCCGAGGCTGTCGCGATGCGCGAGCGCACCGTCGAGCACGTAGGTGACGATTTCCGCGTCTCGGTACGGCCGCATCCCGTAGCCGCGAGTCGGCGCGATGCATTCCTCGTTCAGTTCACGCAACGCGCCGAAGACCGGCGGCCCGCCGGGGCCGGACGCACAAGGAAAGCTGTGAAGGAATTCGTGCCAGCCCTGGCTACGCTGGTCGCGATCGGCGGCGCGGCGAATCTGGAACATGGGGCGGACACTCCGTGAGATGCATTGTTTTGGCATGCCGCCACTGTATGAGTGTGCCAATCGCACCACAATCCGCCGCCTGCGCACCGCATCGTTGCGCCTGCGAATGCAATCGATGCAATGTCCATTGCAAATACGATGATTGTCGCAACAACCGGATCAATGCGTCGAAGAATCGACCGGCCGGCCCGGATTGCCGGTTTCCGGGTATCGCGTTCGGGTAAAATACCGCCCTTTTGGCGTTCGCCGTTCCGGCGGCCGCCATCGCCAGAGCGCCGATCGGCGAATTTTGGCCGTCTAGAATACGCCGCGGCGCCCGGTTCGACCGGCCGCGAGCGCTCCCGGAAAGAGAAGGATGGAAATGAAGAAGGCCGCCCTGTGCGCCGCCCTCGCCCTCATGGCGGGCAGCGCCTTCGCGAAGGAGTGGAAGACCGTGCGGATCGGCGTCGACGCCAGCTACCCGCCGTTCGAGTCGACCGCGCCGAGCGGCGAGATCGTCGGTTTCGACGTCGATCTCACCAAGGAAATCTGCAAGCGGATCAACGTGAAATGCGTGTGGGTGGCGCAGGATCTCGACGGGGTCATCCCGGCGCTGAAGGCTAAGAAGTACGACGTCATCGTGTCGTCGCTGACCGTCACCGACAAGCGCCGCGAACAGATCGACTTCTCCGACAAGGTCTATGACGCGCCGGCGCGGATGATCGCGAAGACCGGCTCGCCGCTGCTGCCGACGATCGCCTCGCTGAAGGGCAAGCGCGTGGGCGTCGAGCAGGGCTCGACGCAGGAGACCTACGCGAAGACGTACTGGGAGCCGCAGGGCGTGACGATCATTCCTTACCAGAACCAGGACCAGGTCTACGCCGATCTCGGCTCGGGCCGCCTCGACGCGACGCTGCAGGACGAGCTGCAGGCCGACTACGGCTTCCTGCGCACGCCGCGCGGCAAGGGCTTCGCGTTTGCCGGGCCGGAAGTGAAGGATCCGAAGACGATCGGTGACGGCACCGCGATCGGCCTGCGCAAGGAAGATACGGACCTGAAGCTCAAGATCAACAAGGCGCTGGCCGACATGCACAAGGACGGCACGTACGACCGGCTGTCGCACAAGTACTTCGCGTTCAGCGTCTATTCGGCTCCGGCCCGCTAAGCGCCGACAAGAAGAAGCACCGGATGCGGGGGCGGCCCCGCGTCCGGGCAGTACAGGCAGTCAACCACGCGCCGCCCGCCTCCTTGCCCGCCGCTCGCGCGACGGGCGGGCCCGGTACCGATGCCGGGGCGGACGGTCATGATACGTACGGGGCGTTCCGCGCAGCTTGGCGGGCGCGTCTTTCGCGGCGCACCGCGTGCGCCCTAAGGGACCACACCAGGGACCACATATGTTTCTACAAGGTTACGGCCCGCTGATCCTCGCTGGCACCTGGCAAACCGTCAAACTGGCGGTGCTGTCGCTTGCGCTGTCGTTCCTGCTGGGCCTGCTCGGCGCGGGCGCGAAGCTGTCGCGCAACCGCTTCACGAACGGTGTCGGCACCGTCTACACGACGCTGATCCGCGGCGTGCCCGACCTCGTGCTGATGCTGCTGCTGTTCTACAGCCTGCAGATCTGGCTGAACATGGCGACCGACGCGCTCGGCTGGGACCAGATCGACATCGACCCGTTCCTCGCCGGCGTGCTCGTGCTCGGCTTCATCTACGGCGCGTACTTCACCGAGACGTTCCGCGGCGCGTTCCTGTCGGTGCCGCGCGGCCAGCTCGAGGCCGGCAGCGCGTACGGGATGACGAACTGGCAGGTGTTCACGCGGATCATGTTCCCGCAGATGATGCGCTTTGCGCTGCCGGGGATCGGCAACAACTGGCAGGTGCTCGTGAAGTCGACCGCGCTCGTGTCGATCATCGGGCTGGCCGACGTCGTGAAGGCATCGCAGGACGCAGGCAAGGGCACGCTGCGGTTCTTCTTCTTCACGCTGATCGCGGGGGCCGTCTACCTCGCGATCACGACGATCTCGAACTTCGTGCTGATGTGGCTCGAAAAGCGCTACTCGACCGGCGTCCGCAAGGCTGACCTATGATCGATCTCATCCAAGAATACTGGCGCAACTACCTCTTCACCGACGGCTACCGCATCACCGGCGTCGCGATCACGCTGTGGCTGCTGGTCGTGTCGATCGGCCTCGGCTTCTGCCTGTCGATACCGCTCGCGGTTGCGCGCGTGTCGAAGAAGAAGTGGCTGTCGGGCGCGGTGTGGCTCTACACGTACGTGTTCCGCGGCACGCCGCTCTACGTGCAGCTGCTGCTCTGCTACACGGGCCTCTACAGCCTGCAGGCCGTGCGCGGCACGCCGATGCTCGACGCGTTCTTCCGCGACGGGATGCACTGCACGCTGCTCGCATTCACGCTGAACACCTGCGCGTACACCACCGAGATCTTCGCCGGCGCGATCAAGGCGACCTCCTACGGCGAGATCGAAGCCGCGCGTGCGTACGGGATGTCCTCCTTCACGATGTACCGCCGCGTGATCCTGCCGTCGGCGCTGCGCCGCGCGCTGCCGCTGTACAGCAACGAAGTGATCCTGATGCTGCACGCGACCACCGTCGCGTTCACGGCAACCGTGCCGGACATCCTGAAGATCGCCCGCGACGTGAACTCGGCGACCTACATGTCGTTCCATGCGTTCGGCATCGCCGCCCTGCTCTATCTCGTGATCTCGTTCACGCTCGTCTGGCTGTTCCGCCAGGCCGAGCGCCGCTGGCTCGCGTATCTGCGCCCGCAAGGCAAGTAAGTTTTCGCAGGACTATTGATGAATTCCCAGACTCAGAAGCTTTTCGTCGACAATCTGCACAAGCGGTACGGCGACAACGAGGTGCTCAAGGGCGTGTCGCTGAAGGCGAACTCGGGCGACGTGATCAGCGTGATCGGCTCGTCGGGTTCCGGCAAGAGCACGATGCTCCGCTGCATCAACTTCCTCGAGCAGCCGAACGCGGGCCGCATCGTCGTCGACGGCGAGGAAGTGCTCACGAAGGCCGACAAGGGCGGCGCACTGCGCGCGGCCGATCCGAAGCAGCTGCAGCGCGTGCGCACCAAGCTGTCGATGGTGTTCCAGCACTTCAATCTCTGGTCGCACATGAACGTGATCGAGAACGTGATGGAAGCGCCCGTGAACGTGCTCGGCATCCCGAAGAAGGAAGCCGAGGAGCGCGCGCGCGAATATCTCGAGAAGGTCGGCCTCGCGCCGCGCGTCGAGAAGCAGTATCCGTCGCACCTGTCGGGCGGCCAGCAGCAGCGCGTGGCGATTGCACGCGCGCTGGCGATGCATCCGGACGTGATGCTGTTCGACGAGCCGACTTCCGCGCTCGACCCGGAGCTGGTGGGCGAAGTGCTGAAGGTGATGCAGAAGCTCGCCGAGGAAGGCCGCACGATGATCGTCGTCACGCACGAGATGGGCTTTGCGCGCAACGTGTCGAACCACGTGATGTTCCTGCACCAGGGCCGCGTCGAGGAAGAAGGCGTGCCGTCCGAGGTGTTCGCGAACCCGAAGAGCGAGCGCCTGCGCGGGTTCCTGTCGGGCAGCCTCAAGTAACATCGCACGCTGCACGCCACGCGTCGCGACGCGTGAACGGGCGCCCCGCGGTTCGCCGCGCGGCGCCCGTTTTGCATTGACGCGGAGTTATGCGGCGTCGACCGGCGCGGCGTCGGCGAACGCGCGCAGTTCGTCCCCCGCGAGCCGGTAACGCACCCATTCGCTCTGCGGCGCCGCACCGACGCTCTCGTAGAAGCGGATCGCCGGCTCGTTCCAGTCGAGCACGCTCCACTCGAAACGCCCGCAGCCCGACTCGACCGCGATCCGCGCGAGCGCCTTCAAGAGCCGCAGCCCGGCGCCCGCGCCGCGAAAACGCGGCGATACGTACAGATCCTCGAGATACAGCCCCTGCCGGGCGAGCCACGTCGAATACGAGAAGAAATACACGGCGAAGCCGGCCGGCTCGCCGTCGACCTCGCAGATCAGCGCGCGCGCCGGCGAGCCGTCGCCGAACAGGCTGCGCTCGAGCGACGCGGGCGTCGCGATCACTTCGTGTTCCGCCTTCTCGTAGATGGCCAGCTCGGTAATGAAACGCAGGATCTGCGGCACGTCGGCGACGGTGGCGGAACGGATGTCGATTTGCACGATTTGAGCCCTCCTACGGCCCGGACTTGAAACGGAAAGCGGCGCCGCGCACCCGCGCTGGCGCCAATCAGATCGTCATGCTACGTTCACGCTGCTCCTGCAGGAAGTGCAGTTTCTTCATCCGAACCTGAACATGATGCATCCCGATCTGCGCCGCCTCGACCTGAACCTGCTGCTCGTGTTCGACGCGCTGTACCGCCACCGTTCCGTCGCCGCGGCCGCGCACGAGCTCGCGTTGAGCCCGTCCGCGCTGAGCCATGCGCTCGCGCGGCTGCGCGACGCGATCGGCGATGCGCTGTTCGTGCGCCTCGGCAACGAGATGCAGCCGACCGTGCGTGCCGACGATATCGCCACCTGGGCCGGCGACGCGCTCGACGCGATGTCGAAGGGGCTCGCCCGCGCGCGCCGCTTCGATCCCGCGCAAAGCGACCGCACATTCGTGTTCGCGGCGACCGACTACACGGCATTCGCCGTGCTGCCGGCATTTCTCGCGCGCATCCAGCACGTCGCGCCGCACCTGCGGATCCGAGTCGTCCATTCGGACCGCAAGATCTCGGTGGACGAACTCGCGGCCGGCCGCATCGATTTCGCGCTCGGCTACCACGAGGAATCGGCGGCCGACGCGCCGGGTATCGAGGACTTCGACTGGTTCTCCGACGACTACGTCGTGATCGCGAGCGCCGCGCATCCGGACATCCACCGGCGGCTGACGCTCGACCAGTACCTGGCGGCACGCCATGTGGTCGTCACGCCGTGGAACGAGTCGCGCGGTGTCGTCGACCACGTGCTCGACCGGCTCGGTCTCGCGCGGCAGGTCGCCGTGCAGCTGCCGAGCGTGCTGGCCGCGCCGTTCGTGATCGCCGAATCTGCACTCCTGATGACCGTGCCGAACCGTGCCGCGCAGGCGCTGCGGCACGCGGCGCCGATCCGCATCTTTCCCGCGCCGTTCGAGATCCCGCGCTACACCGTGAAGGTCTACTCGCACGCGAAGCATGCGCGCACCGATGCGCATCGCTGGATTCGCGCGCAGTTGCTCGACGCGAGGCCGGAGCCTGCCTGACCGGCGCGCGCCGGTACACCGCATGGTGTGCTGGAGGGCCGGCACGACAGGTGCCGGGCGGAGCCGTCCGGCACCGCTCATTCATTACGAAATGCTTACCAATTTCTCCCGCCTGGCGCTTACGCCCGCGCCCGCTGCAACGTCAATAGTGGCAATCCTTGATCCCTGTTTGCGAAATTCGTGTCTCCCTTGCGGGACAAGGGTTTTCCGTTAATTGCAAACCCTTGGCCCGCCTGTTGCGCACCGTGTTGCATGGCAATTTGACGACAGGTGTTAGTCAAACAACGATTTCCATCGCCACAAAATTGTATTTTTGCTAAATTAGTAACCAAAGTAGCAAAACGAAGTTCGTGAAATGTAGTTTAGCTTCACGACACTACAAGGAGACCCGCAGGCCGACCCGGCTGCGCGGGACCGCTCAACGGTCTTTCCGTCCGCTTGCCCGCGTGCCGCGCCTACCGGCCCTGTACGAGGTCTCCCTGGTTATCCCGCTTTTGCCCGGCGCTCGTTGCTCCGGGCATCTCGTGCAGTTCTGGGTTGACTTTTTGACAGGGTATGGAGGAGACGATGAAGAAAGCTTTGGTCGCGGCCGCGCTGATGGCTGCTGGGGTGGTAACGGCGCACGCGCAGAGCAGCGTCACGCTGTATGGCCGCCTGGATGCCGGCATCGAGTACATGAACGGCCTGCAAAACGGCCACCAAGTGCGCGCGGAAAGCGGCGACTGGGGCACGAGCCTCTGGGGCTTGAAGGGCACCGAGGACATCGGCGGCGGCAACAAGGTCCTGTTCCACCTCGAAGGCGCGTTCAACACGATGACGGGCGGCTTCAGCGGCTCGATCTGGGATCGTTATGCAACGGTCGGCATCTCCAACGACCGCTACGGTACGCTGCTGTTGGGTCGCGAGCTCGCGATCGCCAACGGCGTGTGGGACTTCGACCCGTTCGGCCAGTCGGCCTGGTCGACGGCATCGCTGGTGCGCGGCCGCAACTGGAACAAGACCAGCAACAACGTGTCGTACCAGTCGCCGCAGTTCTACGGCCTCGACTTCTACGGCCAGTTCTCGTTCTCGAACTCGACCAGCTTCAACGGCAACACGACGGCCGGCCAGCCGGGTCGTGCAGCCGGCGCACAGGTCACCTATACGAATTCGCTGTTCCAGTTGCGCGGCATCTACGACGAAACGCGCGACAGCAACGGCCGCTTCTCCGACGTGTTCAACTACTCGCGTGAATACTTCGCGGGCGTGAACGTGTTCCTCGGCCAGTTCAAGGTGCAAGCGGCCTACCAGGCATCGCGCGCGGACGGCAGCGGCGGCCCGGCAGTGAACGCCGGCGTGACGGGTACCCAGCAGGTCTGGGGCGGCGTGACGTGGCAAGCGACGCCGGCAGCGGCGCTGATCGCGGCCGTGTATCACGTGAACGCGAACCACGGTGGCGGCAACGCGAACATCTACACGGTCGGCGGCTCGTACAACATCTCGAAGCGCACGCTGTTCGACCTGCAGGTCGCAACGGTGCGCAACAGCAAGAACGCCAACTTCGGCCTAAACGCGAACGGCGCCGGTACGGCCGTGTCGACGGGCAACCCGAATCCGGGCGGCAGCCAGACCGGCGTCTACGCCGGTATCCAGCACCTGTTCTGATCAGGCGCCGTCAAACAACGATTCGACAACACTTTCCACGCTGCTGCGAGAGGCGCGTATCGGTGCGGTACCCAACCGGGTATCGCACCGTTTTTTATTGGCGGGCCGGCTTAGGGCCTGTTCCCGCTCATAACGGGCTTGCGCTGGCCACCAGAAGGGCCGAGCGCAAGAATTGCGACGAAGCGAATACTCGACGTATTCGCAAGGAGCATGACGCAGCGATCGGCCCTTCTGGTGGCCAGCCCCACGAATGATTTGTTCCAAACAGGGGAACGTGCGTTATGAGCGGGAACAGGCCCTAGCCCGTCGACGAATGCGGCGCTCAGACGGCCGCTTCGTTCTCTTCGCCGGTGCGGATGCGGATCACGCGCTCGACGTCCGACACGAAGATCTTGCCGTCGCCGATCTTGCCGGTGCGCGCCGCGCCGATCACCGCGTCGATCACCTGGTCGACCTGCGCTTCCGCGACGACCACCTCGATCTTCATCTTCGGCAGGAAGTCGACGACGTATTCGGCGCCGCGATACAGCTCGGTATGCCCCTTCTGGCGGCCGAAGCCCTTCACTTCCGTCACGGTCAGGCCCGTGAGACCCACTTCGGCGAGCGCTTCGCGGACTTCGTCCAGCTTGAACGGCTTGATGATGGCAGTGATGCGTTTCATGGTGGTTGTCCCCCAATGCTCGTTTGGATGAAAAATCGCGACCCCGATTGTAAGCCTGCCAGCCGCATGCGGCCCAGCACGGCTCAATCGAGACGTTCGGTAAAACGTGACGTGATCGGGTAGCGCCAGTCGCGCCCGAAGGCGCGATGCGTGACGCGGATGCCGATCGGCGCCTGGCGGCGCTTGTATTCGTTGATCTTGATGAGCCGCGTCACGCGTTCGACATCGGCCCGCGCATACCCGGCCGCGACGATCTCGGCGAGCGGCCGATCCTCTTCCATGTACATCCGCATGATCGCGTCGAGCACGTCGTACGGCGGCAGGCTGTCCTGGTCGGTCTGGTTCTCGCGCAGCTCGGCCGACGGCGCACGGGTGAGGATCCGCTCGGGGATCACGTCGCGCAGCACGTAGTCGGCCGTTTCGTTGCGGTAGCGGCAGAGCCGGTACACGAGCGTCTTCGCGATGTCCTTGATCACCGCGAACCCGCCGGCCATGTCGCCATACAGCGTGCAGTAGCCGACCGCCATCTCGCTCTTGTTGCCGGTCGTCAGCACGATCGAGCCGAACTTGTTCGACAGCGCCATCAGCAGCGTGCCGCGGATGCGCGCCTGGATGTTCTCCTCCGTCGCGTCTTCCGCGCGGCCCGCGAACTCGCCCGCGAGCGATGCACGGAACGCATCGAACATCGGTGCGATTGCGATCTCGTCGTAGCGCACGCCGACGCGCCGCGCCATTTCCGCCGCGTCGGTGGTCGAGATGTCGGCCGTGAAACGCGACGGCATCATCACCGCGCGCACGCGCTCGGGCCCGAGCGCATCGCATGCGACGGCGAGCACCAGCGCCGAATCGACGCCGCCCGACAGTCCGATCAGCACGCCCGGAAACCCGTTTTTGCCGATGTAGTCGCGCACACCCGTCACGAGCGCGCGGTACACCTGCGCGTCCGTCGACAGCTCCGGCGCGATCGCGCCCGGCAGCGGCCGAGCGCCGTCGAATTCGACGATCGCGTGCCCTTCGTCGAACTGCGGCATCTTCGCGACGAGCGCGCCCTGCGCGTCGAGCACGAACGAGCCGCCGTCGAATACGAGCTCGTCCTGGCCGCCGACGAGGTTCACGTACACCATCGGCAGCGCGGTTTCGCGAATCCGCGCGCGCAGGATGTCGAAGCGCACCGCTTCCTTGTTCATGTGGTACGGCGAGCCGTTCGGGATCAGCAGCACCTGCGCGCCGGCCGCCTTCGCGATCTGCGCGGCCGATGCGTGCCACGCGTCCTCGCAGATGATCACGCCGTATTTCACGCCGTTCAGCTCGAACACGAGCGGCTCGGCGTCCGTCGTGAAGTAGCGCTTTTCGTCGAACACCTCGGCGTTGGGCAGATCCTGCTTGCGGTAGGTGCCGACGATCTCGCCGCCGACGATCAGCGATACCGCGTTGTAGGTATCGGTGGGCGGCACGCCGCGCTCGATCGGGCGGTTTGCATTACCATCGACGGCTGACGCGTGCGCGCCGCCGCCCGCGCCGCGCAGCGGATGGCCGACCAGCACCGCGAGCCCGTCGAACGCCTTCAATGCGTCGGCGAGCGCGTCGAGTGCCGCGGCCGCCGCTGCGTAGAACGCGGGCCGCAGCAGCAGGTCTTCCGGTGGATAGCCGGACAGCGCGAGTTCCGGCGCGACCATCAGCTGCGCACCATCGTTGTGCGCGGCACGTGCGGCCGCGACGATCCGCGCGACGTTGCCGGCGAAGTCGCCGACGGTGACGTTGATCTGGGCGAGAGCGAGTCGGGTCTTCATGGCGGGATCGGCGCAGCCCGGCGGCGCGCCCTGAACGGCTGACGAAATCGTCCCGGTGCGGGCCGCGCAGGCCGTCGCATCCGGCGACACAGAACGGTACGGATTCACGCTTGAAACACGAACGCATCGATTATCGCACGGGCATCCTGTCGTCCCCCGCCGAGGTGCCGGCCGACGAATGGAACGCGCTGCTCGCCCGCGACGCGCAGCCGACGCCCTTCCTGCGCCACGAATTCCTCGACGCGCTGCACGTCGCGCGCTGCGCGGTCGACGATACCGGCTGGTCGCCGCACTTCGTCACGCTGACCGACGAGCGCACCGGCCGCCTCGCGGCTGCCGCGCCCGTCTACGCGAAGCAGCATTCGTACGGCGAATACGTGTTCGACTGGGCCTGGGCCGACGCGTACCAGCGCAACGACCTGCCCTACTACCCGAAATTGCTGTGCGCGGTGCCGTTCACGCCCGTGCAGGGCACACGCCTGCTCGCGGCCGACGACGATGCGCGCCGCCGGCTCGCGGCCACGCTGCTCGCGTTCGCCGAGCAGAGCGACGTGTCGTCGCTGCACGTGCTGTTCCCGACCGGCGACGAAGCGGCGCTGCTCGAATCGATGGGGATGATGCTGCGCGAAGGCGTGCAGTTCCACTGGCTCAACGACGGCTACCGCCACTTCGACGACTTCCTCGGCACGCTCGAGCAGAAGAAGCGCAAGAACATCCGCGCGGAGCGGCGCAAGGTGCACGACGCCGGCGTGACGTTCCGCCGGCTGACCGGCGACCAGATCACCGATGCGGACTGGCGCTTCTTCTCGCGCTGCTACCGGCAGACCTATCGCGAACACTTTTCGAGCCCGTACCTGAACCTCGACTTCTTCCGCACGATCGGCGCGACGATGCCCGAGAACCTGCTGCTCGTGATCGCGGAAGCCGACGGCCAGCCGATCGCGAGTGCGCTCGCCGTCTACCGGCGCGGCGAAAACGGCGGCGGCACGCTGTACGGCCGCTACTGGGGTGCGGTCGAACACGTGCCGTGCCTGCATTTCGAAACGGCCTACTACCAGTTGCTCGAATTCTGCATCGAGGCCGGGCTCGATACGTTCGAAGGCGGCGCGCAGGGTGAACACAAGCTCGCGCGTGGCTTCCTGCCGACCGTCACACACTCCGCGCACTGGCTTGCGCACCCGGCATTTTCCGATGCGGTTGCGCGCTTTCTCGAACGCGAGACCGAGCACATCCACGCGTATGTGGACGAGCTACGCGAACACGATCCGTTCCGGCGCGGCACCGAGTAACGTCATCAAGCGCACCGGCATGCGGCGAAGCCACGACCGGCCTCGCCGCATGCCACACGGCCCCCTTCAGCTCAGTGCGCAGCGAGCGTCACAGTCTGCGACAACGCCTGCGGATCGCGCGACGAAGCCGCCACCGACAGCCCGTAGCTGCCCGCGGCGATCCGCCACGCATGCGCATTCGCATCCCAGACCGCGAAGCGCTGCGCCGGCACCACGACGCTGACGGACCGCGCCTCGCCCGGCTGCAGCGCGACCTTGGTCCAGCCGACGAGCCGCTTCGGCGGCTCGCCGAGCGACGCGGGCAGCGCCGCGTAGATCTGCACCGTCTGCACCCCGGCCCGCGCGCCGGTATTCTTCACCGTCACGCCGACCGTGACGTTGCCCGCTGCATCGGCCTGCGCGGACATCGCCGACAAACCATACGTCGTGTACGACAGCCCGTAGCCGAACGGGAACAACGGCTCGATCGCCTTCGCGTCGAACCAGCGATAGCCGTACGCGAGCCCTTCCGCATAGACGGTCTGCGTGCGCGACGGATCGATCGCCGGCTGCGGCAGGTCGGCCTCCTGCTTCGGGAACGTCAGCGGCAGCCGGCCCGACGGGTTCGCATCGCCGAACAGCAGGTCGGCGATCGCCTGGCCGCCCTGCGCGCCCGGATACCACGCTTCGAGCACGCCATGCACGTTCGCGAGCCACGGCATCAGCACGGGACTGCCGTTCTCGAGCACGACGATCACGCGCTTCGCCTTCGCCGCGACCGCGGCAATCAGCGCGTTCTGGTCGTACTGCTGGTTGTACGGATCGGCCTTCGCATCCGGCAGCGACAGGCTCGCGAGGTCGAGCCCTTCCGTCTGCCACTGCGTCGCGAACACGATCGCGACGTCGGCCTGCGCGGCCGCGCTCGCCGCGGCATTCGCGTCGGTCCCGTCGAGATAGCTGACCGACGCGTTCGGCGCCTTGGCGCGAATCGCCGCGAGCGGCGCGGACTTGTACCAGGTCGCACAACCGCCGAACAGCATGTCGGCCGGTTGCTGACAGGTCGTCACCGCATTGCCGTCGATCGCCGGCACCGCCCCCGAGCCGCCGCCCGACAGCACGCCCGCGTCCGCATGCCCGCCGATCACGACGACCGACTTCAGCGCGCCAGCCGCCAGCGGCAGCACGGGCTGCGCATCGCCCGGCGCGGCCGCGTTCTTCAGCAGTACCGCGGATTGCCGCGCGATCGCGAGCGCATCGGCGTTGCCGGCCGCTTCGTCGATCGCGCCGCCCGGCTTCGGCGGAGAATCCATCACGCCGATGCGGATCAGCGTGCGCAGCTTGCGCTGCACCATGTCGTTCAGCCGCGCGGCCGACACACTGCCGGCCTGCAGCGCGGCACGCAGCTTCGTGTTGAAGAACGAGCCGAGCGGCGCGTTGTTGTCGTCCGCCGCGCCCGGCTCCTCCTCGTCGAGCCCCGCCTGCACGGCCGCGACCGTCGAATGCGTCGCGCCCCAGTCCGACTGCACGACGCCCTTGAAGCCCCATTCGTTCTTCAGCACCGTGGTCAGCAGATACGGGTTCTCGCACGCATACACGCCGTTCAGCTTGTTGTACGAACACATCACGTTGCCCGGCTGGCCGTCCTTCACGCCGATCTCGAACGCGAGCAGTTCGGCCTCGCGCATGGTTCGCTCGTCGACGACCGAATCGATCGTCATCCGGTTGGTTTCCTGATCGTTGAACGCGAAATGCTTGATCGTCGCGATCACCTTCTGCGCCTGTGTCGCCTGCGTGCGCGCGGCGCTCAGCGTGCCCGCCAGCACCGGATCCTCGCCCATGTATTCGAACGTGCGGCCGTTGCGCGGCTCGCGCGCGAGGTTCACGCCGCCGCCGAGCCCCTCCGCGAAGCCGAGCGCGCGCAACTCGAGCGCGATGCGCGTGCCGTAGGTGCCGGCGAGCGCCGGATCCCATGTCGCCGCGAGCGCGACCGGCGCGGGCAGCGCGGTCACGCGCGCGTTCTTCACGTTCACGCCGCCCGCCGAATCGGCGCTGCTGACGGCCGGAATGCCGAGCCGCGGCACACCCGGGATGTAGCTCGCGCCGTTCAGCGCGTCGGCCGGGAACGGGCCGCCCAGGTCGAGCGCCGGCAGGCCCGTGCCGTGCACGAGCTGCAACTTCTCGTCGGTCGTCAATTGCGCGACGAGCGAGGCCGCGCGCTGGTCGGCCGCGGCATCGGGGTCGGCCGGCGCGGCCGGGCCTGCGTGGATGTCGTCGCCGCCGCACGACGCGAGCAGCACCGTAAGCGCGCACGCGGACGCAATCGTCGAACACCGGAACAGCGAAGTTTTCATTGATCCTCCTGAATCGATCTGTTGTACTTGTCGCCACACCTAGGGTCTGTTTGCATATGGAACGCGCATGCGAATGCCCGAAATCGCTCGTAGGGCAAGGAGTGAGGAGCGCCGTTTGGCCGAGCCAAACAAGCGACGAGCGACGCCGCCATACGGGCGATTTCGGGCATTCCCGTGACGTGAATTTTTTAATTTGGGGTTGCCACGAGAACGGCCGCTCGCCGCGTTGCGCTCCTTGCGAATATGTCAGTATTCGCAGCGTCGCGCGCCTCGCGAGCGGCCGTTCTCGTGGCAACGCATGCGCGTTCCATATGCAAACAGACCCTAGCGCCCGAGTCTAAAAATCGACCGGTCACCATGCTTGACCGGCAGGAGCATGCGTTGACCTCTCGCAGCGGGGACAAACCCGTAAGGCATGACGACAGGGGGACAGACATGGAGTTGCGACAGAAATCGGTATCCGTCCGGATCTACCGCTGGCTGTGCGAAGACGCGCGCGCGAACGGCATCGACCTCGCGCCGCTTTACGAAACGCTCGGCATCGGCCCGGCCGAGTTGGCGGACGACACGCGACGCGTCACGGGCGACCGGCACGTCGCCGCGATGCGGCTGACGAGCGAATGGCCGCTGTCGTGGCATCGCCCGCCGCCGCAGGTCGTGCCGTGGCTCGTGCCGTTCCCGGAACTCGCGGGCGTCACGTGCAATGCGGCGACGCTGCGCGACGCGCTGCACGGCTACCTGCACTATCGCGAGCTGATCGGCAACGTCGACTGGGTCTTCGCGCACGAGAACAGCGACGCGATCGCACTCGAATACGTGAACGAAGGAGACGACCGGCACGACGGCAGCGCATTCGCCAACCTCGCGATCCTTGCAGCGCTCGCGCGCCTGTACGATCCGCACGTGTGCATCGACGACGCCGCTTTCGCCGGCCGCGCGTTCGCGCCCGCCGCCGTGTTGCGCGACATGCTCGGCGCGCCGGTGTCGTTCGACGCCGCGCACAACCGCCTCGTGCTGCGCTCCACGCGCTTCGACACGCCGTTCGAGCGCTACAACGCGCCGCTCGCCGGCATCCAGCGTCACGCGGCCGACACCGCACGCGAGCGCGTGCGCGCCCGCTCGACATTCGGCTCGTCGGTCGAGCAATGCGTGCGCGACTGGCTGCGCACTTCCGACGAAGTCGACGTGCCGGCCGACACGCTGATGGAGCACGTCTGCACGCGCTTCGCGATGTCGCGCTGGACGCTGCGCCGGCGGCTGCATCGCGAAGCGGTCGGGTTTCATGCGCTCGTTGCGCAGGCACGGCTCGGCGAAGCGCGCGACCTGCTGCTGAACACGCAACTGCCGATCGGCGAGATCGGCGTGCGGGTCGGCTTCCGCTCGACGAGCGCGTTCACGCGCTTCTTTACGCGTGAGCTCGGCGCGGCGCCGAGCCGCTTCCGCGACGGGCACGGCGATCGATGGCGTTGACGGGCACTTTTTCTGAGACACTGGCGGCTTCGCATCCCGCCGCCCTGCCATGTCCTGGTTTCTGTATCTGATCGAATGCGCCGACGACAGCGTCTACACGGGCATCACGACCGACGTCGCCGCGCGTTTCGACGAGCACGCGTCCGGCAAGGGCGCGCGCTACACGCGCTCGCGCAAGCCGCGTGCGGTACTCGCGTCGTTTCCGCTGCCCGATCGGTCGAGCGCGTCGCGCGCCGAATACTGGGTGAAGCGGCTCACCGCTGCGCAGAAGCGTGAACTGGCAGCCGGGGGGCGGACGCTGGAATCGGTGCTGCCTGCCGTGGTGGCCGTCGATACGCATGGTGATGCGGCCGGGTTGAAGAAGGTCGGTGCGCGCGGGCGGAAGAAGGCGAAGTCGGAGAACGTCGACAGCGCGGCGAAGACGGAGAAGACGGATATAAGCACCAGGAAGACCGGAAAGGCCGGGAAAGCCGAGAAGGTCGACAAACCCGAAAAGACCGCCAAGACCCGGCAGGCCGCGAAGCCTCCCAAGGCAACAAAAGCCACACCGGTCGCGAAGCGCACGAAGCCAGACAGCGGTGCGGTCGCAAGAAAGACTTCATCGCGCGACACCCCGGTAAAAAAGGACAAGCCGGCCGTGCCCGCTTCGTCGAAAAGAAAAGCATCGGCAGCCAACGGCAAACCCGTCACGAACGGACGCGAAGGCGCCGCGCCCGTATCGGCCCGCCGCCGCCCGTCTGCCACGAAAGCAACCAAAGCCGCCGAAGCCACTGCGGCCTCCGTTGCCCCTCGCCGCACGAAGCACGCGAAGAACGCGCCGTCCACCGCTACGCCGCCAGCGTCCGTGCCCACCTCCTCGCGCAAACAACCGTCGCGCACAAAACAAAACCGCGCGGCCTCCTGAGGAGACACGCGCGGTTTGCGTTTCGCACGAACCGGCCGTCGGCCGGTACGCCGCTTACTTCTTGTAGTTTGCTGCGCCGTCGGTGATTTCCTTGTGCGCGGCTTCGATGCCGGCCCAGCCTTCGACCTTCACCCACTTGCCCTTCTCGAGCACCTTGTATTGCTCGAAGAAGTGCTTGATCTGGTCCTTCAGGTACTCGGGCACGTCGTCGATCGACTTCAGGTTGGCCGTCATCGGGCAGACCTTGTCGTGCGGCACCGCGACCAGCTTCGCGTCGACGCCCGACTCGTCGGTCATCTGCAGCATGCCGAGCACGCGCGAACGCACGATCGAGCCGGCCAGCAGCGGGAACGGCGTGATCACCAGCACGTCGACCGGATCGCCGTCGCCCGACAGCGTCTGCGGGATGTAGCCGTAGTTCACCGGATAGCGCATGCCCGTGCCGATGAAGCGGTCGACGACGAGGAGGCCCAGTTCCTTGTCCGCCTCGTACTTCACCGGATCGCTTTGCGCGGGAATCTCGATGATCACGTTGAAATCTTGCGGCAGGTCCTTGCCGGCCGGAACATGATTGAAGCTCATGAGCACTCTCTGTAGGTCGATGGGAATTCGGGACAGGGCGCCGCGGCCGATGCATCGCCGCAGGCGTCCCGCAAAGGAATGCGCCATTATAGCCAATCGACCGGTGGCGTCCGGATGACGATCGGCCGATAATCGTTCCGGATGCCCGGCCGTCGAACCACTGGCCGCGTTGCATGGAATCGGCGTCGGCGCTGATGCGCCGTCACCGGTCGACCGCGAAGCACGGGACCTGAGTCAGTGCTGAAGTGCTAACTCGGGTCGATCGCGAAGCATGGGGCCTGAGTCGGTGCTGAAGCGCCAACTCGGGTCGACCGCGAAGCATGGGGCCTGAGTCGGTGCTAAAGCGCCAACTCGGGTCGACCGCGAAGCATGAGACCTGAGTCGGTGCTAAAGCGCCAACTCGGGTCGACCGCAAAGCATGGGACCCGAGTAAGCGCAAAAGCACCAACTCGGGTCGACCGCGAAGCATGGGACCCGAGTAAGCGCAAAAGCACCAACTCGGATCGACCGCGAAGCATGGGACCCGAGTAAGCGCTAAAGCGCTAACTCGGGTCGACAGGAGCTGGCATGGAAGAGGCGAAGCACTTCATCGCGGGCGAATGGACGTTGCCCGCGCAACTGGAAACCATCGCGGTCGTCGATCCATCCGACGGCCAGCCATTCGCGTCGATCGCCCGCGGCACGGCGCCCGACATCGAGCGTGCGGTCGCCGCAGCCCGCGACGCATTCGCGGGCCCGTGGGGCGCCGCCAGCGCCGCCGAGCGCGGCCGCGTGCTGATGCGACTGTCGGCGCGCGTGGCCAATTCCCTCGAGGAACTCGCCGCGATCGAGGCGCGCGACACCGGCAAGCCGCTGAAGCAGGCCCGCGCCGACGCAGCCGCGCTCGCGCGCTACTTCGAGTTCTACGCGGGCGCCGCCGACAAGCTGCACGGCGAAACCCTCCCCTATCAAGCCGGCTACACGGTGCTGACGGTGCGCGAGCCGCACGGCGTCACGGGCCACATCGTGCCGTGGAACTACCCGATGCAGATCTTCGGGCGCAGCGTCGGCGCTGCGCTCGCAGCCGGCAACGCATGCGTCGTCAAGCCGGCCGAGGATGCATGCCTGTCGTTGCTGCGCGTCGCCGAGCTGGCCGCCGAGGCCGGGCTGCCGGCCGGCGCGCTCAACATCGTCACCGGCTACGGCCATGAAGCGGGGGCCGCGCTCGCACGCCATCCTGGCATCGACCACATCTCGTTCACGGGTTCGCCGGCCACCGGCAAGCTGGTCACGCAGATGGCGGCCGAAAACCACGTGCCCGTCACGCTCGAACTCGGCGGCAAGTCGCCGCAGATCGTGTTCGCCGATGCCGATCTCGAAGCGGCGCTGCCCGTGCTCGTATCGGCGATCGTGCAGAACGGCGGGCAGACCTGCTCGGCCGGCAGCCGCGTGCTGATCGAGCGCGCAGTGTACGAGCCGCTTATCGAGCGGCTCGCCACCGCATTCAACGGGCTGCGCGTCGGCCCGAGCCGCGCCGACCTCGACTGCGGCCCGCTGATCAACGCGAAGCAGCAGCAGCGCGTGTGGGATTTCCTGTCCGACGCGCAGCACGACGGCATCCCGATGGCCGCGCACGGGCAGGTCGTCGCCGACGCACCCGAAAGCGGCTTCTACCAGGCGCCCGCGCTGTTGCGCGACGTGCCGCCGTCGCACCGGCTCGCGCAGGAGGAAGTGTTCGGCCCCGTGCTCGCCGCGATGCGTTTCGTCGACGAAGACGAAGCCGTCGCGCTCGCGAACGGCACGCCATACGGCCTCGTCGCAGGCATCTGGACACGCGACGGCGCGCGCCAGATGCGTCTTGCGCGGCGCCTGCGGGCAGGCCAGGTGTTCATCAACAACTATGGCGCGGGCGGCGGCGTCGAGCTGCCGTTCGGCGGCGTCGGCCACTCGGGGCATGGCCGCGAGAAAGGCTTCGAGGCACTGTACGGCTTCACCGCGCTGAAAACGATCGCGATCCGGCACGGCTGAACACGCGGAAAACGACAAGCGGCACGCGGCCGGCAGCGCCCGGCCGCGTGCCGAAGCACGACGACACTCATATCCAGCACAGGAGACACACCATGCGGTTGAGCGGCAAGACGGCAATCGTCACGGGCGGCGGCTCGGGGTTCGGCGAAGGCATCGCGAAGACGTATGCACGCGAAGGCGCGAACGTCGTCGTCAACGACCTGAACGGCGCGGCAGCCGAGCGCGTCGCGAGCGAGATCGCACTCGCGGGCGGCAAGGCGATCGCGGTGGCTGGCGACGTATCGAAAGAGGACGACTGGCATGCGTTGCTGCAGGCCGCGCTCGACGATTTCCACGCGGTGCAGATCGTCGTGAACAACGCGGGCACCACACACCGCAACAAGCCCGTGCTCGACGTGACGGAAGCCGAGTTCGATCGCGTGTACGCGGTCAACATGAAGAGCCTGTTCTGGTGCGTACAGACCTTCGTGCCGTACTTCCGCGCACAGGGCGGCGGCGTGTTCGTGAACGTCGCGTCGACGGCCGGCGTGCGGCCGCGCCCGGGCCTCGTCTGGTACAACAGCACGAAGGGCGCGATGATCACCGCGAGCAAGTCGCTCGCGGCCGAGCTCGGTGCCGACCGCATCCGCGTGAACTGCATCAACCCCGTGCTCGGCGAGACGGCGTTGATGACCGAATTCATGGGCTGCGAGGATACCCCCGAGAACCGCCGCCGCTTCCTCGCGACGATCCCGCTCGGCCGCTTCTCGACGCCGCAGGACATCGCGAACGCGGCGCTTTACCTCGCATCCGACGAGGCCGAGTTCATCACGGGCGTTTGCCTCGAAGTCGACGGCGGGCGCTGCATCTAGCCGCACCTGTCGCGCCGGAATACCCCCAACCGGCACGACACCCACGCATTGCTTCGCACGAAACCGGGCCTGGCGCCGATACGCCGGCCCCGGCCAATAATAAGGACCGCGGTGCATGGGATCCAAGTAACCGCTAAAGCGCCAACTTCGATCGACAGGAGACAACATGGCAATATCGACGCAGTCGCTGCCGGGCTCGTCCGGCGCATTCGAGGAAGCAACCTATCGCAAGGTGTCGTGGCGGCTCGTGCCGCTCCTGCTGCTGTGCTACGTGGTCGCGTATCTCGACCGCGTGAACGTCGGGTTCGCGAAGCTGCAGATGGCGAGCGACCTGAACCTCAGCGACACCGTGTACGGGCTCGGCGCCGGGATCTTCTTCTTCGGCTATTTCCTGTTCGAAGTGCCGAGCAACATCATCCTGCACAAGGTCGGCGCGCGCGTGTGGATCGCGCGCATCATGGCGACGTGGGGCGTGATCTCGATCCTGACGATGTTCGTCACGACGCCCACGATGTTCTACGTGATGCGCTTCCTGCTCGGCGTCGCCGAGGCGGGCTTCTTCCCCGGTGTGATCCTCTACCTCACCTACTGGTATCCCGCGCACCGGCGCGGCCGGATGACGACGTTCTTCATGACGGCCGTCGCACTGTCCGGCGTGATCGGCGGGCCGCTTTCGGGCTTCATCCTGAAGGCGTTCGACGGCATGAGCGGCTGGCACGGCTGGCAATGGCTGTTCCTGCTCGAGGGTATCCCGTCGGTGCTGGTCGGCGTGGTCGTGTTCCTCAAGCTCGACGAGCGGATCGCGAAGGCGAACTGGCTGACCGACGAAGAAAAGGCGCTGCTCACGCGCAACGTCGATGCTGAAGAGGCGACCAAGGAAGACCTGCCGCTCGGCGCCGTGATGTCGAGCCCGCGCGTGTGGCTGATGGCGCTGATCTACTTCTCGTTCGTGATGGGGCTCTACGGCGTCGGCTTCTGGCTGCCGACGATCATCAAGGCCACCGGCGTGACCGACACGTTCATGATCGGCCTGCTGTCGGCGATTCCGTATGCAGCGGCGGTGGTCGCGATGATCCTGATCGCACGCAGCGCAGACAAGCACCGCGAACGCCGCTGGCACGTCGCGATTCCGGCCGCGATCGGCGCGCTCGGGCTCGTGCTGTCGGTGATCTGGGCGCACCAGACCGCGCTCGCGATGCTCGGCCTCACGCTCGCGACGATCGGCATCCTGACGACGCTGCCGCTGTTCTGGAGCCTGCCGACCGCGTTCCTCGGCGGCACGGCGGCCGCGGCCGGCATCGCGATGATCAACTCGATCGGCAACCTCGCCGGCTTCCTGAGCCCGTACATGATGGGCTGGCTCAAGCAGGCAACGGGCGCCAACGATTCGGGCATGTACATGCTCGCCGGGTTCCTCGTGCTCGGCGGGCTGCTGGCGCTGTCGGTGCCGAAGCGGCTGGTCGACAAGTGACGCGGGGCGCACGGGCGCCCTCCGGTTGATGACCCGTACCTGAAACGCCCCGCTGGCCGGAATGAACTGCACCCCAAAAGTTGGATTTTGATCCGACCTTTGGGGTGCAGTTCAATTCGGGGCTTTTTTGCGCGGGTTGCGCGAGCCGCCTGCAGCAGGCAGCCACGCCGCCCGCCTCAGACCACGGTAATCGCGAGCGCGCTTTCGCGGTAATGCTTCGCGGCCTTGTCGGTTTCACCGAGATGCTCGAACAGACGCGCGAGCGCGCGATGCGCACGCACCTTCAGCGCCTCGTTGTCGGCAAGCTTCAGTGCCGATTCGAGGAACGACTGCGCCTTGCCCCACAGTTGCTGCTGCTGGCACAGGCGGCCGAGCGCGAACAGCAGGTCGGCATCCTCCGGGTGATCCTTCTTCCACCCTTCCGCCTTCTGGATCAGCGGCAGCGCATCGGCGCCGGCCGTGTCCGGATAACGGCGCAGCAGGCGGGCATCCCAGTTGTGCGCGAGCGCGTCCTCGACGATGCGGCGCGCTTCGTTGCGGCGCTCGAGCGGCACGAGCAGATCGGCCGCGAGATCGGCGAGACGCGGCGACTGGCGCTCGACCGGCGACAGCGACTGCCACACTTCGAGCAACGCGTCCGGGTCGTGCCGGCGTTCGCGCAACAGGTTTTCCGCGGCCTGCTGGCGCAGCCGCACGGCCGCGGCCGGATGCAGCGCCTCGCGCTTCTCGAGCGCCTTCGCGAGCTTCAGCACCTCGGCCCAGTTCTTCAGCTGCTGCTGCGCGCGCAGCGCGACCTGCTGCGCATGGATGCGCTTGCCGCCCGCCTGCAGGTCGGCCAGCGCGGCGAGCGCGCCGTCGGCATCGCGCGCGTCCGCGCGCATGTCGGCCGCGGCAAGCAGCCGTGCGTCCTGCCACTCGGGCGCGTCAACCTTCGACAGCCAGTCGTCGCGACGCGTGTACTCGTGCATCCGGTGCGCGGCGGTGGCCGCGACGAGACTCGCCGCGCCCTGGTTCGCATCGACCGACAGCGCTTCACGCGCGGCCTTCTCCGCGCGCGAGAAGCGGCCTGCGTACAGGTTCGCGATCGCGTCGCGCAGCGATGCCTGCGCCTTCTCGTTGCGCGAACGCGCCCGATACGCGGCGACCCGCTGCGGCATGCGCCAGATGTTGCGCACGATACGCAGCAGCGCATACACGACGATGAACAGCACGACGATGGCGATCACGAACAGGTTCAGCGACACGTCGATCCGGTAAGGCGGATAGACGAGCAGCACCTGCCCCGCGTCGAAACGGCCGACAGTGGCGAGCGCTGCGGCGATCGCGAACAGGACCGCGAGCCAGACGATTCCTCGAAGCGTCATCGTTACCCCCGGCTCTTGAACTGCTGAACGGCGTTCAGGCTGGTATTCAGGTTCGGCACCGCAACCGTCAGCGATGCGCCGTCAACCTGCTTGAGCAGATCCTCGACGGTCTGCGTGTCCTTCGATGCCTGGTCGAAATACTTCCCGAGCGACGCCTGCGCGGCGTGCAGGTCGGCCTTCATCGCGCTGTCGTTGCGTGCGAGCAGCGACAGGCGCGCGGTCAGCAGGCGCAGCTTCACGTTCTCGCGCACGAAGTAGCCCTGGTCGGGCGACGCGAGCATCGCGTCCGCGTTGTCGATCCGGCGCACCTGCACGAGCCCCTTCAGTTGCTGGCCGAGGCCCGCCGAGAAGTCGTGCCACCACACCTTCCAGCGCGGCTCGCCGGCCACGGCCACGGCCGACGACGCAGCGTCGACCGGCGCTGCCTTCGGCGCTTCGTGCGGGACGATCGCCTCGCCGGACAACGGCAGCGCGTCGATCTTCGCGATTGCGTCGTCGAGCTTGATCGCGAGACCCGTGAGGTCGGCCGCCGGTGCGGCCTTCAGCTTCTCGATGTCCAGCGCGAGCGCCTTGCGCACCGTGACGGCCTGCGCGCTCTGCGACGTCGCGAGGCGTGCGTCGGCGTTCTGCAGTGCGATCAGCGCGAGTTGCGTGTTGCCGGTCAGCTGAAGCTGCTGGCTCGCGCTCGACAGCATCTGGTCGACTTCCTCGAGCATCCACGCATCGCGGTTGCGCGACAGGTCCTGGTATTGCTGCTGCAGCGCCTGCTGCGCGCTCTGTGCGTCGGCAAGCTTGCCGTCGAGTTGCGCGAGCTGCGTGTCGACCTGATGCGCGCTCGCGAGCGCCTGCTCGGTCTTCGTGCGCGTCTCGGCCGTCTGCGCGTCGAGCGCCTTCTGGCGCGCGACGAACGTACCGTCGAGTCGGTCGATCTTGCGGTTCAGCGCGTAGCCGCCGACGCCCGCCGCGCAGCCGAGCACGACGACGACGAACCACAGCACCGCGCTGCCGCCGCGGCGCGCAGGCGGTTCGGACGCCATATAGGCAGGACGGGACGGCGGTGCGGATGCAGCGGCCGGCTGGGAAGCGACGCTTTTGGAATCGTTGGTATCTGTCATGCGTTTAGTCACCGGTGCGGCTGTCGCCGGTTGGACGGCCTCGTCGGCCATCGTTCGAAACGCGCGGACGATGCGCTCATCGCCCGCGCCGGTCAGCGTAATCCTATCAAAACCCAATGCACGCGCGGTCTGCTCGATCCGCGGATGCGGCGTCACGAGCGGCGCATGCTTCAGCGCGTCGATCTCGGCATCGTTCAGGTGCGACCGCGCGAGCTCATGCAGGTTGCGCACGCCTTCCGAGCTCGTGACGAGCCACGCATGCGGTTCGCCGTGGAGCAGCGCATGCACGCGCTCCCACGCGCCGACGCGCGGCTCGGGCACGACGCGCCGATACGCGGCGACGAGCGTGACGTCCGCACCGGCCTCGCGCAGCCGCTCGGCGAGCCATTCGCGCCCGCCGTCGCCGCGCACGATCAGCACGCGCTTGCCCGCCAGCGCCTGCGCGCCACCGAACGCGGCCTCGATGCACGCGAACAGGCTTTCCGAATCGTAATGGGGTACGCCGCCGTCGGCCGGCGCCTGCGGTGCGATCACGCGATGCGCGGGCGCCGCGATGCCGTGCCGCTCGAGCGCCGCGACGCTGCCGGGCCCGACCACGCCGACCGGCAGCGCGTTCGGCCAGATCGCGCCGTACTGCGCGAGCGCGCGGTCGATCGCGTTCGGCGACACGAAAATCACCAGCGCGTAGTCGGCGAGCGCGGCGAACGCCGCGTCGAGCGGCCCCGGATCGTCGACCGGCGCAATGTCGATCAACGGAAATTCGAGCACATCGCAGCCGGCCTCGGCCAGTTGCGATGCGAGCGCGCCGGACTGGCCGTCGGGGCGCGTCAGGACAGCGGTGAACGCGCGCGCGCCGCCCGCCATCAGGCGTCGCCCTTGCCGGCGGCCGGCGAGCCCGCGAGCAGCGCCCGGACGATGTCGAGCGCACCTTGCGCCTCGAGCTCGTCGGACACGGCGCGGCCGAGCGCGAGCGCATCGGCGACGGTCATGACGGCCCCGCACTCCTCGGCCGTCAGCACGCGCTTGCCGTCGGTCGTCGACACGCGGCCCGTCAGGTACAGTTCGCCCGCGCGCCACACCGCGTGCGCGGCGAGCGGCACCTCGCAGCTGCCGCCGAGCGCACGCGACACCATCCGCTCGGCCTCGACCGCGAGCGCGGTCTGCAGGTCGTGCAGCGGCGCGAGCCACGCGGCGACGTCGCTGCGGTGCGATGCGATCTCGATGCCGAGCGCGCCCTGGCCCGCGGCGGGCGGGCTCGCGTCGACGTCGAGCAGCGCGCGGATCCGCGCTTCGAGGCCGAGGCGCTTCAGGCCGGCGGCCGCGAGGATGATCGCCGCGTAGTCGCCGCGATCGAGCTTCGACAGGCGCGTGTCGAGGTTGCCGCGCAGCGGCAGCACGTCCAGGTGCGGGTAGCGCGAGCGCAGCATCGCCTCGCGGCGCAGGCTCGACGTGCCGACCACGGCGCCGGCCGGCAGCGCGTCGAGCGACGCGTAGTCGTTCGACACGAACGCATCGCGCGGATCTTCGCGCTCCATGATCGCGGCAAGCGAGAAGCCGTCGGGCAGTGCCATCGGCACGTCTTTCAGCGAATGCACGGCGAGATCGGCGCGGCCGTCGGCCAGCGCGGCCTCCAGTTCCTTCACGAACAGGCCCTTGCCGCCGACCTTCGACAGCGTACGATCGAGAATCTGGTCGCCGCGCGTCGTCATCCCGAGGATTTTCACGTCACAAGCTGGATATAATTTGCGCAGCGCATCACGCACATGTTCGGCTTGCCACATCGCCAGGCGGCTTTCGCGCGAAGCAATCGTCAACGTTGCGGGCGACTGTGCCTGTTGCGGCCCGGCCGCAGGGGTCTCGGAATTCATTGCTGGAACATCGAAGGACGGGATTGAAGATAGAACAATGGTAGCACGCACGCCCCTGCCCGCCCGGGCCCGGAGCCTGCGCCCGGCCTGCCGCCGAGCGGGTCGCGGCGCCGATGTGCGGATGTGCCGCACGTAGCTGGTTGCTTGACCGCAGTTTCGCAGTTTCCGCAGTTCCTTTTGACTCGAGCTTTCCCAAGGAAACCCATCGTGAAGTCTTCCGGATCGGCGCGTACGGCGCGCCGCAATGCTGCCCTGTCCTCCTCCGACGCCTCGACGGACACCGTCGCCACCGCCGCGAACGGCCGTGCGAAAACGGCAACGAAACCGAAAGACCCGATACGTCAGACAAAACGCCCGACGAAAGCCGCCGGCCCGGCCGCCCGCACCGCGGCCCGCACGGCCGGTGCGACGAAGTCCGGCACGCGCACCCGCGAAGACAAGGACGGCCCGCTGTTCGACGACATCCGCTTCCTCGGCCGCCTGCTCGGCGACGTCGTGCGCGAGCAGGAAGGCGACACAGTGTTCGACGTCGTCGAGACGATTCGCCAGACCGCGGTCAAATTCCGCCGCGAGGACGACAGCGAAGCCGCGCAGACGCTCGAGAAGAAGCTGCGCAAGCTGACGCCGGAGCAGACGGTGAGCGTCGTGCGCGCGTTCAGCTATTTCTCGCATCTCGCGAACATCGCGGAAGACCGCCACCACAACCGCCGCCGCCGCATCCACGCGCTGGCCGGCTCGGCATCGCAGCCCGGCACGGTCGCGTACGCGCTCGAACAGCTGAAGACGACCGGCAACGCGTCGAAGCGCCTGCTGCAGCGCTTCTTCGACGATGCGCTGATCGTGCCGGTGCTGACCGCGCACCCGACCGAAGTGCAGCGCAAGAGCATCCTCGACGCGCAGCACGACATCGCGCGCCTGCTCGCCGAGCGCGACCAGGAACTGACGAGCCGCGAGCGCCAGTACAACGAATCGATGCTGCGCGCGCGCGTGACCGCGCTGTGGCAGACCCGCATGCTGCGCGACTCGCGCCTGACGGTCGGCGACGAAATCGAGAACGCGCTGTCGTACTACCGTGCGACGTTCCTCGACGAACTGCCCGCGCTGTACGGCGACATCGAGGCCGCGCTCGCCGAGCACGGCCTGTCCGCGCGCGTGCCGGCGTTCTTCCAGATGGGCAGCTGGATCGGCGGCGACCGCGACGGCAACCCGAACGTCACGGCCCCGACGCTCGACGAGGCGATCAACCGCCAGGCCGCGGTGATCCTCGAGCACTATCTGGAACAGGTGCACAAGCTCGGCGCCGAACTGTCGGTGTCGAACCTGCTCGTCGGCGCGAACGACGCCGTGAAGGCGCTCGCGGCAGCCTCCCCCGACCAGTCGCCGCACCGCGTCGACGAACCGTATCGCCGCGCGCTGATCGGCATCTACACGCGCCTCGCCGCCAGCGCGCGCGTGCGTCTCGGCGAAGGCACGGTGCCCGTGCGCAGTGCGGGCCGCGGTGCGCCGCCCGTGCGCGCGATCCCGTATGCGGATTCCGAAGCGTTCGTCGCCGACCTGAAGGTGCTGACCGCGTCGCTCGACGAACACCACGGCACGTCGCTCGCCGCGCCGCGCCTCGCGCCGCTCGTGCGCGCGGCCGAAGTGTTCGGCTTCCATCTCGCGAGCATCGACCTGCGCCAGAGCTCCGACATCCACGAAGCCGTGGTCGCCGAACTGTTCGCACGCGCGGGCGTCGAGGCCGACTATGCGGCGCTTGCCGAGGAAGACAAGCTGCGCGTGCTGCTCGCCGCGCTTGCCGATCCGCGCCCGCTGCGCTCGCCGTACTTCGAATATTCGGCGCTCGCGCAGAGCGAGCTCGGCGTATTCGAGAAGGCGCGCGAAGTCCGCGCGCAATTCGGCGCACGCGCGGTACGCAACTACATCATTTCGCATACGGAAACCGTCAGCGACCTCGTCGAAGTGCTGCTGCTGCAGAAGGAGACGGGCCTGCTCGAAGGCGCGCTCGGCGTACCGGGCGGCGATGCGAAGAACAGCCTGATGGTGATCCCGCTGTTCGAGACGATTCCCGACCTGCGCGACGCCGCGCGCATCATGCGCGAATACTTCGCACTGCCGGGCATCGACGCGCTGATCGCGCACCAGGGCGCCGAGCAGGAAGTGATGCTCGGCTATTCGGACAGCAACAAGGACGGCGGCTTCCTTACGTCGAACTGGGAGCTGTATCGCGCGGAGCTCGCGCTCGTCGACCTGTTCCGCGACCGCAAGATCACGCTGCGCCTGTTCCACGGCCGCGGCGGCACGGTCGGCCGCGGCGGCGGCCCGACCTACCAGGCGATCCTGTCGCAGCCGCCGGGCACCGTGAACGGCCAGATCCGCCTGACCGAACAGGGCGAGGTGATCGCGAGCAAGTTCGCGAACCCGGAGATCGGCCGCCGCAACCTCGAGACGGTCGTCGCCGCGACGCTCGAGGCGACGCTCCTGCCGCAGAACAACGCGCCCGCACAGCTGCCGGCGTTCGAGGCCGCGATGCAGACGCTGTCGGATTCGGCGATGGCCGCGTACCGCGCGCTCGTCTATGAAACCCCGGGCTTCACCGACTATTTCTTCTCGTCGACGCCGATCACCGAGATCGCCGAGCTGAACATCGGCAGCCGCCCGGCTTCGCGCAAGCTGCAGGATCCGAAGCAGCGCAAGATCGAGGACCTGCGCGCGATTCCGTGGGGCTTCTCGTGGGGCCAATGCCGGCTGCTGCTGACGGGCTGGTACGGTTTCGGCAGCGCAGTGAGTGCGTATCTCGACGGTGCGCAGGACGACGCCGAGCGCACGAAGCGCGTCGCGCTGCTGAAGAAGATGAACAAGACCTGGCCGTTCTTCGCGAACCTGCTGTCGAACATGGACATGGTGCTCGCGAAGACCGATCTTGCAGTTGCGTCGCGCTACGCGCAGCTCGTTTCCGATCGCAAGCTGCGCAAGCATGTGTTCGAGCGGATCGTCGCGGAATGGGAGCGCACGTCGCAGGCGCTGGCGGAAATCACGGGGCACGAAGGCCGCCTCGCGACCAACCCGCTGCTCGCGCGCTCGATCAAGAACCGCTTCCCGTATCTCGACCCGCTGAACCACCTGCAGGTCGAGCTGATCAAGCGCCACCGCGCGGGCGACACGAACGCGCGGCTGCGTCGCGGGATTCACCTGACGATCAACGGGATCGCGGCCGGCCTGCGCAACACGGGCTGATCCGCATGCGGCGCGGGTTCGTTCCGCGCCGGCCGGCATCGTGAAAGCCGCGATACGCCACCGTACCCACGGTGCGTATCGCGGCTTTTTTTCATGCGTCGGCGAAACAGCAGCACACCTCGCGCTCAGTGCGCGTCGATCAGCAGTGCGTCGTGTTCGAACGAACCGTCGGGCTGCACCGCGTAGTAGCCGCGCACCTCGTCCGGCGCATGCGCCCACAGCGCGCGAATGCCGGTGACGCTGTCGGCCGGCGTGCGGATGCGCGCGACCCACGTATCGAAATCGATCGGCAGGCGCCAGCGGCTGTGCACGTGCGCGTCGAAGCCGGCTTCGCGGAACATCGCGAGCCATTCGTCCGCGCGGTAGTCGCGCACATGCGACGCGTCGCGCAGCACTTCCGCGGCCTGCAGGTACGTATCGAGGAGCGGATGGTCGTTGCCGGCGATGTCGATCATCAGCACGCGGCCGCCCGGCTTCAGCACGCGGCGCACCTCGGCGAGCGCCGCGCGCATGTCGTGCCAGTGGTGCGCGCTCATCCGGCTCACGACCCAGTCGAACGTCGCCGTCTCGAACGGCAGTTGTTCGGCCGGGCCCTGCTGCGTACGGATGTTCGCGAGCCCACGCTCGCGCGCGGCGGCGTCGACGGTCGCGAGCATCTGCGCGGCGAGATCGTAGGCGACCACCTCGCGCACGTGCGGCGCGACCGCGAAGCTCGCATGGCCGGCGCCGCAGCCGAGATCGAGCACCGCGGCCTCGGGCGTCGCGCGCACCGCGTCGGCAAGCGTCTGCAGATCGGCGCCCGTCGCGTGGACCGTGCTCGTCAGATAGGCGGCGGCCGTCGTGCCGAATGCGTCGGCGACCTGGTCGTGGTGTTTCATCGTTCGCTCCTTTGTACCGTTGCCGGTGCGACAAGCACCTCGGCGCCTGCTCCGGCCCCATGCAACGCGTTTTGTGGGACGCTCGCTGCCCTGCCAGCGCGCGAGCCGCTACAATAGGCCTGCGTTTGTACCAGTACAAGTTAAGCAGTTATTCTGGTATTCGATACACCTGTCTGATCGTTGCCGCGTCCCCGCTTCCATTTCGCCGTTTCCGCATGAACCACCCGTCCTCTGCCCCCGTCCCGCCGCTCGACGCCACGCCTGCCCGTGCGCTCGGCGAATTCATCCGTGCCCACCGCGAGCGGCTGTCGCCGCAGGCCGTCGGCCTGCCGCCCGGCCCGCGCCGCCGCACGCCGGGGCTGCGGCGCGAGGAAGTCGCGCAGTTGTGCGGCGTCAGCCCGACCTGGTACACGTGGATCGAACAGGGCCGCCCCGTATCCGCATCCGCCGATGCGCTCGCGCGGATCGCCGTCGCGCTGCAGCTGTCGAAGGCCGAGCGCGCGTACCTGTTCGAGCTGGCCGCGCAACGCGACCCGGCCGAACCCGACGTCGCGGGCGGCGACCTGCCGCCGACGCTCGCCGCAACCGTCGCGGCGATCGCGACACCCGCGTACGTGCTCGACCGGCAATGGAACGCCCTCGCATGGAATGCGCCGGCCGCCGCGCTCTTTTCCGGCTGGCTCGACGGCGAGCACGACCGCAACCTGCTGCGCTTCACGTTCATGTCGCCGGCCGCGCGCACGCTGATCGTCGACTGGGAAACCCGCGCACGGCGGCTCGCGGCCGAATTCCGCGCCGATTCGATCCGTCACCTGACCGACGCGCCCACGCGGGCGCTGATCGACGCGCTGACCACCGGCAGCGACGCGTTCGCGCAGTACTGGGCAT
This sequence comes from Burkholderia sp. AU30198, assembly GCF_020419825.1. NCBI lineage: Bacteria > Pseudomonadati > Pseudomonadota > Betaproteobacteria > Burkholderiales > Burkholderiaceae > Burkholderia > Burkholderia sp. AU30198. The sequence continues at coordinate 127,255 of NZ_JAIZSA010000009.1, read as the reverse complement.
CGCAGGACGTGTTCGAACGCGAAGGCGGGCTGCGCGAATTCGACCATCCGGCCGACGGCCGCCTCGTGTACCAGCAGATCACGCTGAAGCCCGCGCACCGCGAGGACCTGAAGCTGGTGGTGCTGGTGCGCGACTGACGCGGCTCAGAAGCTGATCGTCGCGGTGATCGTGTCGCTGTAGCTGCCGGGTGCGGGCGTGGTCTGCGCGGGCACCTGGCCGTAGACGGTCAACGCCTGCGTGACCCCGCTGCCGGTGCCGGTCGCCATCGTCGTGCCGCCGGTGCCGTCGCCCCAGATCGTCGACATCCCCGAATTCAGGTAAAGCTGGTAGCCGACCGAGCCGCCGCCGCCCGAACGCAGCATCGTGCGCGCGGTGACGTTGCCGCTCGCGCCGCCGTTCAGCGCGATCTCGAACGCGTCGCCGTTCGTGCACTGCGCATTGATGGTGCCGGTCGCGGTAAGCGCACTCGCAAGCACGCCGACCGGCGCGAACGCGATGTTCGTCGCGGTGATGTTGCAATCGTTGACGACGGTCGCCGTCGCGCTGAAAGCGAACGTGCCGTTCGTCGCGAGTGACGCGCACGTCGGCGCGCCGAGCAGGTAGAACCCGTAGTTGAGCGACGTCTGGCTGCCGCCGAAGTTCTGGGCATAAACGGTGCTCGCGTCGCCGACGGTCGGCACGGTCGGCTGGTTCGCGGCGATCTTGCCGTAGATTGTCACGGTCGTGTTCGCGGTCGTGCCGGTGAGCGGCTTCGACAGGCTGACCGAAATCGGCGTCGTGCCCGAATAGGTCGAGCCCCAGCTCTGCGTGTAGCCGGAATCCAGATACAGGTCGTACTGCATCTGGTTGCTGCCGTTGGTCAGGTACCGGGGACTCGTGCCGCCGAGATTCAGGCACACGGTCACGTTCGGCACCAGCGAGACCGTGGACCACGTACAGGTGACCGTCATCGTCGATGTCGTCGTGACCGCCGCCAGCGCGACCGGGCTCACCGAGCCGAAATTCGGCGCGGGCGCCGTCACGCTGCAGGTCTCGGCATGTGCGCCCGTCCAGGGCGCCGCAAGCCACACGACGGTCAGCAACGCGATTATCCAGCGTTTCATTTTTCGACTCGCCCCGATTATTCAATCAACAAATTCAATTACCATTCAATAATTCGAATCAATAACCATTCAGCCCATCCATTTTCCAATTCGATCGGCCATTCATCCGGATCTTTTGCGACGCACCAGCCCGGACGGACGACCCTCGAGACCGTACCCCGCTGAGCCGCCCCACGCAATCCCTTCGCCGCCAATCGGCCATTTTCGATTACGGCCTTAATTGCCGAAATAATGTTTTCTTGCACCGCGTCGATCACAACCATCGGGGCGACGTTGCATGCCGATAATACGTGCGCTAATCTTGCAAAAAAGGGATTCGAATGTTTTTTTGAAAATGGATCGCGATGCGGCGCACAATTGCCCGCGCGATCCTGTCGCCAAGGCCAGGCGACTTCCAGCGCACAATCAGAACCGCAGGAGCGCTCCGCGATGAACGTGTCACTCCGCCGGCTTCGGTCGGCCGCCGTTGCCGTCGGTCTCTCCGCCATGCCGGCCCTGCATCCGGTCGGCGCGGCCGTCTATTCGAACGGCACGGCGACGGCGACCTTAACCGTCACGCTGACGATCCAGGCAAACTGCACGATCGCCGCCAACCCGCTTGCCTTCGGCTCGACCGGCGTCCTCGCCTCCGCGCTCAACCAGCAGACGACGCTCAGCGTCACCTGCTCGAACACCACCCCGTACAACGTCGGCCTCGACGCAGGCTCCGTGTCCGGCTCGACCGTCGCGAGCCGGCTGCTGGCCGGCACCGCAACCGGCAATACCGGCACCACCGTCGGCTTCCAGCTCTACCAGGACGCCGGACATACGACGGTATGGGGCAACACGCAGGGCACCAATACGGTCGGCGGCACCGGCTCCGGCGCCGCGCAGAGCATCAACGTGTACGGTCAGGTCGCCGCCCAGGCGACGCCGCAGCCGGACACCTACCAGTCGACCGTTACTGCCACCGTCTACTTCTGACGTGCACGTGACGCTCGCCCGCTTCGCCGAACGCATCGCCACGCCACTGCTGCTCGCATGGGCCGCTGCGACAGGCAGCCCGGCCCGCGCCGCGACGCTGCAGATCTCGCCCGTCACGCTCGAACTCGCGCCCGATGCGCCGGCGGCGGGCATCACGCTGCGCAATCCGGGCGCGCGGCCGATCTACGGTCAGGTCCGCACCTATCGCTGGACGCAGGAAAGCGGCGACGACGTGTTGACGCCGTCGCCGGAACTGGTCGCGAGCCCGCCGCTGCTGCAGATCGCCGCGCAAGCGGACCAGCTGGTCCGGCTGGTCCGCGTCACGCGCGACAAGCCACCGCGCGAGCTGAGCTACCGCATCCTCATTGACGAGTTGCCGACGCCCGACGCGCCGGTGACGAGCGGCATCACGATCCGGCTGCGCTACTCGATCCCGGTGTTCGTCACGCCCGACGCAGCCGCCGCGCCGCCGCGGCTGACCTGGAGCCTCGTGCGCGGCGACGCGGGCTGGCTGCTGCGCGTCGCGAACGACGGCGGCCGGCATGCGCAGATTGCCGCCGTGCAACTGATCGACGACGCGGGCAAACGCCACGAGGTCACCGGCGGGCTGCTCGGCTACGCACTCGCGGGCAGTGCGCGGCAGTGGCCGGTCAAGCTCGACGCGACGGGTGCGACGCCGCGCATCCGGCGCGTGCAGGCGACCGTCAATACCCAACGGGTCGAGGCCGGCATCACCGGGCCTTGACCCAATTTCCGCCGCCTCCCAGCCCGACCGTGCCGACGCCCCGTCCCGCGCCTCGCTCGACGCGCCGCGGGCGTGCCGGACGCGTCGTCGCGTTGCCGCTTGCCTGGGCCGCGCTGCTCACGCTCGCGGGCGGCGCACCCGCTCACGCGCAGGATGCGCCGGTGCGCGTCCTCACGGCTGCGCGGGCCCCCGGCGCGGCGGCCGACCTGTATCTCGACGTCACGCTGAACGGCGCGCCGCTGCATCTGATCGCGCATTTCATCGAACGCGACGGCAGGCTGCTCGCGAGTCCGGCGGATCTCCGCGATCTCGGCATCGCGGCATCGAACGCCCCCACGACCCATCCTGCACCAGTCGCACTGGACACGCTGCCGGGCGTCACATACCGGTACGACGTCACGCGCCAGACGGTCGACCTGCGTGTGCCGGATGCGCTGCTCACGCCGCACCGGCTCGACACCCGCGCCCTCCCGCCGACCCCGCCCGCAACCGCCGGGCGCGGCTTCGTGCTGAACTACGACCTCTATGCGCAATCGACCGAACACACCCCCATCTCGCTGTGGAGTGAGGCGCGCTACTTCGACCCCACGGGCGTGTTCAGCACCACGGGCGTCGCGTCGTTCTACCGTGACCAGCATCGCTACCTGCGCTACGACACGTCGTGGAGCCGGTCCGACCCGAATACGCTCACGACGACCCAGCTCGGCGACACGATCTCGACGTCGCTCGCGTGGACCCGTTCGCTACGGATCGGCGGCGTGCAATGGCGCAGCAACTTCGCGCTGCGCCCCGATCTCGTGACGTTCCCGGTGCCCGCGCTGCCCGGTTCCGCCGTCGTGCCGACATCGGTCGACGTGTACGTGAACAGCGTGCGCCAGTTCAGCGGCGACGTGCCGAGCGGGCCGTTCGTGATCAACAGCGTTCCGGGCATCACCGGCGCCGGCAGCGCGACCGTCGTCACGCGCGACGCGCTCGGCCGAACGATCGCGACGTCGCTGCCGCTCTATATCGATACCCGGCTGCTCGCGCCAGGGCTCGCCGCCTATTCGGTCGAGGCCGGCTTCCTGCGGCGCGCGTACGGGCTGAGCTCGTTCGACTACGATCCGCGCGCCGCCGCGAGCGCGACCGCGCGCTACGGTGTCAGCGACGCGCTGACCGTCGAGGCACACGCAGAGGCGACAGGCGGCCTTTACAACGCAGGCGCCGGCGCGTTCGCGCGGCTCGGCATGGCGGGCGTCGTAAGCGCGTCGCTCGCGGGCAGCGCCGGACGGCTCGCGGGCACCCAGGTCGGGCTCGGCTATCAGCTGATTTCGCCGCGCTTCTCGATCGACGCGCAAACGCTGCGCACGGCCGGCCGCTACGGCGACCTCGCCGCGCGCGACGGCACGCCCGTTCCGACGGTCAGCGACCGCGTGACGCTGACGCTGCCGTTCATCCGCGCGCAGTCGCTCGCGCTCAACTACATCGGCCTGCGCTATCCTGGCGCGCCGCCGTCACAGATCGGCTCGATCGCCTACTCGCTGAGCCTGGGCGGCCTCGCGTCGCTCACCGTCAACGCGTTCCAGGATTTCCGCCGGCACGGTACGCGCGGGGCGTTCGTGAGCCTTAACGTCGGGCTCGGCCACAACGTATCGCTGAATGCGAACGTCGGCCGGCAGAACGGCGAGACGATCTACAGCGTCAACGCAAACCGCCCGCCCGACTACGACGGCGGCGCTGGATGGGCCGTCCAGGCGGGGCACGCGGGCGACCTGCGCTACGCGCAGGCGCAGGCCCAGTACCTCGGCCGCGCGGGCCAGGTCACCGCGCTCGCGCAGACGATCGGCGGGCAGCGCGCCGCGTCGCTCGATGTCACCGGCGCGCTCGTGCTGATGGACGGTCGCGCGCTGCTGTCGCGTCGGATCGACGACGGCTTCGCACTCGTGTCGACCGACGCCACGCCCGGCGTGCCGGTGCTCCACGAAAACCGCCCGATCGGCGCCACCGATCGCAGCGGCCATTTCCTGATTCCGGATCTCAATGCGTACCAGAACAACCGGATCGGCATCGACAGCATGACGCTGCCGATCGACACGCGCCTCTCCGATACCGTACAGAACGTCGTCCCGCAGGCCCGCTCGGGCGTGCTCGCGCACTTCTCGATCACCCGCGAGGCCGCCGCATCGGTACTGCTGCGCGACGCGGCCGGCGCGCCGCTGCCGGCCGGCCTGCGGGTGCGGCAGGTCGAGACAGGCAGCGCGACGATCGTCGGCTATGACGGCCTCACGTTCGTCACCGACCTCGGCCCGCTCAATCATCTGGAGATCGACGGCGGCGGCCGGCGCTGCGGCGTCGCGTTCCCGTATGTCCACCCGGCCGACGGCACGCTGCCGACCATCGGGCCGCTGACCTGCGACCTGAAATGAGCGCCGTGCGCCGAGCGGCGGGCCGGCGAGTGCTAAAATCGCCCGATTCCCTCGCGGTGCACGCCGCCCAACATCCTTCGAAGATTCGCCATGACGTCCCAACTGCACAAAAAGGGCGAGGCCTGGTCGGCCCGCTTCTCGGAACCGATGTCCGAGCTGGTCAAGCGCTACACGTCGTCGGTATTTTTCGACAAGCGCCTCGCGCTCGTCGACATCGCCGGCTCGCTCGCGCACGCGAACATGCTCGCCGCGCAGAAGATCATCAGCGCCGACGACCTGGCCGCGATCGAACGCGGGATGGCGCAGATCAAGGGTGAAATCGAGCGCGGCGAATTCGAATGGCAGCTCGACCTCGAAGACGTCCACCTGAACATCGAGGCGCGCCTGACCGCGCTGATCGGCGATGCCGGCAAGCGCCTGCACACGGGCCGCTCGCGCAACGACCAGGTCGCGACCGACATCCGCCTGTGGCTGCGCGGCGAGATCGACCGCATCGGCGGCCTGCTGAACGACCTGCGCGGCGCGCTGCTCGACCTCGCGGAACAGAACGCCGACACGATCATGCCGGGCTTCACGCACCTGCAGGTCGCGCAGCCCGTCACGTTCGGCCACCACCTGCTCGCGTACGTCGAGATGTTCTCGCGCGATGCAGAACGCATGCGCGACTGCCGCACCCGCGTGAACCGCCTGCCGCTCGGCGCGGCCGCACTGGCCGGCACGAGCTACCCGATCGATCGTCACGCCGTCGCGAAGACGCTCGGCTTCGACGGCATCTGCGCGAACTCGCTCGACGCGGTGTCGGATCGCGACTTCGCGATCGAATTCACGGCGGCCTCCGCACTCGTGATGACGCACGTGTCGCGCTTCTCGGAAGAACTCGTGCTGTGGATGAGCCCGCGCGTCGGCTTCATCGACATCGCCGACCGCTTCTGCACCGGCAGCTCGATCATGCCGCAGAAGAAGAACCCGGACGTGCCCGAGCTCGCGCGCGGCAAGACGGGCCGCGTGAACGGCCACCTGATGGCGCTGCTGACGCTGATGAAGGGCCAGCCGCTCGCGTACAACAAGGACAACCAGGAAGACAAGGAACCGCTGTTCGACACGGTCGACACCGTCGCCGACACGCTGCGGATCTTCGCCGAGATGGTGGCCGGCATCACCGTGAAGCCGGACGCGATGCGCGCCGCCGCACTGCAGGGCTTCTCGACCGCCACCGACCTCGCCGACTACCTGGTGAAGCGCGGCCTGCCGTTCCGCGATGCGCACGAAGCCGTCGCGCACGCAGTGAAGATCTGCGACGACCGCGGCATCGACCTGGCCGACCTGACGCTCGACGAAATGAAGCAGGATCTGCCGAACGTCGCGCACCTGATCGGCGAAGACGTGTTCGGCTACCTGACGCTCGAGGGTTCGGTCGCCAGCCGCAACCACCCGGGCGGCACCGCGCCCGACCAGGTGCGTGCGGCGGTCAAGGCTGCGCGCGCCGCGCTCGGCCAGTAAGCCCGCTGTTCCGGACGGACGCCTTCGGCGTCCGTTTTTCATTCGGGCGGCCATTGCGCCGCCCATCGCCTGCCCTGCTTCCCGAATGCCGCCGATGACCTTTTCCGCCGCGCTCTTCGACATGGACGGCCTGCTCGTCGATTCCGAGCGGACCATCATGAATACGTGGATCGACGTGTCGAATGCGCACGGCGTCACGCTGACCACCACCGACTACCTGCAGATCGTCGGCCGCTCGTTCGCCGAGGGCCAGGTCATCCTGGCGCGGCTGATCGGCAACCCCGATACGTTCGACGCGGTGCGCATTCGCGTGCGCGAGCAACTCGCGGCACCCGAACCGCATCCGAAGTTTCCGCTGAAGCCCGGCGCGTTCGCGCTGCTCGATGCGCTCGCGCAGGCCGGCATTCCGTGCGCGGTCGCGTCGTCGTCCGCGCAGGACGTGATCCGTGCGCGGCTCGACGCGGTCGGCGTGCTGCCGTTCTTTCGCGCAATCGCGGGCGGCGACGAAGTCGCGCGCGGCAAACCCGACCCGGCCGTCTACCGGCTTGCGGCCGAACGCCTTGGCGTACCGGCACACGCGTGCGTCGCGTTCGAGGACAGCGACTTCGGCGCGCAGTCGGCCGCCGGCGCCGGTGCGTCGGTCGTCACCGTGCCCGACCTGAAGGCGCCGACGCCCGAAATCATCGCGCTGAGCCTGCATGTGCTTACCTCGCTCGACGATGCGGTCGCGCTCGTGCCGTCGTGGTTCGGCGGGCACGATACGCAACGGCCCGCGTAGATCACCTGCCGCCGAATGCAAAACGGGCACCCTCGGGTGCCCGTTTTGCCGTCTCGCCGCACAACCGGCGTCGCCCTTGCGCTTATTGGTTGCCGGCCGTTTCCGACAACCGCTTCATCGTCGCGATGCGCGCGCCGATCAGGTCGACGCGGCCGTCCTCGCCGACGAGCGGCGCCGTCGCATCGCGGAACCCGACCCACGCGCGCTGCGCGCGGACGAGCGTCGCGGCCGAATGCGCGGGCATCTTGCGGCGCAGCTTCTGGTAATAGCGGTTCAGGTCGAACAGCGCGTGCTCGCATGCGGCGTCCTGTTCGCACGGCCGCACGCGGCGCACGGCCGGATCGCGCGGCGCGTTCGCCGGCTTGCCGTTCGGCTTGGCCGCGCTCGGGGCATCACTCGGGCCACCCTGCGCGCCGCTCGTGGCCGCGACTGGCACCGCGGCGGGCGGCGGCGCATAGCGATCGGCCGCGCTGCGCAACGCCAGCGCGCGATCGCGCACGGGCTGCAGCTGCAGGTCGGCACTCGACATCGCGTACGACGTGCCGCGCGTCGTGTCATACACGGCCTTCAGCAAATGCACTTCATCCTTGCGCCACGTGACCCAATGACGCTGGCTGTCCTGCCAGCCGCGCTTCGCGTCGGCCGGCGCATCCTTCAACAGGCGCTGGTACGCGCCGTCCATCACGGCCTGCCACTGCTGCTGCGCTTCGCCCATGCACTGGATCTGGCCGGCCGGCGACGACCGGTCGCGCCGCGCGAGGCATTGCCGCATCGCGACGTCGATCGGGTCGGCCGCCGCGACTTCCGCATGTGCGACACCCATGCCCGCCAGCCCGGCCGACCCTGCCGCCCAGACGACGAGCGCGGCCAGCGCCGCACGCATCGCCTGGATTCGTCCGTGCGTCGCCATCAGTCGCGCACGCAGTCGACGAAGTACTCGACGCGGCCGTTCACCTCTTCCGCGACGAGGCCGTGGATGTCGGTGTGGAAGCCCGGGAAGCGCTCGTTGAAGTCGCGCGCGAACCGCAGGTAGTTCATGATCGTCTTGTTGAAGCGCTCGCCCGGGATCAGCAGCGGAATGCCCGGCGGGTACGGCGTGAGCAGGATGCTCGTCACCCGGCCTTCGAGCTCGTCGAGCGGCACGCGATCGATCTTGCGGTGCGCGAGCTTCGCGAACGCGTCCGACGGCTTCATCGCCGGTTCCATGTCCGACAGGTACATCTCCGTCGTCAGGCGGGCGATGTCGTTCGCGCGGTACACGTCGTGGATCTGCGTGCACAGGTCGCGCAGGCCGACGCGCTCGTAGCGCGGATGCTGCGCGACGAATTCCGGCAGCACGCGCCACAGCGGCTGGTTGTTGTCGTAGTCGTCCTTGAACTGCTGCAGCTCGGTCACCATCGAGTTCCAGCGGCCCTTCGTGATGCCGATCGTGAACATGATGAAGAACGAGTACAGGCCGGTCTTCTCGACGATGATCCCGTGCTCGGCCAGGTACTTCGTGACGATCGCGGCCGGAATGCCGGTTTCGCCGAACTCGCCGTCGACGTCGAGCCCCGGCGTGATGATCGTCGCCTTGATCGGGTCGAGCATGTTGAAGCCTTCCGCCAGCGGGCCGAAGCCGTGCCAGTGGTCGTTCGGCTTCAGTATCCAGTCCTCGCGCGAACCGATGCCTTCTTCGGACAGGTTGTCCGGGCCCCATACGCTGAAGAACCAGTCGTCGCCGTATTCGGCGTCGACCTTGCGCATCGCGCGGCGGAAATCGATCGCCTCGGCGATCGATTCCTCGACGAGCGCGGTGCCGCCCGGCGGCTCCATCATCGCGGCCGCGACGTCGCACGACGCGATGATCGCGTACTGCGGGCTCGTCGACGTGTGCATCAGGTACGCCTCGTTGAAGCGGTGCTTGTCGAACGTGCGGTTCTCCGAATCCTGCACGACGATCTGCGATGCCTGCGAGATGCCCGCGAGCAGCTTGTGCGTCGAGTGCGTCGCGAACACGAGCGCGCCGGTGCGCGGACGGCCGTCGCCGATCGCGTGCATGTCGCGGTAGAAGTCGTGGAACGTCGCGTGCGGCAGCCACGCTTCGTCGAAGTGCAGCGTGTCGAGCAGGTCGCCGAGCAGGTCCTTGATCATCTCTACGTTGTAGACGACGCCGTCGTACGTGCTCTGCGTGATCGTCAGGATCCGCGGCTTCAGGTCTGGGTTCTCGCGCATCGCTTCGCGCGCGAACGGGTTCGCCTCGATCTTCTTGCGGATGTTCTCCGGCTTGAATTCGTCGCGCGAGATCGGCCCGATGATGCCGAAGTGGTTACGCGTCGGCGTCAGGAACACGGGGATCGCGCCCGTCATCGTGATCGCGTGCAGGATCGACTTGTGGCAGTTGCGGTCGACCAGCACGATGTCGCCCGGTGCAACCGTCGCGTGCCAGACGATCTTGTTCGACGTCGACGTGCCGTTGGTCACGAAGAACAGGTGGTCCGCGCTGAAGATGCGCGCCGCGTTGCGCTCGGACGCCGCGACCGGGCCCGTGTGGTCGAGCAACTGGCCGAGTTCGTCCACCGCGTTGCAGACGTCCGCGCGCAGCATGTTCTCGCCGAAGAACTGGTGGAACATCTGGCCGAGCGGGTTCTTCAGGAACGCGACGCCGCCCGAGTGGCCCGGGCAGTGCCACGAGTACGAGCCTTCGTCCGCGTACTTGACGAGTTCCTTGAAGAACGGCGGCGCGAGCGAGTCGAGATAGACCTTCGCCTCGCGGATGATGTGGCGCGCGACGAACTCCGGCGTGTCCTCGAACATGTGGATGAAGCCGTGCAGCTCGCGCAGGATGTCGTTCGGCAGGTGGCGCGACGTGCGCGTCTCGCCGTACAGGAAGATCGGAATATCCGCGTTGCGGCGGCGCACTTCGGTGACGAACGCGCGCAGCTCGATGATCGCGGTCGCGAGCTCGGGCAGTTCGCCGTCCGGGCCGGTTTCGCCGAGCATGAGTTCGTCGTCGTCGATCGACAGGATGAAGCACGACGCACGGCTCGATTGCTGCGCGAACGATGTCAGATCACCGTAGCTCGTGAGGCCGAGGACTTCAACGCCCTCCTTCTCGATCGCTTCGGCCAACGCCCGGATGCCGGAGCCCGAGATGTTCTCGGAGCGGAAATCTTCGTCGATGATGACGACGGGGAAACGAAACTTCATGGGCGATTCTCCAAAAAGAACGACCGCGGCGCGTCACGCGCAGCGGTCACCCGGAAACTGGTGAGACGTTATGCAACCAGATCAGGTTTTCGGCAGCGTGACACCGCGCTGCCCCTGATACTTGCCGCCGCGATCCGCGTACGACACGTCGCACACTTCGTCGCTCTCGAAGAAGAGCACCTGCGCGACGCCTTCGTTCGCGTAGATCTTCGCGGGCAGCGGCGTGGTGTTCGAGAATTCCAGCGTGACGTAGCCTTCCCACTCGGGTTCGAACGGCGTCACGTTGACGATGATCCCGCAGCGCGCATAGGTCGATTTGCCGAGGCAGACCGTCAGCACGGTGCGCGGGATACGGAAATATTCGACGGTGCGGGCCAGCGCGAACGAGTTCGGCGGGATGATGCACACGTCGCCCTTGAAATCGACAAACGAACCCTCGTCGAAGTTCTTCGGATCGACGATCGTCGAGTTGATGTTCGTGAAGATCTTGAATTCGTCTGCACAGCGGATGTCGTAGCCGTAGCTCGACGTGCCGTAGCTGACGATCCGGCGACCGTCCTCGGACGCGCGGACCTGATCGGGCACGAACGGCTCGATCATCTTGTGCTCTTCGGCCATGCGCCGAATCCACTTGTCGGACTTGATGCTCATGCCAGCCTCCGCCGGGCCGTCCCAAGGAAGCTGGCCGTCCCCTCGGGGGACAGCGAACGAAGTGAGCGTTGGGGTCGTTGCATATTCGGGGCGCCTGGAAACGCTGCGTGACAGTCGGTGAGGGCCAGACCCGCGAGGCGGCGGCCGGGAAAGGCGCACATTTTACGCGATCATCGACCGGCGCACGCGGCGCCCGTCAACGGATCACGCCGCAAGCCAGCGCGGGCCCCGCGCCATGCTGCGGAAACGCGGGGTCGCTCGGTTCGCGGTGCACCAGCGCCGCGCGGTTCATCGCCGAGCGCACGCCATCGAGGGCCAGATCGGGCGCGACGATGAAGCCGGCCGCGACGCCGTTCGCATCCGCGTGGATGTTGCCGAGATCGCCGGCGACACGGGCGCCCGCGCGCAGCCGGTCGGCGGCCGGCGCGAACACCTGGCCGGCGCTCGAGCCGTCGCCCGCGTTGCAGTCGCCGCGTTCGTGTACCTGTAAAGCGTGATCGCTGTTCGGTGGCAGGCCGGCCAGGTTGTAGGTGACCTGCACGCCGTCCGGACGCTCGACGAAGGTCACCGCGCCGCGCGTCTGCGAGCCGACCGTCGGCTGCAGTTGTGCATCGGCCCGTTTTTCGTGCGACGAGGAAAAGGAGGTGCAGCCGGCCAGCAGGCCCAGCGCGGCGGCGGCCAGCAGCGCGCACCGCACGCGGCCGGCGCGCACGCCGTGATGTCGTTGTTTCATTCGATCCTCATGCCGGCTGGCAGCCGTTTGACACGACGGCCACGCCGGGCGGGTAAAGGGACCCGGGAAAAGTCGCCATGATACCGCGCCTCGCGGCGCCGTAAACAGCGTGAGGCCCCGCCCCGCAAGGGTTTTACGTATTTTGAACAACGATCGACGGGAACTTCGACGTCATGTCGCGTGATCGCTCGGCAATCGCCAGCGCAACGCCGCGCGCGATCTCGCGGTAGCGGCGCGCCAGCGCACCGTCCGGATCCGCCACGACCGTCGGCGTGCCGCTGTCGGCCCGCTCGCGGATCGCGATGTCGAGCGGCAGGCTGCCGAGCACGTTCACACCGTAGTCCTGCGCCATCCGCTCGGCCCCGCCGGCGCCGAAGATGTGCTCCTCGTGGCCGCAATTCGAACAGATGTGGATGCTCATGTTCTCGACGATGCCGAGGATCGGAATCCCGACCTTCTCGAACATCTTCAGGCCCTTCTTCGCGTCGAGCAGCGCGATGTCCTGCGGCGTCGTGACGATCACCGCGCCGGTGACGGGCACGCGCTGCGCGAGCGTCAGCTGGATGTCGCCGGTGCCGGGCGGCATGTCGACGATCAGGTAGTCGAGCTCGCGCCAGTTGGTCTGGCGCAGCAGTTGCTCGAGCGCGGAGGTCGCCATCGGGCCGCGCCACACCATCGGGTTGTCTTCCTCGATCAGGAAGCCGATCGAGTTCGCCTGCAGCCCGTGGCCGACGAGCGGGTTCATCGACTGGTTGTCGGGCGACTCGGGACGCAGGCCGTGGATGCCGAGCATCGTCGGCAGCGACGGACCGTAGATGTCGGCGTCGAGGATGCCGACCGACGCGCCTTCGGCAGCAAGCGCGAGCGCGAGGTTGACGGCCGTCGTGCTCTTGCCGACGCCACCCTTGCCCGATGCGACCGCCACGATGTTCTTCACGTTCGGCAGCAGCTTCACGCCACGCTGCACCGTGTGCGCGACGATGTCCTGCGACACGGCGATGCGCGCGTCGCGCACGCCGGGCACGGCCTGCAGCGCTGCGGTGATGCGTGCGCGGACGTCGTCGTGCTGGCTGCGCGCGGGATAACCGAGCACCACGTCGAGCGCCACGACGTCGCCGTCGATCGCGACGTTGCGCACGCCCTTGTTCGCCGCATACGGACGGCCGGTATTGGGGTCGACGACAGCCGCCAAAGCGGCGTCGACTTGTGCCCGGTCAATGCTCATCGAAACTCCGTGAAAACGTTTTTCTCGCGCGCAAACGTCAAAAAATATCAAATTACGCTGCGAAAATCGGGAAAAGTGAAAGAATCTGTTGCACGCCATTGCGCGAACGCGCGACCCGGCGCACTCTTCGCGTGCGGCATGCTATGGGGCCAAATCGGCCACTTACCGCCTATATTGTAGAGGCTGACGCGTCGCACTGTCCCAACAGCCACGCTGACGGACAGGGCATGCGGCCACCTCGGCGGCTGCCGCGAGCGCAGGCCTGCCCGTCTTTTTCGGGCGGCCCGCGCAGGGAGCCGTAACTGTTGTTGTCTTCGTTGTCGACTCGTTCAACCAAGAGAGGAATCCAAGATGAACATGAAAATCGCGACCCGCTTGTCCGTCTTCGCATTGGCCGGCGCACTGCTGGCAGGCTGCGCCACGCAGCAAGGCAACAACACGGCCGTCGGTACCGGCACGGGTGCGGCGCTGGGCGCAGGCATCGGCGCGCTGGCAGGCGGCGGCAAGGGCGCGGCGATCGGCGCGGGCGTCGGCGCACTGGTCGGCGGCGTGACGGGTTACAACTGGCAGGCGATCAAGAACAAGCTCGCACCGTCGGCAGCGAAAACGGGTACGCAAGTGACCGAGCAGCCGGACGGCTCGCTGAAGCTGAACGTGCCGAGCGCGGTGACCTTCGCGACGAACCAGTACGCGATCACGCCGGCCTTCACGCCGCTGCTGAACGACCTGGCCTCGACGCTGAGCCAGAACCCGCAAGTGACGGCATCGATCGTCGGCTACACGGACAGCACGGGCTCGGCGCAGCTGAACCAGACGCTGTCGCAGAACCGCGCGCAAAGCGTCGTGAACGCACTGGCACAGCGCGGCGTGAACGGCGGCCGCCTGTCGGCGCAAGGCATGGGCGCATCGAACCCGATCGCGGACAACGCGACCGAAGCCGGCCGCGCACAGAACCGCCGCGTCGAAATCTACCTGCGCGCAGCGCAGGCGCAGTAAGCGCACGACGAGGAGAAGGTGCGGGCCCGCCGCTCGCGCCGCCCCGCCGGACAAGGCTTCCGGCGGAGCCGGTAACAAATCGAAAATATTTTCGAACTTCTGGCGCAGGCCGTGGTCAGTATTTACGGTACGCGGCTGGTGTTGCCGGCGCGTCACCATTCTCCTCTTGTCGTTGTTGCTCCGGGGCCGTATCCGCCCCGGTTTTTTTTGCCCGCAGAATTCGTGCTGCACCGCAGCACATCACCGTCGGGCACGCCGCTTGCGCGGCCCCGCCCGTTTCGGCGCCCGTTCAAGGGCGCCTGCCCGCGTCGCTGGCGCGCGCCCCTGCTAGAATCGCAGTTTCCCGTCGTTTTTCCGCCGTTCCTCTACAGACCCTATGTCCGCATCCGACCTCACTTCCGTGCAGGCTGCGGCGCCGCAAGGCGGCCGCCAGATCCTCGTTACGTCCGCACTGCCCTATGCCAACGGGCAGATCCACATCGGCCACCTGGTCGAGTACATCCAGACCGACATCTGGGTGCGGGCGCTGCGAATGCATGGCCATGAGGTCTACTACATCGGCGCCGACGACACGCACGGCACGCCGATCATGCTGCGCGCGGAGAAGGAAGGCCTGACCCCGAAGCAGCTGATCGACCGCGTGTGGACCGAACACAAGCGCGACTTCGACAGCTTCGGCGTGTCGTTCGACAACTTCTACTCGACCGATTCGGACGAGAACCGCGTGCTGAGCGAGAAGATCTACGTCGCGCTGCAGGAAGCCGGCTTCATCGCCGAGCGCGAGATCGAGCAGGCGTACGATCCCGTCAAGGAAATGTTCCTGCCGGACCGCTTCATCAAGGGCGAGTGCCCGAAGTGCCACGCGAAGGACCAGTACGGCGACAACTGCGAAGTGTGCGGCTCGACCTACCTGCCGACCGAACTGCTGAACCCGTATTCGGTCGTGTCGGGCGCGACGCCGGTGCGCAAGACGTCGAAGCACTACTTCTTCCGCCTGTCCGACCCGCGCTGCGAAACGTTCCTGCGCGAATGGGTGAGCGGCCTCGCGCAGCCCGAAGCGACCAACAAGATGCGCGAATGGCTCGGCGACGCCGGCGAGGCCAAGCTCGCCGACTGGGACATCTCGCGTGACGCGCCGTACTTCGGCTTCGAGATTCCGGGCGCGCCCGGCAAGTATTTCTACGTGTGGCTCGACGCGCCGGTCGGCTACTACGCGAGCTTCAAGAACCTGTGCGAGCGCAACGGCGTCGACTTCGACGCGTGGGTCCGCCCGGGCTCGACCACCGAGCAGTATCACTTCATCGGCAAGGACATCCTGTACTTCCACACGCTGTTCTGGCCGGCGATGCTCGAATTCTCGGGCCACCGCACGCCGACCAACGTGTTCGCGCACGGCTTCCTGACGGTCGACGGCGCGAAGATGTCGAAGTCGCGCGGCACGTTCATCACCGCGCAGAGCTACATCGACACCGGCCTGAACCCCGAATGGCTGCGCTACTACTTCGCCGCGAAGCTGAACGCGACGATGGAAGACATCGACCTGAACCTCGACGACTTCCAGGCGCGCGTGAACAGCGACCTCGTCGGCAAGTACGTGAACATCGCGAGCCGCGCGGCAGGCTTCCTGATCAAGCGCTTCGACGGCCGCGTGCAGGACAGCGCGATGAACCATCCGCTCGTCGCGAAGCTGCGCGACGCGATTCCGCAGATCGCCGCGCACTACGAGGCACGCGAGTACAGCCGCGCGCTGCGCCACACGATGGAGCTCGCGGACGAAGTCAACGCGTACGTCGACGGCGCGAAGCCGTGGGATCTCGCGAAGGATCCGGCCAACGCGGTCGCGCTGCACGAAACCTGCAGCGTGAGCCTCGAGTCGTTCCGCCTGCTGTCGCTCGCGCTGAAGCCGGTGATGCCGCGTGTCGCCGAAGCCGTCGAGTCGTTCTTCGGGATCGCGCCGCTCGCCTGGGCCGATGCCGCGAAGCCGCTGTCGTCGGAACAGCCGATCAAGGCGTACCAGCACCTGATGACGCGCGTCGACCCGAAGCAGATCGAAGCGCTGCTCGCCGCGAACCGCGATTCGCTGCAGGCCGAAGCCACCGGCGCGGCCGCCGCGAGCGCCAATGCCGCGAAGGATGCGAAGAACAACGCGAAGGCAAACGCGAAGCAGGCGGTGGTGAACGGCGCGGATGACGCCCCGATCTCGATCGACGATTTCGCGAAGATCGACCTGCGCATCGCGAAGATCGTCGCGTGTCAGGCCGTCGAGGGCTCGGACAAGCTGCTGCAGCTCACGCTCGACATCGGCGAGGAAAAGACCCGCAACGTGTTCTCGGGCATCAAGTCCGCGTACCAGCCCGAGCAGCTCGTCGGCAAGCTGACCGTGATGGTCGCGAACCTCGCGCCGCGCAAGATGAAGTTCGGCCTGTCCGAAGGGATGGTGCTCGCCGCGTCGGCCACCGACGAGAAGGCGGAACCGGGCCTCTACATCCTCGAGCCGCACAGCGGCGCGAAGCCCGGCATGCGTGTGAAGTAAGCCGCACGCACTGCCGCTTGCGAAAAAAAGCCCCGCACGAATCGTGCGGGGCTTTTTTCATGGCTGCTCGGCGCGCCGCGCGCGCGCGGCGTCACTGCCGAACCAGCGATCGAAGCGCCGCGTGTAGTTCAGGTCAACACCCTGGAACGTGCCGCCGTACGCTGACACCGACCAGAAGCGCGTCAGGTTGATCGTCGCCTTGAACGCGTTGGCCGCCGATTGCAGCCCCTGCTCGAAGCCGAGCACGAACCGCTCGTTGATCGCCTTCGACACCAGCACGACCTGCGGATCGGTCAGGCCGACTTCGCTGCGGCCGACCGAGACCTCGTCGAGACCGAAGGTCTGCGCGACGCGCTTGCCGGTCACGCTGCCGAGCAGCCCGAGCGCCGCCGTCATCGCACCCTGCTGGCCGACGTTGTTGCCCTGGTCGGTGCCGTGCCCGAACAGCAGCCACGACAGCTTTTCGTTGTCCGTGACGTTCGGCTCCGACACGAGCTTGACCGTCAGCGACTGGATCGTGCCCGTCACCTGTACGCCGGCCTCGACCTCCTGGTTGCGCCGCATCGCGAGGATGTTGACGCCCGGGTTCGACACGGGGCCGTTGAACGTGAAGAAGCCGTTCTCGATCGCCAGCTTGCGGCCGAACGACGTATACGTCGACCCTTCGGTCACGCGCACGTTGCCGACCGCGCGCAGCGGCACGCCCGGCGCGCTCATCACGGTGATCGTGCCGCGCAGCCCGAGATCCGCGCCGTGTCCCTTGAAGCGGAAGTTGTTGCCGAGGCCGATGTCGATGTTCGCGCGCGGCGCGAGTGACGGCGCCGGCTTGCCCTCGGCCGGCTTCGGCTTCGCGACCGCGGTGCCGGTCGGCGTCTCGCCGCGCACCGTGCCGCCCGGCTGCACGATCACGACGTCGTCCGACAGGTGCGGCGCCGATTCCTCGGGCAGGTCGAACAATGCGCGGTCGACGACGAACTTGCCGTCGATCGACAGCGCGCCGCGCGGCCCGTCGTTCGCGACGGTTGCCTTGCCCGACAGCGACAGCTTGCGGTCCGGCGCCGCGAACAGTTCGAGCTTGTCCGCGACGATGCTGGCGGTCAGGTCGGGCGCCTCGCCATCGAGGCGCACGCGGCCGAGCGCGCGCAGCGTGCCGTCGCCGCCGTGAAATTCGACCTGCTGGAATTCGACGAGGTTGTCCGACAGCTTCACGCGCACGATGCCGTCCTTCAACTGCACACCCTGGTCGATGAGCGTCGCGGACAAATCGTCGCCCGTCAGCATCCCCGACAGGTTCGGCTTCACCGGCGTGCCCGCGATGGTCAGCTTCAGCGCCGCGCGCCCGCCGAGCAGGTAGCTCGGCCCGAACAGGTTGCCGGTCGTCTTCAGTGCCGGGATATCGGCGTCGATGCGGCCCGACAACGGGCCATCGTTGACCACGCCGAACATGCCGTCGCGCAGCGCGAACGGGACGATGACGTTCGCGTCGAGCGTGCCGATCCGGTTCGCCTTCGCGAGCGCCGTCAGGTTGAGCCGGTTGCCGGGCGTGAAGCTCGCGCGCGCGGACAGGTCGGTCAGCCCCAGCGACGCGATGCCGCGCCCGCTTTCGATCGTCACGTCGCCGCCGCGACGCTTCACCTGCACATAGCCCGTCGAGTTCGCGCCGAGCGAGAAATCCCAGTCGGCGTCGAGCACGACGTCGGTCCGCACCGGTGGCCGCTGGCCCGTCAGCTCCTGGCGGACCTCGAGGAAACGCGCGACCGACGCGCCGCTCACGGAGCCCGCCGAGCGCATCTGGCCGTGATCGAACACGAACGATTTCAGGTCGATCGCCGCGCCTTCGAGCGTGAGCCGCGTCGCGCCGAGCGTCACGCGGCCGGCGCCGGCCGATACGGTCAGCGGCGACTGCAGCGCGATGGCCGGCGTGCCGCGGTTCGCGAGACGCGTCACCGTGCCGTCCCAGCGCATCCCGTCGCGGTTCTCGACCACGCCGCCGTTCGCCGCGAGCGTCACGTCGATCACGCGGCCGTCGGCCATCCCGAGCGCCGACGCGTCGAGCGTGTGCTTCGCGCGCGTGCCGTCGAGGTTCGCGCGCAGCGATTTCAGCTTCAGCGAGCCGAGCGCGATGTCGGACGCGTCGGCCGTGAACACGAGCGCGCCGTGCGCGCCGTCGCGGATGTCAGCACGGCCCTGCGCGGCACCGATCCGGTTCGAGCCGACAACGACGTGCTCGGCCTTGTAGGTGGCCGTCACGTTCGGGTGCGCGAAGCTGCCGGTCAGGTCGCCCTGCGCCTGCACGAGCCCTTCCACGCCGAAACCGAGCCGGTCGAGCTGCGGCGCGTCGACCACGAAGCGCAGCCGGTCGCCGGGCGCGCCGAAGCTGCCGCGCAGGTCGACGTGGTTGCCCGCGATCGACAGGCTCGCGTTGCTCGGCAGAATGCGCGAACCGGCGAGCTGCACGACGCCGGCGCCGGTCAGCGGCACGCCGTCGTACAGGCTGTCGCCGAGCTTGAAGGTCGCCTTCGTCGATACCTGCGGCGCGAACGCGCCCGACGCCGTCAGCGTGCCCGACACGCGCGTCTCGCCGCGCTGGGCCGGCGCCTTCGCGACCTTGGCGGGCGCCTTGCCGCCACCCGCCTTCGGCGCGCTCATCGCGGCGAGCAGCAGCGGATCGAATGCGGTCAGCGTCGCCTTCGCGTCGTAGCTCGAATGCGCATCGTGACGGAACACACCCGTCAGGTCGATCCGGCCCTTGCCCGCCGTCACGCGCGCGTCGGTCAGCACGGTCTGCTGCGGCGTCAGCGCGACCTTCGCGCGCGCGCCGAGCGCGAGCGTCGGGTCGTTCAGGTTGAAATCGACGGTCGTCACGTCGCCGGCGAGCGTCACGCCGAGCGGGCCGGCGAGGCGCATCGGCCGCAGCTCGGCGACGAATGCGTTCAGGTCGAGGTTCGCGACCTTCAGGTCGAAGCGGCCCTTGCCGCCCGCCAGCGTACCGCTGCCCGTCACGCTGCCGTCGCGGATCAGCTTCAGCGCGAGCGCGTCGATCCGCTGCGCGTGCGCGTCGAGATGCACGTTCGCGTGCGCATCGATCACCGGCAGCAGGTGGTCGCCGAGCGTACCGGGTTTCGCGTTGACGATCGACACCGGGCCCGTCACCGCGAAACCCTTCGCGGGCGCAGACCCGGCCGGCGCGGTCACGGGCGCGAGTTCCGCGCGCACCGCGAGATCGGCGGCAGGTGCGCCGGGCGCGAGCGCCTGCGGGTTCACGTGATCGAACGCGAGCGACGCGCGCGTGAGCGGCACCGCGCCGAACGGCGCGGCCTCGACGTGCGCGCGCCCGTTAAGCTTCATCCCGCTCGCGTCGACGTCGGCGACGAGCGCCTCGAGCGAACCCGACACGCGCGCGCGCGCATCGACCGGCTCGTCGGACAGCTTGCCCGCATACGTGGCTTCGCCCGTCAGCGCGAACGGCTTCACGCCGTCGAGCTTCGCGCGCGCCGTCAGCGCGCCGAACGGCGTATCGACGCCGTCGAGCACGAGTTCATGGTGGCGGCCGTCGCTGCGGCCGTTCAGCGCGAGATGGTCGAGCTGGGTCGTCGACCCGCCGTCGCGGATCGCAAGGCGATCGACGCGCAGGTCGTCGATGCGCAATTGCAGCGGCAGGCTCAGGTCCTGCGGCGTCGTACTCGGCGTCGATGGCCCCGGCGGGATCCGCACGTCGATCGTGCCGGCGCGAAGGTAGGCGATGGACAGCCGCCACGGCGCGCGGGTCAGGGCCCAGCGCCCGTCGAGCCGGTCGATGCGGATTTCGGTGCCGGTGCCGTCGGGGCTCGTCCACGCGAACCCGCGCAACCGCACGCCGGTCGCGAGCGAGCCGCCGTCGAGCGTGCCCGCGAGCCGCGCGCCGAGTACGCGCTCGGCCACCTGCCACGCGAGCCGCGTGCCGTGCTCGGTCGTCACCGCGGCCAGCACGAGCCCGGCCGCCAGCACGACGAGCAGCACGACTGTCGCGAGCGTCCACGCGACGAACCGCCCGATGCGCGCAACGGGCCCGCGGCGCGGCGCGCGCGGCGGCGCGTCGGGCGCGCCGTCGGGCGAGTCCGGATCGTGAGGCGGCGGCGTGTCGTTCGGGTCCTTCGTCATGCAGTTCGTCGTCGGTGAAGCGGTACGGTCAGAAAGCGATGCCGAGCGTCAGGTACGGGCGCACGCTATGGTTGCGCAACCCGTACGCGACGTCGACGTTGATCGGGCCGACGGGGCTGCGCCAGCGCGCGCCGACGCCGACACCCGGGTAGAACACCCGCTCGCCCCACGCATCGGTGGCGGTGCCGATGTCGAAGAACGTCGCGGCGCCCCAGTCGCGGTTGAACCAGTGCTGGTATTCGGCGGTGCCCGTCATCAGGTACTTGGTCGGCAGCACGGAGCCGTCGACGCTGTTGCCGATGCTCTGGTAACCGTAGCCGCGCACCGAGTTCGAGCCGCCCGCGCGGAACAGCAGCGACGCCGGCACGCCGGTCGAACTGCCGCTCGTGAACACGCCGCCGAGCTCCGCGCGGAACACGAACAGGTCGCGCTTGCCGATCGGCAGGTACTGCTGGCCGCGCGCGTAGCCGCGGATGAAGGACTGGTCGGTCAGCACGCCCTTGACCGCGAAGCCGGCCTCCGCGTGGATCAGGTTGCCCGAACGAGGAAACAGCGGATCGTCGACGTTGCGGCGCGTCCACGCCCATTGCGGCACGAGCGCGCGGCTCGTGGTCGGCCCCGCGCCGTTCTGGTCGAGCCGGTCCTGGTAGAACATCAGCGAATACGAATAGTCGATGAACTGGCCGGTGCGCGTGCGCTGCGCGCCGACCCGCGCGCTGTAGATGCGCGTGTCCGACACGTTGGTGTTCGTGTACGACGCGAGCACGCTGTTGGTCCAGCCCTTCTCGCCCGGCGGCATCGACAGCTGGACCTGTCCGTATTGCTGGATCTGGTCGAGCCGGCCCGACACGGTCAGCGGCCACGCGGCGCCGAACGTGTCGAGATACGTATAGGAGCCCTGCACGTGCGGCCCGGTATCGGTGGCAAAGCCGACGCCGCCGCGGATGTTGTTGTACGGGAACTCGCTGACCTTCACGTGCACGGGCGTGCGCTCGGGCTTCGCCGTATCGTCGCCGACGTCGATCGCGACGCTCGCGTAGTACGGCGTGTTCTGCAACTGTCGCTGCAATTCGGCGATCCGCTGCACGTCGTAGATCTCGCCTTCCGACAACGGATTGACGTTCGTGGCGATCTTTTCCGGATAGCGCCGCACGCCGTCGACATCGACCTTGCCGATCGTAAACGTCGGGCCGCTGTCGAACGTGACCGCGAGTGTCGCGCGCTGCGTGCTCGGATCGATGCGCGCCTCCGACGACGCGATCTTCCCGCCGAGATAGCGGCGCGACTGCAGTTGCTTGAGCGCCGCGCCCTTCGCACCGTCCCAGTCGGACTGCGTGAACGGATCGCCCGGCTTCAGCGAAAACGCGAAACGGGTCGCGGCTTCCTGCTTCGGATCCTCGGTGTCGATCGGCCCCTTGAACGTCAGGTCGACGGTCGACACGACCGTCTGCTTCCCCGGATCGACCGCGATGCGCACGTCGCGCTTGCCGTCGCGCGTGCGCACGTCGGTGCGCACGACCGGCGAGAAATAGCCGGCCGTCGCGGTGAGGTCGCGCACCTGCTGCGGCGTGGCGGTGACGAGGAAGTCGAACTGGTCGTCGCTGATGTCGTCGCGCTTCGCGAAGCGCGCGATATCGAGATGCGACTTGAGCAGCTTGCGAACCGAGCGCGGCGCATCGATGTCGACGTCGTACTTCGCGTGGGCCGGCAACGCGAAGCACGCGGCAAGGCAACCCGCGACGGTCACCCGCGCGGCGCGGGCCGCGGCGCCGGCGCGATTGCCTTCCACGCGCGGGCCCGCATCATGTGCCGTGTGTGCTTGCTGGTTCGACTGCCCCGCCAAATATGACCTCGCCCTCGGTTATCACGGTTTTGTGGAAAACCCTGTATTTGACCACAGGGCGTAGGCGTCAAAGCTTAATGTTTGTAAACCGCTGCGCGAACGAGCGGGGCCGTCGTGCCATGCCCGACGGCACGCGTCCGTGCACCTACTGCGCGCCGGCCCGCGGATTCGACGCGCGATTGCCGCCGGCTGTTCCCGCGATGCGGTAAAATCCCGCCATCGTGAATCCCGCGCATCGTGCGCCGCCCGAAACGGAAAACCCAGCCATGCCGTACCAGTCCGATGTCACGCAGTTCCTGAACCAGCTCAAGCAGCAGAAGCCGACGCTCGAGGAAGAGCAGCGCAAAGGCCGTTCCCTGCTGTGGGACAAGCAGCCGATCGACCTCGAAGAGCGTGCCGATCAGCAGGATTCGCGCGTGAAGCAAACGTCGTACGTCTACTACCAGAACTTCTGACCACGTGAGCGCCGCCGACGAGGCCAGCGCCGCCCGGCAGGACGACGCGATCGCCGCGCCCGCGGGCGCCGATTCGACGCCCGACACGGTCGACGGTGTCGCGGCGTTCGCTCGCCTGTACGGCGAACCGCTCTTCAAGCTGCCGCAGGATCTCTACATCCCGCCCGATGCGCTCGAGATCTTCCTCGAGACGTTCGAAGGCCCGCTCGACCTGCTGCTCTACCTGATCCGCAAACAGAACTTCAACGTGCTCGACATCCCGATGGCGCAGGTCACCGCGCAATATCTGGGCTATGTCGACCAGATCCGCACGTCGAACCTCGAGCTCGCGGCCGAGTACCTGCTGATGGCCGCGATGCTGATCGAGATCAAGTCGCGGATGCTGCTGCCGGTCAAGAAGGCCGACACCGGCGAGGAAGCCGAGGATCCGCGCGCCGAACTCGTGCGCCGCCTGCTCGAATACGAGCAGATGAAGCTTGCCTCGCAGCGGCTCGACCAGTTGCCGCAGCTCGGCCGCGACTTCCTGCGTGCCGAGGTCTACATCGAGCAGAGCGTCACGCCGCGCTTCCCCGACGTGAATTCGGACGACCTGCGCGCCGCATGGGCCGACGTGCTCAAGCGCGCGAAGCTCGTCCAGCACCACAAGATCTCCCGCGAGGAGCTGTCGGTGCGCGAACACATGAGCCTGATCCTGCGCCGGCTGCAGAACGCGCGCTTCATGGAATTCGCCGAGTTGTTCGACACGTCGCGCGGCGTGCCGGTCGTCATCGTGAATTTCATCGCGATGCTCGAACTCGCGCGCGAATCGCTCCTCGAGATCACGCAGGCCGAGCCGTTCGCGCCGATCTACGTGCGTCTCGCGTACTTGCCGGCATAACGCCCAGGCCCGCCCTTCCCGTTTTCCCGATTCATCCCGGCACACTGGCTGCCTCACCGCAGCCCGGCACGGCCGCGTGGTCGTTGCCGGCACGCCCGCTTAAAAAGTGAACGACCGTGCTTTTTTCGATGCGTTTGACGGCCAAATCCTCTACAATCCGCCGACGCCCGATGCGCCGCCCGCGCGCCGGCGTTCTCCGCTTCGACCCCGACGCCGCTGCCGCGGCGCCAACGCGCGCCAGCGCGAGGAACCCGCTACCCGATCATGAAAGTCATCAGCTCGATCCATGAACTGCGCGACCAGCTGCGCGGACAGAACCGCACGGCGTTCGTGCCGACGATGGGCAACCTGCACGAAGGGCACCTGTCGCTGATGCGCCTCGCGCGCCAGCACGGCGACCCGGTCGTGGCGAGCATCTTCGTCAACCGGCTGCAATTCGGCCCGAACGAGGATTTCGACAAGTATCCGCGCACGCTCCAGGACGATATCGAAAAGCTGCAGAAGGAAAACGTCTACGTGCTGTTCGCGCCGACCGAGCGCGACATGTACCCGGAACCGCAGGAATACCGCGTGCTGCCGCCGGACGATCTCGGCGGGATCCTCGAAGGTGAATTCCGGCCCGGCTTCTTCACCGGCGTGTGCACGGTCGTGTCGAAGCTGATGGCCTGCGTGCAGCCGCGCGTCGCCGTGTTCGGCAAGAAGGACTACCAGCAGCTGATGATCGTGCGCCGCATGTGCCAGCAGCTCGCGCTGCCGGTCGACATCATCGCCGCCGAAACCGTGCGCGACGAGGACGGCCTCGCACTGTCGTCGCGCAACCGCTACCTGTCGGCCGACGAGCGCAAGGAAGCCCCCGAACTCGCGAAGACGCTGCAGCGCATGCGCGAAAGCCTGCTCGGCGGCGAGCACGACCTCGGCAAGCTCGAAGACATGGCTCGCACGCATCTGGCCGGCCGCGGCTGGGCGCCCGACTACATCTCGATCCGCCGCCGCGCGAACCTGATCGCGCCGAACGCGGCCGAGCTCGAAGCCGGCGAACCGCTCGTCGTCGTCGCCGCCGCGAAGCTCGGCGCGACGCGCCTCATCGACAACCTGGAAATCTGACGGGCCGCCCCGCCCGCGCCTCTCACGACGCATCACGGAGACACCATGCAGCGCCACATGCTCAAATCGAAGATCCACCGCGCGGCCGTCACGCACTGCGAGCTGCACTACGAAGGCTCGTGCGCGATCGACGAAGATCTGCTCGAAGCCTCGGGCATCATCGAGAACGAACGGATCGACATCTGGAACATCAACAACGGCGAGCGCTTCTCGACGTACGCGATCAAGGGTGAGCGCGGCAGCGGGATGATCTCGCTGAACGGCTCGGCCGCGCGTCGCGCGCAGCTCGGCGACCTCGTGATCATCGCGGCCTTCGCAATGGTCGACGAAGCCGAACTGCAGGCCGGCTGGAAGCCGAAGCTCGTGTTCATCGACGACGGCAACAAGATCAAGGGCCACCGCGATCACGTGCCGACGCAGAACTGGACCTGACCGCCTGACCGCGTGCCGTGGCGCGCGGGAGCGGCTGCGCCGCTTGCGGTCGAAGGGCCGGATGCCGTGTACCACGGGATCCGGCCCTTTCTCATTTCATCGCGAGCCGGCCCGGCGGCCGTGCGATCAGGACGCCTTGGCGGCCTTCTCCGGCTTCTCGGCCTTCGGCACCCGGCGTTCGGCCCATTCGACGATCGGCCGCCACTGTTCGAGATCCTTCTCGACCCGGCTCTTCGCGACGTCCCACAGCGTGAGGCCATGCGCGGCGATCTGCACGTAGTTCTGCGTGTCGCGCACG
Organism: Burkholderia sp. AU30198; assembly: GCF_020419825.1. Classification (NCBI taxonomy): domain Bacteria; kingdom Pseudomonadati; phylum Pseudomonadota; class Betaproteobacteria; order Burkholderiales; family Burkholderiaceae; genus Burkholderia; species Burkholderia sp. AU30198. Next base: position 101,285 of record NZ_JAIZSA010000009.1, on the reverse strand, counting down.
TAGCCGAGCACCGGCAGGCCGAGCCCTTCGACGAACCGGTGAAGCTGGTCGGACGAGCGCGTGCGTGCATCGACCCGCATCCCGACGATCCCGACCTCGACGCTGCCCTTGCGCACGGCCTTCTCGCCGGCGAGGCGTTCCAGAAACTGCTGCGTGGCCAGAATATCGAACATCGACGGCTGCAGCGGCACGATCACCCTGTCGGCCAGTTGCAGCGCGACGTTGAGCCGGTTGCCGTGCAGGCCGGCCGGCGTATCGATCACCGCATATTCGAGGCCGCGCGGCGGCTTCGTCGGCGCGTCCGGATCGAGTTCCCACGCCTCGATCGCCGGCAATCCGGCCGGCCGCAGGTCGAGCCACGCATGGGCGGACTGCTGCCGGTCGAGATCGGCGAGCGCGACCCACGCGCCCTGCGCCGCGAAATAGCCGGCAAGATTGGTGGACAGCGTGCTCTTCCCCACGCCGCCCTTCGGATTCGCCACCACGATCACCGTCATGAATTCCCCCGAAAAAGCCGCGCGGCGCCCGCCGCATGGCAGGCGCCGCTCGAATGCGGATACAGGGAGCGATGATATCGGCAAACGGGGTATCACCGGAACGGGTTGCGCCGCACCATGCCGGCTGACCTACCCGTTACACACGCTGACCCGCGGCTTCCCGGGCGCCGAGCGCGAACGCGCCGCCGCCCAGCAGCGCCTGCACGGCGAGCGTGACGGCCCAGAACGCCGGATATTCCCAGCCGCCGTTCGGTGACGCGAAGCTCCAGCCGTTCGGCAGATGCGCGGCGGTCGCGCCGAGCATGAACGGCAGCAGCACGAGCGCGGCGACACGCACCCGGAAGCCCGCGAGCAGCGCGAGGCCGCCGGCCAGTTCGACGAACGTCGTCAGGTACGCGAGCCAGCCCGGCAGGCCGATCGACGCAAAGAACTGCGCGGTGCCAGGCAGCGTGAAGACGAACACCTTCTGCGCGACGTGCGCGAGGTACAGCACGCCGAGCGCGACGCGCAGCAGGGTCGCGGCGAAATCGTTGAGGCGATTGGGGTTCATGGCGAATTCCTTCGTGAGTGGTGTGAATGGATCGCACTCTATTCGAATCGATTCGACCAATAAACACGTCAATTCGCTTTAACTGATTCCTGTATGGAGTTAATTGAGATGTAAAAAGGGGCATGACCGATCATGCCCCTCACCATGCATCAGTAACCGTAACCGCTCTTTCCTTGTGTGGCGTCGCCGGAACCGGGCTGGCTGCCGCTTGATCCGTACGAATCGCACGCGTGCGCAACCGCCGACGCACCCAGCAGCGCCGCGAGCAGCACGCTCAACCACCATCGAGCCTTCATCGCCGCACTCCTCCGGGCGGACATCCGCCCTCCTCTGTTGTACGCGATCAGGCGGAAAAAGCGAGGGCTGAGAGACGGCGCATCAACGAAATTCGGCGTACAGCGCGTCGAGGTCGAGATGGTCGGCGAACGTGTCGGCCAGCCGCTCGAGCGATGCCTCGCGCAGCGCCGGATAGTCGATCCGTTCCGCGCCGTCGAGCCCGGCCCACGCGAGCAGCGCCGTGCACGCGTCGGGCGAGTCGAACAGCCCGTGCACGTAGGTCGCGAGGATCTGGCCGTCGGCGGAAACCGCGCCGTCGGGGCGCGTACCGTCCTGCGCGGCGTCGGCTGCCAGCGCCAGCGCGGGCGACGCGAGCGCGGACCCGTGCGTGTCGCCCATGTGAATCTCGTAGCCGCGCACGGCGGCCCCGCCCGGCAGCGCGAGATGCCCCGTGACGTTCTTCAGCGTCTTGTCGGGCTGCAGCGTCGTGTCGAAATCGAGCAGTCCGAGCCCCGGCACGCTGCCGGGCGCCCCTTCGAGGCCGAGCGGATCGTCGAGCGTGCGGCCGAGCATCTGCATCCCGCCGCAAACGCCGATCACCTTGCCGCCGTAACGCAGGTGGCGACGGATCAGCGTGTCCCAGCCCGCGTCGCGCAACCATGCGAGGTCGCGCTGCACGCTCTTCGAACCGGGCAGGATCAGCAGGTCGGCATCCGGCACGGGGCCGCTCTTCCAGTACGTGAATTCGACCTGCGGATGCGCGCGCAGCGGATCGAAATCGGTGTGGTTGCTGATGCGCGGCAGCGCCGGCACGACGACACGCAGCACGCCGGCGTCACCGCGTGCTGCGGCGCTGCGCGCCTGCGCGGGCAGCATGTCCTCGGCGTCGAGCAGCAGGCCGTGCAGATACGGCAGCACGCCGAACACGGGCTTGCCCGTCTGCGCACGCAGCCAGTCGAGCCCCGGTTCGAGCAGCTTGAAGTCGCCGCGAAAGCGGTTGATCACGAAGCCGCGCACGCGCGCGCGTTCGCTGTCCGACAGGCACGCGAGCGTACCGACCAGGTGCGCGAACACGCCGCCGCGGTCGATGTCGGCGACGAGCACGACCGGGCAGTCGACGCGTTCGGCAAAACCCATGTTCGCGATGTCGCCGTCGCGCAGGTTGATCTCGGCCGGGCTGCCCGCGCCTTCGACGATCACCGTGTCGTAGCCGGCACGCAGCCGCGCATACGACTCGAGCACCGCATCGAACGCGACCGGCTTGTAGTCGTGATACGCGCGCGCATTGAGGTTCATGCGCGCCTTGCCGTGAATGATCACCTGCGCGCCGCGATCGCTCGTCGGCTTCAGCAGCACGGGGTTGAAATCCGTATGCGGCGCGACGCCCGCGGCCAGTGCCTGCAGCGCCTGCGCGCGGCCGATCTCGCCGCCGTCCGCCGTCACCGCGCTGTTGAGCGCCATGTTCTGCGGCTTGAACGGCGCAACGCGCGCGCCGGCCCGGCGCGCCAGCCGGCACAGGCCCGCGACGAGCGTGCTCTTGCCCGCGTCGGACGTCGTGCCCTGGATCATCAGCGTACCGCGCGGCCGCGGCTCGGGTGCATTCATCGTGTAAAGCTCGTCGCGAAGCAAAGGCCGCATTATCCCCCGCGCCGCCATGCCCGCGCCGTTACAATCACGCGATGATTCCGCACGACCTCACCTTCGTCCTCGGCGGCGCACGCTCGGGCAAGAGCGCGCACGCCGAGCGGCTCGCCGCCGACAGCGGCCGTCCCGTCACCTACATCGCGACCGCGACCGCCGCCGATGCCGAATTCGCGCAGCGTATCGCGCACCATCGCGCGCGCCGGCCGGCCGACTGGGGGTTCGCCGACGCGCCGGTCGACCTCGCCGGCACGCTCGCGCGGCTCGACGATCCGCACGCGTGCCTGCTCGTCGACTGCCTGACGCTGTGGCTCACGAACCTGCTGTGCCCGGCCGACGGCGAACCGCTCGACGATGCGCAGTACGCGGCGCAGGTCGACCGGCTCGAGCACGCGTTGCGCGGCGCGCGCGCGAAGGTGATCGTGGTCAGCAACGAGATCGGGCTCGGCGTCGTGCCGCTCGGATCGGTCACGCGCCGCTATGTCGACGAACTCGGCCGCCTGAATCAGCGCGTCGCCGCGCTCGCAACGCGCGTGACGCTGCTCGTCGCCGGGCTGCCGCTCGACCTCAAGGCGGGAGCGCCGTCATGCTGATGCTGTCGCTGCCCGTCGTCGCGATGTTCGCGGTCGCGGCCGCGATCATCGACCGCGCGATCGGCGAACCGGCCGGCTGGCACCCGCTCGTCGCGTTCGGCCGCCTCGCCGCGCGTATCGAAGGCGCGCTGAACACGGGCCGGCGCGGCCGCGTGGTCGGCGTCGCCGCGTGGATCGCGGCGGTCGTGCCGCCGGTCGCCGTCGCGGCATGGCTCGCAGCCGTGCTGCCGTGGCCGCTCGCGGCCGCGCTGCACATCGCGCTGTTGTGGTTCGCGCTCGGCGCGAAAAGCCTCGCCGATCACGTCGCGCCGATCGCCGCGGCACTGCTGCGGCATGACCTCGGCGCCGCCCGCGCGCTGACCGCGCGCATCGTGTCGCGCGACACGAGCGATGCGGACGAAGGCGCGCTGTCGCGTGCGGCCGTCGAATCGGCGCTGGAGAACGGCAACGATGCGATCTTCGGCGCACTGTTCTGGTTCGTCGTCGCGGGCGGCCCCGGCGCACTGCTGTTCCGGCTCGCGAATACGCTCGACGCGATGTGGGGCTACCGCACGCCGCGCTTCCTGACCTTCGGCTGGGCCGCCGCGCGCCTCGACGACGCGCTGAACTGGATTCCCGCGCGCCTCACGGCCGCGAGCTACGCGCTGCTCGGCGACACGGCCGCCGCATGGCGCTGCTGGCGCACGCAGGCGCGCCACTGGGACAGCCCGAACGCGGGCCCGGTGATGGCCGCCGGCGCCGGCAGCCTGAACGTGCAGCTCGGCGGCCCGGCCGTCTATCACGGCGAGATCGAGGATCGTCCGGCGCTCGGCACCGGCGCAACGGCGACCGCCATCCACATCGTCGCCGCGCTGTCGCTCGTCACGCGCACGCTTGCCCTGTGGCTCGCGCTGCTGGTCGCGAGCGGCGCACTCGCCATGGCCACCCATCATGTCTGATACCCGCATCGCGCACGGCGGCAACCTGCACGAAGCCGCACGCCGCCACGGCATTCCGTACGACGCGTGGCTCGACCTGTCGACCGGCATCAATCCGGTCGGCTATCCGGTACCGCCCGTCCCGGCCGACGCATGGCGCCGGCTGCCCGACGACGGCGACGGCCTCGCGGCCTGCGCCGCGCAGTACTACCACGCCCCCGATCCCGCGCACGTGCTGCCGGTCGCCGGCAGCCAGGCCGCGATCCGCGCGTTGCCCGCGCTGCTGCCGACGGGCGACGCCGGCGTCGCGGCGCTCGCATACGGCGAATACGCACCGGCCTTCGCGCGCCACGGCCATCGCGTCGTCGCGCTCGACATCGACGCAGATACGCTGCCTGCGACGCTGCGCCACGTGATCGTCGGGAATCCGAATAATCCGACCGCCCAGTTCGTACCGGCCGAGCGCCTGCTCGGCTGGCATGCGCAACTGGCGGCGCGCGGCGGCACGCTGATCGTCGACGAGGCGTTCGCCGATACGGGTGCGATGCAGTCGCTCGCGCCGCAGGTCGATCGCCCGGGCCTCGTCGTGCTGCGTTCGGTCGGCAAGTTCTACGGGCTCGCCGGCATCCGCGCTGGCTTCGTGCTCGCGTGCCCTGACCGGATCGTCGCGCTGCGCGACATGCTCGGCGCATGGACGGTCGGCGGCCCCGCGCGCCATGCGGTCGCCGCGGCGTTCGCCGATCGCGCATGGCAGGCTGCGGCCCGCGAACGGCTCGCGGCCGACGGCGAGCGGCTGGCCGCACTGCTGCGCGCACACGGCTTCGCAGTTCGCGCGACACCGCTATTCAGCTGGACCGACGACCCGCGCGCTGCGGCGCTGCATGCGGCACTCGCCGCACGCGGAATCTGGACGCGACACTTCCCTGCACCGTCGAGCGTACGCGTCGGCCTGCCGGGCAGCGAAGCCGAATGGCAGCGCCTCGGCGACGCGCTCGCGCACTGCGTGCCGCAGCTGCAACGGGAATCCGCATGAATCCGCGCACGTTCCGCCGGCTCACACCGGTCGCGATGCTGTCCGCACTCGCCTACGCGTCGTTTGCCCACGCCGATGTCACGGCGCGCGACGACGCCGGCAACACCGTCACGCTGCCGGCCCCCGCGCAACGCGTGATCAGCCTCGCGCCGCACGCGACCGAACTGGTCTACGCGGCCGGCGGCGGCGCGAAGCTCGTCGGCACCGTCACGTACAGCGACTATCCGCCCGCCGCGCAAGCGATACCGCGCGTCGGCGACAACAAGGCGCTCGATCTCGAGCGGATCGCCGCGCTGAAGCCCGACCTGATCGTCGTCTGGCGGCACGGCAATGCCGAGCGGCAGACCGACGCGCTGCGCGCACTGCACATCCCGCTGTTCCTCAGCGAGCCGAAGCATCTCGACGACGTAGCGTCGTCGCTGCGCCGGCTCGGCACGCTGCTCGGCACGCAACCCGTTGCCGATGCGGCCGCGGCCGCCTATACGCGCGACATTGCGGCGCTGCGCACGCGTTACGCTGCGCGAGCGCCCGTCACGATGTTCTTCCAGGTCTGGGACCGGCCGCTGATGACGCTCAACGGCACGCACCTGATCAACGACGTGATCGAGCTGTGCGGCGGCCGCAACGTGTTCGCGTCGCTCAAGCCGCTCGTGCCGACCGTCACCGACGAGGCCGTGCTCGCGGCGAATCCGGAGGCGATCGTGACGACCGGCGCGGGCACGACGCGCTCCGACGAACCGTTGCCGAGCCTGGCGCGCTGGCGCGCGTGGCCCGCACTGACGGCCGTCGCGCGCAACAACCTGTTCGCGATCGACGGCGATCTGCTGACGCGGCCGTCGCCGCGGATCGCGCAGGGCGCGGCCGCGCTGTGCGAGGATCTCGATGCCGCGCGTGCGCGGCGGCCGGCACGCTGATATCCGGCCGCTTGCGCGCCCCGCGCGCACCTGCACCGATGCTTCTCGCGCCCGAGACGGATTGACCGCGCGGCGCGTCGTTCGCATGCAGACGCCAGCGCGCCTATTCGTCCCAGTGCACCACTTCCCACGTTCGCGTGGCGGCATCCGCGCGCAGCCAGACGACACCCGCTGTCGGCACTGGCCGCGACAACAGCGTATCGAGCGGCACGCGCAGTACATGCGATGCAAACGCGCGGATCACGCCCGCATGCGTCACCGCCCATTGTGGCCGGTCGAGCTGCGCCACTGCATCGGCCCGCCGTGCGACCCGCGCAGCAAACCGCGCGACGCTTTCGCCGCCGTGCGCACACGCATGCATCAGGTCGGCCGCCCACGCATCGAGCGCCGCGCGATCGATATCGTCCCAGCGCTGCATTTCCCACGCGCCGAAATCCATTTCCTGCCAGTCCGCATCGTTCCGCAGCGGCACGTCGCATGCTTGCGCGAGCCGTTCGGCAACCGATGCGCAGCGCGTCAGCGGGCTCGTCCAGACCTGTTCGGGAAACGGCGCGCAGAGTGCCGACAGATGCGCGCGCACGGCTTGCGCGCCGGCGTCGGGCGGTGCAGCGAGCGGCACGTCGCTGCGTCCATAGCAAATGCCCGGCTCGACGCCGACGGCCGGATGACGGATCAGGACGACGTCCATCCGAGCACCACGAGATAGATCGCCAGTTCGCACAGTTGCTGCGCGAAGCCGAGACAGTCACCCGTATAACCGCCGATCCGCTTCACGAAATAGCGGGCGGCCCACGCGCGCACGAGCACGAGCGCAACGCATGCGACGACACCCATGCGCCAGTCGGGCCAGAACAGCCAGGGCAATCCGAATAGCGCCGCGACGCACGCCGCGCGCGCACCCATCCGTTGTGCGACCGGTTTCGCCTTGCCTTCGGGCCGCACGTAGTCGAGCGTCATCAGCAAGCTCACGGCCGCCGCGCGGCTCGCCGCGTGCGCGGCGATCATCGTCCATGCGGCACGCAACGGCAGCATCGACGCAAGCGCCTGCCATTTCACGCCGAGCGAGATCACGAGCGCGACCGTGCCGAACGTGCCGATCCGCGAGTCGTGCATGATGCGCAGCACGTCGTCGCGCGTATAGCCGCCACCGAACGCATCGCAGCTGTCGGCCAGGCCGTCCTCGTGAAAGGCGCCGGTTGCGAGCAGCGTCGCGGCCATCGACAACCCGACCGCGATCGACGGGGGCAGCACACGCAGCGCAGCGAGATAGACGAGCGCGCCCCACGCGCCGACACATGCGCCGACGAGCGGGAAATAACGCGCGGCCTGATCGAGGTCGCCGGCCGCATAACCGATCGAGCGCGGCACGGGCACGCGCGTGAAATAGCCGAGCGCGACGAAGAAGTAGCGCAGTTCGGCCCGCACGCCGCGCGTGCGATCAGGCGTCACGATTGTCGACGCCGGCCGATTCGAAGCTCGCCATTTCCGTGAGGAACGCAGCCGCCGCACGCACGAGCGGTAGCGCGAGCGCCGCGCCCGTGCCTTCGCCGAGCCGCAGGTCGAGCGCGAGCAGCGGCTTCGCACCGAAATGCTCGAGCATGCGCCGGTGCCCGGCCTCGTGCGACGTATGCGAGAACACGCAGTAGTCACGCACGCCGGGCGCGATGCGCTCGGCGACGAGCAGCGCAGCCGTCGCGATGAAGCCATCGACGAGGATCGTCATCCGCTCGCTCGCGGCCGCGAGATACGCGCCCGTCATCATCGCGATCTCGAAGCCGCCGAACGTCGCGAGCACGTCGAGCGGTGCGATCGCGTGCGAGTGCTTGACGAGCGCACGACCGAGCACCGCGCGCTTGTGCGCGAGGCCCTGGTCGTCGAGGCCCGTGCCGCGCCCGACGCAGGCATCGATCGGCACGCTGAGCAGCCGGCTCATCAGGCACGCGGCCGACGACGTGTTCGCGATCCCCATCTCGCCGAAGCCGATCACGTTCGTGCCGAGCGACGCATGCAGGCGCACGCGTGCCGCACCGGCCGCGATCGCCGTCATCGCCTCGTCGCGCGTCATCGCCGGCTCCGCCGCGAAGTTGCGCGTGCCGCGCGCGACCGGCAGCGACACCAGCCGGTCGGACAGCGGCAGCGGCGACGCGACGCCCGCATCGACAATTTCGAGCGCGCTCTGTGCGGCGCCCGCGAACGCGTTGATTGCCGCGCCGCCCGCGAGGAAATTCGCGACCATCTGGGCGGTCACCGCTTGCGGATACGGACTCACGCCCTCGGCGGCAATCCCGTGATCGCCGGCAAACACAATCATCACGGGACGCTGTACGACCGGCCGCTCGGTATGCTGGATCAGGCCGATCTGCAGCGCGATCGCCTCGAGCTGGCCGAGGCTGCCGGGCGGCTTGGTCTTGTGGTCGATCACGTGCTGCAGGCGCTTGCGCAGCGCGTCGTCGAGCGGTGCGATCGCGGGCGGGAAGTGGGTCGGGGTCGTCATCGAGAAGCCGTGTCGTTGGCGCGGGTTGCGCCGCGCATCGGAAAAGGAAAGGTCATTGTCGCTCGGGCCACGCGGGCAGCAGCGCATCGCGGCCGTTCTCGCGGATCAGCACCAGCGGATAACCGAACGCATCGCTCGCACGCTCGGGCGTCAGCACGTCGTGCACGGGGCCGGCCCACGCGTGGCCGCGGCCGTCGAGCAACAGCGCGTGCGTCGCGAAACGCCGCGCGAGATTCAGATCATGGCACGAGAACAGCACCGTGCGCGGGCCCGCGTCGAGCCATGCGGCCAGCGCGGTCAGGCAATCGATCTGGTGGTGCAGGTCGAGATGCGCGAGCGGTTCGTCGAGTAGCATCAACGGCGCGTCCTGGCACAGCGTCGCGGCCAGCGCGACACGCTGCCGCTCGCCGCCCGACAGCGACAACACGTCGCGCGACGCGAGCGCGGCGAGGTCGAACGTCGCCAGCGCGTCGCGCGCGGCCGCGCGGTCGCCGTCGCGCTCCCAGCCCCAGCCGCCGAGATACGGAAAGCGGTTGAGCAGCACCGTGTCGAATACGGTCGCGCTGAATACGTCGTGCAGTTGCTGCGGCATCAGCGCGCGGCGCTGCGCGAGCTGCTCGGGCCGCCATGCGGCAAGCGGCCGGCCGTCGATCTCGACCTGTCCGCCGGCCGGCGGCTGCAGCCCGGCGAGGGTCGCAAGCAGTGTCGTCTTGCCCGCGCCGTTCGGCCCGGCGACGCACCAGATCTCGCCGGGACGGAACGCCCGGGTGAAGCCGTCGAGCAGCGTGCGCGCGCCGGCCTTCAGCGTCAGGTCGACGGCCGCGTAGCTCATGTCGCCGGCCATGGCGTGCAGTGCGGCCCCCGTCATCGCATCGGCCTCCTCAACAACATCCAAAGGAACACCGGCACACCGATCAACGCGGTCATCACGCCGACCGGCAGTTGCGCGGGCGCGATCGCGGTGCGGGCGAGCAGGTCGGCCGCCATCACGCCGCCGCCGCCCGCGAGCATCGCGGCCGGCAGCAGCATCCGCTGGTCGTTGCCGAAGGCGAGCCGCAGTGCATGCGGCACGACGAGGCCGACGAAGCCGATCGTGCCGGCCGTCGTCACCGCGGCCGCAGCGGCCAGCGACGCGACCAGATAGATCCGCACGCGCAGGCGCGCAACGGGCACGCCGAGCGCGAGCGCGGTCGCATCGCCGCGCAGCAGCACGTTCAGTTGCGGCGCGGCCGGCAGCGCGACGCAGGCGGCCAGCACCAGCGCGCCCCATGCGAACCACGGCGCGGTCACGCCGTTCAGGTCGCCGGTCAGCCAGAAGATGATCCCGCGCAGTCGTGCATCGGGTGCAAGCGACAGCAGCAGCGTGACGAGCGCGCCCCACCCTGCCGCGATCACGACGCCCGTGAGCAACAGCCGCGGCGACGCGTCGCGCGACTCGCCGCGCCACAGCTCGCGGCGCGCGAGACCGAGCACGAGCGCGACCGACACGAGCGAGCCGGCAAACGCCGATGCGTCGACGAGCCACCACGCGCCGCCCGCGATCATCGCGACGAGCGCGAAGCCGGCCGCGCCACCCGATACGCCGAGCACGTACGGCTCCGCGAGCGGATTGCGCAACAGCACCTGCAGCAGCGCACCGGCGAGCGCGAGCAGCGCGCCGCATGCGAAGCCCGCGAGCGCGCGCGGCAGACGCAGCGTGCGGACGATGTCGGCGAACAGCGCGTCGCCGCCATGCGGCACGAGCGACGCAAGTGCCTGCCATGGCGACATCGGCACGCTGCCGATCGACAGCGACGCGACGAACAGCAACGCGACCGCCGCGGCCAGCGCGGCCCAGATCGCGGTGGCGCGCGCGGCGCTCATGCCGCGCATGGCGCCGCACACGACGTGCGGCGCCCCCGCTTGCGGAGGCCGGCCGGTCGTGACTGAAGCGCCGCGCGGACGATTGGGGTCAGCATCGAAGAAGATTCCGTGAAGCGTTGCGCGCCCCGCCTCCCCGCAGGCCGCGCGTCACGAAGCCCGTGCGGGCTCCCCGTCTCGGCCGGTATCCGGGCTGGCGGCGGTCCGGCTCGCCTTCCCGCGCGATGACGCGCAGTGGCCCGCGTCCGCATGCAACACCTGCACGTGAAACGCGCCCGAGCCGGCCTGCGTCACGGGACGCGGCCGCTTACCGTTGCGGGGGCAGCGCAGGTTGGCGGGCTCCTGGCGCCCGCGCCCTGCTTCCCGTTTAACTGCGCGTTCCACGCGCGAGCACCGAGGCGGCGCCAGTTTAGGAGCGGGTCGCGCGAGCGTCAAGGAAGCGTCCGGACACGCACGGGACGCGCCGATTCGCGGCAAGAAGCGGGGGTGTTACGACTGGAAACGTTACAGATGTCGGATTGCGCGTTATTCCGCGCTAAAATGCTGGGTCTTTAGAGGACGCAGCAAATGCTCAACGAACTCGAAACATTATCTCAAAATATTGGCCGTCTGATTTCGCTTAACAAGCGCTATCACTCGGAACGGCTCGCGCTCGAGGAGCAGGTCGCGCAATTGCGCGCGGATGCGGACGCTGTCCGCGCGGAACTCGCGCAACTGCGCGACGAACGCAATGCACTTGAGGCCGAGCGTGACACGCTGTCGGCAAAGATCGACGACGCCCAGGTGAAACTGAACGCGATTCTCGAAAAGCTGCCGCGCTCGAAAAGCGCGGAGCAAGCCGACAACCAGCTCGACCTGCTGGATGCGCAGGCGCGTGCGGATGGCGATGACGCGGCCAGCCACGGAGAACATGCATGAGCACCAAGCAGATCGAAGTCTCGATTCTCGGTCAGCCCTATCGGCTCGCCTGTTCGGCCGAGACCGAAGCAGCGCTGCTCGAAGCGGTCGCGCGCGTCGACGCCGAAATGTCGAAAATCCGCTCTAACAGCTCGGTACGCGGTACCGATCGCATCGCCGTGATGGCGGCGCTGTCGCTCGCGTCCGAATTGCTGCGGTTGCAAACGAGCGTGCGGCATGGTGAAGCATTTCCGGCGGAAGAAATCCGTCGTACAATGCACCAGATGAACGAACAGCTCGGCGCGGTGCTCGCACAGCACGAGACGCAGTAACGTTTGATCGATGCGTCGATTCCCCTTGATCTCGGCGATCAACGGTGGTCAAATTGGCGCAACGAAACACAGTTCAGTCAGCTTCCCTGCCTGGTTCGCCAAGGTCATATATTCCTTGAACCAATGCCATGTGCACGGTTGCGGAAATTTGTAGCACGGGCGCGCGCGTCACTCTGTCTGATGTACCCGAAGTGCTGCTAACTGCGACCAATTCTGAACCCTAGGTTCAGGATGCCGGCCTAGCGGCCAAGGCGGGGACCTATCCAACGGCATCGGGCAAAGCCCGGTGCCGTTTTCTTTTGTAGCAGCCTTTTTCTGCGTCGATCACGATCCATGCAATACTGGCTGATGAAGTCCGAACCGGACGAAGCAAGCATCGACGATCTCGCCAACGCACCGCAGCGCTCGCTGCCGTGGACGGGCGTGCGCAATTATCAGGCGCGCAATTTCATGCGCGACACGATGAAGATCGGCGACGGCGTGCTGTTCTATCACTCGAGCTGCCCCGAGCCGGGCATCGCGGGCCTCGCCGAAGTGTCGTCGACGCCCTACCCCGATCCCACGCAGTTCGATCCGAAAAGCCCCTATTACGATCCGAAGTCGACTCAGGAAGCGCCGCGCTGGCTGCTCGTCGACGTGCGCTACGTGAAAAAATCGCCGCTCGTGCCGCTCGCCGCGCTGCGTGAACACGACGAACTCGCCGACATGCGCGTGCTCGCACGCGGCAACCGGCTGTCGATCACGCCCGTCACACGCACCGAATGGCGCTTCATCACCGAAAAGCTGATGAAGTAGGCGCGCGCCAAAGGTCAAATCTGGTCAGTACGCGCCGCCGCCGCGGAACTCGCGGCACTTTCGCGCAGCCTAAGCAACCGCTGTCGGCCGATCAGGCCGGTTGTCGTTTTTTTCGTCGCGCGGGTCGCCCGCGTCGTGCACGCGCGATCCGCGTGCACGCCCTCGCACAAGGAGTCCAACAATGACCAAGAAATCCGCACTCGCGCTGTCGCTCGCCCTTGCCGCTGCCGTTCCCGTCGCGTTGACGCTCGCGTCTTCCACCGCGCACGCGCAAACCGCGAACCCGCACTTTCCGGAGCCGGCGGGCGTGCTGTCGCTGTCGTCGCAGGCCAGCACCGACGTGCCGCAGGACATCATCCACATCACGCTGTTCTACGAGCAGCAGGCCAAGGATCCGGGCAGCCTCACCGCGCAGCTGAACCAGCGCGCCGACGCAGCGCTGTCGCAGGCGAAGGGCGTCTCGGGCGTCACCGCACACACGGGTGCATTCTCCGTCTATCCGAGCACCGATCGCGACGGCAAGATCTCCGCATGGCGCGGTCGCACCGAGGTCGCGCTCGAATCGCGCGATTTCGCGGCAGCGTCGAAGCTTGCGGGCCAGCTGTCGAACCTGATGCAGGTCGCGAACGTCGAGTTCTCGCTGTCGCCCGAAGCGCAGCGCGCGGCCGAGCAGAAGCTGACGACCGAGGCGATCAAGTCGTTCCGCGCCCGCGCGGACGAAGCCGCGAAGGCCTTCGGTTACAGCAGCTACACGATCCGCGACGTGAACGTCGGCGGCGGCCGCAACGTGCAGCCGTACCCGCGCATGATGGCGATGGCCGCAGCACCGATGGACAGCGCCAAGATGAGCGCACCGATCGCGGTCGAAGGCGGCAAGGCCACCGTGTCGGTCACGGTCAACGGCTCGGTGCAGATGAAGTAACGCGCAGCGCGCGGCAGTCCGAAATGAAAAACGCCGGCCCGAGGGCCGGCGTTTTTCATTGACCTGCAGGTTGTCGATGCCAGCGCCGATGCACGCGCCGCTCGCACGTGCATCGGCGTCGCATCACGCAGCGGCGGTCGCCGCGCGACGGCGATATGCCCACACCATCAGCGCGATGCCCGCGAGGATCATCGGCATCGACAGCCACTGCCCCATCGACAGGCCGAGCGCGAGCAGGCCGAGGAAGTCGTCGGGCTCGCGCGCGAACTCGACCGTGAAGCGTGCCAGGCCATAGCCGATCAGGAACAGCGCGGAGATCGCGCCCATCGGCCGCGACTTGCGCGAGAAGAAGAACAGCGCGAAGAACAGCACGATCCCTTCGAGCGCGATTTCATAGAGTTGCGAAGGATGGCGCGGCAGCATCTGGTATTGCATGAACACGTCGGCGAGATGCCACTTCTCGACGAGCTCCGGATGCTTCGGCAGCCATGCCGCATCGTCGCGCATCGCGCCCGGGAACAGCATTGCCCACGGTGCGGACGGATCGGTCACGCGACCCCACAGTTCGCCGTTGATGAAGTTGCCGAGCCGCCCGGCCGCGAGCCCCGTCGGCACCATCGGCGCAACGAAATCGGTGACCTGCAGCCAGTGCCGCTTGCGCTGCCACGCGAACAGCATCATCGCGAGCGTCACGCCGAGGAAGCCGCCGTGAAACGACATGCCGCCTTCCCACACCTTGAACACGTCGAGCGGATGCGAGAAGTAGAAATCGGCCTTGTAGAACAGCACATAGCCGAGCCGGCCGCCGAGCACGGTGCCCAGCACGCCGTAGAACATCATGTCGTCGATGTCCTTCGCGGTCCAGCCCTGCGCCGCGACGTGCGGCAGCTTCAGGCGGATCCGGCCGACGACGATCGCCGCGATGAAGCCGACGAGATACATGAGCCCGTACCAGCGCACGGCCAGCGGCCCGAGATGGATCGCAACGGGGTCGAAATTCGGGTGAATGATCATGGGTTAGCGAAGAAGTTTTCGAATGCGGTACGGCTGTCGCACACGCGCAGTACCGCGCTTTGGACGGCACCGGCGCGCTATCGTTCACGTCACGTGGCGACGCCCTGCGCGCGCACGACGTCGATGAAGCCGGCCAGCACGGGGCTCACGTCGCCGGTGCGCCACACGAGACCCGTCTCGACGACCGGCGCGTGACCGGCAAGCGGCCGGTAGACCACGCCGGTGCGCCGCAGGTTACGCAGCGATTGCGGCACCAGTGCGACGCCCATGCCGGCCGACACGAGGCTGACGATCGTCTGCATCTGGATCGCCTCCTGGCCGATGCGCGGGGTTTCCCCCGCCGCGCCGTAGCAGCCCGTAATGATGTCATAAAAGCCGGGTGCCAAACGACGCGGAAAGATCACGAGCGGCAACGCGGCGACTTCCGCGAGATGGACGGGCTCGTCTTCCGGCGCGTCGCTCGCCGCGGCCGGCATCGCGACCACCAGCGGTTCGCGCACGACAGGCAGGTACGACAGCCCGGCCGCGTGGCGCGGCGGCACGGGCGGAATGACGAGCCCCGCGTCGATGCGGCCGGCGACGAGTTCGTCGATCTGCACGTCGCTCGTCGCCTCCGCGAGTTGCAGGCGCACCTGCGGATAGCGCGCACCGAACGCGCGCAGCAGCGCAGGCAGCAGCCCGTAATCGGCGGTCGATACGAACGCCAGCGACAGCGAGCCGGCCTCGCCGCGCGCGAGCCGTCGCGCAAGCGGCGGCAATGCATCGGCCGATGCCAGCAGCCGGCGCACGTCGGGCAACAGCGCCGCGCCGACCGCCGTCAGCGCCACCGAGCGCTTGGTGCGCACGAACAATGCGACGCCGAGCGCGTCCTCGAGCGCGCGGATCGCCTGCGACAGCGGCGGCTGCGTCATCGACAGACGCTCGGCCGCGCGGCCGAAGTGCCGCTCGTCGGCGACGGTCGCGAAATAGCGCCACTGGCGCAGGTCGGGAGTCGGATCGGCCATGGCTCACTCATTCGATAAACGACTTAATAAGCGACAAATAATATATTGGACATCCCAATCCGGAAACTCCATGCTTGATTGATCCGAACCGGCACGCCGTTCACCGGCGTTGCCCAGACAACGATGGAGTCCCCCATGGCTTACAACCGTCGCTCGAAGCACATCACGCAAGGCGTGGCCCGATCGCCGAACCGCTCGATGTATTACGCACTCGGCTACCAGAAGGACGATTTCGACAAGCCGATGGTCGGCATCGCGAACGGCCATTCGACGATCACGCCGTGCAATTCCGGCCTGCAGCGCCTGTCGGACGCGGCCGTCGCGGCCGTGAAGGCGGCCGACGCGAACCCGCAGATCTTCGGCACGCCGACGATTTCGGACGGCATGTCGATGGGCACTGAAGGCATGAAGTACTCGCTCGTGTCGCGCGAAGTGATCGCCGACTGCATCGAGACCTGCGTGCAGGGGCAATGGATGGACGGCGTGGTCGTCGTCGGCGGCTGCGACAAGAACATGCCGGGCGGGATGATCGCGCTCGCGCGCCTGAACGTGCCGGGCATCTACGTGTACGGCGGCACGATCCGCCCCGGCAACTGGAAAGGCCGGGACCTGACGATCGTGTCGTCGTTCGAGGCCGTCGGCGAATTCACCGCGGGCCGGATGTCGCAGGAGGATTTCGAAGGCGTCGAGCAGAACGCGTGCCCGACGTCGGGTTCGTGCGGCGGGATGTACACCGCGAACACGATGAGTTCGTCGTTCGAGGCGCTCGGGATGTCGCTGCTGTACTCGTCGACGATGGCGAACCCCGACCAGGAGAAGGTCGATTCGGCCGCCGAATCGGCGCGCGTGCTGGTCGAAGCGGTGAAGCGCGACCTGAAACCGCGCGACATCATCACGAAGGCATCAATCGAGAACGCGGTGTCGGTGATCATGGCGACCGGCGGCTCGACCAACGCGGTGCTGCACTATCTCGCGATCGCGCACGCGGCCGAGGTCGACTGGACGATCGACGACTTCGAGCGCATCCGCAAGCGCGTGCCCGTGATCTGCGACCTGAAGCCGTCGGGGAAGTACGTCGCGACCGACCTGCATCGCGCCGGCGGGATTCCGCAGGTGATGAAGATCCTGCTCGACGCGGGGCTGCTGCACGGCGACTGCATGACGATCACCGGCCGCACGCTCGCCGACGAGTTGAAGGACGTGCCGAGCGTGCCGCGCGCGGACCAGGACGTGATCTTCCCGATCGACCGTGCGCTGTACAAGGAAGGCCACCTTGCGATCCTGAAGGGCAATCTCGCGGAAGACGGCGCGGTCGCGAAGATCACCGGCCTGAAGAACCCGGTGATCACGGGCCCGGCACGCGTATTCGACGACGAGCAGAGCGCGATGGATGCGATTCTCGGCGACCGGATCCGCGCGGGCGACATCCTCGTGCTGCGCTACCTCGGCCCGAAGGGTGGCCCCGGCATGCCGGAAATGCTCGCGCCGACCTCCGCGATCATCGGCAAGGGGCTCGGCGAATCGGTCGGCTTCATCACGGACGGCCGCTTCTCGGGCGGGACCTGGGGGATGGTGGTCGGCCACGTCGCACCCGAAGCGTTCGTCGGCGGCACGATCGCGCTCGTGCAGGAGGGCGACTCGATCACGATCGACGCACACCAGTTGCTGCTGCAGTTGAACGTCGACGACGCGGAACTCGCGCGCCGGCGCGCCGCATGGCAACAGCCGGCGCCGCGCTACACGCGCGGCGTGCTCGCGAAATTCGCTGCGCTTGCGCGCCCGGCGAACCAGGGTGCCGTCACCGGTTGACGCAGGTGCATCAAAACATGCGACCCCGATAAACATGGCCGCCGGGGGAACACGCAAAACGCGCCTTCCCTTTGCTTTTATAATGCGCGGACCATGTAGCCGGCCGTCCCCGCCGGCGGAGAACCGCATGAAACACTCGATATTGCGCGCCCTGCTCGCCATGCTGCTGATCGGCAGCGCGGCGGCGGTGCGCGCCGACCAGGCCGACGGGCTCGCGCTTGCCCAGCGCAAGAACTGCATGGCCTGCCACGCGATCGGCAAGCCGCTGATGGGCCCGTCGTTCCGCGACATCGCCAGCAAGTATGCGGCGCGCGGCGACGCCGTCGACTACCTTGCTCAATCGATCGTGAAAGGCAGCGTCGGCGTTTGGGGCAGCGTGCCGATGCCCGCCAATACGCAACTGACGACCAGCGAAGCCCACACGCTCGCGCAATGGGTGCTGTCGGTGCGCTGAACCTGAACCGGATCCGGGCGGGAATAGCCGCCGTGCCGGGTTCCGCCGACAAGCTGGCCTGCCCCGGCTGACCAGTGCAGTGCCTCGCCGGCGGTTTCACCGCCTCTTACTGCAATCGCACCCCGTTTTTACCGGAACGTCCGCGCGCTCAACCGGCATGACCGGCACCGCGGCGTGCGATCTCTTCGTCGACCGCGTCGCGAACCCAGTCCATTACCTCGGTTTCCAGCGCCAGCGCCACTTCGCGCGTGATCTGGCCGACCAGCCAGGCCGAATGCTCATTCAGCGCGTCGCGACAGCGAGCTTCGATGGCGTCGCGCCCTTCCCCGGTCAGATAGTTCGTCAGGCGATTGCGCAGGCGCTCGGCGATGTGCTGCGCATCTTCCGGCGTCAGCCCGGCGGCGGCCTGCGTATCCGGCTGCGGCGCGGCGGCCGGTACGACAGCCTCCGGCAAGTGCGCTTCACGCGCGTGCCCGATCGCTTCGTGCGCCACCGCGGCGAACGCGTGTTGCGGCGCATCGTCGGCCAGCGACGAGCGCAGCGGCGCACTCATTGCCGCCGAGTCTTCGGCGACCACGTGCTCCGCGGCACCGGGTTCAGCCGGCGCATCGGTCTCGCCAATCGCAGCAGCAGCAGCAGCCGTCGCTACGTCGCCCGGCAGTTCGACCGCCGGCACGTGCGGCGTCGGCACGGGTTCGACCACGACAGAATCGGGGTCAAGTTCACTTTGAACGGAATCGGCCGGCGCCGCACTGGCGGTGTGCGGGGCGACCACGTCGGTTAGCACCGGAATCGCCGCACCGGCGGGCGGTTGCGGCACAGCGGGCGCGATCGAGCGCGCCGGCACCGGCTTGCCCGGCACCAGCACGTCGGTCAGCGTCGGGATCGAGGATGAATCGGCTTCGGTCACGGGAACACTCCGTCGACGGTTGCGGCTAGCTGCCCTGCTTGTAGTTGTTCAGCGCGTAGCCGCGGTCGCGGTAGAACCGGTAGCGGTCGCGGCCCGCGGCCAGCTCGTCCGGCGCGTTGCCGACCACTTCGAGCAGGCGCTCGAAGCGGGCGAACTGCGCGGGCACGGCTGCGCCGAGGTTCAGCAGCACATGATGATGCGGTGCGCGGTCGAGATCCGCGGCCAGCACGATCGGCGTGCCGGCTGCGTGCTCGCTGTCGACACCGCAATGCGGGATGAAATCGAGCGGCGAAAACGTCCAGAGCCGCTCGTCGAGCGCGCGCAGACGCGCGGGCTCGGCGAGCACGACGACCGGCTGCCCGGCCTGGTAGGCCTTGCGCAGCAGCCGGCACGCGTACTCGAGCGAATCGCCGACGTTCGAATGGAAATCGATCCGCGTCATCGCCCGTGCACCCGCATCGTCGTCAGCACCGCCATCACTGGCCGGCGCGGTCGATCAGGAACTGCGCGAGCAGCGGCACCGGACGGCCCGTCGCGCCCTTCGCCGCACCACCCTTCCATGCGGTGCCTGCGATGTCGAGGTGGGCCCACGGATAGCTGTCGGTGAAGCGCGACAGGAAGCACGCGGCCGTCACGGCGCCGGCCGGGCGCCCGCCGATGTTCGCGATATCCGCGAAGTTCGACTTCAGCTGGTCCTGGTACTCGTCGTCGAGCGGCATCCGCCACGCCGGGTCGTTCGCCTCGCGCGATGCGTCGAGCAGTTCGCCCGCGAGCGCGTCGTCGGTCGAGAACAGGCCGCTGTTGTGGCCGCCCAGCGCGATCACGCACGCGCCCGTCAGCGTGGCAACGTCGATCACCGCAGCCGGCTTGAAGCGCTCGGCGTACGTGAGCGCGTCGCACAGGATCAGACGGCCTTCGGCGTCGGTGTTCAGCACCTCGATCGTCAGGCCCTTCATGCTGGTGACGATGTCGCCCGGCTTCGTCGCGTTGCCGCCCGGCATGTTCTCGCAGGTCGGCACGATCGCGACGACGTTGATCTTCAGGCCCATCTCGGCGACCGCACGCATCGTGCCGAGCACCGAACCGGCGCCGCACATGTCGTACTTCATCTCGTCCATGCCCTCGCCCGGCTTCAGCGAGATGCCGCCCGTGTCGAACGTGATGCCCTTGCCGACCAGCACGACCGGCGCGGCCTTAACGGCGGCGCCCTGGTAGTGCAGCACGATGAACTGCGGCGGCTCGACCGACGCGCGCGCGACCGACAAGAACGAGCCCATCTTCAGCGCCTGGATCTGCTTGAGCCCGAGCACTTCCGCCTTCAGGCCCCAATCCTTCGCGATCTTCTTCGCGGTGTTGCCGAGGTAGGTCGGCGTGCAGACGTTGCCCGGCAGATTGCCGAGGTCGCGGGTGAGATCCATCCCGTTCGCGAGGGCGACGGCCTGCTTGATCGCAACCTTCGCGGCCTTTTCGTCGGACGGATCGACGCTGAACACGACGCGCTTGAGCGTGTGCGACGCCGGTTCCGGCTTGCTCTTCATCTGCGTGAAGCGGTAGGTCTCGTTGCGCAGCGCGAGAATCGCCGCGCGCACACCCCAGTCGGAGCTGCGCTCGTCGACCGGCAGTTGCGCGAGCGTGAACGTGACCTGGACGACCTTGGTCGCCAGCAGCGCGCGCCATGCGGCCGTCACTGCATCGTTATAGGCTTTCTGATTGAAAGCATCCTGCTTGCCGAGGCCGACGAGCAGCACGCGCGACGCGCCGATGCCCGACACTTCGTGCAGGAACAGCGTCTTGCCGCGCTTGCCGTCCATGTCGCCGGCCTTCACCACGCGCGAAATCAGCCCCTTGGTGGCCGTGTCGATGTCGAGCGCCGCGCCCGAAAGGGTCTGCGCCTCGAAGATGCCGAGCACGATGCAGTCGGACTTCCCGGTCAGGAACCCCTTGGCCTCGCCTTTGCTCCAATCACAGCCTTTTATGCTAAAGTCCATCGCGCTTGTCCTCGGATAAAATCTGGGCTAAGGATGAAAGCCGCAATTATCCGCTATTTTTCCCGTGGCGGCGCGAGCGCTCCACCACGCGTGCGCAGCCTCCCGCCCTCTTCTCATCAAGAATGATCTTCGAACGCTCCCTCCAGCGCGAGCTTGCGTATACGGCTGGCGCCGTGTTCATGGTGCTGCTCACGATCATGCTCACGACGATGATGATCCGCATCGTCGGCTACGCCGCGTCCGGTGAAATCGATCCGCGGGACGTCCTCGTGCTGATCGGCCTCACCGTGATCGGCTACCTCGCCGTGATGCTCGTCGTCACGCTGTTCGTGTCGATCCTGTTCGTGCTGACCCGGTGGTACCGGGACTCCGAAATGGTCGTGTGGCTCGCGTCGGGCGTGAGCCTCACGCGCCTCATCAAGCCGATCGGCGTGTTCGCCACGCCGATCGTGCTGCTGATCGCGTTCTTCGCATTCGTCGGCTGGCCGTGGTCGAACCAGCAGAGCAAGATGATCAAGGCGCGCTTCCAGCAGCGCGACGAAATCTCGCTGCTCGCGCCGGGCCAGTTCCGCGAGTCGGCCGCGAACCATCGCGTGTTCTTCATCGAGAAGATGACGCCCGACCAGAGCAAGGTGCAGAACGTATTCGTGACCTCGACCGAAAACGGCAAGGTCAACGTGGTCGTGTCGCAGACGGGCCATACCGAAACGCACGACGGCAGCCGCTTCGTCGTCCTGGAAGACGGCCGCCGCTACGATGGCACGCCCGGCCAGCCGAACTTCAAGATCATGGAGTTCGAGCGCTACGGCGTGAAGATCACGAGCACGCCGGTCACCAACGTGCCGACCACCAACAGCACGCCGACGCCGGACCTGCTGCGCAACCCGACACGCGACAACCTCGCGGAATTCGCATGGCGCGCGGGGCTGCCGCTGATCGCGATCAACCTGATGGTGCTCGGCATTCCGCTGTCGTACCAGAACCCGCGCCGCAGCCGCACGATCAACCTCGTGATGGCCGTGCTGATCTACCTCACGTACTCGAACCTGCTGAACGTCGTGCAGGCGCAGATCGAGCAGGGCAAGATGTCGTTCGGCGTCGGCCTGGTCGGCCTGCATCTGGTCGTTGCGGCGATCGTCGCGTTCATCTTCTGGTTGCGCGTGCGCAATCGTCCGCTGTTTACACGCGCGCTGTTCGGCCGCTCGGGAGCATGATCGATGCGGCTTTATGAAAAGTACTTCGCGCGGCAGATCTACGTCACGTTCGTCTTCATCCTGTTCGCGTTCTCGGGCCTGTTCTTCTTCTTCGACCTGATCAGTGAACTGAACTCGGTCGGGCATGGCAACTACAAGTTCGGCTACGCGGTGCTGCGCGTCGCGCTGCAAACGCCGTCACGCTTCTACGAGATCATCCCGGTTGCCGCGCTGATCAGCGCGATCTACGTGTTCGCGCAGATGGCCGCGAACTCGGAATTCACGATCTTCCGCGTGTCGGGCCTCGCGACCAACCAGGCGCTGCGCTCGCTGCTGAAGATCGGCGTGCCGCTCGTGATCGTCACCTACCTGATCGGCGAATTCGTCGGCCCGTACGCCGACCAGCTGTCCGAACGCGTGCGGCTGCAGGCGCTCGGCGCGTCGGTGTCGTCGAACTTCCAGTCGGGCGTGTGGGTGAAGGACACGCTCGCGGCCCGTGAAAACGGCGAGCAGGTCACGCGCTTCGTCAACGTCGGCAGCCTGTCGCCCGACTCGACGATCAGCAACGTGCGCATCTACGAATTCGATTCGAAATTCCAGCTGCGCAACGTGCGGATCGCGCAGACGGGCCGCTACGAGCCGCCCGGCCACTGGCTGCTGAAGGGCGTCACCGAAACGGAGCTGACGCCGATCAAGCCGATCAGCGGCCAGCCGGCCGACGCACTGAATCCCGTGTACCGGTCGCAGCAGGTATCGCTGCCCGAATACCGGCTGCGCTCGGACCTGACGCCGCAGATCCTGTCGGTGCTGCTCGTGTCGCCGGAGCGCATGTCGATCATCAACCTGTTCCGCTACATCCAGCACTTGCGCGAGAACCAGCAGGACACGCAGCGCTACGACATCGCGCTGTGGCGCAAGCTGCTGTATCCGTTCGCGGTGTTCGTGATGCTCGTGCTGTCGCTGCCGTTCGCGTACCTGCATACGCGCGCGGGCGTGGTCGGCGTGAAGGTGTTCGGCGGCATCATGCTCGGCATGAGCTTCCAGCTCCTCAATACGCTGTTCTCGCACATCGGCACGCTGAACACGTGGCCCGCGCCGCTCACCGCGGCGACGCCGGGCCTGATCTATCTCGCGCTCGGCCTGTTCTCGCTCAAGTGGGTCGACCGGCACTGAGCGCCGCGTCATGACGGAGGCTTCGACATGAGTTCGCATGGCATCGTCCTGTTCGGCCACGGCGCCCGCGACCCACGCTGGGCCGAGCCGTTCGAGCGGCTCGCCGCGCGGCTGCGCGGCGCCCCCTCCCCCGCTGCGCACGTGTCGCTCGCGTTCCTCGAGCTGATGACGCCGTCGCTCGGTGACGCGATCGCCGCGCAGGTCGCGGCCGGTTGCTCGCACATCACCGTGGTGCCCGTGTTCTTCGGCCAGGGCGGCCATGTCCGCCGCGACCTGCCGCAGCTCGTCGACGCATGCCGCGCAGCGCATCCCGGCGTCGAGATCCGCTGCGCGACGGCCGTCGGCGAAGACGACGGCGTGCTCGACGCGATCGCGCGCTACTGCATCGACCAGGTCGGCGACGACGCCTGAACGAAGCATCGGCGCCCGCAAATGAAAAAAGCGCTGGCACAAGCCAGCGCTTTTTTTTCGGGCTACGTCAGTCACCGCAGCGGCGGCGTGCGATGCATCGCCACGCTCCGTTCCAGCTCACGCGGCATCGCGCAACGCGCTACCCTCTTTTGCCTGCACGACGCGCTCGGCGAACGCATCGCCGATCATCAGCAGGCTCGGTTCGGCCGGATCGAGCCACGCCTGCGCGTCGCCCGCCGCCATCTGCGCGAGCGTCAGCGTCAACGTGCGCTCACGCGCGGTGCTGCACGCCTCCACGATCGCCACCGGCGTCGCCGGTGCACGGCCGGCGTCGATCAGCTCCTGCGCGATGCCGGGCGCGCTGTCGCGGCCCATGTAGTAGACGATCGAATCGGCGCGCGCGGCTTCGCGAATCTCGTCGCTGCCCGGTGCCCGGCTATGCGTCGCGAACGCCACGCTGCGCGACACGCCGCGCAACGTCAGCGAACGCTTCAGCGTCGCCGCGCCGGCGAGCGCCGCGGTGATGCCCGGCACGACCTCGTAGTCGATGCCGGCTGCTTCCAGCGCGCGCATTTCCTCTTCCGCGCGACCGAACAGCATCGGGTCGCCGCCCTTCAGCCGCACGACGCACGCGTGCTCGCGTGCCGCATCGACGATCTGCTTGTTGATGAAGTGCTGCGCGGTCGAGCGCTGCCCGCAGCGCTTGCCGACCGCAATCCGGCGCGCGTTCGGCGCGTAGTCGAGCATCGCGGGCTCGACGAGCGCGTCGTGCAGCACGACGTCCGCCTGCGCGAGCAGCCGCGCGCCGCGCACCGTGATGAGGTCGGCCGCGCCCGGCCCTGCTCCGATCAGATACACCTTGCCCATGTTTGTCGCTTCGCTTGGTCCCTGCGGACGACGGCGTCCGGCCCGCGCCGCCATGAGGCGGCGCGGCTCGCCGGTTATGCCGAGAATGCCCGGATCATGCCTGCGGCGACCGTGTGATGCGTCGCCTCGTCGATCAGCACGAACGCACCGGTACCCGGATGCGCGTCGTACGTGTCGCAAACGATCGGCTTCTGCAGCGTCAGCGCGACGCGGCCGATGTCGTTCATCTTCAGCTCGTGACGGTCGGTCGCGTGCGACAGCGTGTGCACGTCGAGCACCTGCTTGACACCGCCGATCTTCGCGAACACCGTGCTGGTGGTCTGCTTCAGCAGGTACTTGCGCTGCGGCGACAGCGGCGTCTCGTCGAACCAGCACAGATCGGCTTCGAGCTTCTTCGCCGGCTCGACGGGCTCGCCGGACGTGACGAACATGTCGCCGCGCGACACGTCGACGTCTTCCGCGAGGCGGATCGTCACGGTCTGGCCCGCGAACGCGTGCGGGACGGACGCGGTGCCGCCCGGCACCGGCGCGACGATCTCGGCGATCGTGGCCGTGCGGTTCGACGGCAGCACGACGATCTCGTCGCCGACCTTCACTTCGCCCGACTCGAGACGGCCCATGTAGCCGCGGAAATCGTCCGCCGAGCTGCCGTCCTGGCGCGCGACCCACTGCACCGGGAAGCGCAGCGCGTCATGCGCCTGCGTCTCGACCGGCAGCGATTCGAGCACGTCGAGCAGCGGCTCGCCCGCGTACCACGGCATGCGTTCGCTCGCGCCGACGATGTTGTCGCCCTTCAGCGCCGACACCGGCACGAAGCGCACGTCGCTCAGGCCGAGTTGCTTCGCCAGCGTGACGTACGCGTCGCGGATCTCGTTGAAGCGCGCTTCGCTGTAGTCGACGAGGTCCATCTTGTTGATCGCGACGATCACGTGCTGCAGCGCGAGCAGCTTGACGATCGCGCTGTGGCGCTTGGTCTGCGGCAGCAGGTCGGCTACGCCGTTCTCGATCGTCACGCGCGTCGCGTCGATCAGGATGATCGCCGCGTGCGCGGTCGATGCGCCCGTCACCATGTTGCGCGTGTACTGCTCGTGGCCCGGCGTATCAGCGATGATGAACTTGCGCTTCGCGGTCGCGAAGTAGCGGTACGCGACGTCGATCGTGATGCCCTGCTCGCGCTCGGCTTCGAGACCGTCGGTCAGCAGCGCGAGGTCGAGCTCGTCGCCGACCGTACGCTTGTTCTTCGCACGCGACAGCGCGGACAGCTGGTCGGACAGCACGGCCTTGCTGTCGTACAGCAGGCGGCCGATCAGTGTGCTCTTGCCATCGTCGACGCTGCCCGCGGTAATGAAGCGCAGCACGCCGAGGTCTTCGTTGTTCTCGATGATGCTCATGATGTGAATGTCCTCGTGTGCTTCAGAAATAACCTTGCTTCTTGCGCTGTTCCATCGCGGCTTCGGATGCCTGGTCGTCCATCCGGGTCGCGCCGCGCTCGGTGATCTCGGTCACCGCCGTCTCGGCGATGATCTTCTCGACGTCGTCCGCGTCGCTCTCGACCGGGCACGTGCAGGAAATGTCGCCGACCGTGCGGAAGCGCACCTGCGCGAGCTCGCTCGTCTCGCCGTCACGCATCGGCGTGAGCGGCGTGACGGGTACGAGCAGCCCATTGCGGCGCACGATCTCGCGCTCGTGCGCGTAATAGATCGACGGCAGTTCGAGGTTTTCGCGCGCGATGTACTGCCACACGTCGAGCTCGGTCCAGTTCGAGATCGGGAACACGCGCAGGTGCTCGCCCTTGTGCAGACGGGCGTTGTACAGACTCCACAGCTCCGGGCGCTGCGCCTTCGGATCCCACTGGCCGAATTCGTCGCGGAACGAGAAGATGCGTTCCTTCGCCCGCGCCTTCTCTTCGTCGCGGCGCGCGCCGCCGATCAGCGCCGTGTAGCCGTGCTGCTCGATCGTCTCGAGCAGCGTGACGGCCTGCGCGGCATTGCGCGAATCGGTTTCGCGGCGCAGCACGACCGTGCCGCGCTTGATCGAATCCTCGACGTGCCCGACGACCAGCTCGGCGCCCAGCTCCTGCGCGCGGCGATCGCGGAAGTCGATCACTTCTTCGTAGTTGTGGCCCGTGTCGATGTGCACGAGCGGGAACGGCAGCGTCGTCTTGCGGTTCGCGCCGAGGCCGAACGCTTTCAGCGCCAGATGCAGCACGACGACCGAATCCTTGCCGCCCGAGAACAACAGCGCCGGCTTGCTGCATTCGGCGACCAGTTCGCGCAGGATGTGGATCGACTCGGCTTCGAGCCAGTCGAGGTGGCCCATGCGGTTGTCGGCACCGGTGGGCGGGGCAAAGGCGGATTGCTCGAGCGTCGTGCTCATGATTTCAGTCCTTCTCTTCTGGGTTCGTGCCGCCCGCTGTCGCAGGCGGCGCAAGATTCAGTTTCTTGTCAGGCTTTCAGTGCGTGGCGCCGGCAACGGCTTCCGCGGGAATCGGCGTGATCGTCGTGATGTGCAAGCCGCATTCCTTCGTATCGCGCGACTCCCACCACCAGCGGCCCGCGCGGCTGTCCTCGCCGGGACGAATCGCCCGCGTACACGGCTCGCAGCCGATGCTCGGGTAGCCGCGCGCATGCAGCGGATTCACCGGCACGTCAAACGCCTTGAGGTACGCCCATACGTCGGCTTCCGTCCAGTCGGCGAGCGGGTTGTACTTCGCGATCCCGCGCGCTTCGTCCTGTTCTTCCTCGTGCAGCTCGGCACGCGTGACCGACTGTTCGCGGCGCTGGCCCGTGACCCACGCGCCGACGTCCGACAGCGCGCGGTTCAGCGGCTCGACCTTGCGGATGTGGCAGCACGACTTGCGCAGCTCGACGCTCTCGTAGAACGCGTTCAGGCCGTGCTCGGCAACGTACTGGTCGACCGCGTCCTGCTGCGGATGGAACTGCTCGATCTCGTAGCCGTAGCGCTCGCGCACACGGTCGATCATGCCGAGCGTCTCCGCATGCAGGCGGCCCGTATTCAGCGAGAAGATGCCGATCGACACGCCCTTTGACAGGATCGCGTGCGTGAGCAGCATGTCTTCCGCCGCGAGGCTGCTCGCGAACTTCACCTTGTCGTGGCGGGCACCGATCTGCGCGAGCAGCGCGTCGAGGCGCTCGACCTTCGCGGCGAGTTCCGGGGTCAGCGTGGTGGCGGTCACGGTGCTCATGCGCCCACCTTTGCTTCAGGCGTCGCTACGCCTGCCGACGCGGCGCGGCGGCGGAACAGCGGTTCGGGCTGGTCGAACGCGCCCTGGTAACGCTGCGTGAATTCCGTGAACGCATTCAGCGCGTCGTGGATATCCTTGTCGGCGCGCACCGCGAATGCGTCGAAGCCGCAGCGCGACATGTACAGCAACTGGTCGCGCAGCACGTCGCCGATCGCGCGCAGCTCGCCCGTCCAGCCGTGGCGCTCGCGCAGCAGACGCGCGATGCTGTAGCCGCGGCCGTCCGCGAAGCGCGGGAAATCGACCGCGACCAGCGAGATCGCGCCGAAATCGGCCACGAGATCGGCCGGCTCGCTGTCCGGCGCGAGCCACACGCCAAGCTCGTCCTTCGTCTTCGCGGCGACGAGCGCTGCGCGCTCAGCCTGCCACAACGCGAACGGCACCAGCACCTTGCCGGCCGGCAACGCGTCGACCGCGGGCAGCGCACCGTCTTCCGCCGCGCGCACGACCTGCCATGCATCGTCGGTCACTGCGCGGTTCTTGATAATCGAAGCCATCTGCTAATTCCTTCTACCCGGTTGGTTACGCGTTCACTGCCTGGCGCGCCGCATACACGCGCTCCTTGAACGGCGCGATGCCGATGCGGTCGTACGTGTCGACGAAACGCTCGCCGTCGATGCGCGATTCGACGAACGTGTCGATCAGCTTCGCGATCACGTCGGGCACTTCTTCCGCGGAGAACGACGGCCCGATCACGCGGCCGAGGCGCGCGCCGTTCTGGCCCGTGCCCTGCTCGCCGCCGAGCGACACCTGGTACCACTCGGCGCCGTCCTTGTCGACGCCGAGGATGCCGATGTTGCCGACGTGGTGGTGACCGCACGAGTTCATGCAACCGGAAATGTTCAGCGACAGGTCGCCGAGGTCGTACACATAGTCGAGATCGTCGAAGCGCTGCTGGATCCCCAGCGCGATCGGGATCGACTTCGCGTTCGCGAGCGAGCAGAAGTCGCCGCCCGGGCACGCGATGATGTCGGTCAGGAGGCCGATGTTCGGCGTCGCGAAACCGGCGGCCTTCGCCTTTTCCCACACCGCGAACAGGTCGTGCTTCTTCACGTTCGCGAGGATCAGGTTCTGCTCGTGCGACACGCGCAGTTCGCCGAACGAGTACGCGTCGGCCCAGTCGGCCACCTGTTCCATCTGCTTGTCGGTCGCATCGCCCGGCGCCGCGCGATGATCCTTCAGCGACAGCGTGACGGCCGCGTAGCCGGCCACCTTGTGCGGCGCGACGTTACGCTCGACCCAGCGCGCGAACGCCTTGTTCTCGAGCAGGTGCTGTTCGAACGATGCGTCGGTGTCGGCCAGCTTCTCGTAGGCGGGCGGCTGGAAGTACTGCGACACGCGATCGACTTCCGCCTGCGTGAGCGTCGACGGGCCGTCCTTCAGGTGCTGCCATTCTTCCTCGACCTGTTGCGCGAACTTCGCGGGCGACAGCGCCTTCACGAGGATCTTGATGCGCGCCTTGTACAGGTTGTCGCGGCGGCCGTAACGGTTGTATACGCGCAGCACGGCTTCGCAGTAGGTCAGCAGGTGCTGCCACGGCAGGTCTTCCTTGATCACCGCACCGATGATCGGCGTCCGGCCGAGGCCGCCGCCCGCGAGGATGCTCGCGACCACTTCGCCCTGCGCGTTCTTCTTCAGGTACACGCCGAGGTCGTGGATCTGCACGGCCGCGCGGTCGTCCTTCGAGCCCGACACCGCGATCTTGAACTTGCGCGGCAGCCACAGGTATTCGGGGTGGAACGTCGACCACTGGCGCAGGATTTCCGACCACGGACGCGGATCGATCTCTTCGTCCTGCGCGACGCCGGCGAACTGGTCGGCCGTGATGTTGCGGATGCAGTTGCCCGACGTCTGGATCGCGTGCATCTGCACCGACGCGAGCTTCGCGAGGATTTCGGGCGTGTCTTCCAGCTCGACCCAGTTGAACTGGATGTTCGAGCGGGTCGAGAAGTGACCGTAGCCGCGGTCGTGTTCGCGGGCGATGCGCGCCAGCATCCGGAGCTGGTCGCTGCGCAGGTTGCCGTACGGAATCGCGATGCGGTGCATGTACGCGTGGCGCTGCATGTACAGGCCGTTCTGCAAGCGCAGCGGACGGAACTCGTCTTCGCTCAACTCGCCCGACAGCCGGCGGCGCACCTGATCGCGGTACTGCGCGACACGCTCGTCGACGATCGTCTGGTCGTATTGGTCGTACTGATACATTCGGGGACCCCAGGGTTTTCGTGGTGACCGCGCGACGTCCTAGCCACGTCGCGCCCGAATCTCCGTTCCGCCGTCACCACCGCCATCCGCTGCCGGGTGGATTGCTAATGACGAAAACAGATATCCATATTTGAAAAACTCCGGTGAATCGTAATAAACTCGCCTTATATTTCAAACGACTAAAAAATTCTGTTGATATGCGGAAGGGTTATAAATGAACCTGCACCAATTTCGCTTCGTGCGCGAAGCCGTCCGGCAGAATTTCAATCTCACCGAGGCCGCCAAGGCGCTCTACACGTCGCAACCGGGGGTATCGAAGGCGATCATCGAGCTCGAGGACGAGCTGGGCGTGGAGATCTTCACGCGGCACGGCAAGCGCGTGCGGTCGCTCACCGAGCCGGGCAGGATCATCCTCGCGTCGGTCGAGCGGATTCTCCAGGAGGTTGAGAGCCTCAAAAGGGTCGGGAAAGATTATGCGGCCCAGGATCAGGGCAACCTGACCATCGCCGCGACCCACACGCAGGCCCGCTACTCGCTGCCGGCCGCGATCGCCGAATTCAAGAAGCGCTTCCCGAAGGTGCACCTGTCGATCCTGCAGGGCAGCCCGACGCAGGTCGCCGAGATGGTGATCCACGACCAGGCCGATCTCGCGATCGCGACCGAGGCGATTTCCGACTACAAGGAGCTCGTGTCGCTGCCCTGCTTCCAGTGGCACCACGCGGCCGTCGTGCCGGCCGACCATCCGCTGCTCGAACGCAAGCCGGTCACGCTCGACGATCTCGCGCAGTACCCGCTGATCACGTACGAAGGCGCGTTCGCGGGCCGCAAGAAGATCAACCATGCGTTCGCGCTGCGCGGGCTGTCGCCGGACATCGTGCTCGAGGCGATCGACGCCGACGTGATCAAGACCTACGTCGAACTCGGCCTCGGCGTCGGCATCATGGCCGACATCGCGTTCAACCCGGAGCGCGACCGCAACCTGCGGTCGATCCCGGTCGGCCACCTGTTCGGCAGCAACGTGACGCGCGTCGCGCTCAAGCAGGGCGCCTACCTGCGCAGCTATGTGTATACGCTCGTCGAACTGCTGTCGCCGACGCTGAACCGCAAGCTGATCGAACAGGCGCTCAAGGGCGAATCCGAATCGTACGAACTCTGAGCGGCGTGTATAAACACGGGGGCGCACATCGCGCCCCTTTTTGCTGTCCGACGGAGAACTCCGCATGACGCTTCCCGCCCTGCCGCGACTTCCCGCGCTGCTGCGCTACGCCGCCGGCGCCGCCCTCGCGCTCGCCTGCGTGGCCGCGCAGGCCGACCTGAAGGTCGGCGTCGACCTGTCGTCGACCGGCCCGGCCGCCGCGATCGGCATCACGAGCAAGAATGCGATCCTGATGTGGCCGAAGACGATCGCCGGGCAGCCCGTGCAGGTGACGGTGCTCGACGATGCGTCCGATCCCGGCGCGGCCGTGCGCAACATCCGCAAGCTGGTGGACGAGGATCACGTCGACGTCGTGGTCGGCCCGAACATCACGCCGGCCGCGCTCGCGGCGCTCGATGCGGTGGCCACCGGGCAGACGCCGATGATCACGCTGGTCGGTTCCGGCGCGATCGTCGAGCCGCAGGAAGGCGCGCGGACCTGGGCGTTCAAGATGGCGCAGAGCGACCGCGCGATGGCCGACGTGATGACGCGCTACATGGCGAACCACGGCGTGAAGACGGTCGGCTTCATCGGCTTCGCGGACAGCTATGGCGACAGCTGGCTGAACGAATTCACGCGCTTTGCTGACCTGCGCAAGATCCGCGTCGTCGCGACCGAGCGCTTCAACCGCACCGATGCGAGCGTCACGGGCCAGGCGCTGAAGCTGATCGCCGCGAAGCCCGACGCGATCCTGATCGCGGGCTCGGGCACGCCGGCCGTGCTGCCGCAGCGCACGCTGATCGAACGCGGCTACAAGGGCCCGATCTATCAGACGCACGGGATCGCGACGCCGGAATTCATCAAGCTTGGTGGCAAGGACGTCGACGGGACGCTGTTCCCGACCCAGCCGGTGGTCGTCGCGCGCACGCTGCCGGCCGATCATCCGGCCCGCAAGGCCGCGCTCGCGTTCGTCGACGCATACGAGGCGAAATACGGCGCCGGCACCGTCACGCAGTTCGCGGGCGACGCGGCGGGCGTCTACCCGCGCCTCGTCGACGCGGTCGGCCGCGCGCTGAAGGCCGCCCAGCCCGGTACGCCCGCGTTCCGCGCGGCGCTGCGACGCGAGCTGGAACGCGCGCACGAGCTCGTCGTGCCGAACGGCGTCGTCAACACGAGCGACAAGGATCATGTGGGGCTCGATCAGCGCGCGAGCGTGATGGGGATCGTCAAACAGGGCCGGTTCGTCTACCTGAGCCAGTGACGTACGCATCTGGCACCCGGGCAGCTTGCCCGGCGTCGGGATTTCAGACATAATCCGCGTTTCGCCGCGCACCATCGCATGCGCGGCCAGGATCAAGCCCAGGTGGTGAAATTGGTAGACGCAGGGGACTCAAAATCCCCCGCCGCAAGGCGTGCCGGTTCGATTCCGGCCCTGGGCACCAGCATTCTCGCAGCGTGATGCGCTGCGCCTCCCGAAACCCGCGCAAGCTCGCCGCTTCGCGGGTTTTTTGTTTTTGCCGCCCGCGCCGCAACGCGAGCCCCCGCGCAACAGTCCAAGCATCATGAGGATGCGCGACACGGAGGCACGCCATGTCCATGCGCACGATTTCATCTCCGCTCTGCCGCGCGCTCGCGGTGGCGCTGTCGCTCATGCTGGCAGGATGCGACGTCCTGACCGCGCCGCCGGTGCCGGACTGGCCGGGCCCGCACGCGCCCTACCCGTTCCCGGACAGCATTCCGCATCGCACCGAATGAATGGACGGGACGGCCACCGTCGCCACGCCAGTTCAGGCCATCAACGCCCGAACGAAGTCGAGAAACACGCGCACCTTCGCCGAAACGAGACTGGACGCGTGGTGATACGCGTAGAGCGGAAACGTCTCGTCGGCCCAGTCCGGCAACAGCAGCACCAGCCGCCCGTCGGCGAGGATGTCGCGCGCATAGAGTTCCAGCAGCTGCGCGACCCCCGCGCCGCCCAGGCACGCGCCGAGCAGCATGCCCGTATCGTTGACCGTCAGCCGGCCGGCGGCATCGAACGGCACCACCTCCTTGCCGCGATGGAATTCCCATTCGAACGGCCGCCCCGTCACCGGATCGCGGATCAGCACGCAACGATGCCCATCCGCGAGATCCCGCGGGTGCCGCGGTTCGCCATGACGCGAGACATAGGCCGCCGACGCACAGGTAAGCACGCGCGTTTCCAGCAGCAACCGCGCACGGTATGACGACGGCTCCGGAATACCGAACCGCACCGCCACGTCGAACCCGTCGGCGACAAGGTCGCCCATCCGGTCGCGCACGCTGATCTCGACGGACAGGTCGGGAAAGCGCTCGAGAAACTCCGCCAACTTCGGCGCCAGCACGTAGTGACCGAAGGTCGCGTCGACGTTGACGCGCAGGCGCCCCCTGACACGCGCCTTCGACTGGCCGGCGTCGATCGCCGCGTCCTCGATGCCGGCCAGCAGCGGCGCGACCGCCTCATAGAAGCGCCGCCCTTCGTCGGTCAGCGTGATCGCGCGCGCCGTGCGGTTGAAGATCCGGATGCCGACGCGCTCTTCCAACCGGGCGACGGCACGGCTCACCGCCGGCTGCGTCAACCCCATCGCCTCGCCGGCACGCGCGAAGGTGCCGGCCTCGATCACCGCAGAGAGCACGCCGATACCGCTCAGGAGCCTGCTGTCGAATGTCATGAGACATACTTTTCGTCATTCTTGATCTGATCATTATTCATTATTTTTATTAATCGAAGAAGCCTACATTTGTCCTGTCGCCGGATCGCACGGCACTCACGAAGCAAGGAGCAGGACATGAGCACATCGGAACAGGTCGCCCTCGTCACGGGCTCGTCGCGCGGCATCGGCGCGGAAATCGCCCGCCGTCTCGCCCGCGACGGTTTCAGGGTCGTCGTGAACTATGCCGGTAGCGCCGGCCCGGCCCGGGAAGTGGTCGACGCGATCGTCGCCGACGGCGGCACGGCCGTCGCGGTGCAGGCGGACGTCGCCGATCCGGCGGCAGTGGCTGCCCTGTTCGACGCGGCCGAGCAGGCATTCGGCCGGATCGACGTGGTCGTCAACAGCGCGGGCGTGATGAAGCTCGCGCCGCTCGCCGAGTTCGACGACGCAGCGTTCGACCAGACCGTCGCGATCAACCTGAAGGGAGCGTTCAACGTCAGCCGCGAGGCGGCAAAGCGCGTGCGCGACGGCGGCCGCATCGTCAACCTGACCTCGAGCGTGATCGGCATGCGCCTGCCGACCTACGGCGTGTACATCGCGACCAAGGCGGCCGTCGAAGGCATGACGCAGGTGCTCGCGCAGGAGATGCGCGGCCGCGGCATCAGCGTGAACGCGGTCGCGCCGGGGCCGGTCGCGACCGAGCTGTTCCTGCACGGCAAGAGCGCCGAACTCGTCGACCGGATGGCGAAGATGAATCCGCTGGAGCGGCTCGGCCAGCCCGCCGACATCGCCAGCGTCGTCGCATTCCTCGCCGGCCCCGACGGCGCGTGGATCAACGGTCAGGTCCTGCGCGCCAATGGCGGCATGTGTTGACTGACCGGCCGCCTGCCGAGCCCCCTCTTGCCGGAGATCGATCATGAAGGAAATCATTCTCGTCACGGGCGCGTCCAGCGGCTTCGGCCTGCTGACCGCCCAGGCACTCGCCCGCGCCGGTCATACCGTCTACGCGTCGATGCGCGAAAGCACCGGCCGCAACGCGCCGCGCGTCGCCGCCATCGCCGCCTACGCGCAGGAACACGGCGTCGACCTGCGCACCGTCGAGCTCGACGTCGGCGACGACGCGTCCGTCGGTGCCGCCATCGATCGCGTGATCGCGGACAACGGCCGCCTCGACGTCATCGTCCACAATGCCGGCCACATGGTGTTCGGTCCGGCCGAAGCGTTCACGCCCGAGCAGATCGCCCAGCTCTACGACATCAACGTCGTGTCGACCCAGCGCGTCAACCGCGCCGCGCTGCCGCACCTGCGCCGCCAGGGCCGCGGCCTGCTCGTCTGGGTGTCGTCGTCGTCCGCGCGTGGCGGTACGCCGCCGTTCCTCGCCCCCTACTTCGCCGCGAAGGCCGCGATGGATTCGCTGGCGGTGTCCTATGCGGCCGAACTCGCCCGCTGGGGCATCGAGACGTCGATCGTCGTGCCGGGCGCCTTCACCCAGGGCACGAATCACTTCGCCCACGCAGGCAAGCCGGCCGACGCGACCGTTCAGGCCGCCTATGACGACGGCCCCTATGCGGGCGTCGCCGAGCAGGCGCTGCAGGGCCTCGCCGCGCTCGAACCGGCGGACGCCGATGCGGGCACGGTCGCGACGGCGATTGCCGACATCGTCGCCGCGCCAGCCGGGAAGCGCCCGTACCGCGTGTTCGTCGATCCGTCGCAAGACGGCGCGGAGGAAGTGTTCCGCGTCGGCGACCGCATCCGCCGCGAGATGTTCAGGAACATCGGCCTCGCCGACCTGCTCGCGGCCCGCGTCGGCGGCTGATCCGCCGCGCGCCGGACACGCCGGCGCGCATCAAGCTTGCTCGCAGAACCCGAGGATCGCGTCGGCCACCGCCGCCGGCGCCTCGCGCTGCGGAAAGTGGCCGACGCCGTCCAGCACCTGCCGCGCGTAGCGCCCCGCAAAGAACCGTTCGCGCCCGGCCGAGCTGTCCGGATGATTGCAGGTGTCCGCGCCGCCGTGCAGCACGAGCGTCGGCAGCGCCAGCACCGGCGCGGGATTCAGACGCGCATCGTCGTCGGCATAGGCCGGCGTGCCCGGCACGAATCCCCACCGATGCCGATACGAATGCAATACGACGTCGATCCAGTCGGGCCCGTCGAACGCAGCGGCGGCCGCGTCGAAGTCGCTGTCGCGATACCAGCCCGGCGGCGACCACGTGTCCCACATCAAGCGGGCAAACGCGCGGCGATCGTCGCGCAACGCCTGTTCGCCGCGCGGCGTCGCCATGAACCAGTGATACCAGTAGTTGCGCGCCTGTTGCAGCGACAGCGGCTGCCCGGGATCGTTGGTGCCGTACCCGACCGACAGCATCACGAGATGCGTTGCGGCGTCGTCGCGCAACCCGCACGCGTTCGCCGCCGCCCGCGCGCCCCAGTCGTGCCCGACCAGCACGGGCCGCTCGATGCGAAGCACATCGATGAAGTCGAGCAGGTCGCGCCCGAGCGCCGCGAGCTGGCCGCTGCGCGGCACGGATGCGTCGCGAAAGCGGGTCGGCGCAAATCCGCGCAGCGCGGGCGCGAGCACGCGGTAGCCGCGCGCGGCGAGCGCCGCCGCCACCGCGCTCCAACCGACCGGGCTGTCCGGCCAGCCATGCAGCAGCACGGCCACGCGCTCGCCGCGCGGGTTCCATTCGAGATAGGCAATGTCGAGCGACGCGGTCGTCGCATGCGCATAGGTCGTCATCGTGCACTCCGTTGGGTCGATCCGAGTGCACGATGGTAGGCCGGCTGTTCATCACGATTCACGGAGTATCATCGTTCATTCTTCGAGTATCGCGTTGAATTGACCCATGGAACCGCTGACCGATCCCGCGTCGACCTCGCTCGACATCACGCTGCTGCGTACCTTCCTCGAAGTCGTCGACAGCCGCGGGTTCGCGCCGGCCGCGGAACGGCTCGCGCTGACGCCGTCCGCCGTCAGCGGCCACATCAAGCGGCTCGAGCAGGCCGCCGGCACGGTGCTGCTCGCGCGCACGACCCGCCGCATCGCGCTCACGCCGGCCGGCGACACGCTGTACGCGTACGCGCGCAACATCGTCGACATGGAGCGCGAAGTGCGCGCGAGGCTGCGCGGCGCGCCGGCGCACGGGCCGCTGCGGGTCGGCGCGTCGGAAGATTTCGCGGGCGCGTGGCTGCCGCATGTGCTGCGCACGTTTCGCGACCGCCACCCGCGCACGTCGATCGAGCTGAAGGTCGGCATCACCGCGTCGCTGCTGCGCGAGCAGACGCTCGGCCGGCTCGACGTCGTCTTCGGCAAGCAGTGCCGGCAGGTCGACACGCCGGGCGAACTGCTGTGGGAAGAACCGCTCGTATGGGCGTTCGCGTCGGATCGCACGCTCGACGCGGGTGGCGACGTGCCGCTCGCGCTGTTTCCGCAGCCGTGCGTCTATCGGGAAGCCGCCGTCGCGGCACTCGCCGCCGCGCTGCGGCCGTTCCGCGTGCAGTTCGAGAGCAGCAGCATGGCCGGCTGCGTGTCGGCCGCGCTCGCGGGCTTCGCGGTCACCGCGCTGGCGCGCAGCCAATTGCGCGACGGCCTGCGCGAATGCGGGCCGCAGGACGGTCTGCCCGCGCTACCGGCCGCGCGCTTCTACGCGTTCGCGGCAAAACCGGATGGCGCCGGCGCAGCGCTGATCGATGCGGTGCGGGAAACCGGGCGCAGCCGGCAGTTCGCGGTGCCGCCCGGCTGAAACAGGCACGACGGCACATGACGCAAACCGGCCGTGCCGGTCAGTCCCCGTCCCCGCCCGCCGTCAGCGCGCTCGCCATCAGTTCTCCGAACCACTCGATGAACGCGTTGAGCCGGCGCGAACGATGGCGCCGGTGCGGATACACGGCCGACACGTCCATCGGCGCGGCGCGGTGGCCGGGCATCACGTCGACGAGTGCGCCGCTGTCGAGCAGATGCGCGACGTCGAAGCGCGGAATCTGGATCAGCCCCATCCCCGCGATGCAGCTGGCGATATAGGTTTCGGCGTTGTTGACGATCACGCGGCTCGGCAGCGCGAGCGTGTGCCGCTGGCCGTCCGTGCAGTATTCCCAGTCGAGCTCGCGCCCGGTCGTCGGCGACGCATAGCCGATCGCCCAGTGTCCGTGCGCGAGCGCATCCGGATGCTCGGGCACACCGCATTCGCGCAGATAGTCGGGGCTCGCGCAGTTGATCAGCGTGAACTGCCCGAGCGGCCGCACGACGAGGCTGCTGTCCGCGAGCCGCCCGACGCGGATCGCACAGTCGACGCCCTCCTGGACCAGGTCGATCGAACGATCCGTCGAGCCGAGCGACAGTTGCAGCTTCGGGTAACGGCTGAACAGCGATGGCAGCGCGGGCGCCACCATGCGGCGCGCAATCCGGCTCGGCACGTCGACGTTCAGCCGGCCGATCACGTCGCGGTCGCGGCGGCGGAACAGGCGGTCGAGCTCGTCGGCCTCCGCGAGCAGCCGCCGGCCGCGTTCGAGCAGCAGCGTACCGTCGGCGGTCAGCTGCACCTGGCGCGTGGTGCGATGCAGGAGGCGCGTGCCGAGCCCCGTCTCGAGCTGCTGGACGGCCGCCGACACGGTCGCGCGCGGCACGTCGAGCGCATGCGCGGCCTTGATGAAGCTGCCCATCTCGGCCACCTGCAGGAAGATTCTGACCTGATCCAGCTTGTCCATCGGCGGGGAACGTAAGTTCGGACGATCGTCGCCGCCGGCCGTCGCGCGTCGCGGCAAGATCCGGCGGCCCAGAAAAAACGGGCGCGCAGCCGCGAGGCCGCGCGCCCGTCCATTGTCCACGCAAACGCGCCATTGCGGTGCGCTGCGCGGCCCGTTGCCGGGTCGGTTACTTGGTCGTATAGCCGCCGTTGATCAGGATCGTCTGGCCCGTGATCCACCAGCCGTCGGTGACGAGATGGCGAATGAACGGCACGACGTCCTCGATGTCGGTGAGGCCCGTCTTGCTGAACGGCGACAGCGCGGCCGCCGTCTTGTGATACGCGACCGCATCGGCGCCCTCGGCCGGGTAGAAGAACGGCGTGTCCATCGGGCCCGGTCCGACGGCCGTCACCGAGATCCCGCGCGCGCCGTACTCCTTCGACGCTGCGCGCGTGAAATGCTCGACCGGCGCCTTCGACCCTTCGTACGCCGCATAGAACGGCGTGAACGCGCCGAGCAGCGACGTCACGAGCGTGACGAGCTTGCCGTGATCCTCGAGGTGCCGCCCCGCTTCCTTGATGAAGAAGAACGCCGACTTGCTGTTGACCGCGAACATCTCGTCGTACTCGGCCTCGCTGATCTCGGTGAACGGCTTCTTCAGCACCTTGCCGACCGTGTTGATCGCGATGTCGATCTTGCCGAAGCGCTGCTTCGCGTCGTCGAACAGCTTCTCGACCGCAGCGGCCGTCGTCAGGTCGCCTTGGAACGTGGCGGCTTGAGCGCCAGCCGCGCGCACCGCGGCGGCCGTCTCCTCGGCCTGTGCCTGCGAAGCGGCGCTGTTGTAATGAATCGCCACCGCCTTCGCGCCGTGGCTCGCCAGATCCCGCGCGATCAAGCCACCGAGATTCTTTGCGCCGCCTGCGATCAGAACGACCTTGTCTGCGAGCGTATGAGTTGCCACGGTTGACTCCTTTTCTCGTTGAACGAAGCTTGGAGTGTAGGCACGCGCGACGCGCCGGTCAGCCGGCCGCGGCTGGATGGATTATCCAGAAAAACGATCCAATCGCGGCCATGCAGTGCCACCTGCCGCACCGACAACCGCGCCGGAATCTGCGCTCGATTCCGCGAATGCCGGCCGGCTCAGCGCGCGTACAGCGCCGCGTCGATCTTGCCGAGCAGCCACTGCATGCCGGCCAGATGCTGCTGGTCGTGGCTGCACAGGTAGTGAACGAGCCCGCGCACGGTCAGCGAGCCGTAGCCGTCGAACTCGCCGGTGCGCGCGAACTGCTCGGGCGTGAGGCGCGACACGAGATCCAGCGTCTCGCGCCGCGCTTCGCGGATCGCCGCGAGCACGTCGGACGCATACGCGTCGTTGTAGCGGCGCTCGATCGCGAGCGCGTCGCCATCGATCGACACGAGCAGCGGCCGGTCCTCGTCGAGCATCCGCCGCAGCCGCACGTGATAGCCGTCGATCTCGATATCGCGCACGTGGCAGAGCTGCCCGAGCGGCGAAAAATGCTCGCTCGGGATCCCGGCCCAGTCGTCGGGCGTCCAGCGCGCGTAGCCGTCGGGGACGGCCGCGAAATGGGCTTCGAGCAGACGGGGGAAATCGGCGAGTGCGTCGAGCGTCGTCGGATTCATGCGGGACTCCCAGTCGGATAAGGGCGGCGGCAGCCCTGGCACGGGCCTGCCGCCGCCGTTGCGTCACTTCACGCCGAAACCGTACGCGCCCTGCGTGCGGTGCCCGTCGGTCGCGACGGCCACCCATTTCACCGTATAGGCGCCGGAGCCGACCGCCGTGAGCGGCACCGTCATCCGCTTGCGGTTCGACGCGTCGACGCGCGCACGGCCGTCCGACACCGTCTTGCCGTTGCCGTCGACGACGACGATCGAGCTGAACGCCGGCTCCAGCGGCTCGGTGAAGTCGATCGTGACGGCGGCCGGTGCGGCGTCCAGCGCCGCGCCCGCCGCCGGGTCGCTCTTCGCGAGGTGCGCGTGCGCGAACGCGGCCGACGAAACGGTCGCGGCAAGGATGAAGGCGGCAGCCTTGCGGCCGAACGGGAACGAAGCAAAAGGCATGGACTTTCCGTGAAGAATGAACGGGCGCCGCGCCCCGCGCGGCGTACCGGCAGCTTACCAGCGCATGCGCGTTCATGCCGGTCGCGCGCCGCCGCTTGATAGAATGCGCGCGCTATGGACCTCGAAAGCATTCTCTACACCCAGGGCTTCGGCTCGCGCCGCCAGTGCCGCGGCCTGATCGAAGCGGGCCGCGTCACCGTGGCGGGCGCCAGCGCGACCGACCCCGACGCCGCATTCGATACCGACGGCCTCGTGTTCTCGGTCGACGGTACGGCGTGGCCGTTCCACGCGCACGCGTATCTCGCGCTCAACAAGCCGGCCGGCTACGAGTGTTCGCGCGATCCGCAACACCACGCGAGCGTGTTCAGCCTGCTGCCCGCGCCGCTCGTCGCACGTGGCGTGCAGTGCGTCGGACGTCTCGACCAGGACACGACGGGCCTGCTGCTACTGTCCGACGACGGCCAGTTCGTGCACGCGTACACGTCGCCGAAGCGCAAGGTGCCGAAGACCTACGTGGCGACCGTGCGCCACCCGCTCGACGACACGCAGCTGAACGTGCTGCGCACCGGCGTGCAGCTTCACGGCGAGCCGAAGCCGATCGCGGCGGTCGCAGCCGACGCGCGCGATACGCACGCGCTCGCGCTGACCGTCCTCGAAGGCAAGTATCACCAGGTCAAGCGCATGGTCGCGGCGGCGAGCAATCGCGTCGAAGCGCTGCATCGCGAAAGCATCGGCGGCTTCACGCTGCCGGACGATCTCGCACCGGGTGCGTGGCGCTGGCTAGATGACGCCGACCTTTCAGCATTACGCAATCCGGTCAAAACCCTGTAAGGGAAAATCCGCACGACCGTTCGACGTCCGGCCGCGTCTCGGCCACATGTTCCCCCGCTATACTGAAATCACAAGCTGTACGAGCAGCGATGCAGGGGGAGACATCATGAACATCAACCATACTTTCGAACTGTCGTACGTGATGATCGCGTTCGCGGTCATCGGCGTCATCGTGATCGGCGGGCTGCTGGGCGCGATGCACATGAAGCACAAATATCATCCGAACCTGATTGGCGCGCTGATCGGCGCGCTGCTGTGCTTCCTGCTGATCGAGGCGTTACCGGCGCTCACCTGACGCGCTGCCCGGCGCGAGCGTTTGAAGGAAATCGTCTACGGTCGGATAGCGCAACGTCACGCACAATTCGGCCTTGAGCCGTGCGTTGGACAGGCGCCGCGACTCGCGCATGAACGACAGCAGCGTCGGTTCGAGTTGACGCTCGGCGTCCGCGCGGCTGACGCGTGGCGGCTTCGGCAGGCCGAGCACCTGCGCGACCCGGTCGAAATACTCCCCCATCCGCAGTTCGCTGTCGTCCGACGCGTGCACGGCGCGCGCCGGCTTGCCGCGTTCGGCCGCACGGCGCAGGATCGCCGCGAGATCGTCCGCGTGGATGTGGTTCGTGTAGACGTCATCGGCCGGTTCGAGCGCCGGCGTGCCGCGCTCGAGCCGCGCGACCGGCAGACGGTTCGCCGCGTAGATGCCCGGAATGCGCACGATGCGCGCGGACAGCACGCCGCGCACCGTCGCCGCACGCAGTTGCCGCTCGGCCGACACGCGCCGGAACGCGCGCGGATTCGCGGGGCGCAGCGGGTGCGTTTCGTCGATGCGTGCGCCGCCGCAGTCGCCGTAAACGCCCGTCGTACTGGCGTAGACGAGCCTCGGCGCACGAAGGCCGTCGGGTACAATACGCGCTGCCCGAACGGGCGCGCCGGCCTGTCGGGCAGCGGTGCGCAACGTTCGGAGCCGGCCGACCGCCGGTGCCGGCGGCACGGGAGGCCGTCGTGCAGGCACGGTCGTTGCGGCGATCAGCGCACGCGTGCGCCGGTCGTCGCGGCCATCGGACTGCGGCGGCGCGAGATGCAGGATCGTGCGGGCCAGACCCGCGAGGCGGCCGAGCGTCGCCCGGCGATCGAGGTCGCCGACGATCGGTGTCGCGCCCGCGGCGCGCAGTTCGTCGCGGCGGGCCGGGTGGCTCGTCAGCGCGAAGATCCGCAGGTTGCGGTGCGTGTCGCGCCATTGCGCGACGCAGCGCATGCCGACGTCGCCGCAGCCGACGATCAGTGCGCGCGGCCGGCGCAGGATTCGAGTCGCGATCATGTTGGTTGCGAATTCAGTAGCCACCGTTGCGCGACGCGCAACGGGCTTGCATTGTAGCTGCCGTGCGCCACATGCACGGTCCCCACATTTTGTTCTAGTTTGGTTCTATGGCATTCAACGTCACTCTCAAGCAAAGCGGCCGGCAATTCCAGGTCGAGTCGGATGAAACCGTGCTGGCGGCTGCGCTGCGCCAGAACGTCCATCTGCCGTACGGCTGCAAGAACGGCGCGTGCGGCTCCTGCAAGGGCCAGATCGTGTCGGGCCAGATCGAACAGGGCCCGCACGCCGCGTCGGCACTGTCCAACGACGAACGC
Source organism: Burkholderia sp. AU30198 (assembly GCF_020419825.1). Classification (NCBI taxonomy): domain Bacteria; kingdom Pseudomonadati; phylum Pseudomonadota; class Betaproteobacteria; order Burkholderiales; family Burkholderiaceae; genus Burkholderia; species Burkholderia sp. AU30198. The sequence continues at coordinate 58,251 of NZ_JAIZSA010000009.1, read as the reverse complement.
ACGCGCGGCCTCGCGCTGCTGTGCTGCTCGAAGGCGCAGTGCGATCTCGAAATCGACGTGCGCGAAATCGCCGGCGTCGACGGCGTGCAGGTCAAGAAGCTGCCGTGCCGGATCGCCGCGCTCGAACGCAAGGCCGACGACGTGATGGTCGTGAAGCTGCAGTTGCCTGCCAACGAACGCCTGCAGTATCTCGCAGGCCAGTACGTCGAGTTCATCCTGAAGGACGGCTCGCGCCGCAGCTACTCGATGGCGAACGCGCCGCACGAGGAAGGCCCGGTCGAGCTGCACATCCGTCACATGCCGGGCGGCAAGTTCACCGATCACGTGTTCGGCGCGATGAAGGAGCGCGACATCCTGCGCTTCGAAGGCCCGCTCGGCACGTTCTTCCTGCGTGAAGATTCCGACAAGCCGATCGTGCTGCTCGCATCGGGCACGGGCTTCGCGCCGATCAAGGCGATCATCGAGCACGTGAAGCACACGGGCATCACGCGCCCGATGACGCTCTACTGGGGTGCGCGCCGCAAGAAGGACATCTACCTCGGCGAGCTCGCCGAGCAGTGGGCACGCGAGATCCCGAACTTCAAGTACGTGCCGGTGCTCTCCGAGCCGGACGCCGGCGATCAGTGGACGGGCCGCACGGGCTTCGTCCATCGCGCGGTGATCGAGGACCTGCCCGATCTGTCGGCCCACCAGGTGTACGCGTGCGGCGCGCCGGTGATGGTCGAATCCGCGCAGCGCGACTTCACGCAGCACCACGCGCTGCCGGCCGACGAGTTCTACGCGGACTCGTTCACGAGCGCCGCCGATCTCGCACATCCGGTCTAAGGCCCGCGCACCCGCGTACAGCACTGCGCGCCGCGATGTCACACCGGTGGCATCGCGGCGGTTTACAGTGAGGCGCGGGATGCCTTATGCTTGCGCACATGAACTGCTTCCTGTCCGCCCTTCGACGTCGCCGCTCGCCGCTCCGCCCGGATGCCGCAGGCTCGTCACGGACTCGCGCGTAACCCCACACTGCTTCACCGGTTACGCACAAGCTGTTCGACCCACCAGCCACGGCCTTCCGTGGCTTTTTTATTGCCTGTTTCCCTTTCAACGTCCGCTGGAGTCTGCTGCCATGCCCCTGAACGATTATCCGATCGACTCGCTGATGTACATCACGAACCGCCCCGACATCGTGTTTACGCACGGCAAGGGTTCGTGGCTCTACGATCACACCGGCAAGCGCTATCTGGACTTCATCCAGGGCTGGGCCGTCAACAGTCTCGGCCATTGCAACGAAGGCATCGTCGAAGCGCTGAAGACGCAGGCGGAAAAGCTGCTGAACCCGTCGCCCGCGTTCTACAACGAACCGATGGCGAAGCTCGCGGGCCTGCTCACGCAGCACAGCGTGTTCGACAAGGTGTTCTTCACGAACAGCGGCGCGGAAGCGAACGAAGGCGCAATCAAGCTCGCACGCAAGTGGGGCCGCAAGTTCAAGAACGGCGCGTACGAGATCATCACGTTCGACCACAGCTTCCACGGCCGCACGCTCGCGACGATGTCGGCCAGCGGCAAGCCGGGCTGGGACACGATCTACGCACCGCAGGTGCCGGGCTTCCCGAAAGCCGAGCTGAACGACATCAACTCGGTCGAGAAGCTGATCACCGACAAGACCGTCGCGGTGATGCTCGAGCCGATCCAGGGCGAAGGCGGCGTGATTCCGGCCACGCGTGAATTCATGCAGGCGCTGCGCGCGCTGACGAAGCAGCACAACCTGCTGCTGATCGTCGACGAAGTGCAAAGCGGCTGCGGCCGCGCGGGCACGCTGTTCGCGTACGAACTGTCCGGCATCGAGCCGGACGTCATGACGCTCGCGAAGGGTATCGGCGGCGGTGCCCCGCTCGGCGCGCTGCTGTCGAAGGCCGAGTTTGCGGTATTCGAGGCCGGCGACCAGGGCGGCACGTACAACGGCAACCCGCTGATGACGGCAGTCGGCTATTCGGTGATCTCGCAGCTCGTCGCGCCGGGCTTCCTCGAAGGCGTGCGTGAGCGCAGCGAATACCTGAAGCGCAAGCTGCTCGAGTTGTCGGAAGAGCGCGGCTTCGAAGGCGAACGCGGCGAAGGCCTGCTGCGCGCGCTGCTGCTCGGCAAGGACATCGGCCCGCAGATCGTCGAGAAGGCGCGCGACATGCAGCCCGATGGCCTGCTGTTGAACGCCGCGCGGCCGAACCTGCTGCGCTTCATGCCCGCACTGAACGTGACGACCGAGGAAATCGACCAGATGATGGCGATGCTGCGGTCGGTTCTCGACACGCTCTAAGGAGACCGCCGCGATGGATGCCGCCGCCGATGCTGTCGCAATCCGCCCGTTCGAACGCGCCGACACCGATGCCGTGCTCGCGGTATGGCGTGACGCGTTCCCGCAGTACGAAGACGCGGACGCACCACCGCACCGCGATCCGCTGCGATCGATCGAGCTGAAGCTCGCGACGCAGCCGGAACTGTTCTTCGTCGCGACCAGCGGCGCGCGCGTGGTCGGCACGCTGATGGCGGGTTTCGACGGGCATCGCGGCTGGCTCTACTCGTTCGGCGTATCGAACGACGCGCGGCGGCTCGGCATCGGCCGCGCACTGATCGCGCATGCGGAACGCGCGCTCGCCGCGCGCGGCTGCCCGAAGATCAACCTGCAGGTGCTGCCCGGCAACGACGACGCGTGCCGCTTCTACGCGGCACTCGGCTATCGCGTCGAGGAACGCATCTCGTTCGGCAAGACGCTGCCGGCCGCATGAAGCAAAGGCCGGCAGCAAGCCCGCTCAGCGCGTGATCGGCCCCGCGCCCGGCAGCGGATTGCCGAGCGCGTCGGTCGGCACGGCCTGCTGCTCGAACGCGGCGAAATACGCGGCCCACTGCGTGTCGCTCACGCGCACGATCAGCGCGCCGTCCTGCCAGATGTCGTTGTGGTCGTTGTGGTCGTCGCCCGCACGGTGCAGGTAGTTCGCGCCGGTCGAACCCTGGTTCATGTGCGTGTCGTGGATGCCGTTGCCTTCGGCATACGAGCGGCCGAACACGACGACGTCGAGCCCCTGCGACTGCGCGGCATTCACGAGCCGCAGCAGCGACGGAATCGGCTCCTGATTCTCGGTGCCGTCCATCACGGCGCTCGGGCGCCACGCACCCGTTTCGTTCAGGATGTCGCTGCGCATGTAGTCGAGCGCGGGCAACGCGGCCTGCCCCGTCAGGTCCGTGTAGCCTTCCGCCGCGGCCGCGAGCGTCTGCGTGATCGGGTGGTGGAAATCGTAGACGAGCTTGTAGTTCAGCAGGTCGTCCGCGTCGCTGGTGCCGACGTTGATCGCGACATCCCAGTTGCCTCCGGGCAACGCGAGCGTCAGGTGGATGTGATACTGGATCTCGCTGCCGTGCGGCGAGCCCTTCAGCTTCGCCACCGATGTCACCTTCGCCTTCACGAAACCGTAGTCCAGACTCATGCGTGCTCTCCGTGTGCCGATCGGCCGCCGATGCTACGCGGCCCGTGTGTCGGTTTGCTGGCGACCGGCAACGAGCGGCCGCCCCCATCGTTCCCGCGCCGCATGCGCGGCGCAACAGTCGAATGGAGTCGCGTCCGCCCGCACAAGTTCGACCCGAATCGCGTGACACGAAAAAAAAGGCTGTCACGGCATCCCGTGACAGCCTTTCGAAAGCCCGTGTGAGACGCGCCCGGCACCTGCCGTCGCGCGCCACCGGGCCCGCTCATTCACTCACTCATTCGCCCAGGTACGCGGCACGCACCTTCGGATCGTCGAGCATCTGCTTCGCATCGCCTTCCATCGTGACCGTGCCCGAATCCATCACGTAGCCTCGGTCGGCCGCCTGCAGCGCAAGGCGCGCATTCTGCTCGACCAGCAGCACCGTGATGCCCTCCTTCGAGATTTCACGCACCACTTCGAAGATCTTCTCGACCATGATCGGCGACAGGCCCATCGACGGCTCGTCGAGCAGCAGCAGCTTCGGCTTCGAGAGGATCGCGCGCGACATCGCCAGCATCTGCTGCTCGCCGCCCGACAGCGTGCCCGCGAGCTGCGTTGCACGCTCCTTCAGGCGCGGGAAGAAGCCGAACATCCGGTCGACGTCCTTCTTGATCTGCTCGGCGTCGTTGCGCAGGTATGCGCCCATCTGCATGTTCTCGATGATCGACATCCGCGCGAAGATCCCGCGGCCTTCCGGCACCATCGCGAGGCCGCGCTTGAGCAGCTCGTGGGTCGGCATGCCCTTGATCGACTTGCCGTCGTACTCGATGTCGCCTGCCGAATACGCCTTGAGACCGGTGATCGCCTTCATCGTCGTGGTCTTGCCCGCGCCGTTCGCGCCGATCAGCGTCACGAGCTCGCCCTGACGGACTTCCATGTCAACGCCCTTGACGGCCTGGATGCCGCCGTAGTTGACCTGCAAGCCCTTGATTTTCAACATTGCCGCTGCCATCAGTGCACCCCTGCGCCGAGATATGCCTCAATCACCTTCGGATTCTTCTGCACGTCCTGCGGCAGACCCTCGGCGATCACCTTGCCGTAATCGAGCACCGTCATCCGGTTGCATAGCCCCATCACGAGCTTCACGTCGTGCTCGATCAGGAGAATCGTGCGGCCGTCCGAGCGGATCTTGTCGAGCAGGCGCGTGAGTTCGACCTTCTCGGTCGCGTTCATCCCGGCCGCCGGCTCGTCGAGCGCGAGCAGCTTCGGGTCGGTGGCCAGCGCGCGCGCGATCTCGAGACGGCGCTGGTGGCCATACGACAGGTTGCGCGACGTGTAGTCCGCGTACTGCAGCACGCCGACGTATTCGAGCAGCTCGATCGCGCGTTCCTTGATCTCGCGCTCTTCCTGGCGTTCGGCCGGCGTCTGGAACACCGCGCCGAGCAGCCCGTGCTTGGTGCGCACGTGGCGGCCCACCATCACGTTCTCGAGGGCCGTCATCCCGCCGAACAGGCGGATGTTCTGGAACGTGCGCGCGATGCCCGTCTTCGCGACCTGATGCACCGCGGTCGGCTTGTATTCCGTGCCGTCGAGCTTGAACTCGCCGGAGTCCGGCGTGTAGAGGCCCGTGATCACGTTGAAGAACGTCGTCTTGCCGGCACCGTTCGGGCCGATCAGGCCGTAGATCTCGCCTTCCTTGATCTGCAGGCCGACGTCGGACAGTGCCTGCAGGCCGCCGAAGCGCTTGTTCACGCCTTTGACGGACAGTCGGATTTGCTTGTCGCTCATGTGTATATCCCCTGTGTCCGTAGGTTAAGCGCGCACCGGCTTCTTGCTGGCGCGCTTCGCCAGTTTCGCGATCCTGTCCTCATGCTTCGGCGCGGGCCACAGGCCTTCCGAGCGGTACAGCATGATGACCACCATCGCGAGGCCGTACAGCGCCTGACGGATCACTTCCGTATCGACGATGTCATGACCGAACAGCGCATGCTGCAGCGGGCTCATCGTCGAGCGCAGGAATTCCGGGAAGATCGCGAGCAGCACCGCGCCCAGGATCACACCCGGGATATGGCCCATGCCGCCGAGCACCACGCACGCGAGCACGACGATCGATTCCCAGAACGTGAACGATTCCGGCGACACGAAGCCCTGGAACGAGCCGAACATCGCGCCCGACAGGCCGCCGAACGACGCGCCCATCGCGAATGCGAGCAGCTTCACGTTGCGGGTGTTGATGCCCATTGCCTTCGCCGCGATTTCGTCTTCGCGGATCGCCGCCCATGCGCGGCCGATACGCGAGTGCTGCAGGCGCGTACACACCCAGATCACCAGCAGCGAGCACAGCACGAACAGGTAGTAGTACATGTACACCGACGGCAGCTGGAGCCCGAACAGCGAGTGCGTCTGCGACAGGTTGAAGCCGCCGACGTGCACCGGATCGATGCCCGTGATCCCCTTCGGGCCGTTGGTGATGTTCACCGGACGGTCGAGGTTGTTCATGAAGATCCGGACGATTTCACCGAAGCCGAGCGTCACGATCGCCAGGTAGTCGCCGCGCAGGCGCAGCGTCGGCGCACCGAGCAGGATCCCGAAGGTCGCCGCCAGCGCCATTGCGATCGGCACGATGATGAAGAACGGCACATGCAGCCCGTTCGGCGCGAGCGCCGCGATCCACTCGAACTGCGAGGTCAGGTGCGGCGAGCTCAACAATGCCGCGGTGTACGCGCCCACCGCGTAGAACGCGATATAGCCCAGGTCGAGCAGGCCGGCGAAGCCGACCACCACGTTCAGGCCCAGCGCGAGCATCACGTACAGCATCGCGAAGTCGAGCACGCGGACCCAGTAGTTGCCGCCGGCCGAGCCGATGATGATCGGCGCGGCGATCACGAAGACCGCGGTCAGGATGCCGATGATGACGGTCTTGGCGGTGTTGCGCTCTTCGACGAGCGACGTCGAGGATTCGATCGGTTGAATGGATGTCATGTTGTTTGCTCCCTTCCGTTACGCGCGATCCGCGACACGTTCGCCCAGCAGGCCGGACGGACGGAACACCAGCACGATGATCAGCACGATGAAGGCGAACACGTCCTGGTAGTTACTGCCGAATACGCCGCCCGTGAGGTTGCCGATGTAGCCGGCCCCGAGCTGCTCGATCAGGCCGAGCAGCACGCCGCCGACCATCGCACCGCCGAGGTTGCCGATCCCGCCCAGCACCGCGGCCGTGAATGCCTTCATGCCGGGGATGAAGCCCATGTAGAAGTGCACGTTGCCGTATTCGGACGCGATCATCACGCCGGCCAGCGCGGCGAGCGCGGAGCCGATCATGAACGTCGCGGAGATCACGAAGTTCGGGTTCACGCCCATCAGGCTTGCGGTGTTCGGGCTTTCGGCGATCGCGCGCATCGCGCGGCCGAGCTTGGTCTTGTGCACGAGCAGCAGCAGGCCACCCATCACGATGAACGCCACCGCGATGATCACGATTTCGGTGACCGAGATCACGGCGCCGGGCGTCGTGTCGGTCGCCTTGATCACGTTGATCGGATCGGTCGGCAGCAATTGCGGGAACGGCAGCGGGTTGCGCGACCAGATGATCATCGCGGCGGTCTGCAGCAGGATCGACACGCCGATCGCGGTGATCAGCGGGGCGAGGCGCGGTGCGCGACGCAGCGGCCGGTATGCGACCCGTTCGATCGTGAAGCCGACGAACGCACAGACGACTGCGGCGATACCCAGGCCGATCGTCAGCGTCGCCACGTTGCCGAGTCCGGGGAAATGGTTCTGCAGCACGGTGATGGCCGACAGGGCGACCATCGCGCCGATCATCAGCACGTCGCCATGCGCGAAGTTGATGATGCCGAGAATGCCGTACACCATCGTGTAGCCCAACGCGATGATGGCGTAGACACTGCCGAGCACCAGCCCGTTGAGAACCTGCTGGACGAAAATATCCATTTAAAGCTCCTTGGCCCGTGCTGCCGGAGGACGTTGCGCCCCGCGGGTAAGCGAGGAATCGCGCCTTCTCGGCGACACTGCGGGTACTAGTCGATACCGGTAAGGGTGGATCGTCCCGGCGCGCGCCGCCCGGCCTGTACGGCCGGACCTGCCGCCGGAGCGGATACAAAAACGGCACCGCACTGTTCCGGTGCCGTCATGAGTCCCGTCGCTAAATCGTCACGACATCGAGGACGGTGTTCGTGGCCTCCTTGAAGTCGTAGGGCAGCATGCCGAGACGGCCATCGTCCGGTTGCCCGGCATCCGTGCCTTTTTCCGTCCGGTGCGAGGCAAGCCCCGCACCCGGGCAGATCGGATTCCGTACCGCGCCGCCTCGCAAGGCACCGCGAACGCCACACCCGACATTCGTCAGGACTGCGTCGGAATCCATCGTACGAACCAGACCGCGCGCCACGACATCATTGCTCGCGGCAACGCGCTGTTTCGTCGAATCGAATTGAAAGGGGACCAGCGACATCGGCACGCTGCCCGCATCGCCGGGCACCATGGCCGGCCTGCGTCGATCGGCACGCACGGTCGCTGTCACGCCACGACCGGCGGCTTGCTGGGTTGCAACCTGCGTACCCGCTGCCTGACCGTTCGCCAGGCCAAGCGCGTTGATTTCCTCGATCGCCAAACGTGCCCCGTTTTCCTTGTCCTTGCCCAATTGCGCGATGCGGCACGCGAACGATGCCGCACGACCGGTTCCGGCGACGCGCACGCCGCTGGCCGGCGGTGCCGCGAACACCGCAGCCTCCCTCCCCGCCCCGTCGTCGCTCTTTTTGCTGCAACCGGCAAGCATTGCAACCGGTGCGGCGGCGGACACGGCGTAAGCCAACTTCACGTGCATTGAATGGTCTCCCGCGCCTTGCCAAAACCCGATTTCAAAGCCATTCAGGCCTGAAAACGGGCGCATTGTAACTCCATTTATAGGACGCCAATAATCCTGATTCGATGGGGTTTTCCTGCATTGCAACCAAATTTGAGAGGCGCTTGGAAGCGCGCAGAGCAACCCGGTTGCACCATTAATCCGAATAATGGTTGCGATTACAATTTCGACAGGCAAAAAAAAGCGCGCCGGGAGGCGCGCTTCGGTGTTCCGCAGGTGCGATGCGGCAATCAGGCGGCGGGCGGCAGGTTCAACCCGCGCGGCAGCGGAAACGACACGTTTTCCTCGATGCCGTCGAGCGCGCGCACATTGCGCACGCCGAGTTCGCGCAGCCGCGCGATCACGGCCTGGGCGAGCACCTCAGGCGCCGACGCGCCGGCCGTCACGCCGATGCGGCGCTTGCCCGCGACCCATGCCGGATCGATCTGGTCGGGCGCATCGACCATGTATGCGTCCACGCCACGCTTCTCGGCCACTTCGCGCAGGCGGCTCGAATTCGAGCTGTTCGGGCTGCCGACGACGATCACGACATCGCACTGCGGCGCCATGAACTTCACCGCATCCTGGCGGTTCTGCGTCGCGTAGCAGATGTCCTGCTTCTTCGGCTCGCGGATCTTCGGATACTTGGCCTTCAGCGCCCCGATGATCTCGGCTGCGTCGTCGACGGACAGCGTCGTCTGCGTGACGAGCGCGATGCGCTCGGGATCGGCGAGCTCGAGCTTCTGCACGTCCTCGACGCTCTCGACGAGATGCATGCCGCGCTCGACCTGCCCCATCGTGCCCTCGACTTCCGGATGCCCCTTGTGCCCGATCATGACGATGTCGACGCCGTCCTGGCGCATCTTCGCCACCTCGACGTGCACCTTCGTGACGAGCGGGCAGGTTGCGTCGTAAATGCGCAACCCGCGCACGTCGGCCTCGTCGCGCACGGCCTTCGACACGCCGTGCGCGCTGAAGATCACGGTATTGCCGGCCGGCACTTCCTCGAGTTCCTCGACGAAGATCGCGCCTTTCTTCTTCAGATCCTCGACCACGTACTTGTTGTGGACGATCTCGTGACGAACGTAGATCGGCGCACCGTGCATCGCGATGGCGCGTTCGACGATCTCGATCGCACGATCGACACCCGCGCAGAAACCGCGCGGCTGGGCCAGCAGGATTTCGGCATCGGCTGCGACGGTCTGCCCGGACAGCGTATCGGTGGTGCTCATGATTACAGGATTCCGATGATTTTCACTTCGAACGTGAGCGCTTGGCCCGCGAGCGGATGATTGAAGTCGAACAGTGCGGAGGTCTCGCTGACTTCCTTCAGCACCCCCGCATATCGGCCGCCGTCCGGCGCGTTGAACTCGATCAGTTCGCCCGGCGTGAAATCGTCGCCGACCATCCCGTTCTCGCGCAGCGTCGACAGCGTGACGCGCTGGAGCATGTCGGGATTGCGGGGACCGAACCCCTGTTCGGGCGATAGCTGAAAAGTCGAGTGGTCGCCGACCCTGAGCCCGATCAGAATCTGTTCCAGCGACGGCGCCAGTTGCCCCGCGCCGAGCAGCAGCGTGGCCGGCTTGTCGGTGAAGGTGTTGACGATGTCGGCGCCGTCGGCCAGTGCCAGCCGGTAATGCAACGTGACGTGGGAACCGGGCTTCACTTCGGATAGATCGATGAGGCTCATGAATTACTCGTTCAGTCGGCGCCCGCTATGGCCGAAAGGCCCGGCGCAAAGCCAATATTGTAAGTCACCTGAGCGCGCAAGGCGGAAAGTGCGACGACGTCGCGCACACTGCCCGCCGCCAATGGAGTTTCAAGCATGCTGTCACCCTGCCCAGCCCTGCCCCTGCCCTGGCCGCCCGTCGAATGCCGCGACACCACCGATCCGCCCGCCGCTCCACCCGGCCGCGTGCTCCCGATCCGCCGGCGCAAGCGCCGCCCTGGCGACTGGCGGCCCGAGCGGCCGCGCGAGCGATTACTGGAGCGCGGGCCGGCCGCACTGACCGACGACGAACTGATCGCCCTGCTGCTCGGCACGGGCAAGCCCGGGCACGATGTATTCGTCACCGCCCGCGCACTGGTCAAGCAGTTCAAGTCGTTGCGCGGGCTGCTCGAGGCAACCGCCGATGATTTCGAGGCGCACCCCGGCATCGGCCCTGCGCGCTCCGCTCGGCTGGTTGCGGTCATCGAGATTGCGCGGCGCGTGCTGAAGGAGAAAGCGCACGAGAAGAAGCAGATCGATTCGCCCGGCGCCGTCGAGGACTATCTGCGGCTGAAGATCGGCGCGCTCCCGTACGAAGTGTTCGCCGCGGTCTACCTCGACGCGCGCCACGGCCTGATCGAAACGGAGGAAATCACGCGCGGCTCGCTGACGCGCATGGCCGTCTACCCGCGCGAAATCGTGCGCGGCGCGATGGCGCACAACGCCGCGGCGCTGATCGTCGCGCACAACCATCCGTCGGGCGCGGTGCAGCCGAGCGCGGAAGACCGCCGCCTGACCCGGGTGTTGAAAGCCGCACTCGAACTTGTCGATGTGCGGCTGCTCGATCACGTCGTCATCGGCATCAGTGACACTTTCTCGTTCGCGCGGGCCGGTTGGCTGTAGACTGTGGCCCGGCAGCCCACCCCCGGGCGCCGCGACGGCGATGCGAAATTAGGTTTGATTTTCCTGCGCTTTTTCTGCTAGAATCGCCGTCTGTATTTTTTCCAACCACAGTTCTAGCCATCGAAGGGCCTTGTCTGTAAGGGCTTCGGCGTTCTGAGTGCAGCCATGGATCACGTGGCGGTGCGATGGAACCTTCACCGGCGATCGAACCCCGAATTTAGCGTATTAGGAGTGCTCTCATGGCACGCGTATGCCAAGTAACTGGGAAAGCGCCGATGAGCGGCAACAACGTTTCCCACGCCAACAACAAGACGAAGCGTCGCTTCCTGCCGAACCTGCAAAACCGCCGGTTCTGGGTGGAGAGCGAAAACCGCTGGGTGCGTCTGCGCGTCTCGAACGCCGGCCTGCGCCTGATCGACAAGAACGGCATCGATTCCGTGCTCGCTGACCTGCGCGCACGCGGCGAAGCCTAAGCCCAAGGAGCAGAATCATGGCAAAAGGCGCACGCGACAAGATCAAGCTTGAGTCGACCGCTGGTACGGGTCACTTCTACACGACCACGAAGAACAAGCGCAACATGCCGGAAAAGATGGCGATCAAGAAGTTCGATCCCGTCGTCCGCAAGCATGTGGAATACAAAGAAACCAAGATCAAGTAATCTCCGGTTTCTGCTAGCCTGACGGCGACCGAAAAGCCCCGCACATGCGGGGCTTTTTGTTTTGCGCGCACGCTCCGGCGCGACGCGGTATGCTCTCCCCTTTCCGCGGCTACGGCCGCCGGAACGCACAAGATCAAAAGCGTAACGATGGAGATGCAGCATGAAATTCGACGTGGCGATCGTCGGCAGCGGCCTGGCAGGGCTGTCGGTCGCACTCAATCTGGCCAGCACGCGACGTGTCGCGCTGATCGCAAAGCGGTCGATGATGGAGGGCGCGAGCGATAACGCGCAAGGCGGCATCGCGGCTGTCCTCGATTCGGCGGACAGCATCGAGAACCATGTCGACGACACGCTGGTCGCCGGCGGCGGCTTATGCGACGAAGGCGCGACGCGCTACATCGTCGAGCACGGCCGCGAAGCGATCGAATGGCTGATCTCGCAGGGCGTGCCGTTCACGAAAGACGACGCGGCCGAGCTCGGCTTCCACCTCACGCGCGAAGGCGGCCACAGCCACCGCCGGATCATCCACGCGGCCGACGCGACCGGCCATGCGGTGCTCGCAACGCTGTCCGAGCGTGCGCGCCAGCATCCGAACATCACGTTCTTCGAGAACCACCACGCGATCGACCTGATCACGTCGGACCGGCTCGGCCTGCCCGGCCGCCGCTGTCACGGCCTGTATGCGCTCGACGTCGACAACGACCGCACGATCACGATCGAAGCGCCGCATACGGTGCTCGCAACGGGCGGCGCCGGCAAGGTTTACCTGTACACGACGAACCCCGACACCGCGACCGGCGACGGCATCGCGATGGCGTGGCGCGCGGGCTGCCGCGTGTCGAACATGGAATTCATCCAGTTCCACCCGACCTGCCTGTTCCATCCGTATGCGAAGTCGTTCCTGATTTCGGAAGCCGTGCGCGGCGAAGGCGGGCTGTTGAAACTGCCCGACGGCACGCGCTTCATGCCCGCGCACGATCCGCGCGCCGAGCTTGCGCCGCGCGACATCGTCGCGCGCGCGATCGACTTCGAGATCAAGAAGCGCGGGATCGACTGCGTGTATCTCGACATCAGCCACCAGCCGGAAGCGTTCCTGCGCGAACACTTCCCGACGATCCACGCGCGCTGCCTCGAATTCGGCATCGACATCGCCAAAGAGCCGATTCCCGTCGTGCCGGCCGCACACTACACGTGCGGCGGCGTCGTCACCGACCTCGCCGGGCGCACCGATCTCGCGGGCCTGTATGCGGTCGGCGAAACGTCGTACACGGGGCTCCACGGCGCGAACCGGCTCGCGAGCAACTCGCTGCTCGAATGTCTCGTGATCGGCCGCGCGGCGGCAGAGGCGATCGAGGCAGCCGGCTTCGATGCCGAAACGCCGGCCACGCTGCCCGCGTGGGACGAAAGCCGTGTATCGGATGCGGACGAGGAAGTCGTCGTTGCGCACAACTGGGACGAATTGCGCCGCCTGATGTGGAACTACGTCGGCATCGTGCGCACCGACAAGCGCCTCGAACGCGCGAAGCACCGGCTGTCGCTGCTGCGCGACGAGATCCAGGAGTACTACGCGAACTTCCGCGTGACGCGCGACCTGCTCGAACTGCGCAACCTCGTCGACGTGGCAACCCTGATCGTGAAGAGCGCGCACTCGCGCCGCGAAAGCCGCGGGCTGCACTACAGCCGCGACTGGCCGAACTCGCTACCGAAGGCGCTGCCGAGCGTGCTCACGCCGCGCGCGCGTCGCTGAGCGTACGCCCTTCCCGGCTGCGGCCGGGGGCGCACAAGAAAAAAGCCGTTGGCGTTTGCGCGCCAACGGCTTTTTTGTCTGACTGGACGAGGTTCGATCAGTCGACGATCCGCATCGAATAGTCGGTCGCGCGTACGTCCTTCGTCAGCGCGCCGATCGAGATGCGATCGACGCCCGTTTCCGCGAACGCGCGCACCGTGTCGAAATTGACGCCGCCGGACACTTCGAGCACGGCCTTGCCGTTCGCCACGCGCACCGCTTCGCGCATCATGTCGAGCGTGAAGTTGTCGAGCAGCACCGACTGCGCGCGATGCGCGAGCGCCGTGTCGAGCTGCGCGAGCGTCTCGACTTCGACCTGCACGGGCACGCCCGACTCCAGCGCGAATGCCGCGTCGAGCGCCTCGCCCACACCGCCTGCGGCCGCGATGTGGTTCTCCTTGATCAGGATGCCGTCGTACAGTGCGAGACGCTGGTTCTCGCCGCCGCCGACGCGCACCGCATACTTCTGCGCGAGCCGCAGGCCCGGCAGCGTCTTGCGCGTATCGAGGATCTTCGTGCGCGTGCCTTCGACGCGATCGACATAGCGGCGCGTCGCGGTCGCGACGCCCGATAGCAGCTGCAGGAAGTTCAGCCCGTTGCGCTCGGCCGTCAGCAGCGCACGCGCCGGCCCGTCGAGTTCGCAGACGGTCGAATCGGGCGTCATGCGGTCGCCTTCGCGATAGCGCCATTGCACGGTAATCGACGGATCGATCCGGGCGATCACGGCCTCGAACCACGGCACGCCGCACAGCACGGCTTCCTCGCGCACGATGATGCGTGCACGGCGATGCCCGCCGGCCGGTACGAGCCGCCCGGTCTGGTCGCCGGTACCGACGTCTTCCGCGATCGCATCGGCCACGTTGCGCGCGATCGCCTCGTCGAATGCCGCGCCGTATTGCTCGCGGACGACGTTGAACAGCGGGGATACAGCCTGACTCATGCAGCCCCCACGTTCGCAAACAGTTGCTGGTCGCGCTGCAGATCGCCGCTCGCCTGCACGCGCTTCTTGTGCGCCGCTGCGAAATCGAGCATCCGGTCGATCGGCAGGCGAGCACGCTCACCGATCGCGGGATCGACGAAGATCTCGTTGTGACCGCGTTCGAGCACGTCGGCGAGGTTCGCGAGGCCGTTCATCGCCATCCACGGGCAGTGCGCACAGCTCTTGCAAGTCGCGCTATTGCCGGCCGTCGGCGCCGCGATGAAGGTCTTGCCGGGCGCGGCAAGCTGCATCTTGTGCAGGATGCCGAGATCGGTGGCGACGATGAAGCGCGTCGCGTCGAGCTTGACGGCCGCGTCGATCAGCTGCGTGGTCGAGCCGACCACATCGGCCTGCGCGACGACGTTCTCCGGCGATTCGGGGTGGACCAGCACCTTCGCATCCGGATATTCGGCGCGCAGCAGGTCGAGTTCGATGCCCTTGAACTCGTCGTGAACGAGGCACGAGCCTTGCCACAGCAGCATGTCCGCGCCGGTTTTCTTCTGGATGTAGCTGCCGAGATGGCGATCCGGCGCCCAGATGATCTTCTCGCCGCGCGCGTGCAGGTCGGCCACGATCTCGAGGCCGATCGACGACGTGACCATCCAGTCCGCGCGCGCCTTCACAGCCGCGCTGGTATTCGCGTAGACGACGACGGTGCGGTCGGGATGCGCGTCGCAGAACGCGGAGAATTCGTCGACCGGGCAGCCGAGATCGAGCGAGCAGGTCGCGTCGAGGTCGGGCATCAGGATCCGCTTGTTCGGGCTCAGGATCTTCGCGGTTTCGCCCATGAAGCGCACGCCGGCGACGACCAGCGTCTGCGCGTCGTGATCGCGGCCGAAGCGGGCCATTTCGAGCGAATCGGCGACGCAACCGCCGGTTTCGTCGGCGAGTTCCTGCAACTCGGCGTCGACGTAGTAGTGCGCGACCAGCACGGCCTTTTCACGCACGAGCAATGCCTTGATGCGCTCCTTCAGCGCGACCCGCTCTTCGGCGGACGGTGCGTCGGGCACCTTGGCCCATGCCTGCCCCACGCCGCACACGGTCCCAGCTGCAATGGGCCGGTCGTACTCGACGGGTTTGATCGTCGATTGCATCTCCATATCTCCTGTCGATCGGAGTTAGCGCTTCAGCGCTTACTCCGATCCCATGCTTCGCGGTCGACCCGTGTTAGCGCTTCAGCGCTTACTCGGGTCCCATGCTTCGCGGTCGATCAGCGTTAGTGCTTTAGCACTTACGCTGGTCCCATGCTTCGCGGTCGACCAGCGTCAGCGCTTGAGCGCCAACTCCGATCCCATCCCCTGATCTCGCCCTGGAACAACGCATCCACGCTGCCCCAAGCCTCATACGAATCCGGCCCTGCCAATCACAGTTCAAAAACCGGCGGACCAAATAAAAAACCCCGCCAACGCGGGGTTTTTGACGTCCTTAGATTCTAATCGATTTCGAATCAGGCGTAGCGGCGCAGGCGCGTCGCGAATTCCTGCAGCGCCTTGATACCGCTTTGTTCTGCGCGATGGCACCAATCCTGCAATTGCGCGAGCAGCTGTTCGCGCGATGCGGTCGAACGATCCCAGATCGCAGCGAGATCCTGGCGCAGCTGGAAGTACGTCTGCAGCTTCTGGCTGTTCGCGAAGATTTCCGGCAGCAGCTTCTTCTGCGGCTCGTCGAGGCCGTCGGCATCCTTGTGGAACCACTTGCGCGCGCCGCGCATCATCTGGTACTTCTCGCCGCCGATTTCCTTCAGGTGCGCGAGCTCCTGGCGGTACGCACGCTTCACGGCCTTGCCGTAGCGCGCCATCACTTCGTAGCGGTTCGACAGCACGGCCTGCAGCGTTTCCTGGTCGAGCACCGTCTTCGGCTTGTTCAGGCGCGGCGTCGGCGCGACCTTCTTCACCTTCGCGAGACCGAACGCCGACATGATGCGGATGTACATCCAGCCGATGTCGAACTCGTACCACTTGTTCGACAGCTTCGCCGACGTCGCGAACGTGTGGTGGTTGTTGTGCAGCTCTTCGCCGCCGATCACGATGCCCCACGGGAACAGGTTCGTGCTCGCGTCGGCCGAGTTGAAGTTGCGATAACCCCAGAAGTGACCGAAGCCGTTGACGACGCCAGCCGCCCAGAACGGAATCCAGACCATCTGCACGGCCCACACGGTCAGGCCGAGCACGCCGAACAGCGCGACATCGATCACCATCATCATGCTGATGCCGAGAATCGGGTACTTCGAATAGACATTGCGCTCGACCCAGTCGTTCGGCGTGCCGTGCCCGAACTTGCGCATCGTCTCTTCGTTCTTCGCTTCCGCACGATACAGCTCGGCACCTTCGAGGAACACCTTCCAGATCCCGCGCGTCTGCGGGCTGTGCGGATCTTCCTCGGTCTCGCACTTCGCATGGTGCTTGCGGTGAATCGCGGCCCACTGGCCGGTCAGCATGCCGGTCGTCATCCACAGCCAGAGGCGGAAGAAGTGGCTCGCGATCGGATGCAGCTCAAGCGCGCGGTGCGCCTGGCAGCGGTGCAGGTAGACCGTCACGCCGATGATCGTGACGTGCGTGACGGCGAGCGCGAACAGCGCGACCTGCCACCACGAAAAATGCAGGAGCCCGTGGGAAAGAAAATCGAGCAGGGAATTCAACAAGGCAGTTACCTGTGATGAGAGCGACGCCGGCCCGCGCCAAGCGTCAGAAAAATGAAAGCATACCGCGTGTAGACCAGAATTTTACTTCAACCGTTCCAAGTCTTTGTAAAAAATGAACATTTTCTTGCCCTGACGCAACAAGCGCAGTCCACGGGCGGACTTGGAAAGGCCCGCGATCCGGTTCCGACCGCGGGGTCGATACGATTGACGGCTGGCGTGCGCTACGCAGCCGGTGCGCGCCCGTCCACCGCGCCGTTGCCGGCCGCCGAATCGAGCCCGCCCGCGGCAGGAAAGCCATCAGGCAACCCGACGACACGCACTTCGCGCTGCGGGAACGGAATCGAAATCCCGTGCTCGCTGAACAGGCGCCAGATGTTGCGGTTCACCGTCGAACGCACGCCGGACGTGCCTTTCGCCGAATCCTCGATCCAGAAACCGAGCTCCAGGTCGATCCCGTCCGCACCGAAACTCACCAGATACGGGGTCGGAGCGGGCTCCGCCAGCACGCGCGGCACACCCTTCGCGGCATCGGCGAGCAGCGTGAGCGCATGCTCGACGTCGCTCGTGTACGCGACCTGCACCGCGACCTTCGCGTAGCCGCGCGTCAGGTACGACGACTGGTTCTGCACGACGTCGGTGATCAGCTTCTCGTTCGGGATCAGCGTCTCGTTGCCGTCGAGGCCGCGCACGACCGTATAGCGCGTGCGGATCTGCGTGACGATGCCCTGCAGCCCGCCGACGCTGATCGCGTCGCCGAGCCGCAGCGAGCGGTCGAGCAGGATGATGAAGCCCGACACGTAGTTGCTGGCGATCTTCTGCAGCCCGAAACCGAGGCCGACACCCACCGCACCGCCGAACACGCCAAGCACCGTCACGTCGATGCCGACCAGCGACAGCCCGATCAGGATCGCCGCGAACACGAGCAGCGCGCGGCCGACCCGCGACAGCACGACCTTCAGGTTCGCGTCGAGCGTGCTCGCGCGCGTGAGGCGATCCTCGAGCACCGAGCCGAGCCACATCGCGACCATCAGCGTCACGCACACCCACAACGCGCCCGAGATCACCGACAGCAGCGTGAGATGCGCATTGGCGACACGGAACTGCACGCTGTCGAGCCAGCCGAGCACGTCGCGCTGGATGCCGAGCACGGTCAGCACCATCGCGGCCCACACGACGGTCGACACGAGCTTCTCGACGATCGACAGCCACGCATGCGTGTGGCCGTCGCGCGCGAACACACGCCGCGCGAAGAAGAACAGCACGTAGATCGACCCGATGCCGAACAGCGGCACGAGCGCGAGCGACAGCAGTGACGTCGACATGAACGGGTCGAACGCGAGCTGCGCGGCGCCGACGAACCCGCTGCCGAACAGCGGGAACAACGCGCGCTTCAGGCTTTGCGCGCCCGCGCCGGGCGCGCGGCCGGCCGCGCGGCGACGCGCATCGATGCGGCCGTGCACGAAGCGCGCGGCCACCCACGCGAAGCACAGCGCACCGACCAGGATCGCCGCCTGCCAGATCATCACCGGCTGGTGGAAGTCACGAATGACCGATGCCAGCCGGTGCGACAGCAGGCGGCTCTGCAGATTTTCCATCGTCCGTCCGGGCAGTCGTTACTGCGCGGCGCGCCGTTCGAGCACCGCGGCGAAGAAGCCGTCGGTCGCGTGACGATGCGGCCACAGCGACAGGTAGTCGCCCGTCTCCAGCTCGATGCGCTGGTCGGCCAGCACCTGCTGCGCCGGCACCAGCACGAAATCGGGATGATCGGCCAGGAACTGTTCGACGATGCGTTCGTTCTCGGCGTCGAGCACGCTGCAGGTCGCGTAGATGAGCCGGCCGCCCTTCTTCACGAGACGCGCGGCGCTCGCGAGGATCGACGCCTGCTTCGGCGTCAGCTCGTCGATCGCCGTGCGCGTCTGGCGCCACTTCAGGTCAGGATTGCGGCGCAGCGTGCCGAGGCCGCTGCACGGCGCGTCGACCAGCACGCGGTCGATCTTGCCGGCGAGCCGCTTGATCTTCGCATCGTGTTCGCTGTCGATCAGCACCGGGTTCACGTTCGACAGCCCGCTGCGCGCGAGGCGCGGCTTCAGCTTCGCGAGACGCTTTTCCGACACGTCGAACGCATAGAGGCGCCCGGTCGAGCGCATCATCGCGCCCAGCGCGAGCGTCTTGCCGCCCGCGCCCGCGCAGAAATCGACGACCATCTCGCCGCGGCGCGGCGCGACCAGCGAGCACAGCAGCTGGCTGCCTTCGTCCTGCACCTCGATCGCGCCTTCCTCGAACAGCCGCAGGCGCGTCAGCGCCGGCTTGCCGACCACGCGCACGCCGAACGGCGAAAACGGCGTCGCGCCCGCATCGATGCCTTCCGCGCGCAACCCGTCGATGACCTGATCACGGCTGGCCTTCTGCACATTGGCACGCAGGTCGAGCGGCGCCGGGTAATTCAGCGCGGCGGCGAGCTGCGCAAGCTCCTCGCCATCGAAACGGGCCGACAATGCCTGGTGGATCCAGTCGGGCAGGTTCGAGCGAATGCGCACCGGCAGGCTCGCCGGATCGATCTTCGACACGTGCTCGAGCCACGCGGACTCGGTGTCGGACAGGAACGGCTTCAGCGCGTTGCGGCCAACCGTCTGCATCAGGCCGAGCAGCGTCAGGCGCCGCGCGGGCGTACCGGTGCCGCTCTCCGCGAGATGCGAAAACTCCATCTTCCGGCGCAGCACCGCGAACACCGCTTCGGCGATCACGCCGCGCTCGGCATGCCCGAGCTTCGGGTGCGCGCGGAAGAACCGGCTCGTCGTCGCGTCGGCGGGGCCGGCGAACTTCAGCACCTCGGCCAGCAAAGTCTCGGTCTGGCCGATCAGGAATCCGTGCAGTTTCATACGCCCTCACTCGTTTCGGTATGCGGTTGATCCGCGAAAATCCAGCGCGCCTCTTCCGGCGCCACCACTGCACGGCCGTTCTCGAGGCGCAAACGGCCCTCGACGAACCAGCGCACCGCGCGCGGATACAGCACATGCTCGACCGTCAGCACGCGCAGCGCGAGCGCGGCCGCGTCGTCGCCCGCGCGCACGGGCACCGCGCCCTGCGCGACGATCGCGCCGCTGTCGAGCTCGGGAATCACGAAATGCACGCTCGCGCCATGCAGCGCGACACCCGCGTCGAGCGCCTGCTGGTGCGTGTGGATGCCCTTGAAGCTCGGCAGGAGCGACGGATGGATGTTCAGCAGCCGGCCTTCGTATCGTCTGACAAATGCGGGCGTGAGGATGCGCATGAAGCCGGCGAGGACCACGAGATCGGGTGCGAATCGGTCGATCTCGGCGGCGAGCACCGCGTCGAAGCTGTCGCGGCCGTCGAACGACCGGTGGTCGACCACCGCCGTCGCCACCCCGTGCGACGCGGCAAAAGCCAGGCCGGCCGCGTCGGGCCGGTTGGCGATCACGGCGGCAACCTCGGCCGGCCAGCGTTCCTGCGCGCACGCGCGGACGATGGCCTCCATGTTGCTGCCGCGACCGGAAATCAGGATCACGAGTTTTTTCATTCGCGAATTTTACCATTCGCCCCCGCGTTTCCCCCCTTCTCGGCCGCCGGCCCGCCCGAACGTTTATAATCTTCTGCTTTGCGGCATCCCACCGCCCATTCCCCGACGCTGCATCCGCTATCGTGAAAGTCTTCCGCGGCCTGCCCAACGCCGAGAGCCGCGCCCCGTGCGCGCTGACGATCGGCAACTTCGACGGTGTCCATCGCGGCCACCAGGCCCTGCTCGCGCGCGTGCGCGCGGCAGCGGACGCGCGCGGCCTGCCCGTGTGCGTGATGACGTTCGAGCCGCACCCGCGCGAATTCTTCAACCCGGCCGGCGCGCCGCCGCGCATCGCGATGCTGCGCGACAAGCTCGAGGCGCTGCGCGATCACGGCGTCGACCGCGTGGTCGTCGAGCACTTCAACCACACGTTCGCGAGCCAGTCGCCGCAGGCGTTCGTCGAACGCACGCTGGTGAACGGGCTGCACACGCGCTGGATGATGGTCGGCGACGATTTCTGCTACGGCGCGAAACGCGCGGGCACCTTCGACACGCTGCAGGCGGCCGGCGCGCAATACGGCTTCGAGGTCGAGCAGATGGGTACGGTAGCCGGCAGCGACGGCACACGCATCTCGAGCTCGGGCGTGCGCGCCGCGCTCGCGGCCGGCGATCTCGACGCGGCCGCGCAGGCGCTCGGCCACGGCTATGCGATCAGCGGCCACGTCGCGCACGGGCTGAAGCTCGGCCGCGACCTCGGCTTCCCGACGCTGAACATACCGATCGCCCACAAGCGGCCGGCGCTCGCGGGCATCTTCGTCGTGCAGGTGCACGGCCTCGGCCCGGCCCCGCTGCCGGGCGTCGCCAGCCTCGGCCTGCGCCCGACCGTCGACGATTCGGGCCGCGTGCTGCTCGAAGTCCACCTGCTCGACTGGCACGGCGACGCGTACGGCAAGCTCATCCGCGTCGAATTCCTGAAGAAGCTGCGCGACGAGGCGAAATTCGACGATCTCGAGGCGCTGTCGCGCGCGATCGCGCTGGACGTCGCGAATGCGCGCGCGTACTTCATCGAGCGCGACCGTGCGCCGGGCAGCCGCGCCACCGGCTTCTCGACGTCGGCCACCGACCGAATTAGCTGATCCGGACGGCGGCGCCTTGCGCCGCACCCTCGCGCCGCTCACTCGCGCGCATACCCGATTCACGACGCTCGCGCGTCCCCCGAGATTTAGATAGCGATCCCATCATGAGCAACAAGAAAGCCGATTCGAAACCGCAGGCCAAGTATCCGGTCAACCTGCTCGACACGCCGTTCCCGATGCGCGGCGACCTGCCCAAGCGCGAGCCGCAGTGGGTCAAGGAATGGGAAGAGCGCGGCCTCTACGAGAAGATCCGCGCGGCCAGCGCCGGCCGGCCGAAGTTCATCCTGCACGACGGCCCGCCGTATGCGAACGGCGACATCCACCTCGGCCACGCCGTCAACAAGATCCTGAAGGACATCGTCGTCAAGTCGCGCAACATGGCCGGCTTCGACGCGCCGTACGTGCCGGGCTGGGATTGCCACGGGATGCCGATCGAGATCCAGATCGAGAAGCAGTTCGGCAAGTCGCTGCCGGCCGCCGAAGTGATGAGCAAGGCGCGCGCGTACGCGACCGAGCAGATCGAAAAACAGAAGGTCGGCTTCAAGCGCCTGGGCGTGCTCGGCGACTGGGCCAATCCGTACAAGACGATGAACTTCGTCAACGAGGCGGAAGAGATCCGCGCGCTCGGCAAGATCATCGAGAAGGGCTATGTGTATCGCGGGCTGAAGCCGGTGAACTGGTGCTTCGACTGCGGCTCGGCGCTCGCCGAAGCAGAAGTCGAGTACAAGGACCGCACCGATCCGACGATCGACGTGATGTTCGCATTCGCGGAACCGGAAAAGACCGCACAGGCGTTCGGCCTGCCGGCCCTGCCGCGCGCCGAAGGCGGCATCGTGATCTGGACCACCACGCCGTGGACGATCCCGGCGAACCAGGCGCTGAACCTCCATCCGGAAATCGTCTATGCGCTGGTCGACACCGAGCGCGGGCTGCTGATCATCGCGGAAGAGCGCGTCGAAGCATGCATGACCGACTTCAAGCTGACCGGCCGCGTCATTGCGACCACGCCGGGCGTGAAGCTCGCGGGCCTGCGCTTCCACCACCCGCTCGCGTCGGCTCACCCGGGCTACAAGCGTACCGCGCCCGTCTACCTCGGCGACTACGTGACGACCGACACCGGTACCGGCGTCGTGCACTCGTCGCCCGCGTACGGTATCGAGGACTTCGTGTCCTGCAAGGCGCACGGGATGACCGACTCGGACTTCATCAACCCGGTGATGGGTGATGGCCGCTACATCGAATCGCTGCCGCTGTTCGGCGGCCTGTCGATCTGGGACGCGAACCCGAAGATCGTCGACGCGCTGAACGCGGCCGGTTCGCTGCTGCGCAGCGAGAAGTACTCGCACAGCTACATGCACTGCTGGCGCCACAAGACGCCTATCATCTACCGCGCGACGTCGCAGTGGTTCGCCGGCATGGACGTGACGCCGCGCGACGGCGGCAAGACGCTGCGCGAAACGGCGCTCGAAGGCGTCGACGCAACCGCGTTCTACCCGTCGTGGGGCAAGCAGCGCCTGTTCAGCATGATCGCGAACCGTCCCGACTGGACCCTGTCGCGCCAGCGCCAATGGGGCGTGCCGATGGCGTTCTTCGTGCACAAGGAAACCGGCGAGCTGCACCCGCGCACGCTCGAGCTGCTCGAGGAGGTCGCGAAGCGCGTCGAGCAATCGGGCATCGAGGCGTGGCAGACGCTCGACCCGCGCGAACTGATCGGCGACGACGCGAACCTGTACGAAAAGAACCGCGACACGCTCGACGTGTGGTTCGACTCGGGCACGACGCACTGGCACGTGCTGCGCGGCTCGCACAAGGATCAGCTGCAGTTCCCGGCCGATCTCTACCTCGAAGGCTCGGACCAGCACCGCGGCTGGTTCCACTCGTCGCTGCTCACGGCGTCGATGATCGACGGCCGTGCGCCGTACAAGGGCCTGCTCACGCACGGCTTCACGGTCGACGGCGAAGGCCGCAAGATGAGCAAGTCGCTCGGCAACGGCATCGACCCGCATGAAGTCGCGAACCGCCTCGGCGCGGAAATCATCCGCCTGTGGATCGCATCGACCGACTACTCGGGCGAGCTCGCGATCTCCGAGGAAATCCTGAAGCGCGTGACCGAAGGCTATCGCCGCATCCGCAACACGCTGCGCTTCCTGCTCGCGAACCTGTCGGACTTCGACTTCGCGCAGCACGCGGTGCCGGTCGACGAGTGGCTGGAAATCGACCGCTATGCGGTCGCATTCTCGCAGCAACTGCAGACGGAGCTGCTCGGCCACTACGAGAAGTACGAGTTCCACCCGGTCGTCGCGAAGCTGCAGACGTACTGCTCGGAAGATCTCGGCGGCTTCTACCTCGACGTGCTGAAGGACCGCCTGTACACGAGCGCGGCCGATTCGCGCGCCCGCCGCTCCGCGCAGACGGCGCTGTACCACCTGACGCACGGCCTGCTGCGCGTGCTCGCACCGTTCCTGTCGTTCACGGCGGAAGAAGCGTGGAAGGTGTTCCAGCCGGCCAGCGAAACGATCTTCACGGAAACCTACTACGCGTATCCGGAAGTCGCCGGCTCCGCCGCGCTGATCGAGAAGTGGGCGCTGCTGCGTGATGTGCGCGGCAACGTGACGAAGGCGCTCGAGGAAGCGCGCACCGCGAACCGCATCGGTTCGTCGCTGCAGGCCGAAGTCGCCGTGCATGCGAGCGGCGCACGCTACGACGCGCTCACGAGCCTCGGCGAGGATCTGAAGTTCGTGCTGATCACGTCGGCCGCGACGGTCGTCAAGGTCGACGACGAAGCACAGGAAAGCGTCGACGTGGCCGCGTCGAAGTACCAGAAGTGCGAGCGCTGCTGGCACTACCGCGAAGATGTCGGCGCGCACGCCGATCATCCGACGCTGTGCGGCCGCTGCTTCTCCAACCTGTTTGAAAACGGCGAAATCCGGAGCGCTGCTTGACTATGGCGAAAACCCTGTCGAAACCGGCCAGCGGCGCGCTTGCGCCCTGGCTCGGCATTTCGCTGATCGTGATCCTGTTCGACCAGCTGTCGAAGATCTCGATCCTGAAGACGTTCGTGTACGGCGCGCAGCACGAGCTGACGTCGTTCTTCAACCTCGTGCTGGTGTACAACCGCGGCGCCGCGTTCGGCTTCCTGTCGACCGCGGGCGGCTGGCAGCGCTGGGCGTTCACCGCGCTCGGCATCGCCGCGACGCTCGTGATCTGCTTCCTGTTGAAGCGTCACGGCCAGCAGCGCCTGTTCAGCCTGTCGCTCGCGCTGATCCTCGGCGGCGCGCTCGGCAACGTGATCGACCGGCTCGTCTACGGCCACGTGATCGACTTCCTCGATTTCCATCTCGGCGCCTGGCACTTCCCGGCGTTCAACCTCGCCGATTCCGCGATCACGATCGGCGCGGTGCTGCTCATCTACGACGAACTGCGTCGCGTGCGCGGCTCACGCTAAGCGCGCATACTCGGCGTCGACGGCCGGCTTCGCGCCGGCCGTTCCGTTCGACCCTTGGAGGCCTGAGTTGGCACACGCAGAACTCGCTGGAAAACACCTCGTTCTCGGCCTGACGGGCGGCATCGCCTGCTACAAGATCGCCGAGCTCACCCGGCTGCTCACGAAGGCCGGCGCGACCGTCCAGGTCGCGATGACCGAAGCCGCCACCCAGTTCATCACGCCCGTCACGATGCAGGCGCTGTCGGGCCGGCCCGTCTACACGAGCCAGTGGGACGCGCGCGTCGACAACAACATGGCGCACATCGACCTGTCGCGCGAAGCCGACGCAATCGTGATCGCACCCGCGTCGACGGACTTCCTCGCGAAGCTCGCGCACGGATTCGCGGACGATCTGCTGTCCACCCTGTGCGTCGCGCGCGATTGCCCGTTGCTCGTTGTCCCCGCAATGAACCGCCAGATGTGGCAGAACCCGGCCACGCAGCGCAACGCCGCGCAACTGCGCGCGGATGGCGTGTCGGTGCTCGGCCCGGATTCGGGCGCGCAGGCGTGCGGCGAAGTCGGCGATGGCCGGATGCTCGAGCCCGAAGCGATCTATGAAGCGATCGTCGCGCACTTTGCGCCGAAGGTGCTCGCGCACCGGCGCGTGCTGATCACGGCCGGCCCGACGTTCGAACCGCTCGACCCGGTGCGCGGCCTCACGAACCGCTCGAGCGGCAAGATGGGCTTCGCGCTCGCGCGCGCCGCGCAGCAGGCCGGCGCCGACGTGCATCTCGTCGCGGGGCCGGTGGCGCTCGACACGCCGTGGGGCGTGTACCGCCAGGACGTGCAGACGGCCCAGCAGATGTACGACGCGGTCATGCATGCCGTCGCCGATGCCGACATCTTCATCGCGGTGGCCGCGGTCGCCGACTGGCGCGTTGCGCAGCCGTCCGAGCACAAGATGAAGAAGACGGCCGACCACAAGGTGCCCGCGCTCGCGTTCGTCGAGAACCCCGACATCCTCGCGTCGGTCGCGGCGCTGCCCGATCCGCCGTTCTGTGTCGGGTTCGCGGCCGAAAGCGGCGACCTCGACGTGCACGGCGACGAGAAGCGCAAGCGCAAGAACGTGCCGCTGCTCGTCGGCAACCTCGGCCCGCTGACGTTCGGTCGCGACGACAACGAAGTCGTGCTGTTCGAGGCCGCCGGCCTCACGCGCCTGCCGCGCGCACCGAAGGACGAACTCGCGCACACGCTCGTCGCGGAAATCGCGAAGCGCCTGCCCGACAACCGCCTGATCTGATCACCCGCGCGGCGGCGCTTGCCGCCGCGCCCTTCCCGACCGATTCGACGACCGCATGAAACTCGACCTGAAGATTCTCGACGCGCGCGTGCGCGACTACCTGCCCGCCTATGCGACCACCGGCAGCGCGGGCCTCGACCTGCGCGCATGCCTCGACGCCCCCGTCACGCTGCAGCCGGGCGAAACGACGCTCGTGCCGACGGGCCTCGCGATCCACCTCGCCGATCCCGGCTATGCGGCGCTGATCCTGCCGCGCTCGGGCCTCGGCCACAAGCACGGGATCGTGCTTGGCAACCTGGTCGGCCTGATCGACTCCGACTACCAGGGCCAGTTGATGATCTCGACGTGGAACCGCGGCCAGACCGAGTTCGTGCTGAACCCGTTCGAACGGCTCGCGCAGCTCGTGATCGTGCCGGTCGTGCAGGCGCAGTTCAACATCGTCGACGATTTCGCCGAGAGCGATCGCGGCGAAGGCGGCTTCGGCAGCACCGGCCGCCACTGAACGACGCAATGAAAAAAGGGGCCTCGCGGCCCCTTTTTCTTGTCCTTCGCCGTCATTCCTGGACGGTTTGCGCGATCCGCGCGGGCGTCAGGTCGCGCTGCCGCGACTGAGCCACGATCGCATAGATCACCAGCGCGACCAGCACCCCAAGCAGCACGGCCGACGACCCGACCGTGCCGAGCGCGAGGCCGCCCTTCGCGACCGGCTTCGTCAGCAGGTCGCCGACCGTCGCACCGAACGGGCGCGTGAGCACGAACGCAGCCCAGAACAGGAACACGCCAGAGATCCGCGTGAAGTAGTGCGCAAGCACGATCACCGCCAGCAGCCCGCCGATCAGCAGCGCGCCGCCGCCGAAACCGAGCCCCGAGCTGTCCGCGAGGAAGTCGCCGAGCGCAGTGCCGAGCGTGTTCGAGAACAGGATCGCAATCCAGTACAGCAGTTCGACCTTGCGCGTGCGAATCAGGTCGACCGACAGCGATTCGCCGCTCAGGCGCCAGACCGCGAAGATCGCCAGCAGGATCGCGACGAGGATCGACGAACCGGCTGCGTAGCCGAGGCCGAGCGTGCGGTCCATGAAGTCGGACATCGTCGTGCCGGCCGTGCTCGTCGCGACGATCACGGCCCAGTAGATCGCCGGGCGATAGCGTGTCGTCTTGAGCTGTGCGCCCAGCGTCACGAGAAAGAAACCGAACAGCAGGATCGAGCTCACCGCGTAGCCGACGTTCAGCGTCATCGACAGCAGGTCGCCGCCGGTTTCGCCGAGCGTCGTCGCGCAGATCTTCATGATCCAGAACGCGAGCGTGATTTCGGGAAGTTTGTTCATTCGAACCCCTTTTTGCAGGAAAGCGGCGGGCCGGCGCGTGCCGGCCTGCCTTGCAGACAGGATCGAATGTAGTCGCCGCGGGCTTAACGGAACCTTAGCGAGCGGAAAAACGCAGCGGGCGGGCGCACCGGTACCGTCAACGAGCGTGTTCGTGCCGGTAATGCAGCGCATACGCGAGCGTCAGCAGCACGACGAACACGATGCCGACCACCATCGTCATCCGGAATTCGCGTGTGAACGCGGTCGTGAACAGGATCGCCGCGACGAGGCCCGCACCGAGCAGGCTGCCGAACGGGTGCCCCCACATCCGAAATGAGAGCGCGGGGCCGCGATACCGCGCACGGAAGCGCAGGTGCGTGACGAAGATCATCATCCACGTGAACAGCGCGCCGAACATCGCGATCGCCATCATCACGGTGAACGCGGTATCGGGCGCCAGCGCGACCAGCACGGCCGCGACCGCGACGCCGCTCGTCGAGATCCACAGCGCCGCGCGCGGCACGCCGTTGGCGCCAAGCCGGCCGAACACCGCTGGTGCGAGCCGCGCACGCGACAGGCTGAACATCATCCGCGTCGTCACGTAGAGCTGGCTGTTCATCGCCGACAGCGCCGCGATCAACAGCACGAAGTTGATCACGCCTGCCGCGTACGGCACGTGGGTCGCGGCCATCACCTTCACGAACGGGCTTTCGTCGGTGCCGGCCTGCGTCCACGGCACGATCGCGAGCATCAGCGACAGCGTCAGCAGGTAGAACAGCACGAGCCGGAACACGGTCGAGCGGAACGCGCGCGTGACCGCGTGCTGCGGATCGCGTGCCTCGCCAGCCGCGATCGCGACGGCTTCGATGCTCATGTAGCTGAAGATCGCGACGATCACCGCGACCCAGGTGCCCCACGGCCCCTTCGGCATGAAGCCGCCGTGCGCGGTGTAGTTCGCGAAACCGACGCCCGATGCGGCCGGCGCCGACCACACGAGATAGGCGCCGAGCACGATGAACACGACGATCGCCGCGATCTTCAGCAGCGAGAACGCGTATTCGACCGTGCCGTACAGCGTGACGCTCGCGAGGTTCACCGCGATCAGCAGCGCGGAGAAGCCGATCACCCAGTACCAGCCGGGCACGGCCGGGAACCAGTACTTCATGAACACGGCAATCGCGCTGATCTCGGTGCCGATCGCGAACACGACCGCGAACCAGTACGCATAGCGCACCAGGAAGCCCGCCAGCGGGCCGACATAGTGCTCGGCATACGCGCCGAACGAGCCGGCGGTCGGGTGCGCAACCGTCATTTCCGCGAGCGCACCCATCAGCAGCAGCGCGATCAGCGCACCGATCGCATACGAGACCAGCACGCTCGGGCCGGCGAGCCCGATCGCGAACCCGCTGCCGAGAAACAGCCCCGTGCCGATCGCGCCGCCGATCGCTATCATCGCCATCTGCCCTGACGTCAGCGCATGGCGCAAACCCTGTTCGCGCGCGACGATGTCGTCGAACGTCCGTTGTTGTTGTGTCACTGCGTTGCCACTCCCCTGCACCACCAACGCGCCGCCGGCGCCAGATAAAACGAAACGGCGCGGAAAACATCCCGCGCCGTTCGCATGAACTACCCGATTATCGCTTACTCGACTTCGACCGCCTCTTCGTTCGGCTTGTGCGGCGGATTCGCCAGCTTGTCGAACGACAACTGCACCTTGTCGTTTTCGTCGACATCGACCGTCACGTGGCCGCCGTTGACGAGCTTGCCGAACAGCAACTCGTCGGCCAGCGCGCGCCGGATCGTGTCCTGGATCAGCCGCTGCATCGGCCGCGCACCCATCAGCGGGTCGAAGCCGTGCTTCGCGAGATGCTTGCGCAACGCGTCGGTGAAGAGCGCGTCGACCTTCTTCTCGTGCAGCTGTTCCTCGAGCTGGATCAGGAACTTGTCGACCACGCGCATGATGATTTCCTCATCGAGCGAGCGGAAGCTGATGATCGAATCCAGGCGGTTACGGAACTCCGGCGTGAACAGGCGCTTGATGTCGGTCATCTCGTCGCCCGTCTCGCGGCGCGTGGTGAAGCCGATCGTCGCCTTCTGCATCGACTCGGCGCCCGCGTTCGTCGTCATGATGATGATGACGTTGCGGAAATCCGCCTTGCGGCCGTTGTTGTCCGTCAGCGTGCCGTGGTCCATCACCTGCAGCAGCACGTTGAAGATGTCCGGATGCGCCTTCTCGATTTCGTCGAGCAGCAGCACGCAGTGCGGCTTCTTCGTGACGGCTTCGGTCAGCAGACCGCCCTGGTCGAACCCGACGTAGCCCGGCGGCGCGCCGATCAGGCGGCTCACCGCGTGACGCTCCATGTATTCCGACATGTCGAAGCGGATCAGCTCGATGCCGAGCGTGAACGCGAGCTGGCGCGCCACTTCGGTCTTGCCGACGCCCGTCGGGCCGGAGAACAGGAACGCGCCGATCGGCTTGTCCATCTTGCCGAGGCCCGCCCGCGCCATCTTGATCGATGCAGCCAGTGCATCGATCGCCGGATCCTGGCCGAACACGACGCTCTTCAGGTCGCGGTCGAGCGTCTGCAGCTTGCTGCGATCGTCCTGCGACACGCTCTGCGGCGGCACACGCGCGATCTTCGAGATGATTTCCTCGATCTCGCTCTTGCCGATCGTCTTCTTCTGCTTCGACTTCGGCAGGATGCGCTGGGCGGCGCCCGCTTCGTCGATCACGTCGATCGCCTTGTCCGGCAGGTGACGGTCGGTGATGAAGCGCGCCGACAGCTCGGCCGCGGCCGACAGTGCGCCCGACGAATACTTGACGCCGTGGTGTTCCTCGAAGCGCGACTTCAAGCCGCGCAGGATCGCAACCGTCTGCTCGACGGTCGGCTCCGTCACGTCAACCTTCTGGAAGCGACGCGACAGCGCCGCATCCTTCTCGAAGATGCCGCGATACTCGGTGAAGGTGGTCGCGCCGATGCACTTGAGCACGCCCGACGACAGCGCCGGCTTCAGCAGGTTCGACGCATCGAGCGTGCCGCCCGACGCGGCGCCCGCGCCGATCAGCGTGTGGATCTCGTCGATAAACAGGATTGCGTGCGGGCGCTCCTTCAGCTCCTTCAGCACCGTCTTCAGACGTTGCTCGAAATCGCCGCGATACTTGGTGCCCGCGAGCAATGCGCCCATGTCGAGCGAGTAGACCTGCGCGTTCGCGAGGATGTCCGGCACTTCGCCGCGCGTGATGCGATAGGCGAGCCCTTCCGCGATCGCGGTCTTGCCGACGCCGGCTTCGCCGACGAGCAGCGGATTGTTCTTGCGGCGACGGCACAGCACCTGGACCACGCGCTCGACCTCGGGCTCGCGACCGATCAGCGGATCGATCCGGCCGTCCTTCGCCATCTGGTTCAGGTTCTGCGTGAACTGCGCGAGCGGCGTTTCCTTCTGCGCGTTCGCGTCTTCGCTTTCCGCGTTCGCATCGGTCGACTTCGCGGCTTCGCCGTTGTTGGTCTTCGCGATGCCGTGCGAAATGAAGTTCACGACGTCGAGCCGCGTGACGCCCTGCTGCTGCAGGTAGTAGACGGCGTGCGAATCCTTCTCGCCGAAGATCGCGACCAGCACGTTCGCGCCGGTCACTTCCTTCTTGCCGTTCGACGTCGACTGGACGTGCATGATCGCGCGCTGGATCACGCGCTGGAAACCGAGCGTCGGCTGGGTATCGACATCGTCGGTGCCCGGGACGGTAGGTGTGTTGTCGTGGATGAAATTGCGCAGGTTCTGACGCAAATCCTCGATGTTTGCCGCGCACGCGCGCAACACCTCGGCTGCCGTCGGATTATCCAGCAGGGCCAGCAGCAAATGCTCGACCGTAATGAACTCATGGCGCGCCTGGCGTGCTTCCATGAACGCCATGTGCAGGCTGACTTCCAATTCCTGGGCAATCATGCTTCCTCCATCACGCACTGCAGCGGATGCCCGGCCTGCCGCGCATGGGTAACGACTTGCTCAACCTTGGTCGACGCGATGTCCCGCGTATAGACCCCACAAACCCCTCGCCCTTCGCGATGGACCTTCAGCATGATCTGCGTGGCCGTCTCGCGATCCTTCTTGAAATACTCCTGGACCACCATCACGACGAACTCCATCGGCGTGAAGTCGTCGTTCAGCAGCACCACCTTGTACATCGAAGGCGGCTTGAGCTTCTGCTGCTTGCGTTCCAGGACGGTGCTGTCCTGCTTGTCCGGGATAATCGCCATACACCCATTCTAAACAACTCGGACAGGCCCGCAATCCTGCCATTACCCGACCGACCGGCCGGCGCCCTCCCCGGAATCCCGGAACACGCGATCTTCTTCGTGCCATACGAAAGCCGGCTGCGGTGCCGGCTTTCACGCGTGGCGCGGAACACGAACCGTCAGGGGGAACCGCACCGGAACGTCGTGTCCGCATCCAGTATCCCACAAGCCGGGACGACTCGAACGCGTGTCACTCGAGCCTGGTATATGAGCCGATTATGCGGCTTTTCAAGACCTCGCGCTTGGCCGCGTGCTGCTAAGCAAAGCCGGAAAAACCCTGAAAATGGGTTCTTTACAACGTCCCTCTAAACGTCTAAAAATTCCACTTGACACTCCAATAAAGAGCGCCAACAATCAAGCTGGCACTTTTTTCAATTTGCCGGTTGGCAAAATGAAAGAGGCCGAAGGTGAGCTTGTGAGGGGGGAACGGCTGCATTTTCCGGTCGTTTAGCTTTTCGAGCGTGCTCGTGGTAAGTAGCAGCGACTGTGTGACAGGGGAAGTAGGAAATGGCAACTGGTATCGTTAAGTGGTTCAACGACGCGAAGGGCTTCGGTTTCATCACTCCCGATGAGGGCGGTGAGGATCTGTTTGCGCACTTCTCGGCTATCACCATGAATGGCTTCAAGACGCTGAAGGAAGGCCAGAAGGTGAGCTTTGACGTCGTTCAAGGACCGAAGGGCAAGCAAGCGTCGAACATCCAGGCCGCATAAGGCACCGGATATCAGACGAAGAAACCCGGCGCAGGTATTGCGCCGGGTTTCTTTATTTGAGGCCGGCCAATCGATAATCGATTGGCCGGCCTTTTCGTTCAATCCCGATAATTGAACACGCATTGTCTTGTCTCGCGCGCAAATCGGATACTCGTCCGACGCGTGAAACATAATCGCCACTTCGTTACACGACCTTCAGCGTGCCCATCATGCCGAGATCCTCGTGTTCGAGAATGTGGCAATGAAACATGCGCTCGCCTGGCATGTCTTGCGTGACAAGAATCGTCACGGTTTCGCCGCTGCGCACGTTCACGGTATCGCGCCATGCGCGGAACGGTTCGCTCGTGCGCGAACCGCCCGACGCACGCTCGATCACCTGGAATTGCGTGCCGTGCAGATGGAACGGGTGATCCATGTCGGTGCCATTGCGGATCGTCCAGCGCTCGATGTCGCCACGGCGGCTCGTCAGCGTCGCGCGGTGCGGCGCGTAGGTGTCGCCGTTGATCGTGAAGCGCATGCCCGCCGGGCGGCCGTGCGCCCCGCCCTTCATCATCGCGTCCATGTCCATCTCTTCGCCGAACGCGACCTCCTTGTGCGCGACCGGCTCGCCCAGCGGCGGCACCGCGCGCAGCGTCGCCGGCAGCGTACGCGCGGCGGCCGGCGCAAACGCGACGTCGGCCAGGGCCAGCGCCGGATCGGGCGGCAGGCTGCCGTGCCCGTCATCGTGCGACATCGACATCTTGCGGCGGTCGTATTCGGCCGCCTGCAGCACCGCGCGCGATGCACGATCGCCGGCGCGCACCAGCAGCTCCGCGCGTTCGCCCGGCGCGATCAGCAGCGACGTGACGCGGCGCGGTGCGTCGAACAGCCCGCCGTCCGTGCCCGCGTGCTCGAACGCGCGGCCGTCGTCGAACGCGACGCGCAGGTAGCGTGCGCTGCACGCGTTCCACACGCGCCAGCGCTCGTCGCCCGCGACGTCGATCCGCGGCCGGCGCGCGCCGTTGACCAGCACGAACTGGCCCTCGCGGCCGTTCATCCAGTCCATCATGTCGTTCGGTGCAATCGTGCCGTCGCGCGCAAGCTTCAGGTCCGACACGAACAGATTGCGCTCGGGCCAGCCCGCCAGCGGATCGTCCGCGGCGCGCACGATGAACGGGCCAGCCAGCCCGCGGAAGACCTGCTCGGCCGTCATCATGTGCGGATGCGGGTGGTACCAATAGGTGCCGGCGCTCCCCTTCGGCAACGTGAAGCGGTACACGCGCGACGCGCCGGGCGCGACGGGATCGGACGGATTGCCGTCCTGGTCGGGCGGCACGGGCAGGCCGTGCCAGTGGATCGTCGACGGCTGCGGCAGCTGGTTCACGAACTTGATCTCGACCGTGTCGCCCTCGCGCACGTCGATCAGCGGACCGACGACGGGGCCCTGCGTGCCCGCGCCGAACTGCCAGAAAGTGGTCGGCCGTACACCGTGCAGCATCGGGCGCGCCACGGGCTGCGCCACCAGCGTGGCCCGGAACGTGCCGGGCTCGCGGCTTTCGTTCGCGAGCGTGCGCAGCGCCGCAAGCGGCGCGCCGGCCGGCAGCGCGTCGGC
Source organism: Burkholderia sp. AU30198 (assembly GCF_020419825.1). Lineage (NCBI taxonomy): Bacteria > Pseudomonadati > Pseudomonadota > Betaproteobacteria > Burkholderiales > Burkholderiaceae > Burkholderia > Burkholderia sp. AU30198. The sequence goes on along the minus strand of NZ_JAIZSA010000009.1, from coordinate 23,997 downwards.
AGCCGCGAGCGCGGCCGGTGCGGACTTGCCGTGCTGCCCGTGACCCGCCATGCCCGGCATGCCGGGCATGTCATCCATCGAATCCATGCCGGCCATGCCTGCGTGACCGGCATGCTGCGCCCACGCGGCGCGCGCGAACAGCGACGCGGCCGCGACACCGATGGCGCGCGACAGGAAGGTTCTCCGTATCATCAATCGTTCCTCGTTATCCATGCTGCGTCGCGCGGCCGCCGCAACACCCGCGCCAGCCGGCTGTCGCGCCGATGCGCGACGCGAATCCTGATGCCCGCGTCATCATAACCGCAGGCCCATATCGAAAAGCACCGCCGCCGGCCGGGCGGCGATACGCCGCAGGGTTCAACGACGCCGCACCCGATGCGGTACACGTCGACCGACATCGTCGACCCGCGCTGCACGGCCCGTCACTCGCGACCGCAGCACGCCACTCAACCCTGCCCCATTCAGCTTCCAGGCGGTCGCCAGGCGCCTGCCGTTCGGCCCCGCCCTGGCGCTTGTCGCACCACCGGCCCGCCAACCCGCCAATATTTCACGATGCGGAACAAGTCTCTGCGTTGTAAAAATTCGTGGTGCAGGGCACAAATTTCCCGTTTCGCGATGCCAAAAAACGTTCCACAATACAAAACGATGCAAATAATTATTTGTTTTTAAAAGAGAATTTTTGTTTAGTGAAGCCGTTCTACATGCACCATCCGACCGGGTCCCGGACGTAGACTTTGTTCCATGCACTGACGCTTCGCCACGACGTTCGACACGGAACCCGGCGCAAGCAGCCAGCCGGGCCACCAGGTGGCACAACAGAATCGCTTGTGATCAGAAAGGGAGAACGGAAATGAAGGGATTTCGCTTTGGTTCAGCGCTCGGGTCGTTCTACATCCTGCCGGGTAACGGCGGCTGGGAAGCGACATTCGGCAACGCCCTGCTCGGTGCGTTCACGTGCCCCGAAGTGGCAGCCGACCACATCTCCCGTGGCGACTGCGAGCAACTGTCGGAACTGGACACGGCCACGCTCGAAGTGCCGCACGAAATCGCCGAATGGGAAATCGTTCACGTCTGAATGGCAAGCCTGCAACGAAAAACGCCCCGGGCGTCCGGGGCGTTTTCCTTTTGTAACAGGCAACAGGCGGTAATGCCCGCCGCGCCGGTACACGCATCGACTCGCGCGATCGCGCGACCCGCGTCAGGCGACCGCGTCGACGATGCCGTTCAGCGTCGCGCTCGGGCGCATGGCCTGGCTCGTCAGGTCGACGTTCGGACGGTAGTAGCCGCCGATGGCCTGCGCGTTGCCCTGTGCAGCCGCCAGTTCTTCCAGGATGCGCGCTTCGTTGTCGGACAGCGCCTTCGCCACGCCTTCGAACTGCGCCTTCAGCGCCGCGTCGTCGGTCTGCTCGGCCAGCGCCTGCGCCCAGTACAGGCACAGGTAGAAGTGGCTGCCGCGGTTGTCGAGGCCGCCGACCTTGCGCGCCGGCGACTTGTTCTCGTCCAGGAACTTGCCGGTCGCCTGGTCGAGCGTCTTCGCGAGCACGAGTGCCTTCGGGTTCTGGTAGGCGTTGCCGAGGTGCTCGAGCGACGCGGCCAGCGCGAGGAATTCGCCGAGCGAATCCCAGCGCAGGAAGCCTTCCTCGACGAACTGCTGCACGTGCTTCGGCGCGGAGCCGCCCGCACCCGTTTCGAACATCCCGCCGCCGGCCATCAGCGGCACGATCGACAGCATCTTCGCGCTGGTGCCGAGTTCCATGATCGGGAACAGGTCGGTCAGGTAGTCGCGCAGCACGTTGCCGGTGACCGAGATCGTGTCCTTGCCCGCGCGGATGCGCTCGAGCGAGAAACGCGTCGCGTCGACCGGCGTCATCACGCGGATGTCGAGGCCGTTCGTGTCGTGATCCTTCAGGTAACGCTCGACCTTCGCGATGATTTGCGCGTCGTGTGCGCGAGCCGGATCGAGCCAGAACACGGCCGGTGCGCCGGTCGCGCGCGCGCGGTTCACCGCGAGCTTGACCCAGTCCTGCACCGGCGCGTCCTTCGTCTGGCACATGCGCCAGATGTCGCCCGCTTCCACCGCATGCTCGAGCAGCACGTTGCCCGCTTCGTCGGTGACGCGCACGACGCCGTCCGCCGGGATCTGGAACGTCTTGTCGTGCGAACCGTATTCTTCAGCCGCCTGCGCCATCAGGCCGACGTTCGGCACGCTGCCCATCGTGACCGGATCGAACGCGCCGTGCTGCTTGCAGTCCTCGATCACGGCCTGGTAAACACCGGCGTAGCAACGATCCGGAATCACGGCCTTTGCGTCGTACAGCTGGCCGTCCGGGCCCCACATGCCGCCCGAATCGCGGATCATCGCCGGCATCGACGCGTCGACGATCACGTCGCTCGGCACGTGCAGGTTCGTGATGCCCTTGTCGGAGTTGACCATCGCGAGGCGCGGGCGCACTGCGTATTCAGCCTTGATGTCGGCTTCGATCGCTTCGCGCGTGTCGGCCGGCAGGTCCTTCAGGCGCGCGTACAGGTCGCCGATGCCGTTGTTCGGGTTGAAACCAGCCTGCGCCAGCACGTCAGCGTGCTTCGCGAGCGCGTCGCGGTAGAACACCGACACGAAATGGCCGAACAGGACCGGATCGGAGACCTTCATCATGGTCGCCTTCAGGTGCACCGAGAACAGCACGTCCTGCGCCTTCGCATCGGCGATCTGCGCTTCGATGAAGCTGCGCAGCGCATTGCGGCTCATCACCGATGCGTCGATCACTTCACCGGCCTTCACGGCCGTCTTTTCCTTCAGCACCTTCTTCGCGCCGTCGGCCGTCGTGAGTTCGATCTTCACGCTGCCGGCATCGGCGATCAGCGCCGACTTCTCGCTGCCGTAGAAGTCGCCTTCGCTCATGTGCGCGACGTGCGCCTTCGACGTGGCCTTCCACGCGCCCATCTTGTGCGGATGCTTGCGTGCGTAGTTCTTGACCGACAGCGGCGCGCGGCGGTCGGAATTGCCTTCGCGCAGCACCGGGTTCACCGCGCTGCCCTTGATCTTGTCGTAGCGGGCCTTGACCGCCTTCTCTTCGTCCGTCGACGGATCTTCCGGATAGGCCGGCAGCTTGTAGCCCTGCGCCTGCAGTTCAGCGATCGCGGCCTTGAGCTGCGGCACCGATGCGCTGATGTTCGGCAGCTTGATGATGTTCGCTTCCGGCTTCAGCGTGAGCTGGCCCAGTTCGGCCAGATCGTCTGCACCCTTCTGCTCGGGCGGCAGGACGTCTGCGAATGCCGCGATGATGCGGCCAGCGAGCGAGATGTCGCGCGTTTCGACGGCGACGCCGGACGAGCGCGTGAAGGCCTTGACGATCGGCAGCAGCGAATAGGTCGCGAGCGCGGGCGCTTCGTCAGTGAGGGTGTAGATGATCTTGGGCGAAGTGGACATGGTCGATGCGTTGCTACGTGAAAATTTTGACTGAGAGCGCCGGCGGGTAACCGGCGGGGAGCGACCGGGTCGGTCGCGAAAGGGGCGCGCCGGCTCAGCCGGGCGGTGGTGTTGCGAGGGCCGTCATGTTCTACCTTGCAGGGGCTCCGGGCCGCATCGCGGCGCCGCGGCCCGCATGCCGGACCGCCCTGCCAACAAACCTGCCATCCACGAAACGCTCCGGCGCCGGCAGTGGGCGCCGGGGCGGCCGGACACGCCGGCCCACCCCGGAAGGGGACTTACATGTTCTCGATCAGCACTTCACCGAAGCCCGAGCACGACACCTGCGTCGCACCTTCCATCAGGCGCGCGAAGTCGTACGTGACGCGCTTCTGCAGGATCGACTTCTCCATCGCGGCGATGATCGTATCGGCTGCTTCCGTCCAGCCGAGGTGGCGCAGCATCATTTCCGCCGACAGGATCTCGGAACCGGGGTTCACGTAATCCTTGCCCGCGTACTTCGGCGCGGTGCCGTGCGTCGCTTCGAACATCGCGACCGAATCCGACAGGTTCGCACCCGGCGCGATCCCGATGCCGCCGACCTGCGCGGCCAGCGCGTCGGAGATGTAGTCGCCGTTCAGGTTCAGCGTGGCGATCACGTCGTATTCGGCCGGGCGCAGCAGGATCTGCTGCAGGAACGCATCGGCGATCGAATCCTTGATCACGATCTCGTTGCCCGTCTTCGGGTTCTTCACGCGCATCCACGGGCCGCCGTCGATCAGCTCGCCGCCGAATTCCTTCTGTGCAAGCGCGTAGCCGGCGTCACGGAACAGGCCTTCCGTGAACTTCATGATGTTGCCCTTGTGCACCAGCGTGACCGACTTGCGATCGTTGTCGATCGCATACTGGATCGCCTTGCGCACGAGACGCTCGGTGCCTTCGGTCGACACGGGCTTGACGCCGATCCCCGAGGTTTCCGGGAAGCGGATCTTCTTCACGCCCATCTCGTCCTGCAGGAACTTGATCACCTTCTTCGCCTGCTCGGAGCCCGCAGCCCATTCGATGCCTGCGTAGATGTCTTCCGAGTTCTCGCGGAAGATCACCATGTCGATCTTTTGCGGCTCGCGCACCGGCGACGGCACGCCCTTGAAGTACTGCACCGGGCGCAGGCACACGTACAGGTCGAGTTCCTGGCGCAGCGCGACGTTCAGCGAACGGATGCCGCCGCCGACCGGGGTCGTGAGCGGCCCCTTGATCGACACCACGTATTCCTTGAGCACCTGCAGCGTTTCGTCCGGGAGCCACACGTCCGGACCGTACACCTTCGTCGCCTTCTCGCCCGCGAAAATCTCCATCCAGTGGATCTTGCGCTTGCCCTTGTAGGCATGCGCGACCGCCGCGTCGACGACCTTGATCATGACCGGCGTGATATCGAAGCCCGTACCGTCGCCTTCGATATAGGGAATGATCGGCTGATCGGAAACGTTGAGCGAGAAGTCCTTGTTGACGGTGATCTTGTCACCGCCTTCCGGAACCTTGATGTGCTGATACGGCATGATCGACTCCAGTGACGTGGCTGAGCAGGTGATGCTGGTCGAAGCTGCGCGCGCGGCGGGGGCGCGGCATGGCCACCCCGTGACGGCAACAGCGAGCCGCTATTCTAGCGCCCCAACCGGGCACTTCGGCATGAAGCGCGGCACTGCGTATCAAGACCCCACTTATGTCTTATATAAGACAGAGGACTTGCCGTTCCGTATTATGCATTAAGATTCCGCCATTTGCCATAGACCGCCCGCCCCCGCTTCCCGCGGCCCGCCGGGCGGACGCCCCGCCATGAACCTGATCGCCCTCAACAAGCCGTTCGGCACGATTTGCCAGTTTTCCGCGCACGAGACGCGCCCGTCGCTCGGCGACTGGGTAAAAACGCCCGGCGTCTACGCGGCCGGCCGGCTGGACGCGGACAGCGAGGGCTTGCTGCTGCTCACCGACGACGGCGCGCTGCAGGCGCGCATCGCCGAGCCGCGCCACAAGCTCGTCAAGCGCTACTGGGCGCAGGTCGAGGGCGCGCCCGGGCCTGCCGACCTGAAAGCGCTCGCGCGCGGCGTCGACCTCGGCGACTATGTGACGCGCCCGTGCCGCGCCGAATTCATCGAACCGCCCGACACGCTGTGGCCGCGCAACCCGCCGATCCGCTACCGCGCCGCGATCCCGACGACGTGGATCGAGCTGGCGATCACCGAAGGCAAGAACCGGCAGGTGCGCCGGATGACGGCGGCCGTCGGCTTCCCGACGTTGCGCCTGGTGCGCGTCGGCGTCGGCGCACTGGATATATTCGCGCTCGGCATTGCACCGGGAGAAACAATCGCGCTGCCGCCGCGCGCGCCGTGGGACGGTTTCGCGCCCGCCGGATGACGAATTCGGGACGGGCAAATTTTTCGTCATCTTTTTCGTCAACCGCCTGCGAAGATCGCGCGTTAAACCACGCAGATGCCAACCTTAGCTATCCGGCATTGGCAGCCGAAGCCGTGTTTGCGTCACGAAAGCGACGTTTTTATCGAATACGATTCGGCGCCCGCAGCGCAATGAGAAATTTCTCGAAGCGTCTGTCAACCGAAAGGTGGATGGCACCGTTAGACGACATGACTCCTATTGCCGGGTCATTTGGTTAATTAACTAAAGCTGAGGAACACAACATGAACAAACTGATCGCCGCTCTGGTCGCTGGCCTCTTCGCAACGGCTGCTTTCGCACAAGCATCGGCTCCGGAAGCTGCTCCGGCAGCTGCTGAAGCTGCTTCGGCACCGGCTAAGCACGCTGCTAAGAAGCACCACGCAGCTAAGAAGCACCACAAGGCATCGAAGAAGGCTGCAGCAAGCGACGCAGCAGCACCGGCAGCTGCTTCGAACTAAGTAAGCTTGCTGTAATAACGCAGTCAAGAACACGCAGTCTTGCCGTTCTTACGGCGTTGAAAGGCAGATCACCGCAAGGCGATCTGCCTTTTTCTTTTGTGTGCCCGCCTGCGCGCATCGCGTACCATGCGGGTCTTGTTTTCCAGATAGGAGCCTTGCTGTGCAATTCTCCCTGCGCTCGTCGCTCGGCCGCCTTGCGCGCGCCGCCGTGTTTCCCGCCGCGCTCGCCGTCCTCGCGCTCGGCATGCAGGCCGCCAGCGCGCAAGTGCCCCCCGGCGCCAAGCAGCCGAGCGAATTCCCGCGCGTGAAGCTGCGCGCCGGCATGTACGTGATCGACGCGGCCGTCGCCGCGAACGACCCGGACCGCGAACAGGGGCTGATGTACCGTTCGCAGCTCGCGCCGAACGAAGGCATGCTGTTCGTGTTCAACGAGAACGCGGTGCACTGCTTCTGGATGAAGAACACGCTGATCCCGCTGTCGATCGCGTTCATCCGCGCCGACGGCACGATCACCGACATCGACGAGATGAAGGCCGAGACGACCGACAACCACTGCCCGCGCAACAACGGCGCCTATGCGCTCGAAATGAGCAAGGGCTGGTTCGCGGCGAAGGGCATCAAGCCCGGCATGAAGCTCGAAGGCCTGCCGAAGGCTCCGTAACGGCCATTGCCGCGGCGTCGCGCCGCGCCCTGACCGAAGCCGGCCGCCCGTAGCGCGCCGGCTTTTTTTTCGCCTGCCGGCGGCGGCACCCGGCTTGATTCCGCCGGTGCCGGCCGCATCTGCAAAAGCCACGCGCAAGCGCTATCCTTTAAGTCTAGCTTGTCCATTCCGGGCCTGCCCTGCCGGCCCGCTTACGATCCGAACCTAAGGAGGTTCACGTGCCCCGCAAAACCCCCATCGAGCGCTATCGCAATATCGGGATCAGCGCTCACATCGATGCCGGCAAGACCACGACGACCGAGCGCATCCTGTTTTACACCGGCGTGAGCCACAAGATCGGTGAAGTGCACGACGGCGCGGCCACGATGGACTGGATGGAGCAGGAGCAGGAACGCGGCATCACGATCACGTCGGCGGCGACCACGGCCTTCTGGAAGGGCATGGCCGGCAACTATCCGGAACACCGGATCAACATCATCGACACGCCCGGGCACGTCGACTTCACGATTGAAGTCGAGCGCTCGATGCGCGTGCTCGACGGCGCGTGCATGGTCTACGACTCGGTCGGCGGGGTGCAGCCGCAGTCCGAAACCGTCTGGCGCCAGGCCAACAAGTACAAGGTGCCGCGCATCGCGTTCGTCAACAAGATGGACCGCGTCGGCGCCGATTTCTTCCGCGTGCAGCGGCAGATCGGCGAGCGCCTGAAAGGCGTCGCCGTGCCGATCCAGATTCCGATCGGCGCGGAAGATCATTTCCAGGGCGTCGTCGATCTCGTGAAGATGAAGGCGATCGTGTGGGATGACGAAAGCCAGGGCGTGAAGTTCTCGTACGAGGACATCCCGGCGAACCTCGTCGAGCTCGCGCACGAATGGCGCGAGAAGATGGTCGAGGCCGCGGCGGAAGCCAGCGAGGAGCTGCTCGAGAAGTACCTGCACGACCATGAGTCGCTGACCGAGGACGAGATCAAGGCCGCGCTGCGCAAGCGCACGATCGCGAACGAGATCGTGCCGATGCTGTGCGGCAGCGCGTTCAAGAACAAGGGCGTGCAGGCAATGCTCGACGCGGTGATCGACTACCTGCCGTCGCCTGCCGACGTGCCCGCGATTCTCGGCCATGACCTGCACGACAAGGAAGCGGAACGTCATCCGAACGACGAGGATCCGTTCTCGTCGCTCGCGTTCAAGATCATGACCGATCCGTTCGTCGGCCAGCTGATCTTCTTCCGCGTGTATTCGGGGGTGGTCGAATCCGGCGACACGGTGCTCAACGCGACCAAGGACAAGAAGGAGCGGCTCGGCCGGATCCTCCAGATGCACGCGAACGAGCGCAAGGAAATCAAGGAGGTGCGCGCAGGCGACATCGCGGCGGCCGTCGGCCTGAAGGAAGCGACCACCGGTGACACGCTGTGCGATCCGGCTCACCCGATCGTGCTCGAACGCATGATTTTCCCGGAGCCGGTGATTTCGCAGGCCGTCGAGCCAAAGACGAAGGCCGACCAGGAAAAGATGGGCCTCGCGCTCAACCGTCTGGCACAGGAAGATCCGTCGTTCCGCGTGCAGACCGACGAAGAATCCGGGCAAACGATCATTTCGGGGATGGGCGAGCTTCACCTCGAAATTCTGGTCGACCGGATGAAGCGTGAATTCGGCGTGGAAGCGACGGTCGGGAAGCCGCAGGTCGCGTATCGCGAGACGGTGCGCACGCCGGCGAAGGACGTCGAAGGCAAGTTCGTCAAGCAGTCGGGCGGGCGCGGCCAGTACGGGCATGCGGTGATCACGCTCGAACCGAACCCCGGCAAGGGCTACGAGTTCGTCGACGCGATCAAGGGCGGCGTGATTCCGCGCGAATACATTCCGTCGGTCGACAAGGGCATCCAGGAAACGCTGAAGAGCGGTGTACTGGCGGGCTATCCGGTCGTCGACGTGAAGGTCACACTGACGTTCGGTTCGTACCACGACGTCGACTCGAACGAAAACGCATTCCGGATGGCCGGCTCGATGGCGTTCAAGGAAGCGATGCGCCGCGCGAAGCCAGTGCTGCTCGAACCGATGATGGCCGTCGAGGTGGAAACGCCCGAAGACTTCATGGGCAATGTGATGGGCGACCTGTCGAGCCGGCGCGGCATCGTGCAGGGGATGGAAGACATCGCGGGTGGCGGCGGCAAGCTCGTGCGCGCCGAAGTGCCGCTCGCGGAAATGTTCGGCTATTCGACGTCGCTGCGTTCGGCCACGCAGGGCCGCGCGACCTACACGATGGAGTTCAAGCAGTACGCGGAAACGCCGGCCAACGTATCGGAAGGCGTGATCAGCGCGAAAGCGAAGTAAGCGCAGCGCGCTCGCGCGCCGCCACATGCAGGCAAGGCCCGTCCCGTTCCGGACGGGCTTTTTTTCGTCCGCTGCGCACGGTGCGCGGCTTTTTTGATCGGCACGCCCGGCAATTTTTTCGCGTGACACAATGCATCGCGATTCGTCAGATGGAACCGTCCCGATGCCGCCCACCCCTGCCCTGCGCCGCCTGCTGATCCTCTATGCCGGCCTGATCGCCGCGAACGCCGCTGTCTGGCTGTGGGCGCTCGCGGTGCTGCGCGATCATCCGCTGCTGCTCGGCACCGCCGCGATCGCATACGGGCTCGGCTTGCGTCATGCGGTCGATGCCGACCATATCGCGGCGATCGACGTCGCGACGCGCAAGCTGATGCAGGACGGCCAGCGCCCGGTGAGCGTCGGCCTGTTCTTCTCGCTCGGCCATTCGACGATCGTGATCGCCGCGACGCTCGGCATCGCGCTGACCGCGTTCGCGCTGCGCGACCGGTTCGATGCATTCCGCGAGATCGGCGGCACGATCGGCACGGCAGTGTCGGCGACCTTCCTGCTCGTGCTCGCGTGCGTGAACCTGATGATCCTGCGCGATCTGTGGCGGCGCTATCGCAGCGGGCACGCGCACGCACACGATGCCACGCATGTACACCGGCCTGCCGGGCTCGTGTCCCGGCTGCTGCGCCCGCTGTTCCGGTTCGTGTCGAAGAGCTGGCACATGTATCCGGTTGGCGTGCTGTTCGGGCTGGGTTTCGATACTGCAACCGAAATCGGCCTGCTCGCGATCGCGGCCGCGCAGGCGAGCCAGGGGCTGCCGGTCTATACCGTCATGCTGTTTCCCGCGCTTTTCACCGCCGGCATGACGCTGATCGACTCGACCGACAACGTGCTGATGATTCACGCGTACGGCTGGGCGATGGACGATCCGCAGCGCAAGCTGCTCTACAACGCGAGCATCACATTCGTGTCGGCGGCCGTCGCGCTGGCGATCGGCGGGATCGAGGCAGCCGGCCTGCTGGCCGACAAGCTGTCGCTGACGGGCCCCGTGCGCGACGCGCTCGATGCACTCGGCGAACGCTTCGGCTCGATCGGCTACGGCATCGTCGCCCTGTTCCTCGTCTGCTGGATCGCGTCGATCCTGTTCCATCGCTGGCAGCGCGCGACCGATGCGCCTGCGCGCTGAACTTAGCTCAGACGTTTCATTCCGGAAACAAAATCCCCCCCAAAAACGTTGCAGGCGCCGTCGCGCGCCTGCGTGCGCCTTGCGCGACGGGCGCAAGCGGCCGATGGCACGAATCTCGCAGATAGGGATTCTGCACGGCGGGCCCGCATGCCGCTCCGCGATCGCAGCTGGCGTCCAGCGCCCGCCCGAAAACGATCGGCTGCCGACAGGACTACGAACCTTTACCGGCCCCCTGCACCACACGTAGATCGCCGCGCGGCGACGAGGCATCGCGCGCATGGGGAGGCCATGATGCTCAAGACGAAACAACCGTTCCGTACGCCGGGACGGCGCTATCGCGCAACCTTGTTCGCCGCAGCCGCATTCGCGTGCTGTTGCTCGTATGCCGTCGCGCAGGATGCGACACCGGACGCCGCGGCCGATGCAGTTGCCAACGCGGACGCCATCATGACGCTGGTCGACGACGCTTCGCCTTGCGCAGCCAATCCGGCTGCGTGCGCGGTGCATGTTTTCGCCGGCGGACACGTTGGCGGCAATGGCGCAGGCACGAGCGGCAATGGCAATGGCAATGGCGGCAGCCCAGGTAGCGGAAATGGCAACGGCAGCGGCAACAACGGGAACGGTACCGTCGGACCTGCTGGCATCGGTGGAACGACAAGCGGAACATCCGGCGGTACGAGTGGTTCGGGTGGCTCGGGCCGCGGAGGGAATGCGTCTGGCACCGGGGGTTCGGGTGGTGGTTCTTCGGGGGGTGGTACCTCCGGAGGCGGCACTTCCGGTGGCGGCACTTCCGGTGGTGGCACTTCCGGTGGTGGTACTTCCGGCGGTGGCACTTCAGGCGGCGGCACTTCCGGCGGAGGCACTTCCGGCGGCGGCACTTCAGGCGGAGGCACTTCAGGCGGAGGCACTTCCGGCGGCGGCACTTCCGGCGGAGGCACTTCCGGCGGAGGTACTTCCGGTGGCGGCACTTCAGGCGGAGGCACTTCCGGTGGCGGTACTTCCGGCGGAGGCACTTCCGGTGGCGGCACTTCCGGTGGCGGCACTTCCGGCGGAGGTACTTCCGGCGGAGGCACTTCAGGCGGCGGCACTTCAGGCGGTGGCACTTCAGGCGGAGGTACTTCAGGCGGTGGCACTTCCGGTGGCGGCACTTCAGGCGGCGGCACTTCAGGCGGAGGTACTTCAGGCGGTGGCGGTCATGGCGGACATGGTGGCCATGGCGGTGGTGGTGGCGACGGTGACGGCGGTGGTCACGGCAACGGCGGCCATGGCGACGGCGATGGCGGTGGTCACGGCAATGGTGGCCACGGCGATGGTGATGGCGGCGGTCACGGCAATGGCGGCCATGGCGACGGCGATGGCGGCGGTCACGGCAATGGTGGCCATGGCGACGGTAACGGCGGTGGTCACGGCAACGGCGGCCATGGCGACGGCGATGGCGGCGGTCACGGCAATGGTGGCCACGGCGACGGTAACGGCGGTGGTCACGGCAACGGCGGCCATGGCGACGGTAACGGCGGTGGTCACGGCAACGGCGGCCATGGCGACGGCGATGGCGGCGGTCACGGCAATGGTGGCCATGGCGATGGTGACGGCGGCGGTCACGGCAATGGCGGCCATGGTAATGGCGGTGGCAACGGCAATGGAAACGGCAGTGGCGGCGCCGGCAATGGCGGGGCCAACGGTGTCGGCAACGGTCGCGGCAATGGCAATGGCAATGGCAATGGTGCTGGCGGCAACGGCGGCCACGGCAATGGCGGTGGCAACGGCAATGGAAACGGCAGTGGCGGCGCCGGCAATGGCGGGGCCAACGGTGTCGGCAACGGCCATGGCACCGGGAACGGCAATAGCGGCGGTCACGGCAACGGCGGATCGTCCGGAGCCAACCACTGACCGGCCGCGTTGCCCGGCCGGGTGTCGTCAGAGCATCTCGAGCGCGCGCTTGCTGCGTGGCGGACGGAAGTACGCGTCAAGCTGCGCGCGCTCGTCATCGCTGAACATGAAATCGAGCGCGGCCCGGTTGTCGCGCACGTGTTCGATCCGCGACGCCTTGGGGATCGCGAACACCCCCGGCTGCGCGAGCACCCACGCGAGCGCGACGCGCATCACCGACACGCCGCGCTGCCGCGCGATCTCGTCGAGCGGCGAGCGCTTCGGCAGCCGCCCGTGATCGACCGGGCTGTACGCCATCGCCGGCATCCGGTGCTCGGCAAGCCACGGCAGCAGGTCGAACTCCGGGCCGCGCCGCGCGATGTTGTAGAGGATCTGGTTGGTCGCGCACGCGCCGCCACCGGCTTCATCGACGAGTTCGGCCATGTCGGCCGTATCGAAGTTGCTGACACCCCAGTGACGGATCTTGCCCGCGCGCTGCAGCGCTTCGAAGCCTTCGACCGTCTCCTCGAGCGGCACCGAGCCGCGCCAGTGCAGCAGGTACAGATCGAGGCGATCGGTACCCAGGCGTTTGAGGCTCGCATCGCACGCGGCGACGACGCCGCGTCGGCTCGCATGGTGCGGATAAACCTTGCTGACGAGGAACACATCGTCGCGCAGGCCCGCGAGCGCCTCGCCGACCAGTTCCTCGGTCGCACCGTCGCCGTACATCTCGGCCGTATCGACCAGCGTCATTCCGAGTTCGATGCCCTCGCGCAGCGCGGCAATCTCGTCCGTGCGCCGCGCCGGCCGCTCGCCCATTTCCCACGTGCCCAGGCCAAGCTTCGGAATCGTCTCGCCGTCCGGCAGGACGACCGTGGCGATCGTGTCTGTCATGCGTTCCTCGTTGCGGATGGGTGGCCGCGCACCGCGGCCCAGGCATCGAATACGACGCATCAGTGTAGTCAATCGGCGCGCCATTCACCTATTGCACGGCAAAAACCGGCTATAACGGCGCCACGTGATGACTTAGAATGGCCGCAATCAGATCGATACCCACTCCATGAAGGCATCCACGGACGACCGCTGGCAGGACCTGCGCCCCGACCCCGACAACGACACGCCGCTCTACCTGCAGCTCGCCCGCAAGCTCGGTGACGCGATCCACGACAACCGCTGGACGGCCGGTGAGGCATTGCCCTCCGAACGCGTGCTGTCCGATGCGCTCGGCGTTTCGCGCATCACCGCGCGCAAGGCGATCGCGCTGCTCGTCGAGCAAGGCCTGATTCGCCGCACGCAGGGCGCCGGCAACTTCATCCAGCCGCGCTACGAAGATCCGCTGTCGCGGCTGTCGAGCTTCAGCGAAATGCTCGAACGGCGCGGCTTCAAGCCGAGCTCGCAATGGCTCGCGCGCGAGATCCAGCCGGCGAACCGCGACGAGGTGATCCAGCTCGGGCTGTCGCCGGCGGCATCGGTCACGCGCCTGAAGCGCCTGCGCCTCGCCGACGGCATCGTGATGGCGGTCGAGAATTCGACGTTTCCCGCGACGCTGATCCCCGATCCGCAGGCGATCGGCGGTTCGCTGTACAGCTATCTCGAAGCGCGCGGCACGCCGATCGTGCGCGCGCTGCAGCATTTCCGCGCGGTCAACGCGACCGACGAGATCGCCGAGCAGATGGGCATCGCACCGCACGACGCACTGCTGCTGATCACGCGAATCGGCTATACGTCTGACCAGCGCGCGATCGAACTGACCGATACCTACTGCCGCAACGACTACTACGACTTCGTCGTCGAGCTGCGCAAGTAACGTAAGCCGCGCCGCCGCTCACAGCCAGCGCGCATCGTCGGTGCCGAGCGGCACGGGCGGGCGCGTCAATGCAGGCGGTGTCACCGACAACCGCTCGGCCGGCCGCACCGCGTCGAGCGTGCCGAACGGCGACGCGATGCGCTCGATCCGGTCGCGCACGTCGGTGTGCGCGAAATCGGGCGCCTGCAAGCCGTCCGGCACGATACCGAACGACTGCAGCCAGCGCCCCGTCTGCGCGAGCGACAGTCGCACGTGCCAGCTTCCCCCTTCGCGCGCCCGGCGCGCGAGCGCGATCATCGCGCCGAACGCCGCGAGATAACCCGTCGCATGATCGAGCGCCTGGCACGGCAGGTGGCGCGGCCCGTCCGCGTGCGCGGCCTGCTGCTCTCGCCACGCGATCCCGCTCGCCGACTGCACGAGGCTGTCGAAGCCGCGCCGCTGCGCCCACGGCCCCGCGTGCCCATACGCGGATACCGATACGTACACGATGCCGGGCCGCCGCGCCGCCAGCGCGTGCGGCGCGAAGCCGCGCGCCGCGAGCGCGCCGGGCCGGTACGACTGCAGGAACACATCCGCATCGCGTGCGAGCGCGTGCAGCGTATCGATGCCCGCCGCATCGCGCAGGTCGATCCACGTCGAACGCTTGCCGCGCCCGTTGTCGATCACGAGCGGCGCAATGTTCGGCAGGTGCGGGCCGTTGACGAGCAGCGTCTGCGCGCCATGCGACGCCAGCGTGCGGCCCGCGACCGGCCCCGCGATGATGCGCGTGAGATCGAGCACGCGCACACCCTCGAGCGGCTGCCCGGCTTCGCCGCGGCCGATCGGCTCGACCGGCGCATCGCCGATCCGCTCGATCTCGAACAGCGGCAGCGACGCGATCGCGCGCGCCTGCTCGTGCGCCGCCCACTCGTCAGGTGTTCTGATCAATGCGGCGCACAGCCCGGCCTCGGCCAGCGCGGTATCGAGCGCCGCACCGTCCCGCGTGCGAATCGCCGCGGCGACGTCGTCCCGCTGCGCGCCGCAGCCGAGTACGTCGAGAATCCCGTGCAGGTGATGCGGGAAGTTCGCGTGCAACTGGATCCAGCGTCCGTCGCCCGTCTCGAAGAAGCCCGTCACCGGATGACGCAACTCCGGCGGCGGGCCATCGTTCACGCGCAGGTAGCGTTCGCTGCGGAACGCGACGAGCGCGTCGCGCACCGACACGTCGACGGATTGCGCGACACGAGTGCGAAGCCGGTGGCATTCGGCCGCCGCGAGCCCGGCTGCCGCGATCGTCGCCGCGGCGAGCGTGCCGACCCGGAAAGTCGACGGCAGCGTCGGATCCTGCCCCGTCACGGTCGCACGGGCCAGCGCGTCGGGGTCGCCGTGTGCGAGCCGCCACAGATGCGCCAGCGCGAGTTCGGGTGTCATGGCGGGATGGGCGATGGGGAGACAAGATCGAGTCTAGAAGTCGCGGCAGTCGCGAGCAATCCCGATTGCGCGATTCAGCACGTCACGCACGGCCGTAGCGCGGGGGTATCTCCTGCGCCCCGGCAGGAACGGCCGGCATCACATCCCCCGGCGCGCTGGAAGCCTGCCGGCATCCCCGGTGCCGGCGTGCCCCCTGCACATCCGCACCACGGCCCGCTGCGCTCGCTGCCGGACGGCGCGACCCTGCTCCGCTGCCGCCTCGCGGACACGATGCGGCTACCCGCGCGCCCCGTGCCGACGCGAAACGCCCGGATGATGTCGTCGAACGCTCTCTCGACCGGGGTGTGCCAGGCGCCGGGCTCGCCGATCACGCAGATCGCCAATGGCCGCACGGCCGGCCGGATCGCGCATGCGCTCGGACAATGCACTGACGGCAAACCGCTCCAGCCCCGGGGGCTACGTCGGCAGCGACGCTGGCGCGTGACGCCGGCCGTCGCGCCATGCGACGAGCGGCCGCCACCACGCCTGCGCGGCGCGCCCGGCTCGCACCTCGAGCGGACCGAACGCGAACGTCGCGCCGTGCGCCCCCGCGCTGACCCACACGCGCATGCCGGGCGTGAGCATCAGCGAATCGCCGGCACCGAGCCAGTGATCGTCGGGCCGGCCCTCGATCGTCACCCAGACCTCGCCGTCGGCCACCTCCAGTGCGGTGCGATCGACGATCCGCCACCGACCGGCCGGCTCGTCGCCATCGATCACATACAATCGCAGTTCGCTCATGGCAGCCTCCTGGTCGCACGGGTCCGATGGCATCAGTATTTCGGACAGTGGCAGCACACGGACAGATACGGCTGCAGACACTTTCGACTGAACTGTACTGGCCGTTCGACGAGGACGGGTACCCGCCGGCCGGACTTCGCTGCGCCCTTGCGCGGAACCTGCACGGCGCGATGGCTTTCCCTACAATGTCGGCTGTCCCGCGCCACCATCCCGCCCCAATGTTCCAGCGCCCACCTGCCGCCGCTCCCGGCGAAAAGAACCTCACTGTGATGCTCTGGCTCGTCGCGACGGGCTTCTTCATGCAGACGCTCGATGCGACCATCGTGAACACGGCGCTGCCGTCGATGGCCGCGAGCCTCGGCGAATCGCCGCTGCGCATGCAGTCGGTCGTGATCGCGTACTCGCTGACGATGGCCGTGATGATCCCCGTGTCGGGCTGGCTCGCCGATACCTTCGGCACGCGGCGCGTGTTCTTCAGCGCGATCCTGGTGTTCTCGCTCGGCTCGCTGCTGTGCGCGAACGCGCAGACGCTGACGCAGCTCGTCGCGTTCCGTGTCGTACAGGGAGTCGGCGGCGCGATGCTGCTGCCGGTCGGGCGGCTCGCGGTGCTGCGCACGTTCCCGGCCGAACGCTACCTGTCCGCGCTGTCGTTCGTCGCGATTCCCGGCCTGATCGGCCCGCTGATCGGGCCGACGCTCGGCGGCTGGCTCGTGAAGATCGCGTCATGGCACTGGATCTTCCTGATCAACGTGCCGGTCGGCGTCGCCGGCTGCATCGCGACCTTCTATTCGATGCCCGATTCGCGCAACCCGGCCGTCGGCCGCTTCGACCTGAAGGGCTATCTGCTGCTGACGATCGGCATGGTCGCGATCTCGCTGTCGCTCGACGGGCTCGCCGATCTCGGCATGCAGCACGCGGCCGTGCTCGTGCTGCTGATCCTGAGCCTCGCGTGCTTCGTCGCGTACGGGCTGTATGCGGTGCGCGCACCGCAACCGATCTTCTCGCTCGAGCTGTTCAGGATCCACACGTTCAGCGTCGGGCTGCTCGGCAACCTGTTCGCGCGGATCGGCAGCGGCGCGATGCCGTACCTGATCCCGCTGCTGCTGCAGGTGAGCCTCGGCTACTCGGCGTTCGAGGCCGGGCTGATGATGCTGCCGGTGGCCGCCGCCGGGATGTTCTCGAAGCGGATCATCACGCGCCTGATCACGCGGCACGGCTACCGCAAGGTGCTGCTCGCGAACACGATCATGGTCGGCGTGATGATGGCGAGCTTCGCGCTGATGCGCGACTCGGTGCCCGTGTGGGTGAAGGTCGTGCATCTCGCGCTGTTCGGCGGCTTCAACTCGATGCAGTTCACCGCGATGAATACCCTGACGCTGAAGGACCTCGGCACCGGCGGCGCGAGCAGCGGCAACAGCCTGTTCTCGCTCGTGCAGATGCTGTCGATGAGCCTCGGTGTCACGGTCGCGGGCGCATTGCTCGCGACCTTCACCGGCATGCTGCGCACCGTCACGCCCAGCAACACGCTGCCCGCGTTCCATGCAACGTTCATCTGCGTCGGCATCATCACGGCGGCTTCCGCATGGATCTTCGCGCAGCTCGCGCCCGAGATCCGCAGCACCGCGCGCAAGACCGACCCGTCCGAGCGCGCGTGACGCGCAACACGCAGCACGCGCCGAACCGGGTCGGCACGCACCATTACGGTGCAGCGCGGCCCCGCGATGCGCATTTGAAACGCCTGCAATACCCGGCGGCCCGACCGCGACGCGCCGCCGCACGGGGTACGATGCCGTGCACGCTTCTTGCTCGCCTATTCTCTAGGTAAACTGGCAGTCTTCCTTCGGCCGACATCATGAGCATGATCGAAATCGATCCCCCCGGCTTCCAGCCGCCCCGCCCCGTCGCCGGCGACGACGGGAACCGGCGCACCGTGCTGTATGGCGGCTACACCGTGTTCAGCGTGTTCCAGCCCGTTTTCTCGGTGTCGCACCGCCGCGCGATCGGCTATCACGCGTCGCTGCGTGCGCACGACGAGGAAAGCCGCCAGGTGGCGTCGCACGAGGTGTTCACGCAGGCGGCGCGGCGCGGCGACCTGCTCGAGCTCGGCCGGCTCGCCGAATCGCTGCACCTCGGCAACTTCCACGCGTTCGACAGCCATGACGAATGGCTCTTCCTGAGCCTGCATCCGGCCGCGCTGATGGACACCGTCTACGGCGACGCGATGCTCGCGAACCTGAAGGCGCTCGGGCTGCCGCCGCACCGCGTGGTGCTCGAAGTGCCCGAGCAGGCGGGCGGCGAGACACCGCGCTACGCGGCGATCGTCGACGGGCTGCGCAAGGCCGGCTTCCTGATCGCGCTCGTCGGATTCGGCGCGAAGCATTCGAACATCGACCGCGTGTGGCACCTGCATCCCGACATCGTCACGCTCGACCGCGGCATCCTCGCGCAAGCGAGTGAGCACTCGCATCTCGAACGCGTGCTGCCGGGGCTCGTGTCGCTGCTGCACGAATCCGGCCAGCTCGTGCTGATGGGCGGGCTCGCGACCGAGCGCGACGCGCTGATCGCGCTGGAGTGCGACGTTGATTTCGTGCAGGGCCAGTACTTCGCGGGGCCGAGCGTCGAACCGGTGCAGCCGCAGGCCGCCGCGGGCTGCATGGATACGCTGTCGGCCGCGTTGCGGCTGCGCGTCGCGGAACGCGAGCGCACCCAGGCGGAACGGCTCGCGCCCTACGTCGCGGCGCTCGAGGAAGCGAGCCGGAAGCTCGGCGCGGGCGAACCGCTCACCGACGCGGCAGCCGTCGTACTCGGGCTGCCCGAGACCGCGCGCTGCTTCCTTCTCGACGCATCGGGGCGCCAGATCGGCGACAACGTGCTCGCACGCGGCAGCGTCTCGCAGCGCGCCAAGCGGTTCCGGCCACTGCTGCATTCCGAAGGCGCGAGCTGGGAACGGCGCCCGTACTTCATCGACGCGATGCGCGCGCCGGGCCGCGTGCATCTGACGCCGCCCTACCTGTCGATCAACGAGGCGCACCTGTGCGTGACCGCGTCGATCGCCGCGCCGGTCGCGACCGGCATGCAGGTGCTCTGCGTCGACATCAACTGGGAAGCGGCACTCAACCGCGAATGAACGAGGTGCCGCCGCGCCGCGCTCAAGCGGTGGCAGCCTTGCGTACGATCAGCCGGTGCACGCGCTTGCCGGACGACGGGCTGACGACCTCGTGCTCGTCGATCACCTGCGTGCCCGCGCCGAGCGCCGCCCGCATCCGCGCCGAATCGAGCGGCGTATAGAGGCGGCCGCGCTCGTCGCGCAACGCGCCGTTTCCGGCCACCCGCCAGCTCAGGTACAACGTGCCGCCCGGCATCAGCAGCTCGGCCAACCGTGTGGCGGCGGCCGCCGCTTCCGCCTGTTCGAGATGCATCACGACCGTTTCGCACAATACGTTGCGAAACGCGCCGGACGGCACGCCGGCCAGCGCCGGCAGCGCGGCCAGCTCGAAGGCGAGATCCGGATGGCGGCGCCGCGCCTCGTCGAGCAGCGCGGCGCTCGCGTCGTAGCCGCGCACGTCGAAGCCGCGCGACGCGAGCCACGCCGTATCGCGCCCGGCGCCGCAGCCGACGTCCGCGGTCGGCCCCGGCGAGAAATGCTGCTCCAGCAGCGCGTACATGTCGTCGGGCGCAGCCTGGTCGAGCCAGTCCTGCGCGTATTGCGCGGCATGGGCGTCGTAGGCATCGAGAGTCGGGCGATCCACCATAGTGACAGCTCCGCATAGGCGTCGTATGACGCACCCCGCATCTTAGCCGTTCACACCCCGTACGGCATCACGCCCCCTCGCGCGACGCGTGGCACAGCCCCCTACGCGGCCCGCACATCGCCCGCGTGCGCCGCCCGCGCGGTCAGCTCGGCCCACAGTGCATCGCCACGCCAGGCCGGGCGCGCCGCCGCGCGTTCCGCGTCGTGCACGAGCGCGCACAGTCGCGCATTGACGGGCGCCTGCGCGCCGAAGCGCGCGGCCAGCCGCACGACCTCGCCGTTGATCCACTCGACTTCCGTCGCCCGCCCCGCCGCGAGATCGTCGGACATCGACGAACGCGCAAGCGGGTCGATCGCGAGCATCCGGCCGCCGAGCACGCGGAACGCGGCGTCGGGCAAGTCGAGCACGGCCGGGATCCACGCGGCCGGCAACGGCGTCAGCCGCGCGGGCCGGATCGCCGCCCTCGCCAGCCAGTGCAGCGCTTCGCGCTGCGCGAGCGCGACGCAGCGCCGGTACGCCCGTTGCGCGAGCTCGTCGCGCAGCGGCAGGTTGGCGAGCGCGTTGACCGCGTTGTTCAGGTTGAGCAGCAGCTTCGCCCACTGCACGGCCCGCATGTCGCGATGCAGCGCGAGCGGCAGCCCGGCACGCGCGAAGGCACCGGCGAACGGCTGCAGCGCGGGGGACGCGTCGGCCGCCAGCGCGCCGGCCGAGCCCTGGTGAAACGCACCGGGCTCCCGTTCGATCACGTTGAACGGCACCATGCCGGTCAGCACGGTGGCTTGCGGCAGCGTCTCGCGCAGCACGTCGGCGTTGTGCAGGCCGTTCTGGAAGCTGATCACGGCCGTGCCGGGCCGCAGCACGCCGGCAAGCTGCACCGCGGTGTCACGCGTCGCGGCCGATTTCACCGTCACGAGCACGAGCCGCGCGGTGGCCGCAGCCGCAGGATCGGTCGCGAACACGACGTCGGCCGGCGCGAGCGACGCACGATAGCCGCGCTGGTCGGTCAGCGTCAGCCCATGCCGATGAATCGCGTCGCCGATCCGTGCGCGGCCGACGAGCGTCACGTTCGCGCCGGCCGCCGCGAGCCGGCCGCCGAGATAGCAGCCGACGGCGCCCGCGCCGAACACGCAGACCGGTGCGTCAGACATGCGAATGCGCGCCGCCGTGCACGGGGCCGGCCCGCCGCTCGACTTCGCGGCGCACGTCGCCGCGCAGCCCCGCGAAGAACGCGACCTCGGCGACGACGAACAGCGGCCCGACCATCAGGCCGACCAGATCGTCGACGAACGCGGGCTTGCGCCCTTCGAACCAGTGCCCGACGAACTGCACGATCCAGCCGACGACGAACGCGCCGATGCCGATCGCGAGCCATTGCGCGGTCGGCAGCAATGCGAGCGCCTGCGCGGCCCACAGGCCCAGCGCGAACAGCGCGGTCATCACGAGCCCGAACCGCAGGTCGAGACGCAGGTAGAAGACCGCGAACGCGACGGCCATCAGGAGCGCCGGCGACAGCGCAATGCCGGCCAGCATGCCGAGCGCCGGCCGCGACAGCAGCACCTCGACCGCGAATACGATCATCGGGATCCCGACCAGATGGGTCGCGATGTTGCGCGCATCGCGGTGGTAGGCCGCATACTGGGAAAGATGGTCTTCGAGCGTCTTCATCGCGTCTCCTGGTCGGTGGTTGAGCGCTATGATGCGCGTCACGCCCGAGAACCTCTGTCAGCTACCCGACATCGCGTGCCCATGCCCTCTTCGCTCGCCCCGTACCTGCCGCAGATCGAAGCGAACCCGTGGTTCGCCGCGCTGCCGCCCGCGTTGCGCGCGGACCTGCTCGCCCGCGCGGCGCTGCGCCGGCTGCCCGCCGACCATGCGCTGTTCCGGCGCGGCGACCCGCCGTGCGGGCTGTACGCCGTACTGGCCGGTTCACTCACGATAGGTGCGGTCGACCCGCAGGGCAAGGAAGCGCTGCTCACCGTGGCCGAGCCCGTCACCTGGTTCGGCGAAATCGCCCTGTTCGACGGCCAGCCGCGCACGCACGACGCGATCGCGCTCGACGACGCGCTGCTGCTGCACATCCCGCAGGCCGCGCTGCTCGCGATCCTCGACGCGACGCCGCAGTACTGGCGGCAATTCGCGTTGCTGATGGCGCAGAAGCTGCGCCTGAGCTTCCTGACCGTCGAGTCGATGAGCGTGATGCCGGCCGCGCAGCGGCTCGCCGCCCGCCTGCTGATGATCGCGGACGGCTATGGCGGGATCAGCGCCGGCCGCACCCGCATCCGGCTGTCGCAGGAAAAGCTCGCGGCGATGCTGTCGCTGACGCGGCAGACCACCAACCAGTTGCTGAAGGCGCTGCAGGCCGACGGCGTCGTGCGGCTGCACGTCGGCGAGATCGAACTCGTCGACGTCGATGCGCTGCGGCGCGCGAGCGGGTTGCCCGACGGCGTGCGCTGAGCCCCGGCACGACCGCGGCGCGTCTCCCCGCCGTCACCGCGTTGCGCTATCGTGGCGGCTCGTCCTTTCATCCGCCCGCACCGCCTTGAGCACGTCGACCGCCTCCGCTCCCTCCCGCCATCCCTGGCCGGTGTTCGTCGCTTTCCTGCGGCTCGGTCTCACGTCGTTCGGCGGCCCGGTCGCGCATCTCGGCTACTTCCGCACCGAATTCGTCACGCGGCGCGGCTGGCTCACGGAGCGCACGTACGCGGATCTCGTCGGGCTGTGCCAGTTTCTGCCGGGGCCCGCGAGCAGCCAGGTCGGAATGGCGATCGGCCTTGCGCGCGCCGGCTATGCGGGCATGTTCGCCGCGTGGCTCGGCTTTACGCTGCCGTCGGCGCTGCTGATGATGCTGTTCGCGCTCGGCGTGCACGCGACGGGCGCGCCGAGCGAAGCCGGCGCGCTGCACGGGCTGCGCATCGTGTCAGTCGCCGTGATCGCGCAAGCCGTGTGGGGCATGGCACGCACGCTGTGCCCGGATGCGCGCCGCGTCACACTGATGGCCGCGGCCGCCTGCGTCGCGCTGCTCGCGCCGGCCGCGTGGACGCAGGTTGCCGTGATCGTCGCGGCGGGACTGGCCGGCCTCGTGCTGCTGCCGCAGCCGGCGCGCGGCGCCCACGACCCGTTGCCGCTGCACGTGTCGCCCCGCGCGGGCGTGTTTTGGCTCGTGCTGTTCGCGGCGCTGCTCGTCGTCCTGCCGTTCGCGGCCCGCGCACTGCGCTCCGACACGCTTGCCGTCGTCGATGCATTCTTCCGCACGGGCGCACTCGTGTTCGGCGGCGGGCACGTGGTGCTGCCGCTGCTGCAGGCGGCCGTGGTTGCGCCCGGCTGGGTCGGCGATGCGGCGTTCCTGGCCGGATATGGCGTCGCGCAGGCCGTGCCGGGGCCCCTGTTCACGTTCTCGGCATTCCTCGGCGCGTCGCTGCGCCACGCGCCGAACGGCTGGCTCGGCGGCACGATCGCGCTGGCGTCGATCTTCGCGCCGTCGTTCCTGCTGGTGGCCGGCACCGCGCCGTTCTGGGAGCGCCTGCGCCGCAGCACGCGGATGCAGGCCGCGCTCGCGGGCGTGAACGCGGCGGTCGTCGGGCTGCTGCTCGCCGCGCTCTATCACCCGGTCTGGATCGACACGATCATGGCACCGCGCGATCTGGCCGCCGCGCTCGTCGCCTTCGTCGCGCTGGTGTTCTGGCGCGTGCCGCCGTGGGCCGTCGTGCTCGCGAGCGCGGCGCTCGGCTGGGGGCTCGGCCTCCTGGCCTGATCGGGCACGCGTGGCACGTTGTGATGCTGTCAAGTCCTGGAATAGGTTGACAGTGTTCACCCGCTAAACGCCCGATGCACCGCATCGGGCGTTTTGTATTTGAGGGCGGCATGTGGCCGCTCGCAGTTGTAGATGTTCACCGACTGTTCGACCA
>NZ_JAIZSA010000008.1:0-350811 GCF_020419825.1 Burkholderia sp. AU30198 | reverse complement strand
TCGACTTGCACCACCACCGACAGCTTAAAAGCCAGGCTGTAGTCCCGCTGCGTCCGCTTGATCCCTTGCTCCATCTGGCACCTCCTCGCCTCGGCGAAAAAGTGTCAACCTATTTCAGGATGGGTCATGCGATAAAAAAAAAGCCCTCGAAACGAGGGCTTTTTTGCTGGGTGCCGCGCGCCGTAGCGGCGCGCAGGCGCCGGACCTTACGCGAAGTTCTTCGCTGCGAAGTCCCAGTTCACGATGTTCCAGAACGCTTCGACGAACTTCGGACGTGCGTTGCGGTAGTCGATGTAGTACGCGTGTTCCCACACGTCGATCGTCAGCAGTGCCTTGTCGGCGGTCGTCAGCGGCGTCGCTGCGTTGCTCGTCGACACGATGTCGAGCGAACCGTCAGCCTTCTTCACGAGCCATGCCCAGCCCGAACCGAACGTGCCGACTGCTGCCTTCGTGAACGCTTCCTTGAATGCGTCGTACGAACCCCACTTCGCGTTGATCGCGTCGCCCAGCGCGCCGGTCGGTGCGCCGCCGCCGTTCGGCGACAGGCTGTTCCAGAAGAACGTGTGGTTCCAGATTTGCGCGGCGTTGTTGAAGATGCCGCCCGACGACTTCTTCACGATCTCTTCCAGTGACAGGTTTTCGAATTCCGTGCCCGGGATCAGATTGTTCAGGTTCGTCACATAAGCCTGATGGTGCTTGCCATAGTGGTACTGGATCGTCTCGAGCGAGATGGTCGGCGCGAGTGCGTCTTCAGCGTACGGGAGCGGCGGGAGCGTATGAGCCATGGCGATTCCTTCGTTGAGTATGTAGGGAGGCTTGTGTTGAATGCTGCCGAGCGTCCGATTGTAGGCGAGGACGAATAACCCCGCAAACTCACGGGCCATTTATCCGCGGTATGCGGAAAAGCGATGTTGACGCAACGTCCGGCCGGACGAGCCGGCGCTGCGCAGCACCCGTTCCGGCGCGCGGTTTGCCGGTTGCGCGACCGTCGCGGCGCGCGCGCCGGTTACATCAGATCGTATCGGTCAGCCGCGGCTGCACATCGGCGAGCGACACGTCGGCCGAGCCTTCCGCGAGATGCACGGTCAGGCGGCGCTGCGGCTTCAGCGCGTTCGGCGTGCGCACCGCGCGGCCCGTCTGTGCATCGATCAGCGCCGCATAGCCGCGCTCGAGCGTGCGCTGCGGGCTCAACACCTCGAGCCTTGCCGCACAGGCTGACACGCGAGCCGTGTCGCGTTCGTGACGGCGCTGCAAGGCCAGCGCAAGACGCTGCGAGAGCCCCGCGAGCGCCTGGCGCGCCTGCGACGGATCGGGCCGTGCGCGCTGCCAGCGCAACTGCGCGAGCGCGAAACGCGCGCGTGCGTCGCGCACCGGCCGCGATGCCGCCGACGCAAGCCGCACCGCGAGCTGCTCGACGTGCGTGCGCTGCCGCTGCAGCCGTTCAGCCGGGCTCACCAGCCGGCGGGCGAGCCAGTCGAGCTGCTGCGCGCGCTGTTCGAGCCGACGCTCCATGCCGCGCGCGAGCGCGCGCTGGCGCTCGCCGACCTCGCGCAGCAGCAGCGCGCGCTGCGGGCTCGCGAGCTCGGCCGCGCCGGTCGGCGTCGGTGCACGCACGTCGGCCGCGAAGTCGGCGATCGTGAAATCGGTTTCGTGCCCGACGCCGCTGACGACCGGCAGTTCGCTCGCCGCGATCGCGCGCGCCAGCGCTTCGTCGTTGAACGACCACAGATCCTCGATCGAGCCGCCGCCGCGGCAGACCAGCAGCACGTCGACCTCGCGGCGCGCATTGGCGGTCTCGACGGCCGCGACGAGCTTTTCGGCGGAACCGGCGCCCTGCACGGGTGCCGGATAGACGATCACCGGAATGTGCGGCGCGCGGCGCGCGAGCGTGGTCAGCACGTCGCGCAGCGCGGCGGCCTGCAGCGACGTGACGATGCCGATCGCGCGCGGGTGGGCCGGCAGCGGCCGCTTGCGCTCGGGCGCGAACAGTCCCTCGCTCTCGAGCTGCGCCTTCAGCCGCAGGAACGCCTCGTACAGGCGCCCCTGGCCCGTGCGCCGCACGGCCTCGACGTTGAGCTGCACTTCGCCGCGCGGCTCGTACATCGTGACGACCGCACGTACTTCGATCCGGTCGCCTTCGCGCGGCGTGAACTCCGCATATTGCGCGCGGCCGCGGAACATCACGCAGCGCATCTGCGCCTGCTGGTCCTTGATCGAGAAATACCAGTGGCCGCTCGCGGCGCGCGTGAAATTCGACACTTCGCCCGAAATCCACAGCAGCGGAAACGAGCGCTCGAGCATCGTCGAAATCGCACGATTGAGCGCCGAAACGGGAATCACTTCGTCGCCGCCGCGGGTCGCGCCCGGTGCGGCAAATGGGGAGTCGGAAGGCATGGACGGTCGGATGAATGCTGGCGGCGACACGATAGTCCGACACGCGCGCGACGTCCAGCGGCAGACGCATGCGCGGTGACATTCGGAAGGTGTCCACACTTTGGCAATCATCGGTCTAAAACGCGTGAAAACCGCTGAAAAATCCAGACAATTCCCCATAACACATTGATTTTTATATATTTTTAAACCTTTCTGAATGATTCTCATCCGATTCGAGGCCCACCCGGCGGGCGTTTGACACCATCGAGCGAGGAGTTTTTCACAGAGTTATCCACAAGCCACCGCGATCCGGCCCCGTACGCTGCGGCGGCCGGTCGCGCTTGCCGCGCCCGCCTGCGGCGCGCTAGAGTGCCGCCTTCCGCAGACCCCGCGGCATGCGCCGCCCAACGGAGAATCCGCCTTGACGAATCCGTCCCACGCCGCGGCGCACGACATGCCGCGCCCGGCCCGATGAGCGCGCCCGACGGCCCGCTCGCCCGGCTCGAAGCGCGCCTGACGCGCGAATGGCAGCGCCGCGGCGCACTCGCGTGGGCGCTCACGCCGTTCGCGTGCGTGTTCGGCCTGTGCGCGGCGCTGCGGCGCACCGCCTACACGCAGGGCTGGAAGCAGCCGGTCGACGTCGGCGTGCCCGTCGTCGTGGTCGGCAACGTGACCGTCGGCGGCACCGGCAAGACGCCGACCGTGATCGCACTCGTCGACGCATTGCGCGCGGCCGGCTTCACACCCGGCATCGTGTCGCGCGGCTACGGCGCGAACGTGAAGGCGCCGACCGCCGTCACGCCCGCGTCGCGCGCCAGCACGGGCGGCGACGAGCCGCTCCTGATCGCACGCCGCACCGGCGCGCCCGTCTGGGTCTGCCCCGATCGCGTCGCGGCCGCGCAGGCGCTGCGCGCCGCGCATCCGGACGTCGACGTGATCGTCAGCGACGACGGCCTGCAGCACTACCGCCTCGCACGCACGGTCGAGCTCGTCGTGTTCGATCACCGGCTCGGCGGCAACGGCTTCCTGCTGCCGGCCGGGCCGTTGCGCGAGCCGCTGTCGCGGCACCGCGACGCCACGCTCGTCAACGATCCGTACAGCGGCGCGCTGCCGCCGTGGCCCGACACCTATTCACTCGCGCTCACGCCGGGCGCCGCGTGGCACCTCGACCAGCCCGCGCTGCGCCGCCCGCTGTCGCAATTCGCGCACGAGCGCGTGCTCGCCGCGGCCGGCATCGGCGCACCGGAACGCTTCTTCACAACGCTGCGCGCGGCCGGTCTCGCGCCCGCGACACGCGCGCTGCCCGACCACTACGCATTCGCCGACAATCCGTTCGTCGACGACGCCGTCGATGCGATCCTGATCACCGAGAAGGATGCAGTAAAATTGGGCGCTTCCTGGCGCGATGCTCGACTGTGGGTCGTCCCCGTCGAAGCCGCGCTCGATCCTCGCCTCATTGCCCTCGTTGTGGAGAAACTCCGTGGACGCTCGCCTGCTTGAAATCCTTGTGTGCCCTATCTGCAAAGGCCCGCTCCACTATGACCGTGCCGCGCAGGAACTGATCTGCAACGCGGACAAGCTCGCCTACCCGATCCGCGACGGCATCCCCGTGATGCTGGTCGACGAAGCGCGCCAGACCGTCGAAGGCACGCCGGTCGACCCGGCCGGCCGCTAAGCCGCCCGCCCCGAGCCGCGGCCCGCCCGCGGCCAGGCGCCGAACCCCGCCGGGCGACCCGCGCCAGACGCGCCGCCCGCTCCGCTCTTCTCACCGCGCCTTCCCGATGACTCACCCGCAACCCTTCATCGCCGTCATTCCCGCCCGGCTCGCGTCGACGCGGCTCCCGAACAAGCCGCTCGCCGATCTCGGCGGCAAGCCGATGGTCGTGCGCGTCGCCGAGCGCGCGCGCGAAGCGGGCGCGCAGCAGGTGCTCGTCGCGTCCGACGCGCAGAGCGTGCTCGATGCGGCGCGCGATCACGGCTTCGAAGCGGTGCTGACGCGTGCCGACCATCCGTCCGGCACCGACCGGCTCGCGGAAGTCGCGGCGACGTTCGGGTGGAGCGACGACACCGTCGTCGTCAACGTGCAGGGCGACGAGCCGCTGATCGACCCCGTACTTGTGCGCGACGTAGCGTCGCACCTCGCCGCGCATCCGGCCTGCGCGATTGCGACGGCCGCCCACCCGATCCACGATGCGGCCGACGTGTTCAACCCGAACGTCGTGAAGGTCGCGCTCGATGCGCAGAGCGTCGCGCTGTACTTTTCGCGCGCGCCGATTCCGTGGAGCCGGGACGCGTACCAGCCGCACTGGCCCGACGTCGCGGCCATGCCTGCGCCGGCTTTCCCGGTCTACCGGCACATCGGCCTCTATGCGTATCGCGCGCGTTTCCTGCGCACGTATCCGACGCTTGCGCAGGCGCCGATCGAACAGGCCGAGCAGCTCGAACAGTTGCGCGCGCTGTGGCACGGCGAGCGTATCGCAGTGCTGATCACCGAGTCCGCGCCCGAAGCCGGAATCGACACGCCGGCCGATCTCGCACGCGTGCAGGCCCTTTTTCAGCCGGGATCAAAATAACCCGTGGCATAATCAGGCGATTGTGCGAGCCGTCCGCGACCAGCGCGTCCTCGCTTGACCCCGCCCGCGGCCCTGCCGGCAGCCGCGCGTCGCTCAACCCGACGCGCCGCATCAGACCGGTCCGCCACGCGCCAGGCAAGCCCCGCGCACGCCGTCGCCGGCGCTTTTTGCGTCTCGCCACACGAATCTACATACTGGAGATATCACCATGCGTTTGATCCTGTTGGGCGCGCCCGGCGCGGGAAAGGGCACCCAGGCAAACTTCATCAAGGAAAAGTTCGGCATCCCGCAAATCTCGACGGGCGACATGCTGCGCGCGGCCGTGAAGGCCGGCACGCCGCTCGGCGTCGAGGCAAAGGGCTACATGGACGCCGGCAAGCTCGTGCCGGACGCGCTGATCATCGGCCTCGTCAAGGAGCGCCTGAAGGAATCCGACTGCGCGAACGGCTATCTGTTCGACGGTTTCCCGCGCACGATCGCGCAGGCTGACGCGATGAAGGAAGCCGGCGTTGCGATCGACTACGTGCTCGAGATCGACGTGCCGTTCTCGGAAATCATCGAGCGCATGAGCGGCCGCCGCACGCACCCGGCATCGGGCCGCACGTACCACGTCAAGTTCAACCCGCCGAAGGTCGAGGGCCATGACGACGTGACGGGCGAGCCGCTGATCCAGCGCGACGACGACAAGGAAGAAACCGTCAAGAAGCGTCTCGAAGTGTACGAAGCGCAGACCAAGCCGCTGATCACGTACTACGGCGACTGGGCGCAGCGCGGCGAGGAAAACGGCCTGAAGGCCCCGCAGTATCGCAAGATCTCGGGCCTCGGCGGCGTCGACGAGATCCGTGAGCGCGCGTTTGGCGCACTGAAGTAAGCCGCGCGTCGCGCACCCGCGAGCCGCCCTTTTCGGGCGGCTTTTTTTTGCCCGGACGGAATTCGCACGACCGTTCGGGTCTCGCCGCCGCCGGAAGGTGCCCCGTACAATCGGTCGAGTGCCGGACGTGCCGGCATTTCAATTTCAACCAATCGCGCGGCATCGAACCAGGCAACGGCTTTGCGCGGAACCGCAACAGGCACCGAAGCGCCAGGGGGTGACCGCTTTGCATGGGATCGCCCTAGGCGGTAAAACGCCAAGGGCGGTCGATCGCTTTGCATAGGATCGCCCCAAGCACTAAAGCGCCAAGAGCGATCGGCCACCTTGCATGGGACCTCCCTAGGCGCTAAAGCGCCAAGAGCGATCGACCGCCTTGCATGGGACCTCCCTAGGCGCTAAAGCGCCAACGGCGGTCGACCGCCTTGCATGGGACCTCCCCAGGCGCTAAAGCGCCA
Organism: Burkholderia sp. AU30198; assembly: GCF_020419825.1. NCBI lineage: Bacteria > Pseudomonadati > Pseudomonadota > Betaproteobacteria > Burkholderiales > Burkholderiaceae > Burkholderia > Burkholderia sp. AU30198. The sequence continues at coordinate 344,539 of NZ_JAIZSA010000008.1, read as the reverse complement.
AGGGCGGTCGACACGGAGACAGTCATGGAAATTCGCGGCAACGTATTTCTGATCACGGGCGGGGCATCGGGCCTCGGCGCCGGCACGGCGCGGATGCTCGCGCAGGCAGGCGGCACGGTCGTGCTCGCCGACCTGAACGACGCGGCGGGCACCGCGCTCGCGACCGAGCTGGGCGGCAGCTTCGTGCATTGCGACGTGTCGAGCGAGGCCGACGCGCAGGCAGCCGTCGACGCGGCCACGCGCGCGGGCACGCTGCGTGGCCTCGTGAACTGCGCGGGCATCGCACCGGCCGCGAAGACCGTCGGCAAGGACGGCGCGCATCCGCTCGACGTGTTCGCGAAGACGATCAACGTGAATCTCGTCGGCACGTTCAACATGATCCGGCTCGCCGCCGCCGCGATGGCCGCCACCGCGCCGACCGCGGAAGGCGAGCGCGGCGTGATCGTGAGTACCGCGTCGGTTGCCGCATTCGACGGACAGATCGGCCAGGCCGCGTATGCGGCATCGAAAGCCGGCGTCGCGGGCATGACGCTGCCGATCGCACGCGACCTGTCGCGCAGCGGCATCCGCGTGATGACGATCGCGCCCGGCCTGTTCGAGACGCCTATGCTGCTCGGCATGCCGCAGGACGTGCAGGACGCGCTCGGCGCGATGGTGCCGTTCCCGCCCCGGCTCGGCAAACCGGCCGAATACGCGCTGCTGGTGCGCCAGATCGTCGAGAATCCGATGCTCAACGGCGAAGTGATCCGCCTCGACGGCGCGATCCGGATGCAGCCGAAATAAGCACGCAAAAAAAACGCCCGCAGCGCGGGCGTTTTTCATGCAGGGTGCCGGCAAGCACGGCGGCGGCTCAATCCTCGCCGTCGCGCTGCATCCGCTGCCGCAATTCGGTCACCTGCGACTCGACGACGGTGGCGTCGTCCGCGTCCGGCCGCTCGCCGAGATACTGCTCGAGATCCTCGAGCGCAGGCCGCAGGTAATCGAGCCGCGCATACGCGAAACCGCGATCGCGAACTTCGTCGAGGTGCTCGGGCAACAGGATCACGAGCCGCTGCTGCACCGCGAGCAGCCGCTGCCAGCGTTCCGTCTGAAGATAGATCGTCTTCAGGTTGCGCAGCATCCGCGCGATGATCTCGCGGCTCGTCGCCGGCTGCAGCAGCGCGCGCAACGCGCTGTCGACCGCACCGGCCGCACGCGCGACGTACGGCTCGAGCATCTCGACCATCTCGGCTTCGGACAGCGAATGGCCGTTGGCCGGATCGATGATCAGGTCGCCGTCCGGCAGCGTGACACGCAGCAGGAAATGGCCGGGGAACGACACGCCGCGCGCCGGCACGCCGATCTGCTCGGCGAGCTCCAGATACAGCACCGACAGCGAGATCGGGATCCCGCGCCGCCGCTTCATCACGGCATTCAGGTGGCTGTTATCGGGGTCGTAGTAATCGTTGTGATTGCACGCGAAGCCGAGCTCGCGGAAGAAGAAATCGTTCAGCGCGGCGACGCGGCCCTTCAGGTCCGTATCGTCGGCGAACCGCCGGCGCAGCCGCGCCGCCAGCATGTCGAGTTCGGCCAGCGTGCCCTGCAGGTCGAGGTCGGGATACGCGTCCTGCGCCAGCGACAGCGCCGCTTCCGTGACGGGCAGGCTGTCGTCGTCCGCCACGAGCGTGCTGAAGTAGTCGAGGACGCGGGTCATTGCGGTCGTCACTTGGCGCGCCTTCTGAAATAAGCGTATTTGAAGCCCATCACCCACAACATACCGAAATATAGTGCAGCGAACAGCACGAGGCACGCGGCCATCAGCGCGATGCGATCGAGTGGCTGCGCGCGCATCCCGGTCCAGTCGAAGCTGATCGACAGCCAGTGCATCAGGCCCGCAAGCACGAGCGTCGCACCGATCAGCTGCACGAAGAAGCGCAGCCAGCCCGGCGACGGCTGGTAGATGCCGCGCTTGCGCAGCCCGATGAACAGCAGCAGCGAGTTCAGGCACGCGCCGACGCCGATGCTCAGCGTCAGGCCCGCGTGGCCGATCAGCGGCACGAACACGTAGTTCGAGATCTGCGTGACGATCAGCACGCCGATCGCGATCTTCACGGGCGTCTTGATGTCCTGCTTCGCATAGAAGCCCGGCGCGAGGATCTTGATCAGGATGATGCCGACGAGGCCGATCCCGTAGGTCGCGAGCGCGCGCGCGACCATCGTCACGGTATGCGCGTCGAATTTGCCGTAGTTGAACAGGGTCGCGGTGAGCGGCGTCGCGAAGAAGAACAGCGCGAGCGCGCTCGGTGCCGCGAGCAGGAACGTGACGCGCAGCCCCCAGTCGAGCAGCGCCGAATACTCGTGCGAATCGGCATCGACGTGCGCCTTCGACAGGCTCGGCAGCAGGATCGTGCCGAGCGCGACGCCGAGCAGCGCCGTCGGGAATTCCATCAGACGATCGGCGTAGTTGATCCACGACACGGCGCCCTGCCCGAGCCGCGACGCAATGTTGGTGTTGATGATCAGCGACAGTTGCGCGACCGACACCGCGAACGTCGCGGGCACCATCTTCGCGAGCACGCGCTTCACGCCCGGGTGGCGCAGCGCGCGCAGCGGGTTGAGGCCGATCAGCGGCACCATGTCGATCTTCTTCAGGCCCGGCAGCTGCACGAGGAACTGCAGCACGCCGCCGACGATCACGGCCCACGCGAGCGCGAACACCGGCACCTTCAGGTGCGGCGCGACGAACACGGCCGCGCCGATGAACGCGACGTTGAGCAGCACCGGCGCGAACGCGGGCAGCGAGAAGCTCTTGTACGTGTTCAGCACGCCGGAGGCGAGCGTCGTCAGCGAGATGAACACGATGTACGGGAACATGATCCGCGTCATCGTGACCGCGAGCGGGAACGCCTGCCCGTCGGTGTGCAGGCCGGACGCGACCGCGAACACGACCCACGACGCACCGGCGATCCCGAGGACCGACAGCACGGCAAGCGCCCATGCGAGCACGGTGGACATCGCGTCGACCAGCGCTTTCGTCGCATCGTGCCCCTGCTGGTTCTTGAACTCGGCGAGGATCGGCACGAACGCCTGCGAGAACGCGCCTTCTGCAGACAGGCGGCGCAGCAGGTTCGGGATACGGAAGGCGACGTAGAACGCGTCGGTGTATTGACTGGCGCCGAACGCACGGGCGATCAGCGTCTCGCGGGCCAGTCCGGTCACGCGCGACAGCAGCGTGAAGCCGCTGACCGTCAGCAGGGCTCGGAATAGATTCATGGGGCGCTTATTATACGGACGTTGCGCGACCCGGCCAGCGGCCGATGCTGAAAAGCGCACAAGCCGCCGGCGCCCCGACTGGCGGGAGTCACGTTAAACTTGCCACGCGCTTGATTTTGTTGCTATAATCGCCGGTTTCTGGGCTCGTACATGCACGGCAACTGCCGTTTTCATGTCCCTGCCTCGGTTAAAATCACCGTTTTTTTATGCGCCCCTGGGCAATCGTTCTCAGGGGACGGATCGAAAAGCAGCGCTTGGCCGTCAGGCTCCAAGCTCTGGAAACAGGACAGGATAAGGAACCGTCATGGCTAACTCCGCACAAGCACGCAAGCGCGCCCGCCAGGCCGCGAAGGCAAACTCGCACAACTCGGCGCTGCGCTCGAAATTCCGTACCGCGATCAAGGCTGTTCGCAAGGCTGTCGACGCCGGCGACCAGGCAAAGGCTGCAGAGCTGTTCAAGTCTGCCGTCAAGACGATCGACACGATCGCCGACAAGAAGATCGTTCACAAGAACAAGGCCGCTCGCAGCAAGAGCCGCCTGGCCGCAGCCGTCAAGGGTCTGCAGGCAGCAGCGTAAATCCGGTGCGCCCGCTCACGCGGGCGTTCCTGTTTCCTGCGATCGCAAAAAAGCCCGCCTAGGCGGGCTTTTTTGTCGCCTGTCGCCGGCGCATCGTGCGGGCCGCGACATTTGCCTGGGCGGGCGCGACAAGCGCCCTCACCCAGGCCGGCATCACTTCTTCTCGTTGTAGTCCGGCAGTTCGCACGCCTCGGTGACGACGAGGTTGTTGTCCTTCGCGAAATTCAGCACGAAATCGAACGCCATCGGCTCGACGTCGCGCAACCGGGAATCGAGGATCACGCATTTCAGGTCGCCGAGCATCGTCGGACGCACATAGAGCGAATACTGGAGACGCGCGTTCCGCCCGCTCGCCCCCGGTCCGAAGCAGGCCATCACACCGGCCAGACGTTCCGACCAGTCGCTCGGGCGAAACTTTTTCCCGTCTTTCGTGATGCCCTGGATGAAGAATTCGGTCGGAGGGGTTTCAGCCATGTGGTTACCCAAGTGACGGCCCGGCGATGTCCAGGCAACGGCGCCTGGATACGCGAACACAAAGCTGGAACGGACGGCGGCACGAGCATTCCGATATCCCGAAAACGGGACGTCGACGCGCGCCGCCGGTAGACTGCACCGGATTTGTGCAGCGCACGGCTTGTGTCCGGCAGAGCGCGAGGAGGCTTGCCTGCCGGGCTGGAGAAAACTTTCGAATTATACCGCAGCGCGCCATCGCGCGTCGCCCCGACACCCCGCCTTCCGCACCGCCAGCCGCGCGCGGCGATCGTGCCCCGCTTCTCTCCACGGCTCGTCAAAGCACAGAAAATCCTTTATGCTGCTTTGAGTTATCCACACCCGACGGCGGCGCCGTCCGGCCTCGCTGCCGGGTGACATCCCGCTGCATCCTGCTTCATGACCGCCAAAACCATTCGTCACTACCTGCAGTTCAAGGATTTCTCGCTGGAAGACTACGAGTACGTGCTGGAGCGCACGGGTATCCTGAAGCGCAAGTTCAAGAACTACGAGACCTACCACCCGCTGCACGACCGCACGCTCGCGATGATCTTCGAGAAGAGCTCGACGCGCACGCGCCTGTCGTTCGAGGCCGGGATCTTCCAGCTTGGCGGCCATGCCGTCTTCATGAGCACGCGCGACACGCAGCTCGGCCGCGGCGAACCCGTCGAGGATTCCGCGCAGGTCATCTCGCGGATGGTCGACATCATCATGATCCGCACGTTCGAGCAGGAGGTCATCAAGCGTTTCGCGGACAATTCCCGCGTACCGGTGATCAACGGCCTGACGAACGAATATCACCCGTGCCAGGTGCTCGCCGACATCTTCACGTACTACGAGCACCGCGGCCCGATCGCCGGCAAAACCGTCGCGTGGGTCGGCGATGCGAACAACATGCTCTACACGTGGATCGAAGCCGCGCAGATCCTCGGCTTCAAGCTGCGCCTGTCCACGCCGCCCGGCTACGCGCTCGACATGAAGCTCGTGTCGCCCGACAGCTCACCGTTCTACGAAGTGTTCGACGATCCGAACGAAGCGTGCAAGGGCGCCGATCTCGTCACCACCGACGTGTGGACGAGCATGGGCTTCGAGGCCGAGAACGAAGCCCGCATGCAGGCGTTCGCCGACTGGTGCGTCGACGAGGAAATGATGGGTCACGCGAACCCGGACGCCCTCTTCATGCACTGCCTGCCCGCGCACCGCGGCGAGGAAGTGACGGCCGGCGTGATCGACGGCCCGCAGAGCGTCGTGTGGGACGAAGCGGAAAACCGCCTGCACGTGCAGAAGGCACTGATGGAGTTCCTGCTGCTCGGCCGCCTCAAGCACTGACTGACGCGCCGGCACCCGGCAATCCATGAAAAAAGCGCCGATCGACGATCGGCGCTTTTTGTTTGGGCGCGCGAAAAGCTGCGCGAAACCCGTATTACAGGCAGACGGGTTCCGGCTCGAGGTCGACGCCGAATTGCGCGTGCACGTCGGCCTGGATCGCCCGCGCCAGCGCGAGCACGTCGGCACCCGTCGCGCCGCCGCGATTGACGAGCACGAGCGCCTGACGGTCGTGTACGGCCGCCGCGCCCAGCGCACGCCCCTTCCAGCCGCAGCGGTCGATGAGCCAGCCGGCCGCGAGCTTGACCTGCCCGTCCGGCTGCGGATACGACACGACCTCGGGTGCGCGCTCGCGCAGCGCGTCGAACTGCGCGGCATCGATCAGCGGATTCTTGAAGAAGCTGCCCGCGTTGCCGAGGACGAGCGGATCGGGCAGCTTCGCACGGCGGATCGCGACGACCGCGTCGAACACGTCGCGCGGCGTGGCCGCATCGGGTGCGATGCCGTGCGCGTCGAGTTCGCGCGTGACATCCGCGTAGCCGAGCCGCGGCGCCCACTGCTTCGGCAGCCGGAACGTCACCGATGCGATCGCGAACCGGCCGCGCCCTTCCCGCTTGAAAAAGCTGTCGCGATAGCCGAACGCGCAGCGCGCGGCGTCAAAGTGCTCGCTGCGCCCCGTCGCCAGCTCGACCGCGACCAGCGAGTCGAAATACGCCTTCATCTCGAGGCCGTATGCGCCGATGTTCTGAATTGGTGCGGCGCCGACCGTGCCCGGAATCAGCGCGAGGTTCTCGAGGCCCGGCATCCCGTGCTCGAGCGTCCATGCGACGAATGCGTGCCAGTTCTCGCCGCCGCCGGCCTCGACGTACCACGCGTCGTCGTCCTCGCGCACGACGCGACGGCCCGCGATCTCGTCCAGCAGCACGACGCCGTCGAAATCGCGCGTGAACACGACGTTGCTGCCGCCGCCGAGCACGAGCTGCGGCAGGTTCGCGACGCGCGGGTCGCGATGGAGCGCCTCGAACTGCGACGCATGCGTGATGCGCGCGGCAAAGCGCGCGGTCGCGGCGATGCCGAACGTGTTGTGCGCGGTAAGCGGATAGTCGGGAAGCAGCGACAGGGCGGAATCGTCAGGAGGCATCGGCATTCGCGGTCACGTCTGCGTGGGCGGCGCATGGCCGGCCTTGGGCAAACGGAGGGGCATCGGTAAAATGGCAAACAGTCCGCAATTATAGCGAGTGCCCGCGCGCGAGCCGGGTGCCGCATCTCAAGGGAGAAAACCATGCCATCGTTCGACGTCGTTTCCGAAGCAGACATGATCGAAGTGAAGAACGCCATCGAGCAGTCGAACAAGGAAATTTCGACGCGCTTCGACTTCAAGGGCTCCGACGCACGTGTCGAGCAGAAGGAACGCGAGCTGACGCTGTTCGCCGACGACGATTTCAAGCTCGGCCAGGTCAAGGACGTACTGATCAGCAAGCTGGCCAAGCGCAACGTCGACGTGCGCTTCCTTGACTACGGCAAGGTCGAGAAGATCGGCGGCGACAAGGTCAAGCAGATCGTCACCGTGAAGAAGGGCGTGTCGGGCGATCTCGCGAAGAAGATCGTGCGGCTCGTGAAGGACAGCAAGATCAAGGTGCAGGCGAGCATCCAGGGCGACGCGGTGCGCGTGAACGGCACGAAGCGCGACGACCTGCAAAGCGTGATCGCGATGCTGCGCAAGGACGTGACCGACACGCCGCTCGACTTCAACAACTTCCGCGACTGATCGCCAGACGATCCGTCACGTCATCCTGCCGGGCCCCGCACACGCGGCGCGCCCGGCATGCGGCAAGCGCCGCGCCTCCTCAGGCCTTCCCGCCGCCCTGTGCGCCGCCGTCAGCGGCCGCCTTCTTCTTGTCGCCGATCCGGCTCTCCTGCCCCGCCAGCAGCTTCGAAATGTTGCCGCGGTGACGCCACACGAGCAGCACGCTCATCGCGAGCACGGCCCACGCGACCGGGTTGTGGCCCGTGCCGAACAGGAACACGTCGAACACCGGCGCGAACACGGCCGCCACCAGCGCCGCGAGCGACGAATAGCGGAAGAAGAACGCGACGATCAGCCAGGTCAGCGCGGTCGCGAGCCCGAGCACCGGGTGCACGGCGAGCAGCACGCCGGCCGCGGTCGCGACGCCCTTGCCGCCCTGGAAGCGGAAGAACACCGGGTACAGGTGGCCAAGGAACACGGCGATCGCGACCCAGGCGACCGCGACCTCGGGCAGGCCGAAGTGCCGCGCGAGCCAGACGGCAATCCAGCCCTTGAATGCGTCGCCCACGAGCGTCAGGATCGCGGCCTTCTTGTTGCCGCTGCGCAGCACGTTGGTCGCGCCGGGATTCTTCGACCCGTACGAACGCGGGTCGGCCAGGCCCATCGCGCCACTGACGACGACGGCGAACGACACCGAACCGATCAGGTAGGCAATGAGGGCGGCGAGCAGGATCTGCATGCGGAGGACTCTTCTTTCAACGTATCGGTAAAGGGACGGCTGCGCGTGGCGGGCCGAAACGGCGCCCATTCTACCGAACGCGCGCGGCCTGCCACGAAGGTGAAACCCTCAGTCGACGCTCGCGCACTGCACGGGCTGCGCGCCGAGCACTGACGTGAGCACGGCCGGCGCGAGGCTGACGAGGTAGCCGCGACGGCCGCCGTTCAGGTAGATCGTCGGCAGTTCGAGGATCGTCGCCTCGACGTAGACGGGCATCGTCTTGCGCGTGCCGAACGGCGACGTGCCGCCGACGAGATAGCCCGAATGGCGGTTCGCGACCTCGGGCTTGCACGGCTCGACGCGCTTCGCGCCGATCTGCCGCGCGAGGTTCTTCGTCGATACGGTGCGGTCGCCGTGCATCAGCACGATCAGCGGCTTCGCGTGCTCATCTTCCATCACGAGCGTCTTCACGACGCTGTGCTCGTCGACGCCGAGCTGGCGCGCCGATTCGCCGGTGCCGCCGTGCTCGACGTAGTCGTACGGATGCTCGCCGAACGCAACGCCATGACGGCGCAACAGCTGGGTAGCCGGGGTTTCGGACACATGTCTGGATTTGCTCATGGCGGCATTTTAATGGCGAACGACCGGCGGGCGCGCAATGACGCACTCGCACCTGCGCCGGCGGTATACTCGCGGCCCGTTTTCCGCCGGGCGGCCTGCTGCGTCGCCGCAACGATTCCGTCCATCATCATTGCGGACATCGCGAAGCGCTATTGCCCGAATGGCCGATTGTGGCGCGCGTGCCGTCATGGCACGATCGTTCGCCAACCTCGTCAGCCGCCGCCCGCCCCTTTTCTGGAGACGCCATGTCCTCGTCCCTCCGTTCTTCCGAGCCGCTCGACGTCGAGGCGCTGCTCGCCGCGCTGCCTCGCCGCATCGCCGACGTGCCCGCACGCTGGGCCGCGCAGGCGCCCGCGCATCCGGCACTGATCGAGGACGCGCGCCGCCTGTCGTACGGCGAGCTGTCGCAGGCCGTCGATGCGGCGGCCGCACGGCTCGCCAACCTCGGCGTGCAAGGCGGCGACCGCGTGATGATCGTCGCCGAAAACTGCGTCGCGCAGATCGTGCTGCTGTTCGCGGTCGCGCGCCTCGACGCGTGGGCACTCATGTCGAACGCGCGGCTGTCGGCCAGCGAACTCGACGCGATCGCCGCGCACGCGCGTCCGAAACTGATCGCGTTCACCACCGACGCATCGCCCGACGCGCGCACCCATGCCGCACGGCACGGCGCGACGCCTGCCGGCGCGCTGCCGGTCGACATCGGCGCATGGTCGTATCGCGTCGACGCGAGCGCGCCGGGCGAACCGGTCGCCACCGACGGTGCCGCGCAATGCGCGGCGCTGATCTATACGACCGGCACGACCGGCACGCCGAAAGGCGTGATGCTGTCGCATCGCAACCTGCTGTTCATCGCGGCGACATCGAGCACGCTGCGTCGCGTGTCGCCCGACGACGTCGTCTACACGGTGCTGCCCGTGTCGCACGTGTACGGGCTCGCGTCGGTCTGCCTCGGCAGCCTGTACGCGGGCGCGACGCTGCGGCTCGTCCCGCGCTTCTCGCCGGAAGCCGTGCGCGTCGCACTCGCCGACGAAGGCGTCACGATCTTCCAGGGCGTGCCCGCGATGCACGCGAAGCTGCTCGAACACCTGCACACGCACGGCCACGCATGGCGCGCACCGCGCCTGCGCTTCGCGTATTCGGGCGGCTCGCCGCTCGACGCGAACCTGAAGGCACGCGTCGAGCGCCTGTACGGCGTGCCGCTGCACAACGGCTACGGGATGACCGAAAGCAGCCCGACGATCACGCAGACGCCGCTCGACGCGCCACGCACCGACAGCTCGGTCGGCGTGCCGATTCCCGGGGTGGAGATGCGGATCGTCGCGCCGGACGGCACCGACGTGCCACCGGGTGAAGTCGGCGAGATCCGTGTGCGTGGGCCGAACGTGATGCTCGGCTACTACCGCAACGCAGACGCCACGCGCGCGGCCGTGTCGCCGGACGGCTGGCTGAGCACCGGCGATCTCGCGCGGCAGGAGGCGGACGGCGCGGTGACGATCGCGGGCCGCAGCAAGGAGCTGATCATCCGGTCGGGCTTCAACGTCTATCCGGTCGAAGTCGAGCAGGTGCTGAACGCGCATCCGGACGTCGTGCAGGCGGCCGTCATCGGCCGCGCGGTCGAAGGCAACGAGGAAGTGCTCGCGTTCGTCGAACTGGTGCCCGGTGCGACGGCGGACGAAGCGGCGTTGCACGCATGGTGTGCGGAACGGCTCGCGCCTTACAAACGCCCCGCGCACCTGCGCGTGCTCGACGCGCTGCCGGCCGCGTCGACGGGCAAGGTGCTGAAACACAAGCTGCGCGAGCTGGTCTGAGGCAGGCGGGCCGGCGCGCCCGCCGGCGCCCGCGCCGCGAAACGTGCGCTAACCGCGCGGGTGGTGTTCCGCGTGCAGCGTCTTCAGCCGCTCGCGCGCGACGTGCGTATAGATCTGCGTGGTCGAGATGTCGCTGTGACCGAGCAGCAGCTGCACGACGCGCAGGTCGGCGCCGTGGTTCAGCAGGTGCGTCGCAAACGCATGCCGCAGCGTATGCGGCGACAGGTGCGCGCGCACGTCCGCGTGCTGCGCGTGGCGCTTGATGATGTTCCAGAACTGCTGACGCGTCATCCCGTCGCCGCGTGCGGTCACGAACAGCGCATCGGCCGCGCGCGCGCCTAGCAGCGCCGGCCGCGCATCGCGCAGATAGCGCTCGATCCAGCCGTGCGCGACTTCGCCGAACGGCACGAGCCGCTCCTTCGAGCCCTTGCCCATCACGCGCACGACGCCCTCGTTGAGCCCGACCTCGACGGTCTTCAGCATCACGAGCTCGCTCACGCGCAGCCCGCTCGCATACATCAGCTCGAGCATCGTGCGATCGCGCAGGCCGAGCGGCGTGTCGATGTCGGGCGCGCCGAGCAGCGCCTCGACCTGCGCCTCCGACAACGTCGACGGAAACCGGGCGGCCTGTTTCGCGGACGTGATCCGCAACGTCGGGTCGGCGCTCGCGCGATGCTCGCGCACGGCCCAGCCGTAATAGCGCCGGAACACGGACAACCGCCGGTTCGACGACGTCGCCTTGCCGTCGCTGCGCGCGGCGATGTAGCCCGTCACCATCGTTTCGTCCACCGAATCGAGCGGCGTGTCATGCGTCTCAGCCAGCCATTGGGAAAACAGCGCCAGATCGCGCCGGTACGCGTCGAGCGTGTTGCGCGCGAGCCCGTGCTCGAGCCACAGCGCATCGCAAAACACGTCGATCGACGCGCGGCTCGCCAGCAGCGCAGGGGACGCCGCGGCAGCATCGCCGTCGGCTTCGGGGGAAATCAGCGGTTCACTCATCAGTACGGCACGCCCTCGTGCGCCAGCAGCCAGCGCTTCACTTTCTGGTAATAGCCGTTGTCGTCGTGGTTCGCGAAGCCGCCGAGGCCACTCGCCGCGACGACGCGATGGCACGGGATCACGAGCGGGAAGTAGTTCGCGCCGCACGCCTGGCCGACCGCGCGCGGCGCGCTGCCGATCCGCTTCGCAACCTGGCCGTAGGTCAGCACCGTGCCGGGCGGGATATCGCTGATCACGTCCCACACGCGATGCTGGAACGCGCTGCCGACTTCGGCGAGCGGCAGGTCGAAGCGCGCCGACGCGCGCTCGAAATAACGTTCGATCTGCTTGACCGCGCGCGTCGCGAGCGGCGAATCCGGCTCGACCGACTTCACCGATTCGGGCAGGTAGACGATCTCGCGCACCACCGCGGCGTCCGTGCGGATGCCGACCTTGCCGAACGGTGCGTCGATGACTGCATTGAACATGGCCCTCTCCTGACCGATGGATGCGCGCGGCACCGCCGCGCGCCGACGACACTTTACGCCGCCTTCACGCGGCCCGCAGCGCCCATTCGACATGCTCGCGCACGACCGGCGACGGATCGTCGGTCCGCGCGCGCAACGCGGCGACGATCGCGTCGCGCGCGGGCGGCGTGAGCCGGCCCGGGTTCGCGCGCAGCGCATTGCCGAGCCCGACCGCGAGATTGCGCAGCCAGCTTTCGTAGCCGATACGCCGGATCGCACTGCCCTGCATCCGCGTATCGAACGTGTCCGCATCCCACGCAAACAGCTCGACGAGCGTCGCGCGATCGAGGCCGTGCCGCACGTCGAAATCGGCGACGGGCGCGGCCTGCGCGAACTTGTTCCACGGGCACACGAGCTGGCAATCGTCGCAGCCGTACACGCGATTGCCGATCATCGGCCGCAGCGGCTCGGGGATGCTGCCTTTCAGTTCGATCGTCAGGTACGAGATGCAGCGGCGCGCGTCGACGCGGTACGGCTCGACGATCGCGCCGGTCGGGCACGCGCCGATGCAGCGCGTGCAGCTGCCGCAGTGCGCGCCAGTTGTCTCGGGCGCGGTGTCGGGCGACGTGTGCGCGTCGGTCGGCAGCGGAACGTCGACGTAGATCTCGCCGAGGAAGAACAGCGAGCCCGCATCACGCTGCAGCAGCAGTGTGTGCTTGCCGCGCCAGCCGACGCCGGCCTTCTGCGCGAGTTCGACCTCGAGCACGGGCGCCGAATCGGTGAACACGCGGTAGCCGAACGCGCCGATCTCTTGCTCGATACGCTCGGCGAGCGTCTGCAGCCGGTTGCGCAGCACCTTGTGATAGTCGCGGCCGCGGGCGTAGATCGACACGACGGCCGCCTGCGGATCGTCGAGCCGGGCCCGCTCACGCGCGCGCCAGTCATGCGGCACCAGCGCGCCGGCGGGCTCGCCCGGTGCGTCGCCGGCGAGCGTTTCGGCCGGCAAATAGGCGAGCCGCACGGAAATCACGCGTCGCGTACCAGCCACAAGTTCGGCCGGACGCGCGCGTTTCATCCCATGTTTCGCCATATAATCCATTTCGCCGTGGTATCCGGCTTCCAGCCAGGCGGCGAGGCCTGCTTCGGCATCCGAGAGATCGGTATCGCTGATGCCGATCGCCCCGAAACCCAATTCGCGCCCCCACGCCCTGATGCGCGCGGCGAGCGCAGTCAACGCCGCATCGTCGAGCGCGCACGGTGCCGCGCCTTCGTCACGAGTCGAAGGCCTGTCGGATGCGGCGAGTTCCGGTAATCGGTTCATCGCACTATTTTACGAGAATGTCAGCCACGTCCAGCCACCCGCCTCATGCCGTCACGTTGCCCGCCCCGCTCGAGCAGCGCGTGATCGCGCTCGCCGACGAAGCGGCGACCGAGGCTTTCGGCACCCGCTTCGCGCACGCGCTCGACGCGGCTCGCGTCGAACTCGCCCGCGCGCACGCGTTCGACGGGCTGCAGATCCAGCTGGTCGGCGATCTCGGCGCGGGCAAGACGTCCCTCGTACGCGCGATCCTGCGGGGCCTCGGCCACACGGGGCGCGTGCGCAGTCCGACCTATACGCTCGTCGAGCCGTACGCACTCGAACGCGACGATGGGGAACTCGAGGTCTATCACTTCGATCTGTATCGTTTCAACGATCCGGCCGAATGGTCCGACGCAGGCTTTCGCGAATATTTCAATTCCAGCGCGATCTGCCTCGTCGAATGGCCACAACAGGCGGGCACGCTGCTCGGCGTACCCGATCTGGTTTTCTCGCTCGACGTGGATGGCGACGGCCGCGCCCTCACCGTCCGGGCGTACAGCGCTTCAGGAAAGGCATGTCTCGAAAGATGTTGATCAAACCGTTCCGCTCGATCGAATCGGCGGCTACTGCGACGCACAACTGGCGGCGCCGTCAGATCCTGTGCGCGGGCGCGTCGACGCTGGTGCTCGGTCTCGTCGCGCCGCGGCTCGCGCACGCGTCGTCGGTGCTCGGCGTGCGCGTGTGGCCCGCACGCGATTACACGCGCGTCACGATCGAATCCGACCAGCCGCTGCAGAATAGCCAACAGCTGCTGCAGGGTCCCGACCGTCTCGTGGTCGACCTGACCGGCCTCGATCTCGACCAGGCGCTGCGCGACCTCGTGTCGAAGATCGCACCGAACGATCCTCAGATCCAGTCGGTGCGCGTCGGCCAGTATCAGCCGCACGTCGTGCGGATGGTGTTCGACCTGAAAGGCTCGGTGAAGCCGCAGGTGTTCACGCTGCCGCCGGTCGGCACCTATAAGTACCGGCTCGTGTTCGACCTGTATCCGGCCGTCGCACCCGATCCGCTGTCCGACCTGATCACGCAAACGGAGCGCAAGGAACAGGCGCTCAACGACACCGCGCGCGCGCAGCAGATGCAGCCGCCGACCGCGCTGGCCGGCCCGGGCACGCCCCTGCCGCCGCCCGCCGGGGGCGACAGCAGCGACGCGTTCTTCCAGCGCTTCGCGCAGAACACACCGGCGACGCCGCACACGCCGCCCGCCGCCGGTACGCCGTCGGCGCCCGCGAAGCCGGCCGTCAAACCGCCGCCCGTCATCGCGCGCCGCGACGACAGCGATGACGACGGCGACACCTACAAGTTCACCGCGCCGAAATCCGGCAAGGGCGGCACCGTGCGCCTGCTGACGGTTGCAATCGATCCGGGCCACGGCGGCGAGGATCCGGGCGCGATCGGCGGCGGCGGCACGTACGAGAAGCACATCGCGCTCGACATCGCGAAGAAGCTGCGCGCGAAGATCGACGGCGCACCGAACATGCGCGCGATGATGACGCGCGACGCCGACTTCTTCGTGCCGCTGAACGTGCGCGTGCAGAAGGCACGCCGCGTGGGCGCCGACCTGTTCGTGTCGATCCACGCCGATGCGTTCACGACGCCGTCGGCACGCGGTTCGTCGGTGTTCGCGCTGTCCGACCACGGCGCGACGAGCGCCGCGGCGCGCTGGATGGCGAACAAGGAGAATTCGTCCGACCTGATCGGCGGCATCAACATCAAGACGGCGGACGCGGCCGTGAACCGCGCGCTGTTCGACATGTCGACCACCGCGCAGATCCGCGATTCGCTGCGCTACGGCAACTACGTGCTGAAAGAAGTCGGCGGCATCAACAAGCTGCACAAGGGCTCGGTCGAACAGGCCGGGTTCGCGGTGCTGAAGGCGCCCGACATTCCATCGATCCTCGTCGAGACGGCGTTCATCAGCAACCCGGAAGAGGAAAGCCGCCTGAACGACGACAGCTATCGCGACCAGATGGCCGACGCGATCTTCCGCGGCATCAAGCGCTATTTCTCCGCGAATCCGCCGCTCGCGAAGAACCGGATGGCCTGACGGCCGTACCCGGCCACCCCGCCCCACCGCCGGCACGCAGTGCGTGCCGGCGCGTCACGATGCCGCGAAGCGGCGCATCAGTTTCCCGCCGAACACGTTCACCGCGAGCCCGCCCATCACGAGCGCGGTGCCGATCAATTGCGTGCGCGTCAGATGCTCGTCGAGCAGCAGCGCCGACGACGCGAGACCGACGATCGGCACCAGCAGCGAGAACTGCGCGACCTGCGCGGTCGGATAGCGCGACAGCAGGCGGCTCCACAGCCCGTAGCCGAGCAGCGTCGCGACGAACGCGAGATAGACGACCGCGAAGATCGATGCGCCGTTCAGCCCGGCGAGCGCGGTCGCGATCCGCTGCGGCCCTTCGAACCACAGCGACAGCAGGAAGAACGGCACGGGCGGCACGAGGCTTGCCCACACGACGAGCGACACGAGGTTGGCACGGCCGACCTTCTTCGTGACGATGTTGCCGAACGCCCACATCGCGGCCGAGCAGATCGTCAGCAGGAAGCCCGCGAGCGTCATCGCGCGGCCGCCCTGCGCCGCGATCACGACGAGCCCGCCCGCGGCGATCGCGAGGCCGACCAGGTTCTGCATGCGCAACTGCTCGCCGAGGAACAGCATCGCGAACACGAGCGTGAAGAATGCCTGCGACTGCAGTACGAGCGACGCGAGGCCGGCCGGCATGCCAACGTACATGCCGGTGAACAGGAACACGAACTGGCCGAGCTGGATCGTCGCGCCGTACAGCACCAGCAGGCGCCACGGAATCTGCGGCCGGCGCACGAAGAACACCGCGGGCACGGCCGCGAGCGTGAAGCGCAGCGCGCCGAGCAGCATCGGCGGCATCCCGTGCAGGCCGACCTTGATCACGACGAAGTTCACGCCCCACGCCAGGATCACGACCAGCGCGAGCAGCAAGTCCTTCGGTGCCATCATCGGCGTCTCCTCGATTGTCGAATTGTTGTGCAAGGTGCTCTCAGGCCCTGGCGCTTCGCGCCGGGCTCCCCGAGGCGGCGGTCCCCAAACGGGACGTCCTTTGGGGCGAAAACCCGGGGCGGCCCGGCGTTTTCTTGAGAAGCCGGTCAGTCTACCGGGTTTCGGCCCCCGGCCCGATACCCGCGCGGCGCGCATGGAATCGGCGGCGGACGGCCAGTACAATGACCGGCATCCCCCGCCGCCCTACAGGATCCGCCATGACCGCTCCGATCAAAGCCCTGCTGAAGCCGCACGTGCGCGACATCGGCAATCTGCAGGTGCGCCGCACGCTGCCCGCACTCGCCGCCCGCCTCGTCGGCCCGTTCATCTTCTTCGATCACATGGGACCGGCCACGCTGCCGCCCGGCACGGGGCTCGACGTGCGCCCGCATCCGCATATCGGCCTCGCCACCGTCACCTACCTGTTCGACGGCGCGATCCTGCACCGCGACAGCCTCGGCTCGCTGCAGGAAATCGTGCCGGGCGACGTGAACTGGATGACGGCCGGCCGCGGGATCGTCCACTCCGAGCGCACGCCCGACGCGCAGCGCGAAAACGGCCACACCGTGCACGGGATCCAGACCTGGGTCGCGCTGCCGCGCGCGCACGAAACCACCGAGCCGTCGTTCGAGCACCATCCGGCCGCGGCGCTGCCGCGCCGCAACGAAAACGGCGTCGAACTGACGGTGATCGCCGGCGACGCGTTCGGGCTGCGCTCACCCGTCACGACGTTCTCGCGCACGCTGTATGTCGCGGCCGAATTCGCGGCCGGCGGCCGGCTCGAACTCGACGCGTCGCACGAGGAGCGCGCGGTCTACGTGGTCGACGGCGAACTCGCGATCGACGGCACGCCCGTGCCGGCCGAGCAGATGGCCGTGCTCGTGCCCGGGGCCGCGGTCACGCTGACGAGCGGCAGCGGCGCGCGCGCGATGCTGCTCGGCGGCGACAAGATCGACGGCGAGCGCTTCATCGAATGGAATTTCGTCGCCAGCAGCCGCGACGCGATCGAGCGCGCGAAAGAAGCCTGGACGCGCCAGGAAATGGGCAAGGTGCCGGGCGAGACCGAGTGGATTCCGCTGCCCGAATCGAAGCCGCGTTGAAAAAGGGGCGCACCGCCCCCATCCTGACGACATTCGAACGAAAGAGAACGACATGGACACCACGCTTGCCACATTCGAGAAAGACGTCATCGAGGCGTCGCTGGACGCACCCGTGCTGGTCGACTTCTGGGCGCCGTGGTGCGGCCCCTGCAAGACGCTCGGCCCGCTGCTGGAAAAGCTCGAAGGCGACTATGAAGGCCGCTGGAAGCTCGTGAAGGTCAACGTCGACGAGAACCAGGAACTCGCCGCGCACTTCCAGACGCGCAGCATCCCGCACGTGATCGCGTTCGCCGACGGGCGCCCGGTCGACCAGTTCGTCGGCGTGCTGCCCGAAGGCCAGCTGCGCGCCTTCCTCGACCGGCTGCTGCCGGCGCCCGAGGAAGCCGAACGGCGTGCCGCGCAGTACGCGATGGCCGAGGAGCGCTACGACGACGCACTCACGCACCTCGAGGCGGCGCTCGCGCTGAACCCCGGCTTCGACGACGCACGCCTCGATCTGATCGAACTGCTGCTCGCGAGCAACCAGGTCGACGCCGCGCGCGCCGAGACCGAACGCCTGTCGCCGCAGACCGTGCAGAACGGCGATCCGCGCTACCAGGCGATCAAGACCCGTTTCGACGCACTCGAAGCCACGGCCGACCTGCCGCCGACCGATGCGCTCGAAGCGCGCATCGCGGCGAACCCGGCCGATCTCGACGCGCGTTTCGATCTCGCGCAGAGCCTGATCGCGCGGCGGGCGTATGAAGGTGCGCTGGAGCAGTTGCTGGAAATCGTCACGCGCGACCGCGCGTACGGCGACGATCTCGGCCGCCGCACGATGATCTCGGTGTTCGAGCTGGCCGGCGATCGCCCGGACCTCGTCGCCGGGTGGCGACGCAAGCTGAGCATGGCGCTCCACTGAACGGATGGGTGACCCGCCGGGCCGCAACGGCCCGGCTGCGGGATCGCCCCGCATGACATACGACGGCGCGTGTCACGCGCCGCAGCATCCCTCAACGACCGCGGCTCAGCCGGCAGCCTGCGCCGCGATCGCGCGCAGCGCATGCGCGGCAGCCGCGAAGCCGAAGCTCGCGGTCACGCACACGCTCGAACCGAATCCCGCACAGTTGAGCCCGGCGACGTGCGCGGCCGCAGACGGCTCGGCGCCGTCCTCGAGGTCGCACGCGGCCGCTTCCGGGTAAATCAGCGGCTCGTCCGAATACACGGCGCTGACCTTGAAACGCGCCTTCGGCCCGCGCGGAAAGCCGTGCTGCTTGCGCAACTGCGCGCGCACCTTCGACAGCAGCGGATCCTGGATCGTCAGCGCGAGATCGTCGATCCGGATGCGCGTCGGGTCGAGCTGGCCGCCCGCGCCGCCGACCACGACGAGCGGCTGGCGCTTCGCGACGCACCACGCGATCAGCGCGACCTTCGTGCGCACGCTGTCGATCGCGTCGATCACGTAGTCGAAACCGCCGCCGAGCAGCGCATCGAAGTTGTCGGGCTCGACGAAATCCTCGATCCGGTTCACGCGGCACGCAGGATCGATCAGCGCGATCCGCTCGGCCATCGCGTCGACCTTCGGCTTGCCGTAATTGCCGTCGAGCGCGTGGATCTGCCGGTTCGTATTGCTTTCCGCGACGTTGTCGAGATCGATCAGCGTCAGCGTGCCGACCGCATTGCGCGCGAGCGCCTCGGCCACCCACGACCCGACGCCGCCGATCCCGATCACCGCGACGTGCGCGCGCTCGAATGCGGCCGCCGCGGGCGCGCCGTACAGCCGCGCGACGCCGCCAAAGCGCCGCGCTCGATCCACGTCAAGCTGGATTTCCGGGGTCGGGGTAAGATCAGAGGAACTGGGCGGGGCAGCGTCGGCGGCGGACATGGCAGCAAGGAAAATGTAAGTCGTGCAGCCCTCTATTTTGCCTGAACTCCCCGCTCGCACGCGCCACTGTACACGCACGTTTCTCGCGCGTTGGCTACAATGGTTTCAGATTGAAGCGTTTGCATAACATGACGACTCTCGCCGATCTCCGCATCAATTATTCACGTGCTTCGCTCGACGAAGCCGATGTCGCCACCGACCCCTTCGCCCAGTTCGACCGCTGGTTCAAGGAGGCGCTCGCCGCCAAGCTGCCCGAGCCGAACACGATGACGCTCGCGACCGTCGGCGACGACGGCCGGCCGTCGGCACGCATCGTGCTCATCAAGGGCGTCGACGAACGCGGGTTCGTCTTCTTTACCAATTACGAAAGCCGCAAGGGACACGATCTCGCCGCGCATCCGCAGGCCGCGCTGCTGTTCTACTGGATCGAGCTCGAGCGCCAGGTGCGCATCGAAGGCCGGATCGAGAAAACCAGCGCAGAAGAAAGCGACCGTTATTTCGCGTCGCGGCCGCTCGGCTCGCGCATCGGCGCATGGGCGTCCGAGCAGAGCGCCGTGATCGACAGCCGCGCGACGCTCGAAGCGCAGGAAAAGGCCGTCAGCGAACGCTACGGCGACAACCCGCCGCGCCCGCCGCACTGGGGCGGCTACCGCCTCGTGCCCGACTCGATCGAGTTCTGGCAGGGCCGCCCGTCGCGGCTGCACGACCGCCTGCTCTATACGCGCGACGCCGACACGTCGCCGGGCTGGTCGATCTCGCGCCTGTCGCCTTAAGCGCGGCGCCGGCGCACGCCGGTCGTGTCTCGTGTTGCATTCGGGCGCCCGCCTCGCAAGCGGCGGGCGCCGGTCAAGATACTTGGCTGTATTCGATTCAACGAACAAACGGAGAATCCAAATGTTCTGGGAAAAGAAGCTGGCACAGTGGGCGGACGAAGTACGGGCGAAAGCGAACATACCGGCGCGCCTCGTGCTGTGGAACGGCGATCAACTCGATTTCGGCACTTTCAGCGCGCCGCAGGTCACACTGAAGGTGAATAGCGCGTCGGCGTTGCCGCTCCTGCTCGAACCGAGCCTCGACAATCTCGGCGAGGCGTACGTGAAGGGCAAGATCGACATCGAAGGCAAGCTGTCGGACATCATCAACATCGGCTACTCGCTCGCGCGCAACACAGTGACGAGCGCGAGCAAGCTGGCGCGCGTGAAGCGCTACTTCAATCACTCGAAGAGCACCGACAAGAAGGCGATCCAGTATCACTACGACGTCTCGAACGAGTTCTACCAGCTGTGGCTCGACGAGAACATGGTGTACTCGTGCGCGTACTTCGAGAACGGTGACGAGGATCTCGCCACCGCGCAGATCAAGAAGATCGACCACATCCTGACGAAGATCCAGCTCCAGCCTGGCCAGCGCCTGCTCGACATCGGCTGCGGCTGGGGTGCGCTCGTGCTGCGCGCCGCGCAGAAGTTCGGCGCGCAGTGCCTCGGCGTCACGCTGTCGCAGAACCAGTTCGACCTCGCGACCGCGCGCGTGAAGGCCGCCGGGCTGGAAGACAAAATCGAGATCCGGCTGCAGGACTACCGCGAAATTGACGGCCAGTTCGACCGCATCACGAGCGTCGGGATGTTCGAGCACGTCGGGCGCAAGAACCTGCCGCTCTATTTCTCGCGGGTTCGTGAACTGCTCGCCGACGACGGCATCGCAATGAACCACGGGATCACGTCGACCGACGCGGAAAGCGGCGAGACGGCGCTCGGTGGCGGCGAATTCATCGACCGCTACGTGTTCCCGGACGGCGAGCTGCCGCACATCAGCCTCGCGCTGGAGGCCGCGCAGCGCGGCGGGCTGGAAGCGATTGACGTCGAAAGCCTGCGACGGCACTATGCGCGCACGCTCGACATCTGGACGGAAAACTTCGAGGCGAAGGCCGACGCCGCGCGACAACTCGTCGACGACGAAAAATTCCGCATCTGGCGCGTGTATCTTGCCGGCTGCGCGTATGCGTTCGAGCACGACGACGTGTCGATCTTCCAGATCGTGTGCCGCAAGGCCGGGCAGAGCGCAAAGACGCTGCCGTGGTCGCGGCGCTATATGTACGAACACGCGCTGCCGCGCTAGGCGGCGCTTCACGCTGGGCATGCATGGGTGACGGCAGGACGCGGCGCAAGGCGCCGCTGGATCGACAGCAGCACGACGACGCCAACGCGCCGCACGCCGACGGGCAATTCAACCTGTTCGGCGTGCCGGCCGACGCTGCACGCGCGTCGCCCGAGGACGATGGCCGGCCTGCCAGCTCCGATGAACACGTGACACCGGACGCGCCTGACGAAGCGCAGCCGGCGCCACGCACCCGCACCCGTTCTTCCGACGAAACCCCGCCCGCCGCTTCCGGCCAGCTGTGGGACGAACCGTCCCCGCCCGCCGCACCGCCGAAGAAAGGCCGGCGCCGGCGCGGCGTGCTGCCCGCGCCGATCGCGCCGGATGTGGCCGACGCAGCGGCCGGCCTGCCGCCGAACGTCCGGCTCGGCACGTCGTCGTGGACCTTCCCCGGCTGGGACGGCATCGTCTACGACGGCGATTTCGCACAGACGAAGCTGTCGCGCGAAGGGCTCGAAGCGTATGGCGCGCATCCGCTGCTGAAGAGCGTGAGCCTCGACCGGTCGTTTTACGGCCCGCTGTCGGTGGCCGACTACCTGCGCTACGCGCAACAGGTGCCCGACGATTTCCGCTTCGTCGTGAAGGCGCCGGCCTCCGTGACCGATGCGGTGATCCGCGGCCGGCGCGGCGAGCCGTCGGGGCCGAACCCGACCTTCCTCGACGCGGCGCTCGCCACCCGCGAATTCGTGCAACCGTGCCTCGAAGGGCTCGGCCGGAAAGCCGGCGTGCTCGTGTTCCAGTTCTCGCCATTGCCCGATCAGCTGCTCGCCCAGCCGGCCGAGCTGATCGACCGGCTGGCCGCGTTCTTCGCGGCGCTGCCGCCGCTGCCGCCGGAAGCCGACGGCACCCGCTATGCGATCGAGATTCGCGACGCGAGCCTGCTCACGCCGCGCTTCATCCGCGCGCTCGCCGCGCTCGGCGTGCGCTATTGCGTCGGCCTGCACGCGCGGATGCCCGACCCGCTGCGCCAGGCGGCCGCGCTCGCGCTGCTCGACGGCGACGCACCGGGCCCGCTGATCGTGCGCTGGAGCCTGCACGGCGGCTTCAAGTACGAACAGGCGAAAGCGAAATACGAGCCGTTCGACAAGCTGGTCGACGAGGATCCGGCCACGCGCTCGGCGCTCGCCGAACTGGCCGCGCGCTATGCGCTGGCCGGGCAGCCGGTGATCATCACGATCAACAACAAGGCGGAAGGCTCCGCGCCGCTGTCGTGCATCGCGCTCGCGCGCGAGATCGCCGCCGCGTGCGCGCAGTGGCGCAACGAGGCGGCTTGATACCGGCTTGCGCCGGCCGCGCTTACGCGCCGCGCAGCGACTTCAGCCGGTGCGAGAACTTCTGCCGGAATTTCGCGAGCTTCGGCCCGATCACGACCGAGCAGTAGCCCTGCCCCGGGTTACGCGCGTAATAGTTCTGGTGATAGTCCTCGGCCGGCCAGTAGTTGCCGTCGAGCGGCACGACCTGCGTGACGATCGGCTGCCCGAACACCTGCTCGCGCTCCAGCTCGCGGATCACGTCGAGTGCCGTGTCGCGCTGCGCGTCCGAATGCGTGAACACGACCGAACGGTACTGCGTGCCGACGTCGTTGCCCTGCCGGTTCAACTGGGTCGGATCGTGCGTCGCGAAGAAGATCTCGAGGATCTCGCGATAGCCGATGCGCGCCGGATCGAACGTCACGTTGACGACTTCCGCGTGGCCCGTGTCGCCTTCGCAGATGTCGCGATAGCCGGGATTGCGCGTATGGCCGCCCGCGTAGCCCGACTGGACGGCCGTCACGCCGTCGACGTCGAGGAACACCGCCTCCGTGCACCAGAAGCACCCGCCGCCCACCGTCGCGGTTTCAAGCATGTCGTTCCCCATGAAATCAGCCCCTCGTTGATGACGGCAGCCGGCACGCATGCGCCGGCGCCATCGTTACGCGTCGCCGCTGCCCGCGCAGGATGCGGGGCGCAGCGGCACTTCGACAAGTATCTTACTCGCGCGCGAACCCGGCCGATTGGACAGGTACCGCGCGCGACCGGCACGCCCTTTTCTCGTCTACACTTAGGCACGCGCGAACCCGACGGCAATCCCGTCGCCCCGCGCATCGCGTCCGATGCATGCCCGACCCTGATGCAAACATCATCTGCCGGAACATCGATATGCACGCCTTCACGGAAATCACCCACGTCACCCGCCCGGCCGTTGCCGCGTTGCGGGCTTCCGCTTCGACTGCGCCGTCTCCCTACCGTGCACCCGTGTTGCGCCAGGTGCGGCGAGCCGGCCCATCGCCTTTATCCGCTTTCACGATCTGATGCACGGCGCCGCACGCGTCGCCGATGCGTGCATCCGCCTGCCGATCGCTCCCGCCGGCGTGTCGCGCGCCGCGCGGCCACCCCGGCCCGCACGTCCGCAACGAACGGCTGTGCGGCCACGATCCCACACCATCGAGAGGGCATCACCATGAGCATGCGGCCTGACCCGACGTTTCACGCTTCGCCCGAGCTTGCGATGCAGGCGCCGGCGGAAGAGTTTGCCTATACGTTGTTGCTGAGCCCCGATTTTTCCAGACCCGACGCGCTCGCCGTGATCGACGTGAAGCCCGGTTCGTCGACCTACGGAAAAATCGTGCACACGGTCACGATGCCGAACACCGGCGACGAGTTTCACCACTTCGGCTGGAATGCCTGTTCGTCGTCGCTGTCGCCGCTCACGGGCCACGCGTTTCTCGAGCGCCGCTTCCTGATCATCCCGGGCCTGCGCTCGTCGCGCATCTACGTGATCGACACGAAGCCGCATCCGACGCAGGCGCGCATCCACAAGATCGTCGAACCCGGCGAGATCTTCGCGAAGACCGGCTACTCGCGCCCGCACACCGTGCACTGCGGCCCCGAGGGCATCTACGTGAGCACGCTCGGTGGCGCGGGCAAGGACGGCACCGACGGCGCACCCGGCATCTTCATCATGGATTGCGAAACCTTCGACGTGCTCGGCCGCTGGGAGATCGACCGTGGCCCGCAGGACAAGCACTACGACTTCTGGTGGAACCTGCCGCGCGACTACATGGTGTCGAGCGAATGGGCGCTACCGCCGCAATTCGAGAACGGCATCGTCCCCGAGGACCTGCTCGCGAACAAGTACGGGCACCGGCTGCATTTCTGGGACCTGCGCGCGCGGCGCAACGTGCAGACGATCGATCTCGGCGCGCATCACCAGATGGCACTCGAGGTGCGGCCCGCGCACGACCCGGTGCGCGAATACGGGTTCGTCGGCGTCGTGGTCGACACGACGAATCTCGAAGGCTCGATCTGGACCTGGTGGCGCGAAGGCGGCCAGTTCCATGTGAAGAAGACCGCGACGATCCCGGCCGAGCCGGCCGCGGCCGACGAACTGCCGCCGCTGCTGAAGGGATTCGGCGCCGTGCCACCGCTCGTGACCGACATCGACCTGTCGCTCGATGATCGCTTCCTCTACGTGTCGTGCTGGGGCACCGGCGAGATGCGCCAGTACGACGTGTCGGATCCGCACCACCCGGTGCTCGCGGGGTCGGTGCGCATCGGCGGCATCGTGCGCCGCGCGCCGCACTCGAACGGCCGCGCGTTCGCGGGCGGCCCACAGATGGTCGAGATCAGCCGCGACGGCCGGCGCGTGTACTGGACCAACTCGCTCTATTCGACGTGGGACGACCAGTTCTACCCGGACGGCGTGCCGGCCGCGCAGGTGCTCGCGCATGTGGGGCCGGAGGGCGGACTGACGCTCGCCGACGACTACTGGGTCGAGTTCCCCGACGGCTATCGCGCGCACCAGATCCGGCTCGAAGGTGGCGACTGCTCGACCGACTCGTTCTGCTATCCGTCGGTCAAGCGTTGAACGCCAGCCTTCACGCCCCGTTCGCGCTGTGGGCGGCCGTGCTCGCGAGCGGGGTGTATCACGGGCTCAACCCCGCGATGGGCTGGCCGCTCGCGGTGTCGAACGCGCTGATGACGCGCCGCGGCGGCGCGCTCGTCGCGGCACTCGGCTATCTCGCGCTCGGCCATGCGCTCGCGGTCTTCACGGTGATGCTGCCGTTCGGGCTGCTCGCCGCGCTGCTCGCGTGGCAAACGGCGATCCGGATCGGCGCGAGCGCGCTCGTGATCGGCTTCGGCGCCGTGCTGCTGATCCGGCGCCGGCATCCGCGAGCGCTCGCGCGGATTCCGCCCGCCCGGCTCGGCCTGTGGTCGTTCGCGGTCGCGATCGCGCATGGCGCGGGGCTGATGCTGGTGCCGATCTACCTCGGGTTGTGCGGGCTCGACCGGGACGCCGGCCACCGCGCGGCGGCCACGCTCGTCGATGCGCATCTCGGGATGGCGCTGGTCGTCGCGGCCGTGCATGCGATCGCGATGATCGGTGCGGGCGGCGGGCTCGCGTGGCTCGTGTACCGCTATTTCGGGCTGAAATTCGTGTCGCGAAGCTGGTTCAATCTCGATGCCGTGTGGGCGTCGAGCCTGATCGTGACGGGCGCGCTGTCGCTCGGACTGGCGGCGGCGCGATAACACGGGTGTCGATGGCAGGGGGACGCCACGGTGCCGGCCGGAGCGGCGGCGCCACGCAAAAAACGCGACAGAACGGCCGGGCCAGACGCGCGCAATCGCGCTCCGGCAGCGCGCCGCAGTGTTCGCTAAGTCACCCTATCCCCGCATTGCGCCGCCTGGCCGGGCCCGGCGGCCCCGATTCCGCTAAAATCGGGCCATGCGCACCACTTCCGCCCCGACCGCCTTGTCGCCTTTCGTCCACCCCGCCCGTTGCACCCGCCGCGCGCCGCGCCCGCCCGTTTCGTTCCGGATGGCCGCCCGATGAGCCGCGCCACTCCGCCGGATTTCGACGTGACCGCGTTCCGCCAGGCACTCGGCCAGTTCGCGACGGGCGTGACCGTCATCACGACACAGGCGCCGTCCGGGCAGCTGATCGGCATCACCGCGAGTTCGTTCAACTCCGTGTCGCTCGATCCGCCGCTCGTGCTATGGAGCCTCGCGCACAAATCGGCGTCGACGCCGGTGTTCCGCAGCAACAGTCATTACGTGGTGAACGTGCTCGCCGCGTCGCAGCTCGACCTGTGCAAGCGCTTCTCGAGCTACAAGGGCGACCGCTTCGAAGGAATCGCGCATGCGGCCGGTAACTCCGGGATGCCGGTACTCGACGGCGCGCTCGCGTGGTTCGAGTGCCACAACCGCAGCCGCTACGACGAAGGCGATCATGTGATCTTCGTCGGCGAAGTGGAGCGCTGCGGCGTCCGCGTGCCGAACGTCGAAGCGCCGCTCGTGTTCCACGGCGGCGGCTTCCACGGCCTTACACCACTTTGATCGCCCCCGTGCGCGCCAGCCCGACCGGCGCGCCGGCTTCATCCTTCAGCGTCTGCAGCACGATGTTCGAACGGATGTCCATCACGCCCGGCGCCTTGTAGAGCCGGTTCAGCACGAAATCCGAATAGTGCTTGAGGTTGTGCGCGAGCACGCGCAGCAGATAGTGGCTTTCGCCCGTCACGACGAACGCGCCGACCACCTCCGGCCATTCGCGCAGCGCTTCCGCGAAGCGCTCGTGCCATTGATTTTCTTCGTTGCGCATCGACACCTGCACGAACGCCTCGAGCTCGAAGCCGAGCTTCTCGCGGCTCAGGCACGCGCGATAGTGCTCGATCACGCCCTGCTCCTCGAGCAGGCGCATGCGGCGCAGACAAGCGGATGGCGAAAGCGAAATGCGTTCCGCCAGGTCGAGATTGCTGATTCTGCCCTCTTCCTGCAGGACCGCCAGAATCCGGCAGTCGGTGGCATCGAGCGTGATCGCGTGCATTTTTGGTCCCCGTTTTCCCTCTGAGTCGAATTATCTGCCAATCCGGCGGATTGTCCATGTTTATTTCGCAAGCACTTTCGACGAGCGTCCACCTATCATTCGAAGGATCGACTCACCGAATCGTCATGCCATGGACACCCTCTGGGACATCTCGCCGCCTGTCAGCCCCGCCACCCCCGTGTGGCCGGGCGATACGCCGGTTTCCGTCGAACGCGTGTGGCGGATGGAGGCCGGCTCGCCGGTCAACGTCGCGCGCCTGACGCTGTCGCCGCACACCGGCGCGCACTGCGACGCGCCGCTGCACTACGACGCCGACGGCGCGCCGATCGGCGCCGTACCGCTCGATACTTACCTCGGCCCGTGCCGCGTGATCCATTGCCTCGGCGCATCGCCGGTCGTGCAGCCGGCCGATGTCGCGGCCGCGCTCGACGGCGTACCGCCGCGCGTGCTGCTGCGCACCTATGCGCAGGCGCCGCTCGCGCAATGGGATACCGACTTCTGCGCGGTCGCGCCGGAAACCATCGACCTGCTGGCCGCGCACGGCGTGAAGCTGATCGGCATCGATACGCCGTCGCTCGACCCGCAGGAATCTAAGACGATGGATGCGCATCACCGCGTGCGTGCGCACCGGATGGCGATCCTCGAAGGCATCGTGCTCGACGACGTGCCGCCCGGCGACTACGAACTGATCGCACTGCCGCTGAAATTCGCGACGCTCGACGCGAGCCCCGTGCGCGCGGTGCTGCGCGCGCTGCCCGCGCGTGCTTCCTGATTAC
Organism: Burkholderia sp. AU30198; assembly: GCF_020419825.1. Lineage (NCBI taxonomy): Bacteria > Pseudomonadati > Pseudomonadota > Betaproteobacteria > Burkholderiales > Burkholderiaceae > Burkholderia > Burkholderia sp. AU30198. Next base: position 316,478 of record NZ_JAIZSA010000008.1, on the reverse strand, counting down.
CCCGACTGACGACCCCACATCATGATCAAGACCCGTGAAGATGCGCTCGCGCTCGACCGCGACGATCCGCTCGCCTCGCTGCGCGACCAGTTCTCCCTGCCCGATGGCGTGATCTACCTCGACGGCAACTCGCTCGGCGCGCAGCCGAGCGCGTCGGCCGCCCGCGCGCAGCAGGTGATCGGCGCCGAATGGGGCGAAGGCCTGATCCGCAGCTGGAACACCGCCGGCTGGTTCGCGCTGCCGCGCCGTCTCGGCGACAAGCTCGCGACGCTGATCGGCGGCGCCCCCGGCGAAACGGTCGTGACCGACACCATCTCGATCAACCTGTTCAAGCTGCTGTCGGCGATGGTGCGCCACCAGGCCGAGCGCGCGCCCGAGCGCCGCGTGATCGTGTCGGAACGCTCGAACTTCCCGACCGACCTGTATATCGCGCAGGGGCTGATCGAGCAGCTCGGCGGCGACTACGAACTGCGCCTGATCGACGACCCGGCCGACCTGCCGGACGCGCTCGGCGCGGACACGGCCGTCGCGATGATCACGCACGTGAACTACCGCACCGGCTACATGCACGACATGCCGGCCGTCACGCAGCTCGTGCACGACGCGGGCGGGCTGATGCTGTGGGACCTCGCGCACTCGGCCGGCGCGGTGCCGGTCGACCTGAACGGCGCACGCGCGGACGGCGCGGTCGGCTGCACGTACAAGTACCTGAACGGCGGCCCCGGTTCGCCCGCGTTCGTGTGGGTGCCGCAGCGCCATCACGCGCACTTCTCGCAGCCGCTGTCCGGCTGGTGGGGCCACCGCGCACCGTTCGCGATGCAGCCGGGCTTCGCGCCCGATCCGGGCATCGCGCGCTTCCTGTGCGGCACGCAGCCGATCGTGTCGATGTCGATGGTCGAATGCGGGCTCGACGTGTTCCTGCAGACCGACATGCACGCGATCCGCCGCAAGTCGCTCGCGCTGACCGATGCGTTCATCGCGCTCGTCGAGGCACGCTGCGCGGGCCTGTCGCTGAAGCTCGTCACGCCGCGCGCGCATCACCAGCGCGGCTCGCAGGCGAGCTTCGAGCATCCGCACGGCTACGAGGTGATGCAGGCGCTGATCGCGCGCGGCGTGATCGGCGACTACCGCGAGCCGTACGTGCTGCGCTTCGGCTTCACGCCGCTCTATACGCGCTTCGTCGACGTATGGGATGCCGTCGAGACGCTGCGCGACATCCTCGCCACCGACGCGTGGAAGGCGCCCGAGTTCGCCGAACGCGGCGCAGTGACCTGATCGGTTTTGCCCGGCGCGCGAGCCGCGCACCGCGCCCCCGTCATTCAAATCTGGAGAGAGTCGTGAATTCTGGTCATATGCAGCCACCCGGCGGCGACGCGCCGGCGGGCTGCCCGTTCTCGGGCGCACGTACCGCGCATTCGGCGCAACCGGCTCCGGCCGCGCACGAAGCGTCGCACGTGCCCGGCGATGCCGGCTGGCACAACGCGCAGCTCGATTTCTCGAAATCGATGAGCTACGGCGACTACCTGTCGCTGAATTCGATCCTCGACGCGCAGCATCCGCTGTCGCCCGATCACAACGAGATGCTGTTCATCATCCAGCATCAGACGAGCGAGCTGTGGATGAAGCTCGCGCTGTTCGAGTTGCGCGGCGCACTCGATGCGGTGCGCACCGACGCGCTGCCGCCCGCGTTCAAGATGCTCGCGCGCGTGTCGCGGATTCTCGAGCAACTGGTTCAGGCGTGGAGCGTGCTGTCGACGATGACGCCGTCCGAGTATTCGGCGATGCGCCCGTATCTCGGGCAGTCGTCGGGCTTCCAGTCGTACCAGTACCGGCAGCTCGAATTCCTGCTCGGCAACAAGAACGTGCAGATGCTGCAGCCGCATGCGCACCGGCCCGACATCCTCGAACAGGTGCGTGCGACGCTCGAGGCGCCGTCGTTCTACGACGAAGTCGTGCGCCTGCTCGCGCGGCGCGGCTTTCCGATCGCGGCGGAGCGGCTCGAGCGCGACTGGACGCAGCCGACCCGGCATGACGAGACGGTCGAAGCCGCGTGGCTCGAGGTGTACCGTCATCCGCAGCAACACTGGGAGCTGTACGAGATGGCCGAGGAACTCGTCGATCTCGAGGATGCGTTCCGCCAGTGGCGCTTCCGTCACGTGACGACCGTCGAGCGCATCATCGGCTTCAAGCAAGGCACGGGCGGCACCAGCGGCGCGCCGTACCTGCGCAAGATGCTCGACGTCGTGCTGTTCCCCGAGCTCTGGCACGTGCGCACCACGCTGTAACGCACGACTCGCCCATGTGTGCCCGCGCGCCGTCACGACGACGTGCGGGCCAGCTCCTCCCCTTCGCGCGGCTGGACCGCCGCGCGCGACAGTCGCGGAATATGCCGTCGCACGACGAGCAGCGCGACGCAGACCACCCCCATCGCGATCGCCAGCATCGTCAGATAGGCCGTGGCGCCGCCCGTGGTGATCACGACCGCGCCCGCGAACGCGCTGAGGATCGCGCCGAGCCGGCCGAACGCGAGCGCGCTCGCGGTGCCCGTCGCGCGCACGGCCGTCGGGTAGATGTACGCGCAGAGCGCATACATCGTCGACTGCACCGCGTTGACGAACAATCCGTGCAGGCCGAGCCCGACGATCAGCCAGCCCGTGTGGCGGCTGGCATCGACACCCATCAGCCACACCGCACTCGCCGCGCCGCCGATGCTGCACAGCACGAGCGGCCAGCGCGACCCGGCATGCGCGATCGTCCACGCGCACAGCAGCGCGCCGATCACGCCGCCGAGGTTGTACGCTGTGAGCCCCGTCCCCGCGACCGACACGCTCAGCCCGCTCGCCGCCAGCATCGTCGGCAGCCAGCTGAACGCCGCATACACGGCGAGCAGGCACATGAAGAATGCGCACCACAACGCGATCGTGTCGCGCGCCTGACCGCTCGCGAACAGCGCGCCGAAGCCGCCGCGGCCGCCTGCCGCGCGCGCGTCCCTCATGTCGGTGAACGCGGTGCCCGGCGCGACGGGCCGCTCCATCCGTGCGAGCAGCGCGCCGAGTTCCGGCCAGCGCGCGGGGCGCCGCGCGAGATAGCGCGGCGATTCGGGCAGCGCACGCACGAGCACGAAACCGAGCACCAGTGGCAGCGCGCCGCCCGCGAAGAACAGCCCGCGCCAGCCGTAGCGCGGCAGCACCTCGTGCGCGAACAGGCCGGCCAGCATCCCGCCGAGCGGCACGCAGACGATCGTCGCGGTCACCATCATCGTGCGGCGCCGCGCGGGCGTGTATTCGGCCGTCATCGTCGTGGCCGTCGGCAATGCACCGCCGATCCCGAGCCCGGCGACGAAGCGCAGCATCGCGATCGCCGTGACGTCCGGTGCGAAGCCGATCGCGCAAGTCGCGATGCCGAACAGGAACACGCTGCCGATCACGGCCTGGCGGCGGCCGAAGCGGTCCGCGACGATCCCCGCGCACGCGCTACCGATACCCATCCCGATCAACCCGGCCGCCACCGCCGGCGCGAACGCGCCACGCGTGATGCCCCATTCGCGGATCAGCACCGGAATCGCGAAGCCGATCAGCTGGCCGTCGAAGCCGTCGAGCACGATCGCGAGCGCGGCGAGCAGCACCACGCAGCGCTGCATCGTCGTGAACGGCCCGTCGTCGAGCGTCGCGCCGATGTCGACGGACGGCGACTGCAATCCGTCGCGCGTGCTCATGCGGCCTCCCGTGCGCCGCGCCGAGGCGGCAACGTGCGCGCGCGGCGCGCGGCAAGACAACGGCGTTCGAGGGCTTTCATGGCGTCTCCGGTTGTCCGGGCTGGCGCGCGGTGGCGCGTGCCCGGATCTCGTGCTGCGCAGTCGGCCGGTGTCGACGCATCGGCGGCGGCTCCGGTGTCTCGTCCAACCTGTCCCGATCCGGTGCCGTCGTCTGCGCGCGACGCGCCCGTATCGTCGTGCGGCGCAGGCCGCGCCGCCAACCTGATGTTCAGTTCATCCGCGCGTCGATCAGCCTGACCAGTGCGAGCAGCGTTTCCGCATGCGGCACCGCCACGCCCGCTTCGTGCGCGGCCGCGACGACCTTGCCGCTGATCGCGTCGATTTCCGTGCGGCGGCCCGCGAGCACGTCCTGCAGCATCGACGGGCGATGGCCGCGATGCTCGCGGATCGCATGCTCGACGTTGCGCGCGATGCGCTCGCCGTCGACCGCGATGCCCGTCGCGCGGGCGACGGCCGCCGTCTCGGCCGCGATCGCCTGCGCGAGCCGCAGCCCGTCGTGGTGTTCGCCGAGCTGGTCGACCGTGCAACGTGTCACCGCGCACAGCGTGTTGAGCGCCGCATTGAACGCGACCTTCTCCCAGATCGCAGCCCACACGTCGTCATCGAGCGAGCACGCGAGCCCCGCGCGCGACAGCGCGTCGGCGACGGCCGCCGCGAACGTGCGCTCCGCGCCGTCGGCCGTCATCATCCTGATGACGCCCGCACCGTGCGAATGCACGTGGCCTGGCCCGGCAAGATCGGCGGGCCAGGTCGTGACGCCGACGAGAATGCGCTCGATCGGCACGAACGCATTCAACGTCTCGACGTTGCCAAGCCCGTTCTGCAACGTCAGCACGTACGTGTAGGGGCTCAGCAGCGCGCGCACGCCGTCCAGCGCGTGGCGCGTGTGCAGCGATTTCGTGAAGACGATCAGCAGGTCGAATGGTGTGTCGGGCGACGGCTGCGCATTCGCGGCTTCCGGCCGGAGCACGTGCAGCGTGCGGATGGTGCGTTCACCACGATCGTCATCGATGCGCAGCCCGTCGCGGCGAATCGCATCGAGATGCGCGTCGTTCACGTCGATCAGCGTGACGTCCTCGCCGCTTTCGGCCAGCAGCCCGCCGAACAGCGAGCCCATCGCGCCGGCGCCCAGAATCGCAATCCTCATCGTCGGCGGCCTCGTCAGAACGGATAGTGGCGCGGTGCGGTCTGCACCGTGATCCAGCGCAGGTCCGTGAACGCCGCGATGCCGGCCTTGCCACCGAAGTGGCCGAAGCCGCTGTCCTTCACGCCGCCGAACGGCATCTGCGCCTCGTCGTGCACGGTCGGACCGTTCACGTGGCAGATGCCCGATTCGATACGTGCCGCGACGCGCATCGCGCGCGCGACGTCGCGGCTGAACACGGCCGACGACAGCCCGAACGCGTTGTCGTTCGCGCAACGGATCGCGGCCTCCTCGCCGCCGACGCGCACGATGCCCTTCACCGGGCCGAACGACTCCTCCGCATAGATGCGCATCGCCGGTGTGACATGGTCGAGCAGCGTGGCCGGGAACAGCGTGCTGTCGGCCTTGCCGCCGCACACGAGCGTCGCGCCGTGCGCAAGCGCATCGTCGATCAGCGCATTGCAGCGCTCGACGGCCTTCATGTCGATCAGCGAACCGAGCACGACGGGCCCGTTGCGTGGGTCGCCGAGCGGCAGCGACGCGGCCTTGTCGGCAAGCTTCGCGACGAACGCATCGGCGATCGATGCGTCGACGACGATGCGTTCGGTCGACATGCAGATCTGCCCGGAATTCGCGAACGCGCCGAACGCGGCCGCCGCGACCGCCGCGTCGAGATCGGCATCGTCGAGCACGACGAACGGCGCCTTGCCGCCGAGTTCCAGCACCGACGGCTTCAGGTGGCGCGCGCATGCTTCGGCGACGATCCTGCCGACGCGCGTCGAGCCCGTGAAATTCACGCGGCGCACGGCCGGATGCGCGATCAATGCATCGACGATGGCGCCCGCATCCTCGGGCGCGTTCGTCACGAAGTTGACGACGCCCGGCGGCACGCCAGCCTCCTGCAGCGCCTCGACGATCAGCCCGTGCGTGACGGGGCACAGCTCCGAGCCCTTCAGCACGACCGTGTTGCCGCACGCGAGCGGCAGAGCAAGCGCGCGCGTCGCGAGGATCACCGGCGCGTTCCACGGCGCGATGCCGAGCACCACGCCGGCCGGCTGCCGCACGCCCATCGCGAGCGAACCGGGCACGTCGGACGGAATCAGCTCGCCGCCGACCTGCGTGGTCAGCGACGCGGCCTCGACGAGCCCGCTCGCGGCAAGGTGCACGTTGAAGCCGGCCCACAGCGCGGAGGCGCCCGTCTCCGCCGCCATCGCGGCGACGAACTGCTCGTGCTTCGCTTCGAGCGCGGCGGCCGCCTTCAGCAGCAACGCGCGGCGTGCGCCGGGGCCGAGCGCGGCCCAGCCGGGAAACGCACGGGCGGCCGCGTCGGCCGCCGCACGCGCATCGTCGACGGTGCACGCGGGTGCTGCGGACGCGACTTCGCCATCGAGCGGGTTGCGGCGCACGAAGGTCGCGCCGCTGGATGAATGACGGCGTTCGCCGCCGATCAGCATCGATACGGTTTGCATGAATTCTCCGGAAAGACGCGCAGCGCGCGTCAGGCAATCTCGACTTCGACGACGACCGGCGTCGCGGCGCGCAGCGCGTCGGTCAGCGTGTCGCGCAGGTGGGTGGCATCGGTCACGCGCACGCCGCGGCAGCCCATCCCTTGCGCGAGCGCGACGAAATCCAGGTTCGGCAGATCGGTGCCCTGCACGGGGTCGTCCGGGCCGAAGCCGAACACCGGCGCGAAATCCTGCAGCGCCGCGTAACGCCGATTATTCAGGATCACGAACGTGATCGGCAGCTTCAGTTGCGCGGCGCTCCACAAGGCCTGGATCGAATACAGGCTCGACCCGTCGCCGATCAGCCCGATCACGCGCCGTCCCGGCTGTGCGAGCGCAACGCCGACGGCGGCCGGCATCCCGTAGCCGAGCCCACCGCTATCCATCGTGTAGAACGTGCCGCTGCGCGTGAACGGCAGATGTTCCTGCATCACCGGCCGGGCGCTCGGCGCTTCCTCGACGACGATGTCGTGCGCCTCGCGCACGTCGGCGAGCGTCTGCAGCGCGAACGCGACCGACATGCGCTCGCCGGCAGCCGGCGATTCGACACGCGCACGCGGCGGCCGCAGTGCGGGCATCGGCCGCTCGGCCGGCGCCGGGCGCGCGAGCAGGTCGCGCGCGGCGAGCCGCAGGTTGCCGACGACCGCATCGCCCGACGGCGTCCACGCGGCGATGCCCGGATCGTCGACGAGTTGCACGAGCGTCGCACCGGGCGGCACGTGCGGGCCGAAGCCCTCGATGTGATAGGTGAACGCGGGCGCGCCGAACGCGAACACGAGGTCGTGCCCGTCGAGCCGCGCGACGATCTTCTCGCGGATCGCGGGCAGGAAGCCGGCAAACAGCGGATGGTCCTCGGGGAAACTGCAGCGCCCCGACATCGGCGCGACGTACACGCGCGCACGGTGCCGCTCGGCGAGCCGCACGACGTCGTCCCACGCACCGGCGCGATCGACAGCGGCACCGACCACGAGCGCGGGACGCCGCGCGGCGTCGAGCGCGTCGCCGAGCCGCGCGAGCGCATCGGGATCGGGCCGCACGACACTGCTGACGTCGCGCCGTGGCAGCAGTTCGGCCGGCTGGTCCCAATCATCGACCGGAATCGACACGAACACGGGGCCGCGCGGTTCCTGCATCGCGATGCGGTATGCACGCGCGATCGCAGCGGGCACGTCCTGCGCGCGCGCAGGCTCAATGCTCCACTTCACGTACGGCTTCGGCAGCTCGGCGGCCTGCGTCGCGCCGAGGAACGGGTCGAACGGCAGGATCGCGCGCGCCTGCTGGCCCGCGGTGACGATCAGCGGCGTGCGGTTCTTGAACGCGGTGAAAAGATTGCCCATCGCGTTGCCGACACCCGCCGCCGAATGCAGGTTGACGACCGCCGCATTGCCGGTGGCCTGCGCATGGCCGTCGGCCATCCCGACCACGACGGCTTCATGCAAACCGAGCACGTAGCGGAAATCGTCCGGGAAGTCGCGGAACATCGGCAGCTCGGTCGAGCCCGGATTGCCGAACACGCGGTCGATGCCGAACTGGCGAAGCAGGTCGATCACCGCATCGCGAACGGTGATCGATGCGGCGGAAGGGGGCGGGTGGCCGGACATGCTCGGGTATCTCCTCGATGGCTTGGCGGTTTCCACAGTATCGAAGCGCAACCCATTCTCGGATACTGTATTTTCTGCGATAAGCCATTACATTCCGGCATGACTTTCGATCTCCGACAATTGCGCGCCTTCACGACGATCGTCGCGTGCGGCAGCCTCGGCCGCGCCGCCGACGCGCTGCACGTGACGCAACCGGCGCTGAGCCGGATCCTGAAGCGGCTCGAGGACCAGGTCGGCGCGCCCTTGTTCGAGCGCCACTCGAAGGGCGTGCAGCTCACCGCGTTCGGCGACGCGCTGCTGCCGCACGCGACGTTGCTGCAGCACGAGGCCGAGCACGCGCGCGAGGAGCTCGACGCGATGCGCGGGTTCGCGAAGGGCACGATCAAGGTCGGCACGGTGGGCAGCATCGCGAGCCTCGTGCTGCCGGTCGCGGTGGGCCGCGTGCTCGACCGCTGGCCGAACCTGCGGGTCGAGATCATCGAAGGCGTGTGGGACCGGCTCGCCGAAGGGCTGAACAAGCACGAGATCGATCTCGCGCTGTCCGCGCACGGGCCCGACACCGACGAGATCGTCGCGATTCCCGAATGCCGCTGGGAAGATCGCAGCCACATCGTTGCGGCGCCGCACCATCCGCTGCGCGCACTCGGCCGCGCGCCGACGCTCGCCGATACGCTGCACGCGCGCTGGGCGATTCCGCCGCGCGGCACCGCGCCGTTCGACCACATGCGCGCGACCTTCGACGCGCACGGGCTCGCGCTGCCCGACATCGCGGTCGAGACACGCTCGGTCACGACGCTGAAGAGCCTCGTCGCGCACGCGGGCTTCCTGAGCTGGATGGCCGAGCCGATGTACGGCGCCGAGCAACGCGCAGGCACGATCGACACGCTGCCCGTGCGCGAGGTCGTCGCGGTGCGCACGCTCACCGCGTTCCGGCGCCGTCACGGCATCCTGCCGGGGCCGGCCGGCAAGCTGCTCGAGGAACTGGTCGCGTTGACGCGCGAAGGACGCTGACGACGTTTCCCGCACCGGCCGCCCGCTCGCGCCCTCCCGGCCCTGCCTGCCCTGCCCGCGCGCCGCCACCGCAGCGCACCATCGAAATGCCGTTTCCCTACCTTGACTTTCGCTCGCCCGAATACGATCATTCGCTCACACAAAGAGCAAATGATCGTATTCATCGAACACGTCGATCACGTCGGTCGCATTCGACAGGAAAGTCAGGCACGAACAGGAGACACCGGATGAGCGCATCGCCCTCCGCCCGCACGCCCGTGCTGCTGCACATCGGCGCGGGCTCGTTTCACCGCGCGCACCAGGCGTGGTATCTGCATCGCGTGAACGCGGCCGTCCCGGCCGACGAGCGCTGGTCGCTGACCGTCGGCAACATCCGCGACGACATGCACGCGACGATGGACGCGCTCGCCGCGCAGCACGGCGCCTACACGCTCGAAACCGTCACGCCGCAAGGCGAGCGCGCGTACGAGACGATCCGCGCGATCACGCGCGTGCTGCCGTGGTCGATCGATCTCGCCGCACTGATCGACGCCGGCGCCGATCCGGCCTGCCGGATCGTGTCGTTCACCGTCACCGAAGGCGGCTACTACCTCGACGAACACAACCGGCTCGACATCGCGAACCCCGATCTCGCGGCCGACCTGCAGGGCGCGCGCACGACGCTGTACGGTGCGCTCGCGGCGCTGCTCGCCGAACGCGTGAAGCGCGGCGCGGGCCCGCTCACGCTGCAGAGCTGCGACAACCTGCGCAACAACGGCGCGCGCTTTCGCGCGGGGATGCGCGAATTCCTCGAGCGGCGCGGGCAGGCCGACCTGCTCGCATGGTTCGACGCGAACGTCGCCACGCCGAGCGCGATGGTCGACCGCATCACGCCGCGCCCGACCGCCGACGTGCGCGAGCGCGTGCTGGCAGCCACCGGCATCGACGACGCATGCCCGGTGATGGGCGAATCGTTCATCCAGTGGGTAATCGAGGACCGCTTCGCGGCCGGCCGGCCGCGCTGGGAGCTGGCGGGTGCCGAGCTCGTCGACGATGTACACCCGTACGAGGAAGCGAAGATCCGCATCCTCAACGCGACGCACAGCTGCATCGCGTGGGCCGGCACGCTCGCGGGCCACACCTATATCCACGAAGGCACGCACGACGCGGCGATCCGCCGCTTCGCACACGACTACGTGACGCAGGACGTGATCCCGTGCCTCACGCCGAGCCCGCTCGATCTCGCGCGCTACCGCGACGTCGTGCTCGAACGCTTCGGCAACCCGTACGTGCTCGACACGAACCAGCGCGTCGCGGCCGACGGCTTCTCGAAAATCCCCGGCTTCATCGCGCCGACGCTCGCCGAATCGTTCGCACGCGGCGCGGCGCCGGTCGCCACCGCCGTGCTGCCCGCGCTGTTCCTGCGCTTTCTCGAACGCTGGGCGCGCGGCACCTTGCCGTACGCGTACCAGGACGGCGTGATGGACGAAAGCGCCGCACGGGCGATCGTCCAGGCCGACGACCCGGTTGTCGCACTCTGCGCCAGCCGCGCGCTGTGGGGCTCGCTCGCCGGCAACGCGGCGCTGTTCGAGGCCATGCGCGGCGGACTCTGGCGCGTCGACACATGGCTCGCGGCACGCTGACGCGCATCCGGGCGAACCTGCCTTGGCACGTGCGCGGCCGCGCGGCTAAAGTAGCGACTCCCCACTGACGGAACGGATCGCTCATGTATCTCGGCATCGACCTCGGCACCTCGGAAGTGAAGGTGCTGCTGCTCGCCCCGGACGGCACGGTCGTCGGCACCGCCGGCTCGCCGTTCACCGTGTCGCGGCCGCATCCGCGCTGGGCCGAACAGCATCCGGACGACTGGTGGCAAGGCACGCTCGCCGCGCTCGCGGCCCTGCGCGAGCGGCACCGCCAGGCGTTCGCGGCCGTGCGCGGCATCGGCCTGTCGGGGCAGATGCACGGCGCCGTGCTGCTCGACCGCGACGACCGCGTGCTGCGCCCCGCGATCCTGTGGAACGACATGCGCTGCGCCGACGAATGCGCGCTGCTCACCGAACGCGCACCCGATCTCCACGCACTGGCGGGCAATCTCGCGATGCCGGGCTTCACTGCGCCAAAACTGCTGTGGGTCGCGAAGCACGAACCCGCCGTGTTCGCGGCGACCGCCTGCGTGCTGATGCCGAAGGACTACCTGCGGTTCCGGCTGACCGGCGCGAAGGTGTCCGATCCATCCGACGCGGCCGGCACGCTGTGGCTCGACGTCGCGCGCCGCGACTGGTCCGACGCGCTGCTCGCCGCGTGCGGGATGACGCGCGACCAGATGCCCCGTATCGTCGAAGGCAATGCGCCGTCCGGCACGCTGCGCGCGGATGTCGCACGCGAACTCGGGCTGTCGGAAGCCGTCGTGGTGGCGGGCGGCGGCGGCGACAACGCGACGAGCGCGCTCGGCATCGGCGCGATCCACGCGGGCGACGGCTTCGTGTCGCTCGGCACGTCGGGCGTGCTGAGCGTGGTCGGCGACCGCTTCATGCCGAACTCCGCATCGGCCGTGCATGCGTTCTGCCACGCGATTCCCGATCGCTGGCAATTGATGAGTGTCGTGCTGTCGGCCGCGAGCTGCCTGCGCTGGGTCTGCAAGCTGACCGGCACCGACGAGCCCGCGCTGCTCGCCGAAGTCGAGGCGCTCGACGCCGACGCGCTCGCGACGGCCCCGCTGTTCCTGCCCTACCTGTCCGGCGAGCGCACGCCGCACAACGATCCGTACGCGCAGGGCGTGTTCTTCGGGATGACGCATGCGACCGAACGCGCGCATCTCGGCTACGCGGTGCTCGAAGGCGTGACGCTCGGCCTCGCCGACGGCCTCGACGCGCTGCATGCGGCAGGCGTCGAAACCGACCAGCTGTCGCTGATCGGCGGCGGCGCGCGCAGCGCGTTCTGGGCGCAGCTGATCGCCGATGCGCTGAACGTGCGCACGCGCCAGCACGGCGGCGGCGAAACGGGCGCGGCGCTCGGTGCGGCGCGGCTCGGCTGGCTGGCCGTCGGCGGCGATCCGCATGCGGTGCTGGCCAAGCCGCCGGTGCGCGCCGAATACGCGCCGGATGCCGCCCGCCATGCGCTGCTGCGCGAACGCCTCGATGCGTTCCGCGCGCTGTACCGCCACGTGCGGCCGCTGTACGAACCGTCGCGCGCACGGCTCGCGTAAGCGCCGGCAGGTCGCGCGCCGGCCGGCGGCCAGGTGCGCGACATGCGGTACAGTGGATGCCGTCATGCGGCCCGCCCAGATCCAAACCGAATCGCTATCGTGTCCAAGTCCTCAGAAAAACTCGATCTCGCCACGCGTGCCGCGTGGCTCTACTACGTCGCGGGCGACACGCAGAACGAAATCGCGGAAAAGCTGCAGGTGTCGCGCCCGGTCGCGCAGCGCCTCGTCGCATTCGCGGTCGAGAAGAACCTGATCCGCGTGCGCGTCGACCACCAGCTCGCCGACTGTCTCGATCTCGGCGCGCAGCTGTCGAAGCGCTACGGCCTCGCGATGTGCGAAGTCGTGCCCGTCGATGCCGATGCACCGGATGCGATCGACCGCAAGCTCGCGGTCGCTGGCGCGCAGGTGATGGAGCGCTACCTGAACGAAACGCGGCCGATGGTGATCGCGGTCAGCAGCGGCCGGACGCTGAAGGCCGCGGTCGCGCAGATCGCGCAGATCGACCGGCCGCAGCACCGGCTCGTGTCGATGGTCGGCGCGATCGCGGCCGACGGTTCGTCGAACCGCTACGACGTCGCGCAGTACATCTCCGAGAAAACCGGCAGCAAGCACTTCCTGCTGCCCGCGCCGCTGTTTGCCGACAGCGATGCCGAGCGCGCGCAGTGGTGCAATCACCGGCTGTACCGGATCGTCGAGGCGCTGTCGGGCAAGGCCGATGTCGCATTCGTCGGGATCGGCAACATCGGCCCGCACTGCCCGCTCTACGAAGACGGCTTCATCACCGAACAGGAACGCGACGAGATGACCGCGCTCGGCGCGGTGGCCGAACTGCTCGGCGTGCCGATCGACGCGCAGGGCACGCAGATCGCCGTATCGACGAGCGCACGCGTGACGAGCGTCGCGCTCGCCACGCCGCCGAAGCGCCCGACGATCGCGTTTGCCGGCGGCCCGAAGAAACGCGACGCGGTGATCGCCGCATTGCGCGGCGGCTGGCTGTCGGGGCTCGTCACCGACGAGACCTGCGCACGCGCGGCGCTCGACGCGAAGGCGGCCTGACGCCGAAGCCGCGCGCGGCGCACCACGCGCGGCAGTCGAACCGCTCAAGCCGCCTGCGGCGCCGGAAACGCATGCCGGCGCGCACGCCATGCGCCGACCCACGCGGCCGCCAGCAGCGCGACGAGCACCCACGGAATCGCACCGGCACCCGTTGCACCGAGCAGCATCCCGCCTGCGATGCCGCCGCCCGCGATCGCGAGGTTCCACACCGTCACGAGCATCGACTGCGCAACGTCGGCCGCCTCCCCCGCCGCATTCGCGGTGGCCGTCTGGAACAGCGTCGGCGCACCGCCGAACGCAAGCCCCCACAACCCAACGCCTGCATACACGATCACCATTCCGGACCCGGCGCCGAGCATCGCCGCCGCGATCGCGAACAGCGCGATGCTGGCGAGCGTCAGGCGTCGCTGCGCGGCGCCGATCCAGGCTCCCGTCAGCGCGATGCCGACCAGCGACGCGATGCCGAACACGAGCAGCACCGCATCGACCTGCGCGCCCATCCGCACGCCTGCGAGGAACGGTGCGACGTACGTGTACAGCATGTTGTGCGCGAGCACGTAAGCAAACATCACGGTCAGCACCGGCCGCACGCCGGGCAGCGTCATCACGCCGAGCACGGGCTCGCGCGCGCCGGCCTGCTGGCCCGGATAGTCGGGCACGCGCCAGCGGATCCAGCCGATCAGCGCAAGCGCCGCAAGCGTGATGCCCGCGAACGCGACGCGCCACCCGAGCGCCGCGCCGAGCGCGGTGCCGGCCGGAATGCCGATCGACATCGCGACCGGTGCGCCGAGCATCGCGACCGCGATCGCGCGGCCGCGCAGCGATGCATCGACCATCCGGCTCGCATAGCCGGCCAGCAGCGCCCACAGCAGCCCGGCCGCCATCCCCGCGACGAAGCGCGCGGCGAGCGTGAGCGCGTAGTACGGCGACACGGCCGTGAGCGCATTCGACACGACGAAGCCGGCCAGCGCCGCAAGCAGCAGGCTGCGCCGACGCATCGCGCGCGTCGCGGCGACAAGCGGAATCGCCGCGACGATCGAGCCGAGCGCATACACGGTCACGAGCTGGCCGATCAGCGCCTCGGGCACGCGCAGGTCGACGCTCATCAGCGGCAGCAGGCCGGCCGGCAACGCCTCGGTGAGAATCGTGATGAAGGCGGCCGTCGCGAGTGCCAGCAGGTTCGCGACCGGCAGGCGTTCGGCCGCCTGCAGCGGCTGCTCCGGTCGAACGGCAACCTCGTCTTCGATCGACGTGCAGTCGCTCATGCCGCGCCCCCGGTTTCGACGCCATAGACCGCATCGCGCACCGCAGTCACGATCCGCCCGTAGAGGCCCTCGTACAGCGTGTTGGACAGTGCGACGACCGTCAGCCCGGCCGCGCAGTCGACGAACCACGTATGCCCGTACGCGCCGCCGCCGCGCCAGGTGCCGACCGACTCCGGCGACTGCGCGGCCACCGGATCGCGCAGCACCGAAAAGCCGAGCCCGAAGCCGAAACCCGGCGCATCGCGCAGTTCGCGCGCACCCGGCTGGAGGCGCGCCATCTCGTCGGCCCAAGCGCGACCGAGCCAGCCGTCGCGGCCCGTGCGCAGCGCGTCGAGCAGCGTCAAGCAATCGCGCGCGGTGCCGACCATCCCCGCGCCGCCCGACGGCCACGCATCGGCGTCGAACACGCGCGCCGGCTCGAAGCGGATGCCGATCGTGCCATCGAACACCGGCACGAGATCGACGTCCGCCATCCGGCGCGGGGCGCCCGGCGTGCTCACGTAAGGCGTCGCGAAGCGTGCGGCATCGTGCGCGACGAATGCGGTGTCGGTCATCCCGAGCGGTGTCGTGACGAGCGCGGCCACCGCTTCCGCGAGCGGCCGCCCGTCGACCGCCTCGATCAGCGCGCCAACCACGTCCATCGCGAGCGAATAGCCCCACGATGTGCCCGGCGCGAACTGCAGCGGCACGCCGGCGATGCGTCGCAGGTTCTCGGCGAGCGAGAGGCCCGAACGATCCATCCCGTCGGACACGCCGGCGCGCGCATACGGGCCGTCGCCGTCCGCTTCGAGGAACCGGTAGGCGAGGCCGGCCGTATGCGACAGCAGATGGCGCAACGTGATGACGGCAGGCGTGCCGTCGGGCAGCGTCGGGCGGAAGTCGGGCAACCGGTGCGTGACCGGTTCGTCGAGCGCGATGCTTCCTGCCGCGACCAGCCGCATCGCGGCAGCCGCCACGATCGGCTTCGTGACCGACGACAGACGGAACAGCGCGTCCTCCCGCATCGGCGTGCCGGCTTCGCGATCGGCGAGCCCGACGGCGCGCGCATAGCGCAGCTCGCCGTGCTGCGCGACCAGCACGACCGCGCCGACCATGCACGCGTCCGCAAGCGCGCGATCGAGCGCGCCGTCGAGACGGTGACGCAGCGCGGTGTCCGGTTCCACGCGCAAAGCGGTGACAGGCAGGGATGACATGGCGTGACCTCATACAGTGAACGAGCGCTCATCGTAGGGAGCCGACGCAAGAAGAAAAACCGGGGTAGAGTTCCGGACAATCCGGACGCTGGCGTCCGCAATCGGAAACTCGCATGGAAAACCTCGGCGGCTTCGTCGTGTTCGTTCAGGTCGCGGAAACGCGCAGCTTCGTCGCGGCCGGCCGCGCGCTCGGGCTGTCGGCGTCGGCGATCGGCAAGCGCATCGCGCGGCTCGAGGCGCGCCTGAACGTGCGGCTCTTTCACCGCAGCACGCGCAGCATCACGCTGACGGCCGAAGGCACGCGCTTTCTCGAACGGTGCCGGCGCGTGCTCGCCGAGCTCGACGCGGCCGAGCAGGAACTGACGCAAAGCACCGAAGCGCCGCGCGGGCGCTTGCGCGTGAGCCTGCCGACGATCGGCACGCTGCTGCTGCCGGTGCTCGCCGATTTCATGGCCGCGTATCCGGAGATCGAGCTCGACATCGATTTCAGCGACCGGCTCGTCGATGTCGTCGACGAAGGCTTCGACGCGGTGCTGCGCACCGGCCAGCCGTCGGATTCACGACTGTCGTCGCGGCTGCTCGGCCACTTCCGCCAGCACCTCGTCGCGTCGCCCGCCTATCTCGACCGGCACGGCACGCCAAACACGCCAGCCGATCTCGCGCAGCACCGCTGCCTGCACTACCGTTTCCCGACCAGCGGCAAGCTCGAGACCTGGCCGTTGCGCGTGCCGCGCGCGGGCACGCTGCCCGAGGTGCCGGTCGCGATGGTCAGCAACAGCGCGGAAGCGCGCTTATGCTTTGCGCTGCGCGGGCTCGGCATCGCGTGCCTGCCCATCTTCTTCGTCCGTGACGCGCTCGAAGACGGCACGCTGCGCGCGGTGCTCGACGAACACGTCGCGAGCTGCACGCCGATCTACGTGCTGTGGCCGTCAGGCCGCCACCCGACGCCGAAGCTGCGCGCGTTCGTCGATTACATGGCCGCGCACCTGCCGGTGTGAGCGCGGCCGGCCGTCATGCGGCCTTCGCGTGCACGCTCAGCCGGCGGAACGCCTGCCCGTGCTCGTCGAACAGGTGGCAGTGCTCGGCTTGAGCGTGCACGTGTAGCGCCTCGCCGGTGCGGTACGTGTCGAGCGGCGGAATCCGCGCGATCAGCCCGTCCGGTGCGACGGCCGACTCCGCATACAGGTACGCGGCATCGCCTAACGATTCGACGGCCATCGTCTTCGCGGCCACGCCGCCGGCCGCCGCTTCGACCTTCAGATGCTCGGGCCGCACGCCGACCGTCACCGCCGCACCACGCTGCAGCCCCGTCGCTTCGACCGCGACGCGCTGCGTCTCGCCGCTGTCGAAGCGCACGAGCACGCCACCCGCATCGACCGAATCGACGGTGCCCTTCAGGAAGTTCATCTTCGGCGAGCCGATGAAGCCCGCGACGAACTGGTTCGCCGGCGCGTGATACAGCGTGTTCGGCGTGCCGACCTGCTGCACCGCGCCGCCCGACAGCACGACGATCTTGTCCGCGAGCGTCATCGCCTCGACCTGGTCGTGCGTCACGTAGATCATCGTCGTCTTCAGCTCGTCGTGCAGCCGCGCGAATTCCAGCCGCATCTTCACGCGCAGCGCCGCGTCGAGGTTCGACAGCGGCTCGTCGAACAGAAACACCTTCGGCTTGCGCGTGATCGCGCGGCCGATCGCGACACGCTGCCGCTGGCCGCCCGACAGCTGCTTCGGCTTGCGATCGAGCAGATGGTCGATGTGCAGGATCTTCGCGGCCTGCTTCACCGCCTGGTCGATCTCCGGCTTCTTCGCGCCCGCGAGCTTCAGGCCGAACGCCATGTTGTCGTACAGCGTCATGTGCGGGTACAGCGCATACGACTGGAACACCATCGCGATGCCGCGCTTCGCGCTCGGCACGTCGTTGACTTTCGCGCCGTCGATCAGCAGGTCGCCGCTCGAGATGTCCTCGAGGCCGGCGATCATCCGCATCAGCGTGGATTTGCCGCAGCCGCTCGGGCCGACGAACACGACGAATTCGCCGTCGGCGATGTCGAGGTTCACGTTGCGCAGCACTTCGGTGTCGTCGTAGCGCTTCGCGATGTTGCGCAGGAGCACGCTTGCCATGATCTGTCTCCGTTCGTTCGTGATGCGCCGCGTCGAATGCGGCGCGCAATCATTCGTGGTTGCTAGTTCGGCAGCACCGCGCCGGTCGCCTGCCAGCGCGCGACGTAGCCGGGCAGCTCGTGCATGTCGTCGAATACGTGACGCGCGCCGATCCCGCGCAGCGCGTCGATCTGCGCGGCCGACGCATGCCCGCCGCCGACGAAGCCGAGCACGGTCATGCCGGCCGCGGCCGCCGCGGTGATGCCGGTCGCACTGTCCTCGACCACGAGGCACTGGGCCGGCGCGACGCCGAGCGTGCGCGCGGCCGCGAGATACACGTCCGGTGCCGGCTTCGGCCGCGCGACGGCATCCGCGCAGAACAGCCGGTCGCCGAAGAAGCGCGCGAGGCCCGTGCGTGCCAGTGCCGCCTCGACGTACGCGCGATAGCTGTTGCTCGCGCAGGCCGTCGTCAGCCGAATCGCGGCCAGCGCCGCATCGATGCCGTCGACCATCGGCGCATTGACGGCCGCCGCCTCGACCGCACGGCGGATCGCGTCGACATCGTCGGCTGACAGCGTGCGCCCGACGGCCTCACCCGCACCGGCCAGCACGCGCTCGATGCGCAGCCCGAGCAGCGGCATCACGGCCGGCCGCGCATCGACGCCTGGCCAGCGCGCATCGAGTTCGCGCACGATCACGTCGGCCGCCACGGCCTCGCTGTCGATCAGCACGCCGTCGCAATCGCAGATCAAAACGTTCATCGCGGTCATTTGACGGCTCCGAACGTGAGCCCGCGCACGAGCTGCTTCTGCGACAGCCAGCCGACGATCAGGATCGGCGCGACCGCCAGCAACGAAGCCGCGGACAGCTTCGCCCAGAACAGCCCTTCGGGGCTCGAGTACGACGCGATGAACACGGTCAGCGGCGCCGCGTTCGAGCTCGACAGGTTGATGCTCCAGAACGCCTCGTTCCACGACAGGATCACGAGCAGCAGCGCGGTGGACGCGAGCCCCGGCAACGCCATCGGCATCAGCAGGTAGACGATCTCCTGCCACGTCGACGCACCGTCGATGCGCCCGGCTTCGAGGATGTCCTTCGGGATCTCGTTGAAGTACGTGAAGGTCATCCACACCGCGATCGGCAGGTTGATCAGCGTATAGACGATCACGAGGCCCGATACGCTATCGAGCAGCCCCGCGTTCTTCCACAGCAGGTAGATCGGCACGAGCACGCCGACCGACGGCATCATCTTCGTCGACAGCATCCACAGCAGCACCTTCTGCGTGCGGTGGTTCGGGAAGAACGCCATCGCGTACGCGGCCGGCACCGCGAACAGCAGCGAGATCACCGTGACGCCCGCCGAGATCAGCACCGAATTCCATGCGAACGCGAAGTAGTTGCTGCGCGCGAACACCTCGCGGAAGCTGTCGAGCGTCGGGATGAAGAACAGCGTCGACGCATACGCCTGCTGCTCGGTCTTGAACGCGGTGATCGCCATCCAGAAGATCGGGAAGAACAGCAGCAGCGCGATCAGCCACGCGAGCGTGCCGGGCAGCGCGCGCCGCACGAGGTCGAACACGGCCGGCACGCGCCGGCCTTCGAAGGTCAGGTCGCTCATTTTTCGTACTCTCCCTTCAGGTTGCGCGCCAGCATCCGCACGAGGAAGAACGACACGACGTTCGCCACCACGACGGCGATGATGCCGCCGGCGGATGCGAGGCCGACGTCGAACTGCTGCAGGCCGAGCGCGTAGATCAGGTACGACAGGTTGGTCGTCGCGTCGCCGGGGCCGCCGCCGGTCGTCGTGTAGATCTCCGCGAAGATCGACAGCAGGAAGATCGTCTCCATCATCACGACCACCGCGATCGCGCGCTTCAGGTGCGGCAGCGTGATGTAGAAGAACATCGCGATCGGGCCCGCACCGTCGATGCGCGCGGCTTCCTTCTGCTCCTGGTCGAGCGACTGGATCGCGGTGAACAGGATCAGGAACGCGAACGGCAGCCACTGCCACGCGACGATGATGATCACCGCGGTGAGCGGGTAATCGGCGAACCAGTCGATCGGCGTCATCCCGAGCGCGCGCATCGCGTTCGCGACGAGCCCGTACACCGGGTGCAGGATCATGTTCTTCCAGATCAGCGCGGACACCGTCGGCATCACGAAGAACGGCGCGATCGCGAGCAGGCGTGCCACGCCCTGCCCGTAGAACTTGCGGTCGAACAGCACCGACATCAGCACGCCGCCGATCACCGTGATCGCGAGCACCGCGCCGATCAGCACGAGCGTGTGCCAGATCGCGGGCAGGAACGACGGATCGGTCGCGAGGAAGCGGTAGTTGTCGAACCCGGCGAAACCCTTCACGTCCGGGTTCAGCAGGTTGTAGCGCGAGAACGAATACCAGATCGTCATCGCGAGCGGAATCGACATCCACAGCAGCAGCACCGCGACGGACGGCGAGACGAGCCAGCTCGCGCCGCCGCGCGCGCGACGCGGCGCGCCGGGCGGTGACGACGCGTCGCCGACCGACGGCGCGTGAGCGTGGCTCAGGGGAAGACGCAGGTGACGCATGATCGGAGTCCCTCCGGTTGATGCGCGGGCACGAAAGCCTGCCCGCCTGTCAGCTTCGACGACGCGCACCGTGCGCCAGCGCGCACGGTGCGGGCCGTGTTACTTCTTGTAGCCGGCCTGCCGCACCGCGCGGTCGGCGGCGGCCTGGCCGGCGGCGAGCGCCTGGTCGACCGTCATCTGGCCGGCCACCGCACCCGCGATCGACTGGCCAACCACCGTGCCGAACGACTGGAACTCAGGAATCCCGACGTACTGCACGCCCGTGTACGGCACCTTCTTCAGCGACGGATCGTTCGGGTCGGCCGTCTCGATCGCCTTCAGCACGAAGTCCGAGAACGGCGCAGCGGCCTTGTACTCGGGGCGCTGATAGGTCGACGTGCGCGTGCCCGGCGGCACCGACGCCCAGCCTTCGTCCTTGCCGACCATCTCGATGTACTGCTTCGACGTCGCCCACGCGATGAACTTGCGCGCGGCGTCCTGCTGCTTCGACGTCTTCGGCACGGCGAGCGCCCATGCCCACAGCCAGTGCGAACCCTTCGGCGTGGCGGCGACCGGCGCGGCCGCGAAGCCGATCCTGTCAGCCACCTGCGACTGCTGTTTGTTATAGAGCATCCCGGCCGCGACCGTCGCGTCGATCCACATCGCGCACTTGCCCGATGCGGTCAGGGTCAGGTTCTCGTTGAAGCCGTTCGAGCTGGCGCCCGGCGGGCCGTTCTTCTTCAGCAGGTTCACGTAGAAGTTGATCGCCTTCTTCCATTCCGGCGACGTGAGCTGCGCGTTCCAGTTCTCGTCGAACCAGCGCCCGCCGAACGTATTCACGACCGTCGACACGTACGCCATGTTCTCGCCCCACCCGGCCTTGCCGCGCAGGCAGATCCCGTAGGTGCCCTTCGCCTTGTCGGTGAGCTTGTCCGCGAATTCGGCGATCTGGTCGTAGGTCGGCTGGTCGGGCATCTTCAGCCCCTTCGCCGCGAACAGGTCCTTGCGGTAGAACGTCATCGAGCTCTCGACGTAGAACGGCAGCGCGTACAGCTGGCCGTTGTACGACAGGCTGTCGCGCGCGGTCTTCACGATGTCGTTCAGGTCGTAATCGGCGGGCAGGCCCGTCATCGGCGCGAGCCAGCCGCGCTTGCCCCACTGCGGCGTCTCGTAGGTACCGATCGCCATCACGTCGAACTGGCCGCTGCCGGTCGTGATGTCGGTCGTCGCGCGCTGGCGCAGCACGTTCTCCTCGAGGATCACCCAGTTCAACTGGATGCCCGGGTTCGCCTTCTCGAAGGCCGGCGACAGCTTCTTCAGCTCGATCATGTCGGGATTGTTCAGCGTCGCGATCGTCAGCGTGCCGGCGGACGCGGCGCAGGCCGCCGTCGCGAGCGCGGCTCCGGCGAAGCCGCGTGCGGCGGCGTCGAGCATCTTTCGTTGCATAGCATGTCTCCTGTGATTTTTTCGAAGTGTCGTCGGTACTGCGTGGACTTCGCGGCCCGTCATGCCGGCCGCTGCATTCCGCACGCGCGCGCATAGTGCGCGATCACGTCGCGTATCCGGTGGCGCACCCATGCGCGCGGCTCGTTCGCAAGGCCGCCCGCGCGGCAGGCCGCGTACACGTCCGGCAACCACTGCGCGACGAGCGTCTCCGGCACCGGCTGCCGCGCGAGGTTGTCGAACAGCTGCTCGACCGCGGCCGCAACGGCCGGCTGCAGCCAGTAGTAGCGGATCCGGTCGCTGTAGCTGAACTGGCGCGCGAGGCGCTGCTCGGTTTCGTCGCCGCGGTAGTACGGTGCCCAGTGCTCGGGCTGCGCACGCATCGCGGCGTCGACCACGTCGCGCAACCGCGAGCGCTGCACGAGTTCGCCGATCAGTGCGTCCTCGATGAAGGTCAGCGCGAACAGCGCCTCGCGCAGCGCGAACGTCAGCGCGGGGCCGACCTTCAGTACCGCGAAGTGGTCGCGCACGAGCGCGGCGAGCGCGCCTTCGGTCTGGTAGTCAGTCGAATGCGCTTCGAACACGAGGCCGGGTGTCTGCAGGATACTCGCGCCCAGCGACGCGGCCTTCGCACTGTCGTAGTCGAGCACGTGGCGATCGTCGAAGTCGACGCCCGGCTGCGCGACGATCGCGACAACGCGCGTCCAAGCATCGTCGAGACCGGCCGCCGCGAACGCGTGGCGGTGCGCATCGAGCGTCGCCGCGATGCTGTCGCTGCGCGTGACCGCGATCTGCGCGATCGCCACATCGCTGTCGTTACCGCTCACTTCGCCGCCCGGCGTCGGCACCTCGGTGCCGATCACGTAGACGGGTGCGATGCCGGTGCGCGCTGCCGCGTCTTCCGCCGCGCGGCACAGTTCGGCCGCGCGCGCGGCGATCGTGCGATCGTCGAGCCGCACCGGATCGTCCGCGCACGCCATGCTCGCGTCGAGGTGGATCTTTTCGAAGCCGGCTTCGACGTACGCGGCAACCATCGCGCCGGCCTCGCGCATCGCGTCGGCCGCGCGGCGATGCCGCCACGGGTTCGGCCCGAGATGATCGCCGCCGAGCACGAGCGCCGACGGTGCAAGCCCGCAACGCGCGGCGATCGCGTCGACATCGCGGCGGAAATCGGCGGGCGTCATGCCCGTATAGCCGCCGAGATGGTTCACCTGGTTGCAGGTCGCCTCGATCAGCAGCGGCGAACCGTCCGCGCGCGCCGCTTCGCACGCGGCCTCCAGCACGAGCCGGTGCGCGCTGCAGATCGAATAGATGCCACGCTGCGCGTCCGCGCGGTTCGCGTCGAAGATCATCCGCAGCACGGCGTCCGCGTGCGCGGGTCGTGAACGTTCGGCGAAGGTCGTCAGGCCGGACATGCGATACCTCGTTCTGTCAGGAAGCGGTCGATTTCGGTCGCACTGCTGTTGCCCTCCATCGGGCCGCGCCGCGTGACCGCGATCGCACCGGCCGCGTTCGCGCGGCGCAGCGCGGCCTCGATCGGCACGCCCGCGACGAGGCTCGCGACCAGCGTGCCGCCGAAGCAGTCGCCGGCGCCGGTCGGATCGACTTCGTCGACCTGAAACGCCAGCACTTCCGCACGGTTCGCTCGGTCGAACGCGACGCTGCCTTGCGCGCCACGCTTCAGCACGACACGCTCGAGCAGCGGATGCGTCGCGAGCAGGCCCGCGATCGCGCGCTCGGCCGGCTGCGGCCCGCAGAAGAACGGCAGATCGGCTTCGCTCGGCAGGAACAGGTGGCACGCGGCGAGCATCGCGTCGAGTGCCGCCCGCATCGGGCGAAAACTCAGCATTTCGGGCCGCACGTTCGGGTCGAACGACACCTTCGCGCCGACGCGCGCGGCCTCGATCACGCCGCGCTGCACCGCCGCTATCGCCGATTCGCTCGTCAGCGACGAGCCCATCACGTGGAAGTAACGGCAGCCGTCGAACATCGCGGCATCGACATCGGACGCATCGACGCACGCGGCCGCGCTGGTGGACAGCGTGAACACGAAGCTGCGCGAACCGTCGTCGCGATACGCGACGAACGCGGTGCCGGTCGGGCGTGCGACGCGGCGGATGCGCGCGACGTCGACCCCGTCGCGTTCGAGCCGCGCGACGATTGCGTCACCAAACGCGTCGCGGCCGACGCAGCCCGCATACGCGACGCGCGCGCCGAGCCGCGCGGCCTGGTCGGCAAATATCGCGGGTGCGCCGCTCGGGAACGGCCCCTCGAACAAGCCCGGCGTGTCGAAACCCTGGCCGCGCTCGGCGGCGACGAATTCGGCCAGCAGCTCGCCGGCGACGACGATCTCGGCCATCAGGCGTGCCCTCCTCGTTCGACGGGGGCCGCGACGTGCGAGACAACTGCCGCGTCTCGGGCCGGCCGGCAGGTGGTGGCGCGTGCGAGCGGCATCACTTCAGCTCATCCAGTTACCGCCGTCGACGTTCAGCGTCTGGGCGGTAACGTAGTCGGCGTCGGACGACGCGAGGAACAGCGCGGCGCCCGTCAGGTCGCCCGGCACGCCCATGCGGCCGAGCGGCACGGCTTCGCCGACGAGCCGCTTCTTCTCGCCGAGCGGCCGGTTCTCGTAACGCGCGAACAGTGCATCGACCTGCTCCCACATCGGCGTGTCGACGACGCCCGGCGCGATGCCGTTCACGTTGATCCGGTGCGGCGCGAGCGCGAGCGCGGCCGACTGCGTGTAGCTGATCACCGCGGCCTTGGTCGCGCAGTAGTGCGAAACGAGCGCCTCGCCACGACGCCCGGCCTGCGACGACATGTTGACGATCTTGCCGCCGCGCCCCTGCTCGACCATCCGCTGCGCGACGGCCTGCATCAGGAAGAACAGCCCTTTCACGTTGACCAAGAACAGCCGGTCGAACACGTCCCACGATTCGTCGAGGATCGGCCGCATGTCGAACAGTGCCGCGTTGTTGAACAGGATGTCGACGCCGCCGAAGCGCTCGACCGTCGTGGTGACGATGCGCTCGATGTCGTCGCGGCGCGTGACGTCCGCGGTCACGGCCACCGCGCGGCCGGGGTTCGCCTCGATGAGCCGCGCGAGCGAGCCGCCTGCGGGCTTCAGGTCGACGAGCACGCAACGGGCGCCCTCGTCCAGATAGCGTTGCGCGACCGCCTCGCCGATGCCGCTTGCGGCGCCCGTCAGGATCGCGACCTTGTCTTCCAGTCTCACTGGCTGTCTCCGGTTCGTTCTGCGTTACGACGGCTGCGAGGTGAGCGAACGCTCGCCAACCGATCAATTGCTCTGTTAGTGATCGAATGATCGGATACGCGATTCGCGCTGTCAAGGCGACGTGACGGCTTTCTATGACGCACTGCGGCACAACGGCGCAGCGTGGCGGCCCGTTGCGCACGCCCGGCAAGGCGCGGCCCGCACGGTGCGGTGCGGCCGGATCGGCGATGAAGGGGACGGAGTGAGGACGGAAAGGGGAAATCACGCTGCACGGCGCGGCGATACGTTATATCATCGCCATACTTTGTTTCACGCCCTGCCTCACGCCATGGCTACCTCTTCGTCCATTGACGCCCGGCTGTCCCGGGCCGACGCATTCGCCGCCGAGCACGGGCTCGCGTGGACGCCGCTGCGCCGTCAGGTCTACGAACGCGTGCTGGCCGCGCAGCGCCCGATCGGCGCGTACGACCTGCTCGCCGAACTCGAGCCGCAGCGCGGCCGCGTGCCGCCCACGACCGTCTATCGCGCGCTGGATTTCCTCGTCGAGCACGGCTTCATCCACCGGATCGAATCGAAGAACGCGTTCTTCGCGTGCTGCGAGATCGGCGTGCCGCACGAAGGCCAGTTCCTGATCTGCGATTCGTGCGGCGACACCGTCGAGATTCCCGGCGGCGACCTCGCGAAGCAGTTGTCCGCGAGCGAGCCCGCGCACGGTTTCGAAGTCCACCACCAGGTCGTCGAGCTGAGCGGCCTGTGCGGGCACTGCAAGCACAAGCCCGTGCCACGCTGACGCGTATCGCGCGGCGCCCGTGCCGCCCCTTCCAACGAGGAGTTCCATGTCCATTGCCCTGAAGCGCGCGCCGCGGCGTGCCCTGTCGCCTGTCCGCTGGCTTGCCGCCGCCGTCGCCGCGCTGTCGCTCGCGGCGCCCGCGTTCGCGCAGGCCGCGACCGTCAACGTCGTCGCCGCCGAGAATTTCTACGGCGATGTCGCATCGCAGATCGGCGGCAACCATGTCGCGGTGACAAGCATCCTCAGCAATCCGGACCAGGATCCGCACCTGTTCGAAGCGAGCCCGAAAACGGCCCGCGCGCTCCAGCACGCGCAGGTCGTGATCTACAACGGCGCGAACTACGATCCTTGGATGAGCAAGCTGCTCGGCGCGTCGAAACAGGCGAAGCGCGCGACGATCGTCGTCGCCGATCTCGTCGGCAAGAAGGCCGGCGACAACCCGCACCTGTGGTACGACCCGGCGACGATGCCCGCCGCCGCGCGCGCGATCGCGGCCGAGCTTGGCCGCGCCGACCCGGCGAACAAGGCCGAATACGACGCGAACCTGCAGAAGTTCGTCGCGTCGATAAAGCCCGTCGACGACAAGGTCGCCGCGCTGCGCGCGCAGTACAAGGGGCTGCCGGTCACGGCCACCGAGCCCGTGTTCGGCTACATGTCCGACGCGATCGGCCTCGACATGCGCAACCAGCGCTTCCAGCTCGCGACGATGAACGACACCGAGGCAAGCGCGCAGGATGTCGCCGCGTTCGAGAACGACCTGCGCAAGAAGCAGGTGCGCGTGCTGATCTACAACAGCCAGGCTGAAGCACCGATGACCAAGCGCATGCTGAAGATCGCGCGCGACGGCGGCGTGCCGACCGTCAGCGTCACCGAGACGCAGCCGGCCGGCAAGACCTTCCAGCAATGGATGGCTGGCCAGCTCGACGCGCTCTCGGCCGCACTGGCCGCCGGCAAGCAATAGACAACCCGAACGAAATGACCGCAACTCCTCACGCACTCGCCGTCGATCGCGTCACGCTCGAACTGGGCGGACGCACGATCCTGCGCGATGTCAGCTTCTCGATCGAACCCGGCGAATTCGTCGGCGTGCTCGGGCCGAACGGCGCGGGCAAGACGACGCTGATGCGCGCGGTGCTCGGCCTCGTGCCCGTGTCGGCCGGCACGCTGTCCGTCGGCGGCGTGCCGGTCGTGCGCGGCAACCCGTCGATCGGCTACATGCCGCAGATCAGGAGCGGCCTCGCCAACCGCCGGATGCGCGGTTACGACTTCGTCGCGATGGCCGCCGACGGCCACCGCTGGGGGCTGCCGCACACGAACGCGGCAACGCGCCGCGACGTCGAGCGCGTGCTCGATCTCGTCGGCGGCCCGACGCTCGCGCGCCGGCCGCTGTCGGAACTGTCCGGCGGCGAGCGACAACGCCTGCTGCTCGCGCAGTGCCTGCTCGGCAGCCCGAAGCTGCTGCTGCTCGACGAGCCGCTGATCAGCCTCGACCCGAACCACCAGCGCGGCGTCGTCGAACTCGTGCGCAACGTGCAGCGCGAGCTCGGCATCACCGTGCTGTTCTCCGCGCACGAACTGAATCCGCTGCTGAACGCGCTCGACCGCGTGCTGTATCTCGGCAACGGCGTCGCGGCGCTCGGCACCGTCGACGAGGTGATCACGAAGCCCGTGCTGTCGCGGCTCTACGGTTCGCCGATCGACGTGATGCGCGTGAACGGCAAGATCTTCGTGATGTCGGGCGACGTCGAGATCGAGAAGCACGACCACGAACACGAGGACGACGACGGCCACTCGCACGGCGGTGGCGGTGGCGGCGGCCACGGCCATCACCACCACGGACACGCTCATCCCGGGCATTCGCAAGATGTTTGAATACGACTTCATGATCAACGCCTTCGCGGCGTCGGGGATCGTCGCGGTGCTCGCGGGCATCGTCGGCTACTTCCTGGTGCTGCGCGGGCAGACCTTCGCCGGCCATGCGCTGTCGCACGTCGGCTTCACCGGCGCGACGGGCGCGGTGCTGCTCGGCATTTCGCCGATCTGGGGGATGGTCGGCTTCACGCTCGCGGCCGGCATCGGGATGGGCGCGCTCGGCGAGAAGCTCGCGGGCCGCGACGTCGCGATCGGCGTGATCCTGTCGGGCGCGCTCGGCTTCGGCCTGCTGTTCCTGCATTTCTACACGTCGTTCGCGACCCAGGTCACCGCGCTGCTGTTCGGCAACGTGCTCGCGGTCAGCCACGATACGCTCGCGGTACTCGCCGGCATCGGCGCGGTGAGCCTGCTCGCGCTCGCGCTGATCGCGCGGCCGCTGCTGTTCGCGTCGCTGCAGCCCGAACTGGCCGAAGCCAAGGGCGTGTCGCTGCGCGCGGTGTCGATGCTGTTCCTCGCGGTGTGCGCGCTCGCAGTGGCCGCGGCGACGCAGATCGTCGGCGTGCTGCTGGTGTTCACGCTGCTGGTCGGGCCGGCTGCCGCCGCGCAGAACGTGACGACGCGGCTGTCGACCGGCGTGCTGCTCGCCGCGCTGTTCGCGTTGTTCGAAGCGTGGCTCGGCATTGTGCTCGCGTATCACACCGACTGGCCGACGAGCTTCTGGATCACCGCGCTGTCGGCGCTCGTGTACGGCGCGAGCCTGTTGCGGCGCCACTGATCGCCGCTTGTCGGAAATGAAAACGCCGGCGTGCCCGAGGGCAGCGCCGGCGTTTTTTTGCGCCCGCGATCGTGCGGCGCACCGTGTGCCGCCGTGTGCGTTACCTGCTTCCCTGCCCGCTCACCGTGCGAGCACGCGCGCGTGATGCGCGATGTGATCGGCGATGAACGTCGAGATGAAGTAATACCCGTGGTCGTAGCCTGCATGACGACGCAGCGTCAGCGGCTGGCCGGCCTTCGCGCACGCGGCTTCGAACACGTCGGGGTTGAGCTGGTTCGCGAGGAACTGATCGGCGAGGCCCTGATCGACGAGGATGCCGTCCGCGAACTTCGGCGCATCGGCGCGCGCGACGAGTTCGCTCGCGTCGTGTGCCTTCCATGCTTCGCGATCGTCGCCGAGGTAGCCCGAGAACGCCTTCTCGCCCCACGGGCAGCGCGTCGGCGCGGCGATCGGCGCGAACGCCGACACCGACCGGTACAGGCCCGGATGGCGCAACGCGAGCGTCAGCGCGCCGTGCCCGCCCATCGAATGCCCGAAGATCCCGAGCCGCGCACCGTCGATCGGCAGCTCGGCCGCGACGAGCGTGCGCAGCTCGCCCGTCACGTACGACTCCATCCGGTAATGCGCGGACCATGGCGCTTCGGTCGCATCGACATAGAAGCCCGCGCCGACGCCGAAGTCCCACGCATCGGTCTCGCCCGGCACGCCCGCGCCGCGCGGGCTCGTGTCGGGCATCACGAGCGCGAGGCCGTGCTGCGCCGCGTATTGCTGCGCGCCGGCCTTGATCGCGAACGTCTCGTCAGTGCAGGTGAGCCCCGCGAGATAGAACAGCGCCGGCACGCGGCCGTGCGCGGCCTGCGGCGGCAGGTACACCGAGAACTTCATCGGCAGGCCGATGGCCGCCGAATCGTGACGGTAGAAACGCTGCTCGCCGCCGTGGCACGCATGCGAGGAAACGAGTTCGAGCATCGCGGTGCGCTCCCGGTCAGTACAGCACGACCGAGCGGATCGACTCGCCGGCCTTCATCAGGTCGAAGCCTTCGTTGATCCGCTCGAGCGGCAGCGTGTGCGTGATCAGGTCGTCGATGTTGATCTTGCCTTCCATGTACCAGTCGACGATCTTCGGCACGTCGGTACGGCCGCGTGCGCCGCCGAACGCCGAGCCCTTCCACTCGCGCCCCGTCACGAGCTGGAACGGACGCGTGCTGATTTCCTCGCCGGCTGCCGCCACGCCGATGATGAACGACTGGCCCCAGCCCTTGTGCGTGCACTCGAGCGCCTGGCGCATCAGCTTCACGTTGCCCACGCATTCGAACGAGTAATCGGCGCCGCCATCGGTCAGCTGCACGATGTGGTCGACCACGTTCTCGACTTCGTTCGGGTTGATGAAGTGCGTCATCCCGAACTTCTTCGCGAGTTCGACTCGCTTCGGGTTGATGTCGACGCCGATGATCTTGTCCGCGCCGACCATCTTCGCGCCCTGGATCACGTTCAGGCCGATGCCGCCGAGGCCGAACACGACCACGTTCGCGCCCGCCTCGACCTTCGCCGAGTACACGACCGCACCGACGCCCGTCGTCACGCCGCAGCCGATGTAGCAGATTTTGTCGAACGGCGCGTCCTCACGCACCTTCGCGACCGCGATTTCCGGCACGACGATGTAGTTCGAGAACGTGGACGTGCCCATGTAGTGGAACAGCGGCTTGCCGTCGAGCGAGAAGCGCGACGTCGCGTCGGGCATCAGGCCCTTGCCCTGGGTCGCGCGGATCTTCTGGCACAGGTTGGTCTTGCGCGACAGGCAGAACTTGCACTCGCGGCATTCCGGCGTGTAGAGCGGAATCACGTGGTCGCCCTTGCGCAGCGTACCGACGCCGGGGCCGACGTCGACCACGACGCCCGCGCCTTCATGGCCGAGGATCGCCGGGAAGATCCCTTCCGGATCGGCGCCCGACAGCGTGTAGTAGTCGGTGTGACAGATGCCCGTCGCCTTCACCTCGATCAGCACTTCGCCTGCGCGCGGCCCTTCCAGATCGACTTCCTCGATCGTCAGCGGCGCGCCCGCCTTCCATGCAATCGCTGCTTTCGTCTTCATCGTGTGACTCCTGTCTGTGTGTGAGGTCGGCCCGGGTTGGCGCGTCAGCGCTCATGTCGACCGGCGTGATGCTCGAGCACGAGCGTGCCGGCTCCATGCTTCGCACCGGGTTCCATGCAAAGCTGTCGAAGCCGTGCCGTGCGTCGATCGCGCGCGGCACGGCGAAAGAATCTCGTGCTCGCCATGATGGCCGGTCCCGCCGCGCATCGCGTGCGGGAAACGGTCGCCGGCTTGCCACGATGCGTCATCGCCGACGCAAAAGAACAAGTGCTCGAGTTTAAACGCCCGTCGTGAACCATGCATCCGTTCGCGCATACAGATCGATGAAGCGCGCGTGGCGCGCGGCCAGCAAGCGATCGTCGCACGGCGCGGACACCGGCGACGCGGCCGGCGCCAGCGCGTGCAGCGCATCTTCCCGCCAGTGCCCGATCGCGACGCCCGCGAGTAGCGCGGCGCCACGTGTCGCGGCGTTCGGGCAGTCGATCGCGTGGAGCGACGCGCCCAGCGCGTCAGCCAGCAACTGGCGCCAGCGCGGATCGACCGAGCCGCCGCCCGCGAGACGCAGCGTCGCGACCGGATCGCTGCGATCGGCGTCGCGGATCGCATCGAGCCCTGCGCGCAACGCGAACGCGACGCCTTCGAACGCGGCGCGCATCATCGCGCCGCGCGTGTCACCGAGCCCGAGGCCGAGCCAGCCCCCGCGCGCATCGGGATTCATCCACGGCGAACGCTCGCCCGTCAGGTACGGCAGGAAGCACAGGCGTTCGGACGCGGCCTGGGCGAACGCATCGTCATACGCATCGGCCCACTGCGTGTAGCCGAGCCAGCCGCGCACGGCTTCGAGCGCGAGCCCGACGTTCTGCATCGCGGCCATCGTGTAATAGCCGCCGCCGGCCGCCGCGCGATAGCGATGCAGCCCGCGTCGCGCGGGCGGCAGCGCATCCGCGAGCACGACGATCTGGCCGCCGCTGCCGGTCGTCAGCAGCGCATCGCCGGCGGCCGCGAGCCCGCTGCCGAGCGCCGCGCATGCGGTGTCGGCCGCGCCCGTCGCCAGCGGCACGCCGGCCGGCAGGCCGAGTGCCGCGGCAGCCGGTGCGACGAGCGTGCCGCAGCGCGCTGTCGACGGATGGACCGGTGCGAACCGGTCCGCCGGCAAGCCGAGCGCGTCGATCAGCGCGAGATCCCACGCACCGTCGGGCGTCGCGAGCGCGGTCGCGCACGCATCGCTCGGATCGGCCGCGACGTCGCCGCCCAGCGCGATGCGCAACCAGTCCTTCGGCTGCACGGCCCAGCGTGCGGCGCGCAGCGCATCGGGTTCGTGCACGGCCAGCCAGCGCAATAGCGGGCCTGCCATGCCCGGCGCGACGGGATTCGGTGCGACGGGCACTCCGGCGACGGGCGTACCGGCGGCGGGCATACCGGCAGCGGGCAAACCGGCAGCGGGCCAGCCGGCCGCATCCGCTTCGCGCACCGCGCGCGTGTCGGGCCACAGCAGCGCGGGCCGCACCGGCTGCCCGGCCGCGTCGATCAGCACGACGCCATGCATCTGCCCCGAGAACCCGATCGCCGCCACCTGCGCGCGCTCGTCGGCCGGCAGCCGCGCGGCCGCGCGCACGAGCGCCTGCCACCACGTATCGGGCGCGATCTCGGCCCAGCCCGGCTGCGGCGACGACAGCGCATAAGGTTCGCTCGCAACCGCGCGCTCGACACCGTCGGCATCGAGCGTGACGAGTTTGACGGAGCCGGTACCGAGGTCGATTCCGAGCAGGCGCATGACGTGAGGGCGAATTCGAATGAACGGATGTCGATGATAACGGGATCGTGATGCGCGCCCCGTTTTTTGCCGCCATCGCGGCAGGTCGAAAGCGCGATCGCCGGCCGGGTTCCACCCGGCTGCACCTTGCGGGCAAAAGCAGCCGTTCGCGGGTTAACCCGGCACGATTTTTACCACGCACTTTTTGCCACTATGCCGCCCGCCCGATACACACCATAAGGCGACCTATATTTGACACGGGGGCCCGCGCTATTTTGAAGCGCTATAAATCCGGGAAACCTCACTCCTGCGGCCGTTTCCCGATGATCGACACCCTGTTCCATGCCGAAATGGCATATCGAACCAGCAAAGAACGGAATAGAACCCAGCACTCTTGTTGCGTGGATTCATTCCGAATAATTTCGTATCACCCCGAAAACAAGATCATGGAGTGAGACAGATGCAATCGAACACGGTCCATCCGTGCGATGAGGTGCTGCCGACCGGCAAGCTGGTAACGCTTGGCCTGCAACACGTCCTCGTCATGTACGCCGGCGCTGTCGCCGTGCCGCTTATCGTCGGCGGCGCGCTCAAGCTGCCGAAAGACCAGATCGCGTTCCTGATCAGCGCCGATCTGTTTTCGTGCGGCATCGCCACGCTGATCCAGACGCTCGGCCTGTGGATCTTCGGGATCCGCCTGCCCGTCATCATGGGCTGCACGTTCGCGGCAGTCGGCCCGATGATCGCGATCGGCACCAACCCCGGCCTCGGCATCCTCGACATCTTCGGTTCGACCATCGCGGCCGGCATCATCGGCATCGTGCTCGCGCCGATGATCGGCAAGCTGTTGCGGTTCTTCCCGCCCGTCGTCGTCGGCACCGTGATCGCGGTGATCGGGCTGTCGCTGATGGAAGTCGGCATCAACTGGGCGGCCGGCGGCGTCGGCAACCCCGAATACGGCAGCCCCGTCTATCTCGGCCTGTCGCTGCTCGTGCTCACGCTGATCCTGCTGATCAACAAGTTCGGCCGTGGCTTCCTCGCGAACATCTCGGTGCTGCTCGGCATCGTCGCCGGCTTCGTGATCGCGTTCGCAATCGGCCGCGTGAACACCGACGGCGTGGCGCACGCACCGTGGGTCGGCTTCGTGATGCCGTTCCACTTCGGCCTGCCGCACTTCGACCCGCTGTCGATCGCGACGATGGTCACGGTGATGTTCGTCACGTTCATCGAATCGACCGGCATGTTCCTCGCGGTCGGCGACATGGTCGATCGTCCGGTCAACCAGGAGCGCCTGGTGCGCGGCCTGCGCGTCGACGGCCTCGGCACGCTGATCGGCGGCATCTTCAACTCGTTCCCGCATACGTCGTTCTCGCAGAACGTCGGCCTGATCGGCGTGACGGGCGTGAAGAGCCGCTTCGTGTGCGCCACCGGCGGCGTGATCCTAGTGCTGCTCGGCCTGTTCCCGAAGATGGCGCAGGTCGTCGCGTCGGTGCCGCCGTTCGTGCTCGGCGGCGCGGGCATCGTGATGTTCGGGATGGTGGCTGCGAACGGCATCAAGGTGCTGTCGAAAGTCGACTTCGTGAACAACACGCACAACCTGTTCATCGTCGCCGTGAGCGTCGGCATGGGTCTCGTGCCGGTCGTATCGCCGCACTTCTTCTCGAAGCTGCCGCCCGCACTCGCCCCGATCCTGCACAGCGGCATCCTGCTGGCATCGGCGACGGCCGTGATCCTGAACATCGTGTTCAACGGCGTGAAAGGCGAAAAGGACGCGCGCTGCGACATCCGCCGCACCGGACACGACTTCGACGGCCGCCCGGCCGACGTGCATCACTGATCGCCACGCGCCGGACGACGACGCGAAGCGGTAACGAAAAACGCCACGGCATGCCGTGGCGTTTTGCTTTGGGGGTGCGGACGACGCTCGGCGATCGGGCGGTTCGCCATCGCGCTTGAAGGGCTGCGTCCGGTGGCGCGGCACCGGAGGCTGGGTGCTGGGTGCTGGATGCTGGATGCCGAACGCCGAACGCCGAACGCCGGATGCCGGATGCCGGATGCCGAACGCCGGATGCCGAACGCCGGATGCCGAACGCCGAACGCCGGATGCCGGATGCCAGGTGCCGGGTGGCCGCGCAGCACGACGTGTCCGGCGCAACGGGCCGCACCGTCGTTCGATGCACGCATCGTCGGTCCACCCGTCTTCGCCCCGCATGATTCGAGCGCACAAAAGAAAACGCCACGGACTTTCGTCCGTGGCGTCTTCATTTCCGCATACAGCCGGTTCAAAGAACAAGCGCGGTACACCACCGCGCCTGCCCTTCCTTGCGCTTGCTTACCCGTTCGTCGTCGCCGCCGACGCAGGCGCCGGAGCGGCCGCCTTGTCGTAGTCGACCGGTGCATCCGGCGCGCGCGGCGTCTCGCCGGCCCGCTCGACCCACCCGCCGCCCAGCGCACGGTACAGGGTGACCAGGTTGGTCCAGCGTGCCAGACGCGCATTGATCAGCGTCTGCTGTGCGGTGTACAGGTCCGTCTGCGCGGTCAGCACCGACAGGTAGCTGTCGACACCGTTCTTGTAACGCAGGTCCGACAGGTCGAAACGTCGCTGCTGCGCGTGCTCGTTGCGCTCCAGCGCCGCGATCTGCTGATCGTACGTGCCGCGTGCGGCCAACCCATCCGCCACGTCGCGGAACGCCGACTGGATCGCCTTCTCGTAGTTGGCAATCTCGATGCGCTTCTGCACGTGTGCAAGATCGAGGTTCGCGATGTTCGCGCCGCCCTCGAAGATCGGCAGCGCGATGTTCGGCGCGAACGACCACGCCGCCGTGCCGGCCTTGAACAGACCGCCCAGCGTCGGGCTCGCCGTACCGAACGCGGCCGTCAGCGAGATCTTCGGGAAGAACGCCGCGCGTGCCGCACCGATGTTCGCGTTCGCCGCCAGCAGCGACTGCTCGGCCTGCATCACGTCAGGACGACGCGTCAGCAGGTCGGACGGCAACCCGGCCGGCACGTCCGTCAGCAGGTTCTGCGCGTCGAGCGGCATGCCCGCCGGCAGATCGTCCGGCAGCGGCTCGCCGATCAGCAGCACCAGATAGTTCAGCGCCTGCGCACGCGCACGCGCCTGCGCCTGCTGGTTCGCCAGCGCCTGCTCGACCACCGTCTGCGCCTGACGCAGCTCGAGCTCGGAGCCCGTGCCGTTGTCGAACTGCAGCTTCGTCAGGTCGTACGACGCCTGCGCCGTCTTCAGCGTGTCCTCCGTGACCTTCAGCAGATCGTCGGTCGACAGCAGCGTCAGGTATTGATCGGCCACCTGCGACACCAGCGAGATCTCCGACGCCTGCCGCGCATACGCGGTCGACAGGTACTGCGCGAGCGCCTGGTCCTTCAGGCTCTGCACGCGGCCGAACAGATCGAGTTCCCACGACGCCGACAGGCCGACGTTGTAGCTGCGCGAGATCATCGACGCGCCCGTCGTCGACAAACCCTGCGGGATGCGCTGGATGTTGCCCGTGCCCGTGCCGTCGAGCGTCGGGAACAAGCCCGCGCGCGTGATCTGGTACTGCGCGCGCGCCGCCTCGATGTTCAGCACCGACACGCGCAGGTCGCGGTTGTTTTTCAGCGCGATCTCGATCAGCCGCTGCAGGCGCGGATCGACGAAGAACTCGCGCCAGCCGATGGCGGTCGCAGCTTGCCCGTTCGCGCTGCGCGCGCCGGCCGCACCCGGCTGCGTCGCGTAGACGCCACCGGCCGGGTACGCCTGCGCGACGGGTGCATCGGGCCGCTTGTAATGCGGCGCCATCGTGCAGCCCGTGGCGAAAAGCGCGACCGCGATTGCAGTCAAAGCGTGTTTTTGCATCATCACTGTCCCTTGTTGCCTTCGTCGCCGTTGCCCGGCTTCTCTTCGTGGTGCGAGTGCTCCTGAGCCAGGCGCAGCGCCTCGTCGACGTCTTCCTTCTCGCCGCTGAAGATCGCGCGGATCTTCACGAAGAACATCGGGATCATGAAGATCGCGAGGAACGTCGCCGTGATCATCCCGCCGATCACGCCCGTACCGATGGCGTGCTGGCTGGCCGAACCCGCGCCGTTGGAGATCGCGAGCGGCATCACGCCGAGAATGAACGCGAGCGACGTCATCAGGATCGGACGCAGCCGCAGGCGCGCCGCTTCCAGCGCGGCCTCGATCGGCCCCATCTTCTCCGTCATCTGCAGTTCGCGCGCGAACTCCACGATCAGAATCGCGTTCTTCGCGGACAAGCCCACGGTAGTCAGCAGGCCGACCTGGAAGAACACGTCGTTCTCGAGGCCGCGCATCGTTGCCGCCAGCAGTGCGCCGATCACGCCGAGCGGCACCACCATGATCACCGAGAACGGGATCGACCAGCTTTCATACAGCGCCGCGAGACACAGGAACACGACGAGGATCGAGATCGCGTACAGGATCGGCGCCTGCGAACCGGACTGGATTTCCTGGAACGACAGGCCGGTCCACGAATAGCCGATACCGACCGGCAGCTTCTTCGCGAGCCCTTCCATCGCGGTCATCGCCTGACCGGTCGACTTGCCCGGTGCGGCCTGACCCTGGATTTCCATCGCCGACACACCGTTGTAGCGCTCGAGCTTCGGCGAACCGTACGTCCAGTGACCGGTCGCAAAC
Organism: Burkholderia sp. AU30198; assembly: GCF_020419825.1. Lineage (NCBI taxonomy): Bacteria > Pseudomonadati > Pseudomonadota > Betaproteobacteria > Burkholderiales > Burkholderiaceae > Burkholderia > Burkholderia sp. AU30198. The sequence continues at coordinate 279,483 of NZ_JAIZSA010000008.1, read as the reverse complement.
GAGCTGAACGGCACCATCCCGCCCGACCCGTTGCGCACGTACCAGATGTTCAGGTCTTCCGGCGTCATCCGGAACGGTGCGTCTGCCTGCACGTAGACCTTCTTGATCCGGCCGTCGGTATCCAGGAAGTTGTTCACGTACTTCGACGCCCACGCGATCGAGAACGTCTGGTCGATCGCATCCGCCGTGACGCCGAGCGCGTTCGCCTTCTCGCGATCGATGTCGACCTTGTACTGCGGCGTATCGTTCAGGCCGTTCGGACGCACGCCCTGCAGCGTCGGATCCTTCGAGGCCATCCCGAGCAGCTGGTTACGCGCGGCCATCAGTGCATCGTGGCCGAGACCCGCGTTGTCCGTCAGCTCGAAGTCGAAGCCGGCAGCCGTACCGAGTTCAGGAATCGACGGCGGGTTGAACGGGATCACGATCGCGTCCTTGTAGCCCGCGTAACGCCCGAACATCCGGCCGATCAGCGCCTGCACCTTCTGGTTCGCATGCTGACGCTGCGAGTAGTCCTTCAGGCGCACGAACACGAGACCGGAGTTCTGGCCGCGGCCCGCGAAGCTGAAGCCGTTGACCGTGAACGCCGATTCGACGATTTCCTTCTCGTCCTTCAGCAGGTAGTCGGAAATGTTCGCGAGCGTCTTCGCGGTCGTTTCCTGCGTCGAGCCCGACGGCGTCTGCACGATCACGAACATCAGGCCCTGGTCTTCATCGGGCAGGAACGACTTCGGCAGGCGCACGAACAGCAGGCCGACCGCGACGATCACGACCAGGTAGATGATGAGCCAGCGGCCCGACCGCTTGATCACGTGGTGCACGCCGACGTGGTACTTGTCGCGGCTGTTGTTGAACGTGCGGTTGAACCAGCCGAAGAAGCCCTTCTTCTCTTCGTGATGCCCTTGCGGAATCGGCTTGAGGATCGTCGCGCACAGTGCCGGCGTCAGAATCAACGCGACGAGCACCGACAGCACCATCGCCGACACGATCGTCAGCGAGAACTGACGATAGATCGCGCCGACCGACCCGCCGGAGAACGCCACCGGCACGAACACCGCCGACAGCACGAGCGCCACGCCGACGAGTGCGCCGGTGATCTGGCCCATTGCCTTGCGGGTCGCCTCCTTCGGTGACAAGCCCTCTTCCGCCATCACCCGCTCGACGTTCTCGACCACCACGATCGCATCGTCCACCAGCAGGCCGATCGCGAGCACGAGACCGAACATCGACAGTGTGTTGATCGAGAAGCCCACCATCGACATGATCGCGAACGTGCCGAGCAACACGACCGGCACCGCGATCGTCGGGATGATCGTCGCCCGCAGGTTCTGCAGGAACAGATACATCACGAGGAACACCAGCACGATACCTTCGAGCAGCGTCTTGACCACTTCCTCGATCGACAGCTTCACGAACGGCGTCGTGTCGTACGGGTACTTCACGACGAGGCCGTGCGGGAAGAACGGTGCCAGTTCGTCGATCTTCGCGCGCACGGCCTTCGCGGTCGCGAGCGCGTTCGCGTTGGTCGCGAGCTGGATACCGAGTGCCGCGGTCGGCTGACCGTTGTACTTCGTGTCGAAGTTGTAGTTTTCGCCGCCGAGTTCGATCTTCGAGACATCCTTCAGGCGAACCTGCGAGCCGTCCTGGTTGACCTTCAGCAGGATGTTGCCGAACTGCTCGGGCGTCTGCAGCAGCGTCGATTCGGTGATCGTCGCCTGCAGCATCGTGCCCGGCGTGGCCGGCGTGCCGCCGATCTGGCCGCCTGCGATCTGCACGTTCTGTGCGGCGATCGCGGTCGACACGTCGACCGGCGTGAGGCCGTAGTTCGTCAGGCGGTTCGCATCGAGCCAGATCCGCATTGCGTACTGCGAGCCGAACAGCGTGACGGTACCGACGCCGTTCAACCGGCTGATCGGATCCTTCACGTGCGACGCCACGAAGTTCGCGAGGTCGTACTTGTTCATGCTGCCGTCTTCGGAGTTGAAGGCGAGCACCAGCAAGAAGCTGCTGCTCGACTTCGTCACCGAAAGACCGAGCTGCTGCACGACCTGCGGCAGAATCGGCGTCGCGAGCGACAGCTTGTTCTGCACCTGAACCTGCGCGATGTCGGCGTTGGTACCCGGCGCGAAGGTCAGCGTGATCGTCGCGTTGCCCGAGTCATCGCTCGTCGACGACATGTACAGGAAGTTGTCGAGACCGCTCATCTGCTGCTCGATCACCTGCGTCACCGTGTCTTCCACCGTCTTCGCGGAAGCGCCCGGGTAGTTCGCGGTGATCTGGATCGATGGCGGCGCGATCGTCGGATACTGCGAGATCGGCAGCGTGAAGATCGCCGCAACCCCGGCCAGCATCAGGATGATGGCGATCACCCACGCGAAGATCGGGCGATCGATAAAAAACTTTGCCATGAAACAGGCTCCCTGTTATTGCGCGCTCGAAGCAGCGGCAGCACTCGCCGGCGCAGCGCCCGATGCGGCAGCACCGGAAGCGGCGGCGGCGCCGGAACCGGCGGCAGCCGGCGCGGCGGTGGCGGCAGCCGCACCCGATGCGGCATTGGCCGCCGGGGCGAGCTGCGCGGCGACCGTCTTCACGGTCGCACCCGGGCGCACCTTGTCGACGCCCTGCACGATCACGTGATCGCCCGCTTCCAGACCGCCTTCGACGATCCAGTTCGCGCCTTGCATGCCCGTCGTCTTCAGCGGACGCGGCTCGACCTTGTTGCTGGCGTTCACCACCATCGCGATCGCCTGGCCCTTCTGGTCATGCGTGACGCCGATCTGCGGCACCAGGAACGCGTTCTCGTTCACGCCTTCCTCGATCCGTGCACGCACGAACATGCCCGGCAGCAGCACGCGGCCCGGGTTCGGGAACACCGCGCGGATCGTCACCGAGCCGGTGGTCTGGTCGACCGTCACGTCCGAGAACTGCAGCTTGCCGGCTTCCGAATAGGTCTTGCCGTCTTCCAGGATCAGCGACACCTTCGCCGCGCCCGGGCCGCTCGTCTTCAGGCGGCCGCTCTGCACGTCCTGGCGCAGCTTCAGGCCTTCGAGGCTCGATTGCGTGAGGTCGACATACACCGGGTCGAGCTGCTGGACCGTCGACATCAGCGTTGCCTGGCTTGCCTGCACGTACGCGCCCGGCGTCACCTGCGAGATGCCGACGCGGCCGGTGATCGGCGAGACGACATCGGTATAGCCGAGGTTGATCTGCGCGGTGTCGACCGCTGCCTTGCCGGCCGCGACATCCGCCGCGGCCTGGCCTTGCGTGGCCACCGCGTTGTCGTAGTCCTGCTTGCTGACCGCGTTCGCGGCCACCAGTACCTTGTAGCGCGCGACCAGTGCGTTCTGCGTAACGAGGTTCGCCTGCGCCTTCGCAAGCGTCGCCTTCGCGCTGTTCAGCGCGGCGACGTACGGCGCCGGGTCGATCTTGTAGAGGCGCTGACCGGCCTTGACGTCGGTGCCTTCGGTGAATTCACGGCGCAGCACGATGCCGTCGACCCGCGCGCGGACCTGCGCGACGAGGAACGCGCTGGTGCGGCCCGGCAGGTCGGTGTAGACCGGTACGGATTGCGGCTGGACGGTGACGACGCCGACTTCCGGCGTTTGCGGCGGCGGTGCCGATTCTTTTTTCCCGCACGCGGCCAGGAAAACGGCGGCCGTCGCGACAGTGATTAAGCGGTATGGAACCCGTTCGACGCGCATGGAGCGACCTCTGTGTATAACCAATGGAATAAGTGCCGCACCCGACCGGAGGGAGCGCAACACGGATGCGCCTCACGGCGCAGATCGAACACCTGAATTACTGGACTGCTAGATACAGCAAGCGGCACGAAACCTCCGTGCCGACAGGTTGCCCCGCACTGCGGACTGGAACTTTGGCGGGAATCAGCAGAGTGGGATATTAACTGATTGCCACTTGGGTCATTCGATCGTAGGGTGGTATTGTATATACATTCATGAATGTATGTAAAAAGCCCGTTTATGCCTAGCCGACGGTCCAGTCTTACGGATTGTTACCAGTCGCAAGCATAGCCCGTCTCCCTGACGGCGACGAGGGTTGCAGACCCTATATTCACCTACGATCGATCCAATCAGGCCTGCACATGGTCAGACGTACCAAGGAGGAGGCGCTCGAGACGCGCAATCGCATTCTCGACGCCGCCGAACACGTGTTCTTCGAGAAGGGCGTGTCGCACACGTCTCTCGCGGACATCGCGCAGCACGCCGGCGTGACGCGCGGCGCAATCTACTGGCATTTCGCGAACAAGAGCGAACTGTTCGACGCCATGTTCGACCGCGTGTTTCTGCCGATCGACGAACTGAAGCGGATGCCGCTCGATGCACCGGGCGGCAATCCGCTGGAGAAGATCCGCCAGATCCTGATCTGGTGCCTGCTCGGCGTGCAACGCGACGCGCAGTTGCGCCGCGTGTTCAGCATCCTGTTCATGAAGTGCGAGTACGTCGCGGACCTCGAGCCGCTGCTGCAGCGCAACCGTGCGGGGATGAGCGAGGCGCTGCACGCGATCGACGCCGATCTCGCGGCGGCCGTGCGGCTCAAGCTGCTGCCCGAGCGCCTCGATACGTGGCGCGCGACGCTGATGCTGCACACGCTCGTCAGCGGTTTCGTGCGCGACACGCTGATGCTGCCCGACGAGATCGATGGCGAGCGACATGCGGAAAAGCTCGTCGACGGCTGTTTCGACATGCTGCGCTACAGCCCGGCGATGCTGAAGGACGACGACTGACCGCGCGACGAGCATTCGCCCGCGGCTTTCGTTTCATCGGGCGGCACGCCACCCTCGCCAACGCGCTGCCCCCGCCCCCTCCTCCCCGCCCGGTTCAGGCCGCCTTCGCGCGCTGCGCGCGGGCCCGCCGGTTCGACGCGGCGACCGAATCGCGCTTCGGCATCGGCGCGCCGGCCAGTCCCGCGATCCACGCATCGGTCGACATCACGGCCGCGAAATTCGACTGGAACACCACCCCGTACGCGCGGTGAATCTCCTCGGCGCTCGCCGCGCCCGCTTCGTTCTCGTACGGCAGTGTGCCCGTCGCGTCATCGAGGTACTCGACATTCAGCCCCGCATGCGCCGCGTGATAGACCGTCGCCGCATTGCAGTTGTGCGTCATGTAGCCGGCCACCGCGAGCGTGTCGATTCCGTGCGCCTCGAGCCACGCGCCGAGATCAGTTCCCGCAAACGAGCTGGCCTGCGTCTTCTCGATCAGGTGCGCATATGGCCGGCCAGCGACGACCGCATGCAGCGCGACGCCGTCGGAGCCGGGCGCGAAGATCGGCGCACCGGCCGGCGCGACGTGCTGGACGACGATCACCGGCACGCCGGCCACATGCGCGGCATCGATCGCGCGGCCGATGTTCGCGAGCGACACGTCGAGCGGCGGATATTCGATCGGCAGGTTGCCCGTCACGTATTCGTTCTGGACGTCGATCACGATCAGCGCGCGGCGGGAAGCCGGGAGGGAAACGGAATGGGCAGCGGAATGCGGGACGGCGTTCGACATGGCGGGCTCCTGGTCCGGGGGCGCGGCCCCGTCCCGGAACGGGACGGCCAGCGGCGCGATGCGATGCATTGTCGGCGCGCATCGCTCACGCGGACAGTGGCCCGATAGCCATTCTTCGATAGAATCGGGCCATCGCCATTCCGGAGCCCGCCATGACCGCCGCCGTCTCGTCCTCCCGGCCCGTTCCGACCGTCGTTGCCGTGATCGCTTACGACGGCATCAGCCCGTTCCACCTGTCGGTGCCGTCCGTCGTGTTCGGCAAGGAACGCGACGCGGCCGCGTCACCCGCGTTCGAGTTCCGTGTCTGCTCGGCCGAACGCGGCCCGCTGGCGACGACGGGCGGCTTCACGATCACCGCGCCATACGGGCTCGACGGGCTCGACGACGCGGACATCGTCATCGTGCCGGCGTGGCGCGATCCGGACGAAGCGCCGCCCGACGTGCTGCTCGACGCCGTCCGCGCGGTCGCCGCGCGTGGCGCGCAGCTCGTCGGGCTGTGCCTCGGCGCCTACGTGCTCGCCGCGGCCGGCCTGCTCGACGGCCGCCCGGCCACCACGCACTGGGCATGGGCCGACGACTTCGCGCAACGCTTTCCGCGCGTGAAGCTCGATCCGGACGTGCTGTACGTGGACGACGGCAACCTGATGACGTCGGCCGGCACGGCCGCGGGCCTCGACTGCTGCCTGCACGTCGTGCGGCGGCGCTACGGCTCGGACGCCGCGAACCAGATCGCGCGGCGCCTCGTGATCCCGCCGCACCGCCAGGGCGGGCAGGCGCAATACGTGCCGCAGCCGGTCGCCGCACACCCGCGCGATGCGCGGCTCGCGGGCCTGCTCGACTGGGTACGCGCGCACCTCGACGCCGCGCACAGCGTCGATTCGCTCGCCGAACGCGTGCTGATGAGCCGGCGCACGTTCACGCGCCACTTCCGCCAGGCGACCGGCACGACCGTCACCGCGTGGCTGCAGGCCGAGCGGCTCGCGCGCGCGCAGCATCTGCTCGAAACCACCGGGCAGTCGATCGATGCGATCGCGCAGGCGGCCGGCTACGGGTCGAGCGTGTCGCTGCGCCAGCATTTCGCGGGCGCGCTCGGCACCTCGCCGTCCGCGTATCGAAGGGAATTTCGCGGCGCCGGAGCCGGCGCCGATGCCGATGCCGCGCGGTAACGCGCGCGGCGGGCGAGCCTTGCAGCGGAACCGGCCCGCGGCTCAGCCGCCGTTGATCCAGCGCGCCGCGTAAAGCAGCAACGCGACGAAGACGATCATCGCGGCCCACGCCCAGACCGGCACCGTACCGGAGCCGCGATGCGGGAGCGCGCTGGCGGCACGCCCGGTCAGCGCGCCGCCGAGGTGCGGTGGTAACGCACGCTTCGTCGCGGCCACCAGCGCCGCCGGCCGCAGGAACACGTGCTGGCGCCGCGGCGCGGCCGAGCGTGCGCGATTCGGTACGAGGCCGTGCTTCGCCTGAACGACCGCGCAGAACTCGCGGAAGAAATCGTCGGTCCATTCGCGCAGCGTATTTTCGATCTGCCGCCCCGGCAGTTCGGTGAGCGGGCCGCTCGCCGTCGCCCAGACCACGTACTCGATGCGCGTGGCGTTCGCGTCGTCATCCGGCATCAGCACGAGTTCGACCTGGCCGCGCAGTGCGCCGAGCCCGTCGGCACGCGCCTTGAAGTTGAGCACGCGGCGCGGCTGCCCTTCCGCGTCGCCCTGCTCGGCGGCCACATGCGCACGCACGTCGTAGCGGGCGCGCAGCGGGCCGAGCGGCACCGTGATCGTCAGCGCAAACTCGCCGTCCGCGAGCTTCACGAACGATTCGCAATGGTCGAAGCTCGCGCGCAGCAACGCGAGATCCTCGAACGCCTCCTGTACGACAGGCGGCGCGAGCGGTACGCGTAATGTGTCGTTCAGTTCCATGACGCCTCCCCGATGAACACGCGCCGCATCAGGACGTCTCGACGAGACTGTCGATCCGCGCGGCGTCGAAGGCGACGTAGTGCGCGAGCGCCAACGCAGCCGCCTTCGGTTCCTCGTAACTCCATGCGGCGTTCTCGATCACGCCGTCTTCCGTCTGCAAGTCGAAGTGCACGGCCTCGCCCCTGAACGGGCAATCGGACGTGACGCCCGATTTCACGAGCCGGCGCATGTTGACGTCGCCGCGCGGCAGGTAGTGGGTGTCCGGCAGGCCCGTTTCGCGCACGGTCAGCGCGCCGTGCGAATCGGCGTACGTGATGCCACGATGGATCACGCGCACGCGATGGCGGTTCGGCACGATTTCGAGACCAGGGTCGGCTGCGTCGGACATCGTTTCTCCTTCGGGCGGCCCGGCCAGGCCGGACTCAGGAAACGAAAAAGCCACGGCACGGGTGCCGTGGCTTTCATTATGGGCGAAACCGCAGCCGAATGCGCGACCCCGGCCGGGGCCGCGCGCGGCGAGCTACTGCGCGCTCCACTGGAACACGGTCTTCGCGCCGCCCTTCGCACCGACCGTGACGGCGCGGGATTCCTCATTGCCCTGGTATGACGCATACACCGTATAGCGGCCCGGCGACACCTTCACGAGCATGTACGGCCCGCGCGCGTCGGTCTTCAGCACTTCGGTACCCTTGCCGTCGACGATCCGCACATGGACGTCGGCCAGGAACTCGCCGCCCTTGCCGGTGAACCGCAGCGCCAGCGGCCAACTCGGCTCGCTGCGCTGGAACGCCGTCGATTCGTCCTGCCCGACGCCGCCGGACACGAAGGTGACGTCGCCCTGCTGGCGCGCGGCGGGCAAGCCGTCCGACTGCGCGTACGCGCCGGTCGCTCCGGCTGCGAGGCCGGCGGCCAGCGCCGCGGCGACGGCAAATCGGGACACGTTGCGTAGATATTGCATGGCTCTCTCCTTGGGGTCGGAACACATACAGGGCGCAGCGTCACGCGCTCGAACGGCGGCGGCGCCCGCCGCGGCCGGCCTGGCCGGCCGTCGGCCGTGGCCGGTCAGCTCAGGTCGACCGGCACGAAGATCTGTGCATTATCGCGCTGGATCAGCAGAGCAAGACTGTTGCCCGCGCCCTTGACCGCGTCGCGCAACTGCTCGGGGCTCGTGACCGGGCGGCCGTTGACCGCGAGAATCACGTCGCCGGGCTGGATGCCCGCGTTGGCGGCCGGCCCGCCGGCCTGCTGCACGATCAGGCCGTGCGACAGGTTGTCGGCGCTGCGCTCCTGCGGCGACAGCGGACGCACCGCGACGCCCAGGCGCCCCTGCTCGACCGGCCCGCCGTCATTCGACGCGAGCTTCGCATCGGCCATCGCGCCAAGCGTCACGCTGATCGTCTTCTTCGACTTGTCGCGCCAGATCTGCAGGTCGGCCTTCGAACCCGGCTTCAGGTTCGCGATCTGCGCGGGCAGCGACGTCGAATCGGCAACCGGCGAGCCGTTGACCGACAGGATCACGTCGCCCGGCTGCAGGCCTGCCTTCGCGGCCGGGCCGTTCGCGTCGACCGAGCTGACGAGCGCGCCGTCCGGCTTCTGCAGTCCGAACGAGCTCGCGAGCGTCTGGTTCAGCCCCTGCACGGCGACGCCGAGGCGGCCGCGGCTCACGTGGCCCGTCTTGACCAGCTCATCCTTGACCTTGATCGCCTCGTTGATCGGGATCGCGAACGACAGGCCCTGGAAGCCGCCCGTCTGCGAGTAGATCATCGAGTTGATGCCGATCACCTCGCCCTGCAGGTTGAACAGCGGGCCGCCCGAGTTGCCGGGGTTCACCGGCACGTCGGTCTGGATGAACGGCGTGTAGTTCTCGTCCGGCAGCGCGCGCGACTTCGCGCTGATGATGCCCGACGTGACCGTGTTGTCGAAGCCGTACGGCGAGCCGATCGCGACGACCCACTGGCCGACCTTGCTCTGCGCCGGGTCGCCGATCTTCACGGTCGGCAGGCCGCTCGCGTCGATCTTCAGCACCGCGACGTCGGACTGCTTGTCCGACCCGACGACCTTCGCCTTGTATTCGCGCTTGTCGGTCAGCTTGACCGTCACGACGTTCGCGCCGTCGATCACGTGCGCATTGGTGAGGATGTACCCGTCGGAGCTGATCACGAACCCGGAACCGAGGCTCGCGCTCGGCTGGTCGTCCGGCTGCGCGTCGCCGCCCATGCCCGGCACCTGCCCGTAGAAATGCTTGAAGAACTGGTAGAACGGGTCGCTCGGATCGATCGGCAGTTGCGGCTGCTGCATGCGTCGCGACACCTGCTTCACGACGTGCTTCGCGCTGATGTTCACGACCGCCGGGCCATAGGTCTCGACGAGCCCGGAGAAATCGGGGATGCCGGTCTTGGCAGCCGCTTCGGCCGGCATCAGCGCGGCGGCCTGCGCCGGCGTGATGATCTGCGGATCGGCACGGTGGGTGCCGGCGACATAAGCGGCGGACAGGGCGGCCGCCACGGCGACCGCGACGGCGCCGCGCGCAAGAAATCGGGTGTTCATCGTAGGACCTCCTCTTTGTTAAGACGCAGCGTAACGACCCTGACTTAAAGGAGGCTTAATCAGCCTTAAGCGGGGCTTATGGCCTGTTCACGCGAATAACGGGCTTGCGCTGGCCCCCAGAAGCGCCGAGCGCAAGGAATGCGACGAAGCGAATTCTCGACGTATTCGCAACGAGCATGACGCGGCGATCGGCCCTTCTGGGGCCAGCCCCACGAACGAATTTTTCCCAACAGGGGAACGTGCCTTTCCGCCCGCCATTTGCGTGAACCGGCCCCAAGCGGCCGCCGGCGCCGAGCGTCACACGGATTCGGACGGCTGCGGCGCCTCGGCCGGCATCTCCGCGTCGCGGAACACGACGCTGACGAGCAGGCCGCCCGCGGCCGCGTCGCCGAGCGACACCGTCGCGCCCTGCTGCGCGGCCACGCGCTTGACGATCGCGAGTCCGAGCCCGCTGCCCGACACGTCGGTGCGCGCTCGGGCGGAGCTGTCGCGGTAGAAGCGGTCGAACACGCGCTCGCGCTCGTCGGCCGGAATGCCGGGCCCGCTGTCGCCGATCTGCACGCATGCGCGGCCGGCCGCGTCGCGGGTCAGCGACACGTCGATGCGGCCGCCGTCCGGCGTGTACTTCACCGCGTTGTCGAGCAGGTTGCCGAACATCACGCGCAGCGCGCCGACGTCCGCGACGACGCTCGCCGCGCGCGTTTCCTCGAAGCCGAGATCGATGTCGCGCCGCTGCGCGAGCGGCGCAAGCGCGGCCACGCATTCGGCGAGCAGTGCATGCAGATCGACCGGCTCGCGCATCGTCGCGCCATCCGGTTCGGCGCGTGCGAGCGCGAGCAGCTGCTCCGTGAGACGCGTCGCGCGCGACACGCCATCCTGGAGATCCGCGACCGCCTCGCGGCGCGATGCATCGTCCTTCGCGCGGGCGACGAGCTGCGCCTGGATCTGCACGGCCGCGAGCGGCGTGCGCAGTTCGTGCGCGGCGTCGGCCACGAAGGCCTTCTGCGTGTCGAGCGCGGCCGACAACCGCGCGAGCAGCCCGTTCAGCGCCCGCACGAGCGGCTGCACCTCGAGCGGCAGGCGCGCATCGGGCAGCGGATCGAGCGCTTCCGGACGGCGTGCCTCGACCGCGCGCGTCACGCGGCCGAGCGGTGCGAGCCCGCGCCCGACGATCACCCACACGGCCGCGCCGAGGAACGGCAGCAGCACGATCAGCGGCCACAGCGTGCGCAGCGCGACGTTCGCCGCCAGCCGGTTGCGCACCGACAGCGGCTGCGCGAGCTGCACGACGTTGTCGCCGACGATCGCGCCGTACACGCGCCATTCGCCGCGATCGGTGCGCTCGGTCGAGAAGCCGAGCTCCGCGCGCGGCGCGATCGGCGCACGCGGATGCGAGAAGTACATCAGCACGCCGTTGCGGTTCCAGATCTGGATCACGATGCCTTCGTCGCCGTTGGTGCGCGAGCCGAACACCTGCGAGAACGGCTCGGACGGCAAGGCCGCGGCGATTTCCTGCAACTGGTAGTCGAACAGTTCGTTCGCCTCGGCGAGCGCCTGCCGGTAGATGAGCCAGCCCGCGAGGCCCACGCCCGCGACGACGATCGCGAGCAGCCAGATCAGTAATTGATGACGAATCGACCTCACGCGTCAGCTTTCCTTGACGACCATGTAGCCGAGCCCGCGCACGTTGCGGATCAGGTCCGAGCCGAGCTTCTTGCGCAGCGCGTGGATGTAGACCTCGACCGTGTTGCTGCCGATCTCCTCGCCCCAGCCGTACATCTTCTCCTCGAGCTGGCTCTTCGACAGCACCGCGCCGGGCCGTGCGAGCAGCGCCTCGAGCAGCGCGAACTCGCGCGCGGACAGCGCGACGGGCACGCCGTCGAGCGTCACCTGGTGCGAAGCGGGATCGAGCGTCAACGCGCCGTGGCGGATCAGCGATTCGCTGCGCCCGGCCTGGCGGCGGATCAGCGCACGCATCCGCGCGCCCAGTTCATCGAGGTCGAACGGCTTGACGAGGTAATCGTCGGCGCCCGCGTCGAGCCCCTTCACGCGATCGGCCACCGCGTCGCGCGCGGTGACGATCAGCACCGGCAGCGCCAGCCCCCGCGCGCGCAGCGTGCGCAGCACGTCGATGCCGTCGCGCTTCGGCAGGCCGAGATCGAGCAGCAGCAGGTCGTACGTCTCGCCGCCGAGCGCCGTCAGCGCGGCGTCGCCGTCCTGCACCCAGTCGACCGCAAAGCCGTCCGAGCGCAGCGCCTTGCGCACGCCTTCGGCAATCATTCGATCATCTTCGACAAGCAGAATCCGCATCGGGACAGGCATCCATCGGGCGAGTCAAACACGGCGACCATTGTAGCGCCACGAATCACATGCGCGGCACCGTGCAATGCAACAGAAAGGCGGATTGCAAGGGGGCTGTCCGGACTTGTCTCTACAATGTGCGCTTTGGCGCCGCGCGCGCCCTGCCCGAACGTCGTGCTTCTCCCGTATTCGTCCATGCCGATTTCCGATCTGTCCACCCGGTTCGCCCCCCGTGCCCGCGTCTGCCTGCGGGCCGCCGCCATCGTCGCCACCTGCACGGCCCTCGCCTTCGCGCCGTCCGCGCAGGCCCGCAAGAAATCCCACAAGGAAGCGCGCAAGACCACGGTCGTGTCGCCCGCCGCGCGCGCGGCCGGCCTGCCGGCGTCCGTGCTCGTCGCGCTGCAGCGCGCGAAGGTGCCCGCGTCGGCGATGAGCGTCGTCGTCGAGCGCGTCGGCGATCCGGAACCGCTGATCGCGTGGAATGCGAGTCGGCCGATGATGCCCGCCTCGACGATGAAGCTGGTGACGACCTTCTCGGGCCTGTCGATCCTCGGCCCCGACTACCGCTGGCGCACGACCGCGTACACGGACGGCACGATCGACCCCGACGGCACGCTGCAGGGCAACCTGTACATCAAGGGCACCGGCGATCCGAAGCTCGTGCCCGAAGAGCTGATCGACCTCGTCGACAAGCTCCGCAAGGCCGGCGTCAAGCGCGTGGCCGGCGGCCTCGTGCTCGACAAGAGCTACTTCGCGGCATCGACGCGCGATCTCCCGTCGTTCGACGACGACGCAAGCGCGCCGTACAACGTCGGCCCCGATCCGCTGCTGTACGCATTCAAGGCCGTGTCGTTCACCGTCACGCCGGGCGACGACGGCAAGGTGGCCGTCGACGTGCTGCCGCCGCTCGCCGACCTGTCGATCGACAACCAGCTGGTCGAAGGCTCGGGCTCGTGCAGCGCGGCCGCCGCGGCCGCGCGGCCGACGCTGACGGCCGGCAGCGGGGTCATGACCGCCTCGTTCGCCGGCGACTATCCGCTGCGCTGCGGCGCGCACACGACCAACCTCGCGATCCTCGATCACACGACGTTCTTCGCGCGCGGCTTCCTCGCGCTGTGGCAGCAGGACGGCGGCACGATCGCGGGGCCGGTGAGCGAAGGCAAGGTGCCGACCACCGCGCGGCCCCTCGCCGTGCATCACAGCCCGGTGCTCGGCAGCATCGTCTACGACATCAACAAGTTCAGCAACAACGTGATGGCGCGCAACCTGTTCCTGACGATCGGCGCGGCCAGCGGCAAGCCGCCCGCGACGCCCGAACAGTCGAGCCGCGTGATCCAGGCGTTCCTGCAGAAGAACGGCATCGCGATGCCCGACCTCGCGCTCGAGAACGGCTCGGGCCTGTCTCGCGAAGAGCACATGAGCGCGCTGTCGCTCGCCGCGCTGCTGCAGGCCGCGAATGCGAGCCCCGTCGCGCAGGCCTTCATCGATTCGCTGCCGATCGCGGGCATCGACGGCACGATGAAGAACCGCCTCACCAACGCCGGCGTGCTCGGCAACGCGCACATCAAGACCGGCACGCTGCGTGACGTGCGCGCGATCGCCGGCTACGTCGCCGGCGCCGACGGCCAGAGCTACATCGTCGTCAGCTTCATCAACAACGATCACGCGGAAGCCGCGCGCGCCGCGCACGACACGCTGCTCGAGTGGATCTACGCGGGCGCGCACTGACGTTTCCACACGCGGCGACACGATGCGGCGCGGCCGGCTGCCCGCTCGCGTCGACTTGCGCCAACCACGGGGCGGCACCGCGCAGCGGGGCGCCGCGGCGACGGCCAGCACGGCCTGCCGGCGCCGCCGCACACGGAATCCCGCCCGCTCCGGTTTGAAACGGCAGCCGCCACCGGCACGCAACGCACCGCGCGCCAACCGTGCCCATAAAACAGGGCCGCACCGCCCGGCCCCGCGCCGCGCGGCTTCCGTAGAAACCCTGTCCTCAGAGGGAACCCTCTACGCTCCCCCCTCGCCTAGCGCGTGGCGATTGCGTAGGCTGTTGGCCTGACAGATACATACAACGGGCCATACGCCCGGCCTCAAGGCTTGCAGGGGAAAGAAGGAGACACGCCCATGCGATTCGACGTCGAATTGCTTCTGCTCGCGCTGGCGCCCGTCTTCCTGCTCTGCATCGCGTGGGAGGCCTGGCACCTCGCCCGCACTCGTGCGCAGGACCACGTCTATGCGTGGCGCGACACGCTGTGCAACGCGGCGCTCGCGCTGATGCACCAGGGCGCCGACAAGATCGCATGGCTGTTCGTGATCCCCGTTTATGCGTACTGCTACCAGCACTATCGACTGATCACCTGGCACGACGGCTGGCTGTCGTTCGCAGTACTGTTCATCGCGCAGGATTTCCTCTACTACGTGTTCCATCGCGCGAGCCATCGCGTGCGCTGGCTGTGGGCCGCGCACGTCGTGCACCACTCGTCCGAGCGGATGAATTTCTCGACCGCGTTCCGCCAGAGCCTGATGTATCCCGTCGCGGGGATGTGGGTGTTCTGGCTGCCGCTCGCGTTCGCCGGCTTTCCGCCGCAACAGGTGGTCGGCATCGTGCTGATCAACCTCGCGTTCCAGTTCTTCGTGCACACGCAGGCGATCGGCAAGCTCGGCTGGCTCGAATACGTGCTGAACACGCCGTCGATCCACCGCGCGCACCATGCACGCAATCCGCGCTACATCGACCGCAATTACGCAGGCGTCCTGGTGATCTGGGATCGCCTGTTCGGCAGCTATGTCGAGGAAACGCCCGACGATCGGCCGCAGTACGGGATCGTCGAGCGGCTCGGCTCGAACAACCCGCTCGTCGCGACGTTCCACGAGTGGGTATCGATGGCCGGCGACGCGTTGCGCGTCGACGGCTGGCGCAACAAGCTGCGCGCGATTTTCGGCCCGCCCGAATGGGCGAGCGCTTATCATGCGCAGATTGCCGAGGCCGCGAACCCCGATCCGCGCACCGTGCCGCTTGCGGCTGCGCGCGACCAATAAACCGTTTCAGCCAACGGCCGCCGCGCAGCCCGGAACCGAGCAGGCACGCGGCAGATGAGAAACACATCAGGCCATATCTACGAGGAGATCGAACGATGCAGACACGACAACACGCACCTACCCGCACCCGGCAACGCATGCTGCGCACCGCGCAAGTTGCAATCGCCGGCGCCGCGCTCGCGCTGCTCGCCGCGTGCGGCGGTGGCGGTGACGACAACAACAACAGCGCGTCGAACACGCCGCCGTCGGGCGTGAAGATGCAGATCGTGTCGTTCGGCGACAGCCTGTCCGACGCGGGCACCTACTCGCAGATCAAGCTCGGCTTCGGCGGCGGCCGCTTCACGACGAACCCCGGCCAGGTGTGGACGCAGGACGTCGCGCAGTACTACGGCGACACGCTGCAGCCGGCCAACCAGGGCGGCTTCGGCGTTCCGCTGCAGGCCACCGGCGGCCTCGGCTACGCACAGGGCGGCGCGCGCGTGACGCAGCAGCCGGGCATCGGCCACGCGGACGCGAGCGTGCCGAACGCGGACTACGCGCAGGCGACCACGATGCCGATCGCCGACCAGGTCAAGCAATACGTGTCGCAGCACGGCAGCTTCAACGCCGGCCAGATCGTGCTGCTCAACGGCGGTGCGAACGACATCTTCTATCAGGTCACGGCGCTGCAGGCGGGCGCGATCACGCCGACGCAACTGCAGCAGAACATCGGGGCGGCCGCGCAGCAGCTTGCCGGCATCGTCCAGCAGATCGTCGCCGCCGGCGCGACCCACGTGTTCGTGTCGAACGTGCCGGACATCGGCGGCACGCCGCTCGCGCTGCAAGCCGGCACGCAGACGACCCTCACGCAACTGTCGATGCTGTTCAACGGCACGCTCGCCGCGACGCTGCAGGCGCTCAAGGTCGATACGACCAAGTACGTGCTGATGGACACGTTCACGTGGCAGGACGGCATCCTCGCGAACTACCAGGCGAACGGCTTCACCGTATCGAACACCGATACCGGGTGCAACCTGAAGGCGATGGTCGCGGCCGCAACGCAATACGGCGTCGCGAACGCAACCGCATTCGGCTCGTCGCTGTTCTGCTCGCCGCAAACCTACACGGCCGCGAACGCGGACCAGACCTACATGTTCGCCGACACGGTCCACCCGACGACGCACCTGTACGCGCTGTTCGCGCAGTTCGTGCAGTCGAAGATCGCGGCGTCCGGCGTCGGCAAGTAAGCCGCCGGCCACGCGCCCAAAACGAAAACGCCCGACCGGTTTGCCGGTCGGGCGTTTTTTCATGCGCGGGGCAACCGGCGCGGCGACGGTCGCGTCAGCCGCGCACCTTCGTCATTCGGTCGCTTCGAACGCCGCGGCCGCGCGGCCGAGGCGATCGTTGACCGCGATCCATTCGACGGTCTCGGGCAGCTTCTCGACGAGAATCCGCGCGACCTGCGCGCGGTCGAGCGCACGCAGCATCCCGTACAGCTCGCGCGCATACGCGGACGGATCCTCCGGCGCCGCGACGAAATGCACGCCGTCGGCCTGCGCCCAGCGTCCCGCGCGCGACGCGCGTGCGACGAGCGCAACGCGCTCGCCGTCGGTCTGCGCGGCCGCGAGCAGCGGCTCGAGCGCATCGAACGGCAGCAGCGCGAGCGGCGTGCGCGGCGCGTAATGCGCTTTCAGCGTGCCCGACGCACGCGGCGCGGTCGCGTCGCTGCCGTCCGGCAGCCGCGGCGCGCGACCGAGCACGTCGGCGATCTGCTGCGGCGTCACGTGGCCCGGACGCAGCAGCGCCGGGAAGCCGCGCGACAGGTCGAGAATCGTCGACTCGATACCGACTTCCGATGCGCCGCCGTCGAGCACGTGCACGGTGTCGCCGAACTCGTCGCGCACGTGCTGCGCGGTGGTCGGGCTCACATGGCCGAACCGGTTCGCGGACGGCGCAGCCACACCGCCATGCCCGCCGCGCCGCGCGCTGAACGCGGCCAGCAGCGCCTGCGCGACCGGATGCGACGGGCAGCGCAGCCCGACCGAATCCTGGCCGCCGCTCACCGCGTCGGGGATGCGCGCATGGCGCTTCAGGATCAGCGTCAGCGGGCCCGGCCAGAACGCATCGATCAACGCCTGCGCGTCGGCCGGCAGAGCGTCGGCCCAGTAGCCCGGATCGCCGCCCGGCGGCAGGTGCACGATCACCGGATGATTCGCGGGCCGCCCCTTCGCCGCGTAGATGCGCGCGACGGCCTCGGGATTCGCCGCGTCGCCACCGAGCCCGTAGACGGTTTCGGTCGGAAACGCGACGAGCTGGCCCGCGTCGAGCAGCGCAGCGGCGGCGTCGATCTGAGCGGGCGTGACGGAGTTCGGGAGATCGATGGACATCGGCCGGCGCCTCAGTCGATCGCCACGCGCAGCAGCTGCGCGCACGCGGTGGCCGCGGCAACGGCTTCATCGCGCGTTTCGGCCGTGAAGTTCACGTGGCCCATCTTGCGGCCGACGCGCGCGTCTTCCTTGCCGTACAGGTGCAGGTGCGCGGCCGGCATCGCCGCGACGGTGTCCCACGGCGGCGTGACGGCATCGGCCGCCGCACCGTTCGGGAACCACACGTCGCCGAGGATGTTCAGCATCGCGGCCGGCGAATGCTGGCGCGGGTTGCCGAGCGGCATGCGCGTCATCGCGCGCACCTGCTGCTCGAACTGGCTCGTGGCGCACGCATCGACCGTGTAGTGGCCGGAGTTGTGCGGGCGCGGCGCCATCTCGTTCGCGACGAACGAACCGTCTTCCAGCACGAAGAATTCGACGCACAGCACGCCGACGTAGCCGAGCGTATCGGCGATCCGCACGGCCGCCTGCTGCGCCTCCGCGACGCGTGCGGCATCGGCCGCCGGCGCGGGCACGACCGTCAGCGCGAGGATGCCGTTGTGGTGCACGTTCTGCGCGAGCGGGAACGCGGCCGAGCGGCCGTCCGCGCCGCGCGCGATCAGCGCCGACACTTCGTATTTCAGCGGCAGGCGCTTTTCGAGCACGCATGGCACGCCGTTCAGCGCCGCATGTGCGTCGCGCGCTTCCTGCGCGGTACTCACGCGCACCTGGCCCTTGCCGTCGTAGCCGAGACGCGCCGTCTTCAGGATGCCCGGCAGCACCGCGTCGAGCGCGGCATCGTCGAGCGCGGCGAGTGCCGCCGACGATTCGATCACGACGTGCGGCGCGACGGGCACGCCCGACGCTTCGATGAAGCGCTTCTCCGCGATCCGGTCCTGCGCGACCGCGACGCAGCGGCCAGCCGGTGCGACGAAGGTCGTGCGCGCGAGGCAATCGAGGCTCGCGGCCGGCACGTTCTCGAACTCCGTCGAAACAGCCTCGCACAGGTCGGCCAGTTCGGCGAGCGCGGCTTCGTCGTCATACGCGGCGCGCAGGTGGCGATCGGCGACCGCGCCGGCGGGGCTCGTCGGATCGGGATCGAGCACGGCGACGCGATAGCCCATCGACTGGGCGGCAAAGCAGAACATGCGGCCGAGCTGGCCACCGCCGACCATGCCCAGCCACGCGCCGGGCAGGATCGGGGAAACGGAATCAGGAGTTGCGGTCATGTCAGTGGTCGGTCGCGGCGGGCGCTGCCCGCCGCAGTGGGGAGGTCAGGCAGCCGCGACGCGCGGCCGCCGGTGCGCCGTCATTCCAGCGGCGGCAGCACCATCGCGTGCGCGGCTTCGTTCTGGCGCACGCGGAACGCGGCGAGCCGGTTCGCATAGTCGACCGAGTTGCCGGACAGGATCGACACCGCGAACAGCGCGGCATTCGCGGCGCCGGCCTCGCCGATCGCGAACGTCGCGACCGGCACGCCTTTCGGCATCTGCACGATCGAGTGCAGCGAATCGACACCCTTCAGGTACTTGCTCGCGACCGGCACGCCGAGCACCGGCACCGTGGTTTTCGCGGCCAGCATGCCGGGCAGGTGCGCGGCGCCGCCGGCGCCCGCGATGATCGCGCGCAGCCCGCGCTCGCGCGCCTTCTCCGCATAGTCGAACATCTCGTCGGGCATCCGGTGCGCGGACACGACCTTCGCTTCGTACGGCACGCCGAATTCCTGCAGGATGGCGACCGCATGCTTCATCACGTCCCAATCGGAACTCGAACCCATCAGCACGCCGACGAGCGGCGCGCTGTGCGTGTGGGCAGTCTGGATTTCACTCATTTGTTCAGTTCCTGTCGACCAGAGTCAGTGCTTCAGCACTGACTCTGGTCCCATGCAAAGCCCGCTCAGGCGAGCGCCTGGCCCGTGATGCGCTCGAGCGCTTCCTGGTACTTCGCGGCCGTCTTCTCGACGACGTCGGCCGGCAGCGCCGGTGCCGGTGCCGTCTTGCCCCACGGCTGCGCCTCGAGCCAGTCGCGCACGAACTGCTTGTCGAACGACGGCGGGTTCGTGCCGACCTGGTACTGGTCGGCCGGCCAGAAGCGCGACGAGTCGGCCGTCAGCGCTTCGTCCATCAGGTAAAGCTTGCCGTGGTTGTCGAGGCCGAATTCGAACTTCGTGTCGGCGATGATGATGCCGCGCGTCGCCGCGTAGTCGGCCGCTTCCTTGTACAGCTTGATCGAGATGTCGCGGATCGTCGCGGCCAGCTCGGTGCCGATGCGGCGCTCGGTTTCCTCGAACGTGATGTTCTCGTCGTGCTCGCCCATCTCGGCCTTCGCGGCCGGCGTGAAGATCGGCTCGGGCAGCTTCTGCGCGTTCTGCAGGCCTTCCGGCAGCTGCACGCCGCACACGGCGCCCGACGCCTGGTATTCCTTCCAGCCGCTGCCGGCCAGGTAGCCGCGCACGACCGCTTCGATCATGATCGGCTCGAGGCGCTTGACGACCACGCCGCGGCCCTTCACCTGCTCGACTTCATCGGCCGCGACGACCGCTTCCGGCGCGTCGCCCGTCAGGTGGTTCGGCACGATGTGCGCGAGCTTGTCGAACCAGAAGTTCGCCATCTGGTTCAGCACGCGGCCCTTGTTCGGAATCGGCTCGCCCATCACCACGTCGAATGCCGACAGGCGGTCGGTCGTGACGATCAGGAGCTTGTCGTTGCCGACCGCGTAGTTATCGCGGACCTTGCCGCGACCGAGGAGCGGCAGCGAGCGGAGCGTGGATTCGTAGAGGGTAGACATCGTCTTTTCGCAGATAAGGAGCCAAACAAAAAGGGAAACGCCGTTCCCCGCGGCAGGCGGGAACGGCGGTCTTGCAATACGTCGGCGAACCGGCCGGGCGGCTGGGCCCGGGCGGTTTCCGGCCGGCCCTCGTTCGGCCGGACGGAACGGCTGCGGGGTCGGATCAGATCCGGCCGGACAGCCTTGCCGTTGCCTTTCGGCGAGGCAATCGTACTACAGTCTTAGCGCACGACCTGTGCGAGCGCACCGGACTTGTACTGCTCGGCGATCTTGTCGAGCGACACCGGCTTGATCTTGCCGGCCTGGCCTTCGCAGCCGAACGCGAGGTAGCGGTCGACGCAAACCTGCTTCGCCGCTTCGCGCGCGGGCTTCAGGTAGTCGCGCGGATCGAACTTGCCCGGGTTCTCGAACAGGTAGCGGCGGATCGCACCGGTGATCGCGAGACGCAGGTCGGTGTCGATGTTGATCTTGCGCACGCCGTGCTTGATGCCTTCCTGGATTTCCTCGACCGGCACGCCGTAGGTTTCCTTCATGTCGCCGCCGAATTCGCGGATCTCGGCCAGCAGTTCCTGCGGCACCGACGACGAACCGTGCATCACGAGGTGGGTGTTCGGGATGCGCGCGTGGATTTCCTTGATGCGCTCGATCGACAGGATGTCGCCCGTCGGCTTCTTCGAGAACTTGTACGCGCCGTGCGACGTACCGATCGCGATCGCGAGTGCATCGCACTGCGTGAGCTTGACGAAATCGGCGGCCTGCTCCGGATCGGTCAGCAGCTGCTCGCGGGTCATCGTGCCTTCCGCGCCGTGGCCGTCTTCCTTGTCGCCCTTCATCGTCTCGAGCGAGCCGAGCACGCCGAGTTCGGCTTCGACCGTCACGCCGATCGAGTGCGCCATCTCGACGACCTTGCGCGACACGTCGACGTTGTACTCGTACGATGCGACCGTCTTGCCGTCGGCTTCCAGCGAACCGTCCATCATCACGCTGGTGAAGCCGCTGCGGATCGCAGCCATGCAGACCGCCGGCGACTGGCCGTGATCCTGGTGCATCACGACCGGGATGTGCGGGTACGACTCGACTGCCGCTTCGATCAGGTGGCGCAGGAACGGCTCGCCCGCATACTTACGCGCGCCGGCCGATGCCTGCATGATCACGGGTGCGCCGACCTGGTCCGCCGCCGCCATGATCGCCTGGACCTGCTCCAGGTTGTTCACGTTGAAGGCCGGCAGGCCGTAACCGTGCTCTGCCGCGTGGTCCAGCAATTGACGCATTGATACGAGAGGCATTGTGGAACTCCTTGGAATGAAAACCGGTGCGCCCTGACGCCGGCGCGGCGCTCGCTCCCGTTCGAACCCGGGGTGGCGCGGCGCGGCTGAGCGTCGAATAGCCGCATTTTATCGCGAAGCGCCTCCGATTCCGACCGCCCGGTGGCGCCGACTCGCAATTTGTTACGTTCGCACGGCACAAAGCGGGCAAAAAAGAGAAAAAAAGCCGCGCGGGGCATGCGACCCCGCGCGGCTTTCGTCAAAAATCGGTGCCCGATCACCTCGGGCCGCCGGTTTCGGGCCGGGCAACTGCCCGGCCGGTGCTCAATAGTGCTCGCCGACCCGCACGATCTTCAGCGTGTTGGTACCCCCCGCCTGCCCCATCGGCTCGCCGACGGTCAGCACGACCATGTCGCCGTGCTGCACGTAGCCCTGCTTGACGACGATCTCGAGCGCGGCCTGCAGCGCCGAATCGCGGTCGCTGTTGAAGTCGACGTGCAGCGGCGTCACGTTGCGGTACAGCGCCATCGTGCGCTCGCTGCCGACGCGCGGCGTCAGCGCGAAGATCGGCACGTGCGTGTAGTGGCGCGACATCCACAGCGCGGTCGCGCCCGATTCGGTCAGCGCGACAATTGCCTTCGCACCCAGGTGGTACGCGGTGAACAGCGCGCCCATCGCGATCGACTGGTCGATCCGCGTGAACGTGCGGTCGAGGAAATCCTTGTCCAGCTCGACGTGCTCCGACTTTTCCGCCTCGACGCACACGGCCGCCATTGTCTCGATCGTGACGACCGGGTACTTGCCGGCGGCCGTCTCGGCCGACAGCATCACCGCGTCGGTGCCGTCGAGCACCGCGTTCGCGACGTCCGACACTTCCGCGCGCGTCGGCACCGGCGCGTGGATCATCGATTCCATCATCTGCGTCGCGGTGATCACGAGCTTGTTCGACTCGCGCGCCATCCGGATCATGCGCTTCTGCAGCGCCGGCACGGCCGCGTTGCCCACTTCCACCGCGAGGTCGCCGCGCGCGACCATGATGCCGTCGGACGCGTCGAGAATGCTCTGCAGCGCCGGAATCGCTTCCGCGCGCTCGATCTTCGCGATCATCTTCGGCTTGATGCCGTACGGCGCGCCCGCGATGTTCGCGAGCTGGCGCGCCATTTCCATGTCGGTCGCGTTCTTCGGGAACGACACGGCCACCAGGTCCGCGCCGAGCGACATCGCGGTGCGGATGTCTTCCATGTCCTTCGCGGTCAGCGCGGGGGCCGACAGGCCGCCGCCCTGGCGGTTGATGCCCTTGTTGTTCGACAGCTCGCCGCCCACCTTGACGATCGTGTGGATCTCGTCGCCGAGCACGCGCTCGACGGTCAGCACGATCAGGCCGTCGTTCAGCAGCAGCAGGTCGCCCGTGCGCAGGTCGCGCGGCAGTTCCTTGTAGTCGAGGCCGACGCGCTCGTCGTTGCCGAGCTCGCAACCCGCATCGAGAATGAAGGACTGACCCGGCTCGAGCGTGGTCTTGCCGTTCTCGAACTTGCCGACGCGGATCTTCGGGCCCTGGAGGTCGGCCATGATCGCGATCTCGCGGCCGACCTTGCGGGCGGCCTCGCGCACCATCTCGGCGCGCTGGCGGTGATCGTCGGCCGTGCCGTGCGAAAAATTGAGCCGCACGACGTCGAGGCCCGCCTGCATCATCTGCAGCAGAATCTCCGGCGAACTGGAAGCCGGGCCGATCGTGGCGACTATCTTGGTGGCGCGCTGCATGAAACTCCTCATCTGGATCAAGGTGGATGCGCTGGGTGAAACGCTGCGAGAGCCGGAAGCGGCAGGCCCAGCGGCCGCCGTTCCGGGGGGCGTGCCGGTGCTTGCGCCCGGCATCGCTTTGTTCTGAATCTCGTGGTGCTGCTCGGCCGCGTCGCCGGCGGCCGCCGGTGCGCGCGGGGCGGAGTTCGCCCGCGCGGGCGCGCGTTTGCGCTTGCCCGCGCCGGCCGGCTGCTCCGCTTTCGCGGAGCGCGCGGCCTTCGTCACCCCTGCGCGCGCCGCCACGCTCAGGCCGCCCGCGTTTCCAGCACTTCCACTGCCGGCAGCTTCTTCCCCTCGAGGAACTCGAGGAAGGCGCCGCCGCCCGTCGAGATGTAGCTGACCTGGTCATGGATGCCGTACTTCGCGATGGCCGCGAGCGTGTCGCCGCCGCCCGCGATCGAGAACGCGGACGATTTGGCGATCGCTTCCGCGAGCGTCTTGGTGCCGTTGCCGAACTGGTCGAACTCGAACACGCCGACCGGGCCGTTCCACACGATCGTGCCGGCCTTCTCGAGCTGGCTCGCGAGTGCCTTGGCCGTATCCGGGCCGATGTCGAGGATCATGTCGTCCGCTTCGATGTCGGCGACCTGCTTCACCGTGGCCACGGCCGTCGGCGAGAATTCCTTGGCCGTCACGACGTCGGTCGGGATCGGCACCGACGCGCCGCGCTCGCGCGCTTCGTCGATGATCGCCTTCGCCTCGTTGACGAGGTCGGCTTCCGCGAGCGACTTGCCGATCGACAGGCCGGCCGCGAGCATGAACGTGTTCGCGATGCCGCCGCCGACGATCAGCTGGTCGACCTTGCCGGCCAGCGACTTCAGGATCGTCAGCTTGGTCGACACCTTCGAGCCGGCGACGATCGCCACCAGCGGGCGGGCCGGGGCGCCGAGCGCCTTGCCGAGCGCATCGAGTTCAGCGGCCAGCAGCGGGCCTGCGCACGCGACCGGCGCGTACTTCGCGATCCCGTGGGTGGTGGCTTCCGCGCGGTGCGCGGTGCCGAATGCGTCGTTCACGTACACGTCGCAGAGCTTCGCCATCTTCTGGGCGAGCTCGTCCGAATTCTTCTTCTCGCCCTTGTTCACGCGGCAGTTCTCGAGCAGCACGACCTGGCCCGGCACGACGTTCACGCCGTTCTCGACCCAGTTCGAGACGAGCGGCACGTCACGGCCGAGCAGCTCGGCGAGGCGCTTCGCGACCGGCGCGAGCGAATCTTTCGGCTTGAATTCGCCTTCGGTCGGACGGCCGAGGTGCGACGTGACCATCACGGCCGCGCCGGCGTCGAGCGCGGCCTGGATGGCCGGCACGGACGCGCGCACGCGCGTGTCTTCGGTGATGTTGCCCTGGTCGTCCTGCGGGACGTTCAGGTCGGCGCGGATGAATACCCGCTTGCCGGCGAGCTGGCCGGCGGCGATCAGGTCGGTAAGACGCTTGACTTGGCTCATGTTGAACAGATTGAAGTAGTGGATGGGGAAAGGGGGTTCACGCTGGACGTGCGCGGGCTGCCGCGAAAGGGCGCCGGATGCGGCCGTGGCTGGCGGTTCGCATGACGCGCACGGGTAAAAAATCTCGAACGGGCATTCTAGCCGATCCACCCGGCAGACTGCCCCGCGGGCGGCGAATTCCGCCTATTTGGGATCGCGCGCGGGAACGGACACATTGCCGCAACGCAGCAATGCACCCGCGCAAGCGGCCGAGGCCCGGCGGGCCTGCACGGCGATCCATCAGAAGATCAGGCGCAGGACGGTGAACACGAGCATCCCGACGACGATCGTGCCGAGCATGCTGCGCCGCCACAAGAACCAGCCGAGGCCGGCGAGCGCCGCGTAGAACGGATGGTTGGACAGCGCGAACGACAGCCCGGCCGGCGTTTCGAGCACGTCGGGCAGCACGACGGCGACCAGCGCCGCCGCCGGCGCGTAGCGCATCGCGCGCTGCGCGCGCTCGGGCAGCACGGTGCGCTCGCCGCCGATCAGGAACAGCGCGCGCGTGACCGCCGTGACGATCGTCATCCCGATGATGACGATCCAGATGTCCGTCGCGCTCATTCGATTTCCTTGTCATGCACGGTTTCGGTGCGGATGCGTCGCCAGTCGGCCCGCTCGACGAAGAAGTCGGCCATGCTGCCGGCCGCGAGCGCGGCGAGCACCGCGAGCGGCAGCGCGAGTCGGTACGGCAGGTCGAATGCGATGAGCGACACGACGCCGGCCACCGCGACGGCCGCGAGCGTCGAGCGGTTCGCGACCGCCGACACCATGATCGGGATCAGCGCGAGCGTGCCGGCCAGCTCCAGCCCCCAGCTCGCGGGAAAGAAGCTCGCGAGCAGGATGCCGGCGAGCGACGATACCTGCCACGACGCCCAGCTCGCGAGCGCCATCCCCCAGAAGTACGCTTCCTTGCCCGGCACGTAGCCGTTCGCGAAGCCCTGCTTCTGGAACAGCAGGTAGATCACGTCGCCGTTGAAATAGCCGATTGCGAGGCGCCGCCACAGCGGCAGGTAGGAGAAATGGGGCGCGAGCCCGGCGCTGAAGATCACGAAGCGCGTGTTGACCATCGCGGCCGTGAGCAGGATGGTCCAGATCGGCAGCTTCGCGGCGAGGAGCGGCAGCACCGCGAGCTGCGACGAGCCCGCGTAGACCAGCAGCGACATCGCGCTTGCCTGCCCGAGCGTCATCACCGACTTGCTCATCGCGATGCCCGTGACGAGCCCCCACGAGAAAATCGCCATCAACGTCGGGGAATAGTCGCGTGCGCCCTGGATCAGCGCGAAGCGGTCGGTGGCGGACAATCGAGCGAGCATGGGAAACGGGCCGCAGCGGGCGGTTCGTCGGGGCGGCGGCGCCTCCTGCCGGCACGGCCCGTCATTATTGGAATCGGTACCGGGCGATTATAGCGCCGGCCCCGCGCAGACCGACCGGGTTGACGCCAAATGACGCTAAAATAAGCGTCTTTCCGGCTCAACGCTGCACATAACCCGCTGCACCTCACTGCTTCCAGGAGAATCCTATGTCAATGGCCGACCGCGACGGCAAGATCTGGAAGGACGGCAAGCTGATCGACTGGCGCGATGCCACGATCCACGTCCTGACCCACACGCTGCACTACGGCATGGGCGTCTTCGAAGGCGTGCGCGCGTACAAGACGGCCGACGGCAGCACCGCGATCTTCCGCCTGCGCGAGCACACGAAACGTCTGCTGAATTCGGCGAAGATCTTCCAGATGGACGTGCCGTTCGACCAGGAAACGCTCGAAGCCGCACAACTCGAAGTCGTGCGCGAGAACAAGCTCGAGTCGTGCTACCTGCGCCCGATCATCTGGGTCGGGTCGGAAAAGCTCGGCGTGTCGGCCAAGGGCAACACGATCCACGTCGCGATCGCCGCGTGGCCGTGGGGCGCGTACCTCGGCGAGGACGGCCTCGCGAAGGGCATCCGCGTGAAGACGTCGTCGTTCACGCGTCACCACGTGAACGTGTCGATGGTGCGCGCGAAGGCGTCGGGCTGGTACGTGAACTCGATCCTCGCGAACCAGGAAGCGACCGCCGACGGCTACGACGAGGCACTGCTGCTCGACGTCGACGGCTATGTGTCGGAAGGCTCCGGCGAGAACTTCTTCCTCGTGAACAACGGCAAGCTGTACACGCCCGATCTCGCGTCGTGCCTGGACGGCATCACCCGCGACACGATCATCACGCTCGCGCGCGACGCCGGCATCGAGGTGATCGAGAAGCGCATCACGCGCGACGAGGTCTACACGGCCGACGAAGCGTTCTTCACCGGCACGGCCGCCGAAGTCACGCCGATCCGCGAGCTCGACAACCGCACGATCGGCAGCGGCGCGCGCGGCCCGATCACCGAAAAGCTCCAGTCGGCGTTTTTCGATATCGTGTCGGGCAAGAACGCGAAGTACGCGCACTGGCTGACGAAGGTCTGAGCGCGCCGCGCCACCGACCGCCCCACAAAAGAGTGATAAGAGAA
The DNA here is from genome assembly GCF_020419825.1 of Burkholderia sp. AU30198. Lineage (NCBI taxonomy): Bacteria > Pseudomonadati > Pseudomonadota > Betaproteobacteria > Burkholderiales > Burkholderiaceae > Burkholderia > Burkholderia sp. AU30198. Next base: position 251,999 of record NZ_JAIZSA010000008.1, on the reverse strand, counting down.
AGTCTCATGAGTGAAATCAAGGAAATGCCGCTGGTCGAGCTGACGGCCAAGGATCTTCCCGCGTACTGCCCGAACCCGGCCATGGCACGCTGGAGCGCGCACCCGCGCGTCTTCATCGACGTCTCGCACGGCGAGGCGCGCTGCCCGTACTGCGGCACGCGCTACAAGCTGCGCGACGGCGAGGTCGTAAAGGGCCACTGAGCCCCGGCGGCCGGGCCTGCAGGCTTGCAGGCCCGCCGACCCGCAAGGCGGCGCAGCCGGATCCCCGGCGCGCCGCCCTTCTCCATTCTGGCAACCCGAACGCGGCGCCTGAGCGCCGTGCTTCATTACGACATCGGAAGTCGACCTGATGCGTCGAGCGCTGGTTATCGCACCGAACTGGATCGGTGACGCATTGATGGCGCAGCCGCTTTTTGCGCTGCTGAAGAAGAACCATCCCCGCATCGCGATCGATGCCGTCGCGCCCTCGTGGGTCGCGCCCGTGCTCGAGCGGATGCCCGAGATCCACGATGTCTACGCGACCGATCTCGCGCACGGCAAGCTGCAGTTGCTGCGCCGCTGGCAGCTCGCGAGCGACCTGCGCGACGTCGGCTACGACGCGGCGTACGTGCTGCCGAATTCGCTGAAGTCCGCGGTGATCCCGTGGCTCGCGAACATCCCGCTGCGGGTCGGCTACACGGGCGAGCACCGCTACGGGCTGCTGAACGTGCGGCACGCGAACCCCGACAAGTCGGGCGAGCGGCCGCCGATGACGGCCCACTACGCGGCGCTCGCGTACGCGCCGGGCGCGAAGCTGCCCGAGTCGATGAAGACGCTGCCGCCGCCGCGCCTCGACGCCGACCTGAACGAGACGGCGCGCGTGTCCGCGCGCTTCAATCTCGACACGCGCAAGCCGCTCGTCGTGTTCTGCCCCGGCGCGGAATACGGCCCGGCCAAGCGCTGGCCGCCCGAGCATTTCGCGTCGCTCGCCAACATCGTCCACCAGTCGTTCCCGTACACGCAGATCGTCGCGCTCGGCTCGCAGAAGGATGCGGCGGCCGCGCAGGCCATCGCCGACCACGCGCCGAACGTACGCAACCTGTGCGGGCAGACGTCGCTGTCGGAAGCGTGTGCGCTGATCGCGCGCGCGAACGCGGTCGTCACCAACGATTCGGGGCTGATGCACGTTGCCGCCGCGCTACGCCGGCCGCTCGTCGCGCTGTACGGATCGACCGATCCGCGCCACACCCCTCCGCTGTCGGATCTGGCGAAGGTACAATGGCTTCATCTCGAATGCAGTCCCTGCTTCGAACGCGAGTGCCCGCTCGGCCACCTGAAGTGCCTGCGCGAACTCGGTCCCGAGCAGGTATTCGGCGATTTGCGCGGCATGCTCGTCGGGCAACGCTGACCTTGGCCGGCAGCGTCGCACGGCGCGCCGGGCAATCCGATTCACCGGTGTACGGCGGCTCCATCCGGGCCGCCGTGCTGAATACGGCGCGCGACGCGCGCGAGAGATAACCCCGATGCCACGTTTTGCCCGCCTTTTCGAAGCCGCCGCCGATACGCTGAACGCCTACTACCAGGCCGTCGCCGATGCCAATCTCGACGCGCTGCTGGGATTGTGGATCGACGAGGATTTCGCCAGCTGCGTATGGGCGGACGGCGAGCATCTGCACGGCCTCGACCAGATCCGCAGCGGGCTCGCCAACCGGCTCGCCACGCGCCCCGTGACGATCGAGCCGCTCGACATCCGCGTGTACGACAGCCTCGGCACGGTCGTCTATACGATCGCCGAAGCGCATCAGCAGGCCGATCTGACGGCCGAACCCGACATGGTTTTCGCCACGTACGTGATGATTCACGAACGCGGCGAGTGGCGCATCGCGCATATTCACGCGAGCCCGATTCCTGAACAAGCGGCCGGACAATTCGCCGCGAAGATCCGTCACGGGCAGGGTCCGCTGCACTGACGAAAAGACGAAGCAACGCATACGCGGGGCGATCATGAGTACGGCTTCTCCGCCCACCTCGCCGCTGACCGGGGCTCCGGCCCCCGACGACGACATTCTGCGCTATCGCGCACCACGCTGGCTGCCCAACAGCCATGCGCAAACCATCGTGCCCGCGCTGTTCGCGCGACGCCCCGTCGTCGCTTACCGACGAGAGCGATGGGAAACCCCCGACCACGACTTCATCGATCTCGACTGGGTCGCGCATCTCGACAGCGCGGCGCCGGCGCCGGATGCCCCGCTGTTCGTGCTGTTCCACGGCCTCGAAGGCAGCTCCGGATCGCACTACGCGCTCGCGATGATGGCCGCCGCGCGCGCGAAGGGCTGGCACGCCGTCGTGCCGCACTTCCGCAGTTGCAGCGGCGAGATCAACCGCCAGCCGCGCTTCTACCATCTCGCCGACAGCGCCGAAGTCGACTGGATCCTGCGCCGGCTCGCCGCGCAGCATCGCGGGCCGCTCGTCGCGGCCGGCGTGTCGCTCGGCGGCAACGTGCTGCTGCGCTGGCTCGGCGAGCATCGCAGCGACACGTCGATCCTGCGGGCGGCCGCCGCGATCTCGACGCCGATCGACGTGCACGCCGGCGGGCGCGCGCTGTCGCAAGGCTTTGCGATGATCTACACGCGCAGCTTCCTGAAGACGCTCAAGCGCAAGGCGCTCGCGAAGCTCGACCAGTATCCGGGGCTGTTCGACCGCGAAGCGATGCTGCAGGCCGTGACGATGCGCGACTTCGACGAGATCGTGACCGCGCCGCTGCACGGTTTCGCGGATGCGGACGACTACTGGACCAAGGCGACGACACGGCCGCTGCTGCCCGCGATCGACGTCCCGACGCTGATCCTCAACGCCCGCAACGACCCGTTCCTGCCTGAATCGGCGCTGCCGGGCCCGGCCGACGTATCGCCGGCCGTCGAGCTCGACCAGCCCGCAGCCGGCGGGCACGCGGGATTCATGACCGGGCCGTTCCCCGGCCGCCTCGACTGGCTGTCGGCGCGGGTGTTCGGCTATTGCTCCAAATTCGTCGAACATGGATGACATCGTCAGGCAGGCCCTCGCCAAATGGCCGAACGTGCCGCACTGTACCGGCTGGCTGCTGCTCGATCGGCGCGGCGAATGGCGGCTGCGCGACGACGCGGCGCAGGCGGCCGGCGAGCTCGGCTCGCCGATCCGGCATGCGGCGCTGAACGCGTTCATCGGCCGCAACTACGAATGCGACGCGCAGGGCCAGTGGTTCTTCCAGAACGGGCCGCAGCGCGTGTATGTCGAGCTGGCCTATACGCCGTGGGTCGTCCGGCTCGCCGAATGCGACGGCCAACTCACGCTCGCCGACCAGACCGGCACACCATTCGAACCGGACGAAGCCTGGCTCGACGATGCGGGCGGCGTGCTGTTTCGCGCGGCCGGCACGCCGCCGCGCATCGCGGCGCTGCACGATCATGATCTCGGGCTGTTCGCCGATCACGCGGATTTCGATGCCACGCCGCCCGTGCTGCGCTGGCGCGACGGCCGCACGCTGCCGCTCGGCAGCATCGTCTGCGCGGACGTCCCCGCTCGGTTCGGCTACGTCGCAAGCCCGGCGCAACAGGCTCGCGGGACGGCCGGCGGCAGTACCTGACCTGCGGCGGCTTCGCCCGCGTTTGCCGCGTAGCGGCCGCTACCCGCGGCCGTTCTTCTCGTCCTCGCGCTCTTCCTTGTAGCGCGCCTCGAATTCCAGCAGCCGCGCGCCGATCATCGACTGCTCGTAGAACGACACGTCCTTCGCGTCGCGCGCGTCTTTCAGCTGGCGAATCGCCGACGGCCATGCGCCGTCGAGCGCGAGCTTCTCCGCGAGCGCGCGGCGCCGCGCCAGCACGTCGCCCTTGCCGTCGCTCGCCTTCGCGAGATAGTCCCACCAGTCCGGCTGCTCGGGGTCGGCCTTCGCCTGCGCGCGTGCCTGCGCCTGCGCTTCGGCGAACCGGCGCGCGGCGATCAGTGCCTGAAGATGCACGACGATCGCGGCGTGCGACGCCGGCCAGCGCCGCTGTGCGAGCGCCGCCAGCCGCACCGCGTCGTCGGCCCGCCCCGCGCGGCGCGCGAGGTCGGCGGCCAGCACGTCGAGGCTTGGCGAACTCGTCGCCGGATCGCCCTCGCGCCGCTCGCGCGCGTCGAACGCGGTGCGTGCCGACGCGAGCGCCTTGCCGGCCGCGTCGTACTCGCCGAGCTGCGCGTTCGCGAGCGCGATGCCGTACCAGTTCGCTGCGACGTTCGGCGCCGTGCGATCGTCGATCTCGAGCTGCATCCGGCGCGCCTCGGCCGCGATGTCGGTCGGCGCGCGGTTCTGCAGGACCCGCAGCCGCGCGCGCACGAACCCGTATTCGGGCGACTGGCGCGGCTGCCGGTACGGCGCGCGGCGCGCGCGATCCTCCATGTCGGCGATCCGCTCGCCGGTCAGCGGGTGCGTGCGCGCATACGCCGGCACGCCCGCATCGCCCATCGACGCGCGGTCGAGCCGCTCGAAGAAGCCCGGCATCCCGTACGGGTCATAGCCCGCGCCCGCGAGCAACTGGAAGCCGACGCGATCGGCCTCGCGCTCGGCCGAACGCGAGAAGCGCAGCTGGTTGTCCACCGCGTACGCCTGCCCGCCCACCGCGATCGCGCTGCCGAGGTCACCGCTTCTCGCGAGCACGCCGGCCAGCACGCCGAGCAGCATCGTCGCGAGCGCCGTATAGCCGGTCTTCTCGTTCGCACCGATCATCCGCGCGATGTGCCGCTGCAGCACGTGCCCCATCTCGTGGCCGACCACCGACGCGAGTTCCGACTCCGTCTGCGTCGTGACGACGAGCCCGCTGTTGATCCCGATGAAGCCGCCCGGCATCGAGAACGCGTTGATCTGCGGATCGCGCACCGGGAACAGGTCGAAGTCCGGCGTGTAGCCGCCGATGAAGCGCGCGGCCGCCGCGGCCGCGAGCCGCGCCGCCATCGCGTTCAGATAGTCGCGCACGAGCCAGTCGTCGAGATAGTCGGGATCGCGCCGCACTTCGCGCATCACGCGCTCGCCGAGCCGGCGCTCGGCCTGCGGTGTCAGCGAACCGCCGGAGCCGTCGCCGAGATCGGGCAGTTCGAGCGCGCGAAGCGGCGCGCGCAGGCTCGCGGCCGGTGCCGATGCGCCGCCCGCGTCCGAAAACCGGCTCTCTGCGCCGCCGTACGTGCCGAACACGCCGGGCGCGATGCCGGACGGCACGGTGGAAATCGACCGGGCGCCGCCGGCCGCCGGTTCGAGCGGCGGCGCGGACGCACTCTGCGCACGGCCGCTCGGCGGCAATGCGAGCGCCAGCGACAGCGACACGGCAAGCAACTGTTTGACACGCATGGCAGGATGAAAACGACGCCGTCCCGCGCGCCGGGCGCGCATCGCGGCGTTTGGTCTGAATATTCGGGTCATTGTACCGGCGGCAGCGTGACTGTCCTCTGCGGCATGGGCACGCTCTGCGTACCCGGCGCCGAGAATGCCACTGCTATGATAGGCGCCCGTTGAAACGTTGGATCGAATCGCGGCGCAGGGACGAAATTCAATGCCCCGGCTGATCGCGACGCAGGATCGCGGGACGTGCTCGCGCACTCCGTTCCACTAGAGGAAGACATGTCAGGACTCACCCATTTCGACGCCGCCGGCCACGCGCACATGGTCGACGTCGGCGGCAAGCAGGAAACGCAACGCATCGCGATCGCGCGCGGCACGATCCGGATGCTGCCGGCCACCTTGGCGCTGATTCGCGACGGCAAGGCGAAGAAAGGCGACGTGCTCGGTGTCGCGCGCATCGCAGCCATCCAGGGCGCCAAACGCACGGCCGACCTGATTCCGCTGTGCCACCCGCTCGCGCTGACGCGCGTAGCCGTCGACTTCGAACTCGACGACGCGCTGCCGGGCGTCCACTGCGTCGCGCAGGTCGAAACGTTCGGCCGCACCGGCGTCGAGATGGAAGCGCTGACCGCCGTGCAGGTCGGGCTGCTGACCGTCTACGACATGTGCAAGGCCGTCGATCGCGGGATGGTGATCACCGACGTGAGCGTGCGCGAGAAGCGCGGCGGGAAGTCGGGGGACTGGAAGGCGGAAGACACGGCAGGTTAAACGCCAACGGCAACAGCAGCCATTCACGGGACATCGTCGGCCGTAACGATTTCCCGTTCGAACGATAAAAAACCAGAAAAACACGTCACAAATGAAGACCCACACGCTGAAATACGGCGCGCCGCTGCTGTGCGCGCTCGCGCTGCTACCGGCCGTCGCATCGGCCGCCGGCGCCTGCCCCGCCGCCGACACCGCCGCGCGCGCGGCCATCGACGCACAGCACCGCGTCCAGCAGATCCGTATTCCGCCGAGCGACGGCGGCGGCGTCGACATTGCGCCGCCGCTGCGCGACGCGCTGCGTGCGTACAAGCAGGCGCTCGTCGGGACGATCGATGCGCGGCTCGCGTGCAGCGACGAACAGGTCGACCCGGCCGCGCTGAAACGCACGCTCGCGACCGCGCTCGGCGTGCCCGCCCAACCCACGACCCAGTTGAAAGACGGCGAATCGGCGTTCGGCCGCAATCCGGACGTCGACGTCGAACGCGGCGGCACGTCCCGCCCGTTGCTCTTCGTGCGCGCCGGCTTCGACATCGCATGCGGCGACGACAACCTGCTCACCGCGTACGCATGGGAAAACGGCGGCTGGCGGCGCGTGATGCGCTGGCAGGCCGGCGACTACAAGGACATCGGCGGCGCGTACGGCGGCGGTTTCTGGTTCTCGGCGCTGCCGGGCGGACAGGTCGCGGTCGTCCACGGCACGCCGTGGTGCGCGTCGCGCTGGAGCCGGTTCGCCGTGGACGTGGTCGCGCCGGCCAACGGCTCGGCCGCTCAGCGCACGCTATTCCATACGGAGCACGGCTACGTACTCGACGACAACGCGATCCGGTTCAAAGTGCGCCCCGACGGCTTCGAGGTGCGCGCGACGGTCGGCTCGAAGGACAGCGAAGTGATGACGCGGCCGGGCGTCTTCCGCTATCGCGTCGACGGGGGCACCGTGCAGCGCGTGCAGCCCGTCGCACTCAATGGCCGCGATTTCGTCGACGAATGGCTGAAGGCGGACGATGCGCTGGCGCGCGAATGGAGCGAGCCCGCCGCCGCAGCGGCCGCGCTGAAAGGCCGACAGGCGTTCGAAAAGGCCAGCAAGGCGCCCGATACCGGGTTCGCGTACGGCCCGGTGCGCGGCTGTTCGGACAGCAAGGACCGGTTTCAGGTCGAACTGGATCTGACCGGCAATACCGGCGAAACGGTTGCGCGGCACTATGCGCTGATTCGCCAGGCGCGCAACGGGTTCACGCTGCTCGGGCTGAGCACGGCGGCCGAGCCGGCTTGCCGCGGCGCGAACCTGATGCCGCAGCACTGAACGTTGGGCCCGCGCGCCGCAACGGCCGCACGCATCGACTGTCGGCGGCCATGCACAACGAAGCAGCTGGCAGGAAACGAAACCGGACGGCAACCCGCACGCAGGCCGCACCGCCCGCCCATCACTGGCCGCGCTGCGGCTCGAATACGAACGGTTGGGTCAGCATGAACGGGTTCGCGGTCGCGCCCGTCTGCACGCAGGTCGCGTGCGTCATCGCGTCGATGGCCGCGCGATCGGCCGCCGCATTGCGGCTGCTCGTCGTCACCGTGACGTTCTGCGCCTCGCCCGACGTCGTCATCAGCGCGCGCACGAGCACGGTCGCCGGGCGCGTGAGCGGCTTCGCGGTATCCGGATAGACGGCGCGCGGAATATGGCAGGTCAGCTTGCTTTCCTGCGACGACGACAGCATCGCGCAGCCGGAAAACAGCATCGCGACGGCGGGCAGGATCAGGTAGGTCGAGCGAATAGCCATGGTCGAATATCGTTCTTAAGCACTGTTCCGGACGCACGCGCCGCGCACCGGGAACCATCGCCGGGCCGCATCGCATGCGTCACACTGCGCCGCGGCCATCGGACCGGCGCCCCGTTACGGCCGCACGGCCGATCGATGCCCGGCCGCGATCCTGCGTGGTGAACTTCCCGGATGGCCGGGGTACTGCCTGTGCCGGTGCCGGCCCAGGGCCTATGCGAGCCGGTATGCGCGCGCTTTCGCGCATTGTGCATGCGCCAGCCGGCGAGCGGCGGCGATTTGACAATGGTTGACGCGAATCGCCGCGCGTTCAGCCGGAATCCGAGCAATCCGCGAGGTAATCGCTACGCGGCCGGGTTCACCGGGTTCACCGGGTTCACCGGGTTCACCGGGTTCACCGGGTTCACCGGGTTCGCCGGGTTCGCCGGGTTCACCGGATTCGCGCCGGGCAGTACCGCCCGACGCGCCACTACTTCCTCACTGCGCGGCACCTGCCGGAATTCCCCGTTCCGGCAGGTGCTGCCCACGTCAATCCGAATCGTCGTCGTCCTCGTCGTCGGCCGCATCGGCCGGCACTTCGCCGTATTTCGCGACGACCGCCGCCCTGAACGGCTTCAGCGCCGGCTGCTGGTCGCACAGCTTGTACAGCGCCGCCAGTTGCTGCGGCCAGTCCTTCAACTCCTTCGCAAACACGTGCAGGCGCGCGACGGTGTCGAGCGCATCGGCGTCGCGGCCAGCCAGCGCCTGCAGCGCCGCATAGCGGCGCAGCACCGTCTCTCCGGGCAGCAGCGCGATCGCGCGCTCATGCGCGGCGAGCTTGGCAGGCAGGTCGTCCGTCGAAATCGGCAGCAGCGTGGCCGCACCGTATTCGCCCCAGGCGCCGAACAGCAGCGACGGCGCATCGCGGTACTGCGCGGCCGGATCGCTGCCGTAGTACAGCACTTCCGCACGCTGGTAGTCGCGCAACACGGGCACCGCCGCCAGCACGCCGCCGACCGACAGCACCGCGAACAGCCCGAACGCCGCGCGCCCCGGCAAGATGCGCAGCGGCTTCACGTCGAGCAGCCCGATCACGAACATCGCAGGCAACAGGAAGAACATGTACTGCTGCGGATACTCGACCAGCGCGTGCATCAGCAGGATACCGATCAGCGCGAAGCCGAACACGCGCATGCTCGACTGCGGCGCGCGCACCGCACGCACGAACCACGTCACGAGCGTGACGACGAGCACGCCCAGGCCGACGAGGCCGGACTTCGCGAGCAGGTCGATGAAGATGTCGTGCGAATTGTTCGCGATCTCGACGCCGCCGAGCGAACGCACGAGCGCGAACTGGTGCGACGGGAACTCGCCCCAGCCGACGCCGAGCAGCGGGTGTTCGCGGAACATCGCGAGCCCGTACTTCCACAGCGCGAGACGCGGCGCGATCTGCCCTGCGTCGCGCATCCGGTCGGCCGCGGATTCCGCGAGATTCAGGTGATAGTGCACGTTGGCCCAGCGCACCGCGACGTTCACCGCGACGAACGCCCCCGCAAGCACGACCGGGATCAGCCACGCGCGCGCATTGCCCGGCGCACGACGCGATTCGAGCCACGCCATCCAGAAGCCCGCGACGACCATCACCCCGACCTGCAGCCACGGCCCGCGCGACACCGTCAGCGCGAGACCGACCGACAGCACGATCGACAGTGCGAACCACGCCCATACCGCGAGCCGGCGCGTCTGCACGAGATACAGCGCGCCTGCGAGCGCGAACGCGATGTAGCTGGCCAGATGGTTCGCCTGCGCCATGTTGCCGTACGGACGGCGCTCGACCGCGACGTTGTACATCACGACGAACGGCGACAGCGCCGACTCGAGGTGGAACAACTGCGCGATCTGGGTACCGACCGCGAACACGCCGCCGATGAGTAGCGCACCGGCCATCATCCGCGACACGGCCTCGGCCAGCCCGTCGCGCGCGAGCGCATAGCCGGCCTGCATCGCGACCAGCGCGGCGGCGAGATAGCCGACCGCCAGCCAGTTCATCGACGGTACCTTGAGCGGAATCAGCGCGACCTGCGCGATGAGCACCACGGCGAACCCGAGCGGCGCGACGAACGCGGCCGGCGCCGCAAACGGCTCGGCCGGGCGACCCGTGCGCGCGAGCAGCACGACGGACACCCCCACCAGCAGATACAGCACCAGCGCGGAAAACTCGGAATAGAAGGTCGGGATCGGATACGTGTGATTCGTGATTGCGTACGGCACGATCAGGGCGACAGCCAGTGCAACGAGCGGCAACGAACGGGAAAAAGTGGAAGGCATGAGCGAACCGGATGTCAGCAACCGGCGCACTATACAAAACTTTCCCTCCTCTGTGCGGGGCCTTCGCGCCGCGACCCGACGCAGGGCGGCCGCCCGGGCCGGCTGAAGCGGCGGCCGGCATGCTGCCCGCGCCGCCCTGCCCCGCCGCCAGCACTACGCGCGGCACTCCGCCGGCGCATATTTCGCAGGCAGCGTCGCGGCGTCGCCCGGCAACGGCCCCGCCCCCGGCGCCGGCAGCGACGACGCATCCTTGCCCGCGGCGAAGCACTCCCACGCGATCGCACCGGCCTGCATCGCGCCCTTTTTGAGCGGCACGCGCGCGGTGGGCGCATCGGCCTTGTCGGGCGCGGACGGCACGAGCACCAGCGTATTGGTGCCGGCCGCGGCGACGCGCGTGGTGAATGCGACCGTGATCTGGCCGGTCTCGCCGTTGATCGCGACGGATTCGACGTTGCGGGTCGCGGCCGGCGGGCTGTAGCCGCCATCGAGGCTCGTGCCGCTTGCGGCATTGTCGGCAACGGCAAGCCGCGCGGACGACGCGAGCGCGAGCCCCTCGCCGACGCGCGAGCGCGCCAGGTAATCCTGGTACGCGGGAATCGCATAGGCTGCGATCACGCCGACGATCGCCAGCACGATCATCAGTTCGATCAGCGTGAAGCCGGCCAGCCGCCAGCGCGGCGACGGCCGGTTCGCGCGCCGCAGATCGGCGGCAACGCGGCGGAACAGGGAAATGGAAAAGGCTTCGAACATGGCAGGCTCCGGAAACGAAAAACGCCTGCCGATAAAGGCAGGCGTCTCGATCGTAGCCAGCGGGCCGTGAATCCGGCAGTCGGCCGGACGGCCAATGTCAGTGCGCGTGCGGTACGTCGCGGCGCTTCCTGAGCGTGTAACCGATCGCCACGACGAACAGCGCGCCCGTGATGCTCGCGCCGTAGAGGGCCTCCGGCGTATCGAGCACCGGCCAGCGATCACCGACCGGGTCGTTCACGATCAGCCCGCCCGCGATCCAGCCGAGCAGCCCGGCGCCGAACGCGACGACTACGGGGAAGCGGTCGAGCAGTTTCAGCACCAGCGTGCTGCCCCACACGATGATCGGCACGCTGACGACGAGCCCGAAGATCACGAGCGCGATCCGGTGCGACGGGTCGGCCTGCTCGGCCGCGCCGGCGATCGCGATCACGTTGTCGAGGCTCATCACGGCATCGGCGATCACGATCGTCTTCACCGCGTCCCACAGCCGGCTGGCCGGCTTGATGTCGTCGTGCGCGTCGGCGGCCGGCGCCATCAGCTTGATGCCGATCCACAGCAGCAGCAGCCCGCCACCGAGCTTCAGGAACGGCACGTCGAGCAGCGCGACTGCGAACGTGATCAGCGCGATGCGCAGCACGATCGCTCCCGCGGTGCCCCAGATGACACCGCGCAGCCGCTGGTTCGCGGGCAGGTTGCGGCAGGCGAGCGCGATCACGACCGCGTTGTCACCGCCGAGCAGGATATCGATGATGATGATCTGGAATACGGCGCCCCAGTGGAGCGACGTCAGGAATTCGAGCATGGCGTGACGGGCAGGACGGCGGCCGCCTCGCAGGCGGCCCGGTTCATCGCCGGCACATGCGCGATGCATGCCCGGTGCTTACGAATTCATTGCGCGAGCATAACAAAAAACGCCGGCAAAGCCGGCGTTTTCTGCAGGACGAACCCAGGGGAAATATTACAGCGCCTTCTTCAGCAGACGGCCCATTTCCGACGGGTTGCGCGTGACGGTGATGCCGCACGCTTCCATGATTTCCAGCTTCGCTTCGGCCGTATCCGCACCGCCCGAGATCAGCGCGCCGGCGTGGCCCATGCGCTTGCCCGGAGGCGCCGTGACGCCAGCGATGAAGCCGACGACCGGCTTCTTCATGTTGTCCTTGATCCACTCTGCCGCATTGGCTTCGTCCGGACCACCGATTTCGCCGATCATCACGACCGCATCCGTATCCGGATCGTCGTTGAACATCTTCATCACGTCGATGTGCTTCAGACCGTTGATCGGGTCGCCGCCGATACCGACTGCCGACGACTGGCCGAGGCCGAGTGCCGTCAGCTGAGCAACCGCTTCATACGTCAGCGTGCCCGAACGCGACACGACGCCGATGCGGCCCTTGCGGTGGATGTGACCCGGCATGATGCCGATCTTCAGCTCGTCCGGCGTGATCGTGCCCGGGCAGTTCGGCCCGAGCAGCAGCGTCTTGCGGCCTTCGCGACGCATGCGGTCCTTCACTTCGATCATGTCGCGGACGGGAATGCCTTCCGTGATACAGATCGCGAGATCCAGATCGGCTTCGACCGCTTCCCAGATCGCAGCCGCTGCGCCTGCCGGCGGAACGTAGATGACCGACACGGTCGCGCCGGTTTCTGCCTTCGCTTCCTTGACGCTTGCGTAGATCGGAATGCCTTCGAAATCTTCGCCGGCCTTCTTCGGGTTCACGCCCGCGACGAATGCTTCGCGGCCGTTTGCGTATTCACGGCAGGCGCGCGTATGGAACTGACCGGTTTTGCCGGTAATGCCCTGCGTGATGACCTTCGTGTCCTTGTTGATCAGAATCGACATGTATTTTGACCTCTGTTCGATTGGCGTCGCGAGCGAACCGCGCCGCCATGCGTGTTCATTAGCGCGCGCTTACTTGCCTGCGGCAGCCGCGACAACCTTCTGCGCAGCTTCTTCCATGCTGTCCGCCGAGATGATCGGCAGGCCCGAATCGGCCAGCATCTTCTTGCCGAGGTCCTCGTTCGTGCCCTTCATGCGCACGACGAGCGGCACGTTCAGGTTCACGGCCTTCGAACCGGCGATCACGCCTTCCGCGATCACGTCGCAGCGCATGATGCCGCCGAAGATGTTCACGAGGATCGCCTTCAGATCCGGGTTCTTCAGCATCAGCTTGAACGCTTCCGTGACCTTCTCGGTCGTCGCGCCACCGCCGACGTCCAGGAAGTTCGCCGGCTCGCCGCCGAACAGCTTGATGGTGTCCATCGTCGCCATTGCCAGGCCTGCGCCGTTCACGAGACAGCCGATGTTGCCGTCGAGCGAGATGTACGCGAGGTCGAACTTCGACGCTTCGATTTCAGCCGGATCTTCTTCGTCCAGATCGCGGTACGCGACGATTTCCGGGTGGCGGAACAGCGCGTTCGAGTCGAAGTTGAACTTCGCGTCGAGTGCGATGACCTTGCCGTCGCCGGCGACGTTCAGCGGGTTGATTTCAGCCAGCGATGCGTCGGTTTCCCAGAATGCCTTGTACAGGCCTTGCAGGATCGCGCGTGCTTGCGGAATCGAAGCAGCCGGCACGCCGATCTTCGCGGCGAGGTCGTCGGCCTGAGCGTCGAGCAGGCCCGTCGACGGCTCGACGATGACCTTGTGGATCAGTTCCGGGTGCTTTTCGGCAACTTCTTCGATGTCCATGCCGCCTTCGCTCGAACCCATCAGAACGATCTTTTGCGTCACGCGATCGACGACGAGGCTGACATACAGTTCCTGCTTGATGTCGGCGCCTTCTTCGACCATCAGACGGTTGACCTTCTGGCCTTCCGGACCGGTCTGGTGCGTGACGAGCTGCATGCCGAGGATCTGGTTCGCGTATTCGCGAACCTGCTCGATCGACTTCGCCACCTTCACGCCGCCGCCCTTGCCACGGCCACCCGCGTGAATCTGAGCCTTCACGACCCACACCGGGCCGCCGAGCTCTTCTGCCACCTTGACGGCCTCGTCAACCGAGAACGCCGGCTTGCCGCGCGGTACCGCGACTCCGAATTTCCGCAGGATTTCCTTACCCTGGTACTCGTGAATCTTCATGCGTGATTCCCTTCAGTCTGAGAGTTGGATGAAAAGTCGCTTTAGACGCTTCTTCGAATGATTTCCGTTCATTCCTTCGTGCTGCCTTCACCGGGCACGTCCGGCCGGCTCGCGCCATACCAGCGCGGGTAGTACTGCCGCACGACCTCGCCGTCGAAGCGCAACGCCCGGCAGCGGCCGAGCTGGAAAGGCGCTTCGTCGTGCACGCCGTCGTGATCCGGCCCTTCGCCACCCTCCTCGCGCACGTTCCACACATCACCGGCGAACGCCTGGATCGCTGCCGTCGGCAGCACGGCGCACAGTTCGGTGAGATGGGAGCAGCCTGCGACGCCGGCGAGCAGCCGGTTCGCGTTGCGGCGGAAATTGCGGAAGAGATTGAGCCCGATGAGGGCCCGATAGGCGGGAGGGGCGGATTGACAGTGACCGGGATAGGGAACCCATTCCGAAGACGCTTCGGCGTCGACGACATTGAGGTCACGATCGATAGTCACGCGCAGCCAGAGTTCGTGGATCGGCAGGCCCTGGGGCCGGATGCCCGACGCAAGCGCGACATCGCGCGGCTTGTGGTCGGTCAGGCAGGCTTCGATGTCCCACAAGCCGTCGCCGCGCTCGTAAGCTTCCGCTCGGATTGCGCGTTGATGTCGCAACTGACGGGGCACGGGCTCGGATAGCGGCATGCTGGAAGTTGAGGCCGAAGAGGAAAACCCGTGGATTTTAGCATATTGGGTATTTGAGACAGTTTGACGCGACGGCGGGTATTCCCGCCTGTCCGGAAGTGGTTGCGTTGCAGCAAAATCGCGCGCCACGCGCGCGATCGGCGCGGTCAGTCGTCGATCGGGAAATCGTCGCCGACCTTCAGCAACTTCACGATGGTCGCGCTCGAGAAGCCGCGCGCAGCGAGAAAGCGCGCCTGCTTCGCACGCTCGGCCGGCGTTTGCGGCAGTGCACCGAATTTCTTGCGCCAGACCGCCTGCGCACGCGCCCATTCGGTCTCGCGGAGCTGTGCGTTCACTTCCTCGACGAGCGTGTCGCCCACCGCATGACGCTTCAGCTCGCTGACGATGCGTGCGACACCGACACGCGACGCGCGGCGATGCACGAGGCTCTCGGCAAAGCGCGCATCGGACAGCCAGCCTTCCTGTTCCAGCGCATCGAGCACCGGCTCGACGGATTCGTCTTCGCCGACGTAGGGCGTGAGCTTGCGCGCGAGTTCCGCGCGGCTGTATTCGCGCCTCGACAGATAACCGAGCGCGCGGCCCTTCAATGATCGCTGAGGCTTCGACGACTTGCGCTCGGTAGCGCCCGGTGCGTCACCTGACGAAGCACTGGAGGAAGCGCCCGACGCGCGACGCGTGCGACGCGGATGCTGGCTGCTGCGCGTATAGACATCTTCCCTGGCCGGCGCCGATGCGTCGGCTGCGCGATCGCCCGGGAAGCTGACGCCGGACACGCGACGACGGGAGCGGTCGTGCGCGTCGAACGATTCATCGTCGTCGAACGGATCGTCCGGTGCGGCAATCTCAAACGAAACGAGGGCATCGTCGGATGCCCTCGTCGCGATACGGTTCGCGGCATCGCTGCCCGCGCCCCGCCGATCGGCGCCCGAGGATCCGGCTCGCCGGCCGGAGCGACCTGCCGTTTCGGGCACGTCGCTCTCCTCCGGCTCGCCAGCCTGACCTCGGCGCCCGACCATCACTCTTCTTCGTCCATCGCCTCGGCTTCGTCCTGGCCTGCACCATCGGGCATGGCGACCACGCCGAGCGATTCGCGAATGCGGTTCTCGATCTCGCGTGCGATTTCCGGATTCTCGCGCAGGAATTCACGCGCGTTGTCCTTGCCCTGGCCAATCTTCTCGCCGTTGTAGCTGTACCAGGCACCCGCCTTGTCGACGATCTTCGCCTGCACGCCGAGATCGATGATCTCGCCCTGACGCGAAATGCCTTCGCCATACAGGATGTCGAAGATCGCTTCGCGGAACGGCGGCGACACCTTGTTCTTGACGACCTTCACGCGGGTTTCGTTGCCGATCACCTCGTCGTTCTTCTTGATCGAGCCGATCCGGCGGATGTCGAGACGCACCGACGAGTAGAACTTCAGCGCGTTACCGCCCGTCGTGGTTTCCGGGTTGCCGAACATCACGCCGATCTTCATCCGGATCTGGTTGATGAAGATCACGAGGCAGTTCGTGCGCTTGATCGTGCCGGTCAGCTTGCGCAGCGCCTGCGACATCAGGCGGGCCTGCAGACCCGGCAGCGAATCGCCCATCTCGCCTTCGATTTCGGCCTTCGGCACGAGCGCCGCGACCGAGTCGATGACGATCATGTCGATCGAGCCCGAGCGCACCAGCGCGTCGGTGATTTCAAGCGCCTGCTCGCCGGTGTCCGGCTGCGAGATCAGCAGCTCCGGCACGTTCACGCCGAGCTTCGCAGCATATTGAACATCGAGCGCGTGCTCGGCGTCGATGAACGCTGCCGTGCCGCCGATCTTCTGCAGTTCGGCGATGACCTGCAGCGTGAGCGTGGTTTTACCGGACGATTCCGGACCGTAGATCTCGACCACCCGGCCGCGCGGCAGGCCGCCGACGCCGAGCGCGATATCGAGACCGAGCGAGCCCGTGGACACGACCTGGATGTTCTCCGTCGCCTCGCCGTCGCCCATACGCATGATCGAGCCCTTGCCGAACTGCTTCTCGATCTGGGCAAGCGCGGCGGCCAGCGCCTTGCTCTTCTCGGCGGTCATCCCGGAGCCCTTCTTGCTATCTTCCATGAATCGTCCTTTGCTATGATGAGCAGCGTCTGTTAGAGGCGCGCCCGCTTTCAAGCGCCGCCCACGAATGCAGACACTGTATAAAAAAACAGTGTTTTGTGCAAGCCCGCAATGCAGGCTGCGTTGTACACGAATAACTTCGGAGACAGCCGGCCGGCGCGAACGCCCTGCCGGCCATCGGTCAGCACCATGCGAATTCTCATCGCGGAAGACGACAGCATACTCGCGGACGGCCTCACCCGGTCACTCCGCCAATCGGGCTATGCGGTCGACCACGTGAAGACCGGCGTCGACGCCGATACGGCGCTGTCGATGCAGACATTCGACCTGCTGATCCTTGATCTCGGGCTCCCGAAAATGCCCGGGCTCGACGTGCTCAGGCGCCTGCGCGCCCGCAATTCCAACCTCCCCGTACTGATCCTGACGGCCGCCGACAGCGTCGACGAGCGCGTGAAGGGGCTCGACCTCGGCGCCGACGACTACATGGCCAAGCCGTTCGCGCTCAACGAGCTCGAGGCGCGCGTGCGCGCGCTGACCCGGCGCGGCGCGGGCGGCGGCCCGACCGTCGTGCGCCACGGCTCGCTCGCGTTCGACCAGGTCGGCCGCATCGCCTATGCGAACGATCACGTGCTCGACCTCTCCGCGCGCGAGCTCGGCCTGCTCGAGGTGCTGCTGCAGCGGATCGGCCGGCTCGTGTCGAAGGAGCAGCTCGTCGACCATCTCTGTGAATGGGGCGAGGAAGTCAGCAACAACGCGATCGAAGTCTACGTACACCGGCTGCGCAAGAAGATCGAACCCAGCGGCGTGCGGATCTCGACCGTGCGCGGTCTCGGCTATTGCCTCGAGAAGGTCGCGCCCGCCGCGCCGGCCGACACGGCAGCGCCCCAGCCCGCGGTGGCCGGCACGCCGCTGCGCTGAACCCGGGCGTCGCCGCGATGGCCACGCCGGCCCATTCCCGCCACCCGACCGGCGCGCCGTCGTCGGCCGCCGACGAGGCGCGCGACGCGCGCTACGAGAACCCGTTCGCGCCGCCCGACGAAACCGATGCGCCCGAAGCACCGCGCCCGCGCTCGCTGTTCGGCGAGATCCTCGACTGGATGCTCGCGCCGCTGCTGCTGCTGTGGCCGATGAGCATCGCCGTCACCTATCTGGTCGCGAAGACGATCGCGAACGGCCCGTTCGACCGCGCGCTCGAGACCAACGCGTACGTGCTCGCACGGCAGATCCACCCGGTGAACGGCGTCGCCGAGCTGACGCTGCCGGAGCAGACGCGCGACTTCCTGCGCGCGGACAACGTCGACAGCGTTTACTTCCAGGTGCTCGGCACGCGCGGCGAGCTGGTCGCGGGCGAAGCCGACATGCCGCTGCCGCGCGACGAGGATCGCCCGCCGCCAGGCGTCGTCATGTTTCGCGACGACCTGCTGCGCGGCAACGACGTGCGTGTCGCCTATACGACGGTCGCGCTGCCGCAACCGGGCAGCACGCAGCCCGTGCTCGTGCAGGTCGGCGAAACGCTGGACAAGCGCAACGCGCTCGCGAACGACATCATCAAGGGCGTGATCCTGCCGCAGTTCGTGATCCTGCCGCTCGCGATCCTGCTGGTCTGGTTCGGGCTGTCGCGCGGGCTCGCGCCGCTCAACGCGCTGCAAGCGCACATCCGCGCGCGGCGGCCCGACGACCTGTCGCCCGTCGAGGCGCAGCGCGCGCCGCCCGAGATCGAGCCGCTCGTCACGTCGTTCAACGACCTGCTCGCGCGTCTCGAACAGAACATGGCGCTGCAAAAGCGCTTCATCGCTGACGCCGCGCACCAGATGAAGACGCCGCTCGCGGGCCTGCGCACGCAGGCCGAGTTCGCGCTGCGCCACCCCGTCCCGCCCGACGTGCAGCGCTCGCTCGAGCAGATCGCGACGAGCTCCGAGCAGGCCGCACGGCTCGTCACGCAGTTGCTTGCGCTTGCGCGCGCCGAGAACCGCGCGAGCGGGCTGACGTTCGAGCCGGTCGAGATCGCCACGCTCGCGCGGCGCGCGGTGCGCGACTGGGTGCAGGCCGCGCTCGCGAAACGGATGGATCTCGGCTACGAAGGCCCGCCGGACCCGCCGGACGACAGGCCGCTCGACGTCGACGGCAATCCGGTGATGCTGCGCGAGATGCTCGGCAACCTGATCGACAACGCGATCCGCTACACGCCGGAAGGCGGCCGCATCACGGTGCGCGTGTCCGCCGAGCCCGCGGCGCGGCTCGTGCATCTTGAAGTCGAGGACACCGGGCCGGGCATCCCGGCCGCCGAACGCGAGCGCGTCGTCGAGCGCTTCTACCGGATCCTCGGCCGCGAAGGCGATGGCAGCGGCCTCGGGCTCGCAATCGTGCGCGAGATCGCCACGCAGCACGGCGGCACGCTGACGCTCGATGATCACGTGTACCAGCACGCACCGCGCCTCGCCGGCACGCTCGTGCGCATCAGCCTGCCGCTGACCGACACCGCCCCGGATTAACCCTGACGCGCGCCGCAGCAGCACGCCGCAATTGCAACGAAACCGGCGATTTGCCGGACGTTCGAAGCACGATAAACACACAAAGCGACCGATTCGACGCGGGTTAACGCGCAGTCGTTTTGCGCGCGCGAGTCAGTCCGCCGTAAGTTTCCGTACCAATAATCGTCCACAGGCCCGCTCACCCAAGGCGGCCGCATATCTATATCAAGGGACTTGGAGACGACTCATGGCAACGTTAGGCGGGCAAATTTCGCACGCGCCGATGACGGGCGAAGAGAAGAAGGTGATCTTCGCGTCGTCGCTCGGCACCGTGTTCGAGTGGTACGACTTTTACCTGGCCGGCTCGCTCGCGGCCTACATCAGCAAGAGTTTCTTCTCCGGCGTCAATCCGACCGCCGCCTTCATCTTCACGCTGCTCGGCTTCGCTGCAGGCTTCGCGGTGCGGCCGTTCGGCGCGATCGTGTTCGGCCGGCTCGGCGACATGGTCGGCCGCAAGCACACGTTCCTCGTGACGATCGTGATCATGGGCATCTCGACGTTCGTGGTCGGCTTCCTGCCCGGCTACGCGTCGATCGGCATCGCCGCGCCCGTGATCTTCATCGCGATGCGGCTGCTGCAGGGTCTCGCGCTCGGCGGCGAATACGGCGGCGCGGCGACCTACGTCGCCGAGCACGCGCCGGCCAACCGTCGCGGCTTCTACACCGCGTGGATCCAGACGACCGCCACGCTCGGCCTGTTCCTGTCGCTGCTCGTGATCCTCGGCGTGCGCACCTTCATCGGCGAGGAAGCGTTCGGCAGCTGGGGCTGGCGCGTGCCGTTCGTCGCGTCGATCCTGCTGCTCGCGGTGTCGGTGTGGATCCGGATGCAGCTGAACGAATCGCCGGTGTTCATGCGCATCAAGGCGGAAGGCAAGACGTCGAAAGCGCCGCTGACCGAGGCGTTCGGCCAGTGGAAGAACCTGAAGATCGTGATCCTCGCGCTCGTCGGCCTGACCGCCGGCCAGGCCGTCGTGTGGTACACGGGCCAGTTCTACGCGCTGTTCTTCCTCACGCAGACGCTGAAGGTGGACGGTGCAAGCGCGAACATCCTGATCGCGATCGCGCTCCTGATCGGCACGCCGTTCTTCCTGTTCTTCGGTTCGCTGTCGGACAAGATCGGCCGCAAGCCGATCATCCTCGCGGGCTGCCTGATCGCGGCACTGACCTACTTCCCGCTGTTCAAGGCGCTCACGCACTACGCGAACCCGCAGCTCGAGATCGCGACGCAGAAGGCGCCAATCACGGTCATCGCCGATCCGGCCGCCTGCTCGTTCCAGTTCAACCCGGTGGGCACGTCGAAGTTCACGAACTCGTGCGACGTCGCAAAGAGCGCGCTCGCGAAGGCCGGCCTGAACTACGAGAACGTCGCGGCACCGGCCGGCACGACCGCCCAGATCAAGGTGGGCGACACGGTGGTCCCGGCCTATGAAGGCAAGGCGGCCGACGCGAAGGCGCAGGGCGCGGCATTCGACAAGACGCTCGCGTCGACGCTGAAGGCGGCCGGCTACCCGGCGAAGGCCGACCCGGCGCAGCTCAACTGGCCGATGACGATCGTGGTCCTGACGATCCTCGTGATCTACGTGACGATGGTCTACGGCCCGATCGCCGCGATGCTGGTCGAGATGTTCCCGACGCGGATCCGCTACACGTCGATGTCGCTGCCCTATCACATCGGCAACGGCTGGTTCGGCGGCTTCCTGCCGGCGACCGCGTTCGCGATCGTCGCGGCGAAGGGCAACATCTACTCGGGCCTCTGGTATCCGATCGTGATCGCGCTGGGCACGTTCGTGATCGGCCTGCTGTTCGTCAAGGAGACGAAGGACTCGAACATCTACGCGCAGGATTGAGGTCGGGTGGCAGGCGGGTTCCGGTGAACGGCAACCCGCCCCGCAACGAGGCCGGCACGGGCCGCCGGCACCTTTTTTCACGGATGATGAAAAAAGGTGTTGACAGCCAGGCCGGCATTCTCCATAATTCATTTCTTCGGCGAATTAGCTCAGTCGGTTAGAGCGACGGAATCATAATCCGCAGGTCCGGGGTTCGAATCCCTGATTCGCCACCAAATGCGAGAGCCGCTGTTCTGAAAGGAACAGCGGCTTTTTCATTTTCCGGGCTTGAATCTGCGCCTCTCCCGGTGTGACGTCCATTTCCATTGCTTCGCCTCGTCCTGCCCGCGCCGAGCCGTTCTCGCCCAAGGGAAATCAACCGATGACTCGGCACGAATGATCCCGACGCGTTCGAAGTCGTCACGTCTCGGTCCTTGCCTTCCTTATCACCGGCTCAGCCCCGGCATTCCAATTGCCCGGTGGTCCGAATTCGCGCAACCACCCCTGCCGCGCTCAGCAGGCGCCACACTGCCGAGCCGTGCGTGACCTCGTTGGCCTGCGTCAGTGCAATGCAACCAGCATCGCGTTCAGGAACGTCGCTTTCTCGTCGTAGGGATTGCTGGCGTCGTACGCGACGTCCGACGCATCACAGCAACTCGGGTCGGGCTTGTCCCAGACGGACCACTGAACGACCACCAGTTTCTCCTTTTGGTTGATCGCGATCATCTGGCCATAGATGCCGATTGCAGCAAACGTCCAATCGGATACCGAGCCTAACTGCCCCTGGACTGGCGCGCGCCCCTGGACCGGAACCGCGCCCGACGGATTGGTCGTGTTTTGCAGCGGGGCCCCGATATCGGCATACATCGGTGCCGGTTGGTGGACGCCGTCATCGTACGAAGGGACGAACCACCACATGTACCCATACTGGCCGTTGTCGGCATACGACGGCGCTGCCGACGCCGACGTCCACGTTGTCGCGTCACGTACCCAATTGTCGGGAAGTACCGCAGTGCCATCGGACAGCACGCCATTGTTGAGGACGAACAGTCCAAAGCGCCCAAAGTCCCGCAGGGTGGCATTGAAACCGCCCCCGCCAAACGACACACCGTTCCAGGTCCACCAATTGCCGTCACCTTCCATTCCCCAAGGCTGCCAAATCTTCTGCTCGAGGTACTTGGCGAGCGTCCGACCCGTGGCCCGCTGCACAACCAGACCGCTCAAATACGCTTCGCCCGTGCTGTAGTTGAATACGGCGCCCGGCACGGCTGGCTGCCCGGTTGCGGGATCCACCGCACGCGGCAACGTCTTCATATGGTTCAGGATGCACGTGGGGACGTCGCTACTGCCGCTCTGGCAACGCAACAACGCGACCACGTCGGCGTTGGGGTGCAGATAGTTCTCGTCCCAGACAACGCCGGATGCCATGCGCAACATGTTGCGAAGGGACACCCCTTGGTAGGCGGACCCGTTGAGCTCCGGGACGTACTTCTCGACCGGGTCGTCAAGACTTGCGATATAGCCGTCCTTGATAGCGGCGCCCAGCAGGGTCGAGGTGACCGATTTGGACACCGACTTGCCGTCCCACACTGTCGTGCTGTCGATGCCCATGGCGTACTTCTCCAGGACGACGGCCCCATTCTTGATGACCAGCAGACCCGTGGCCTGGTTGTGCGCCATGTAGTCATCGACGGTATTGCGCTTTGGCGTGCCGTCCGCGTTGTGCCCGTACTGATACGTGACGGCCTGCGCACGCGTTTGCAAGTCGCCGCTTGCGGCGGGAAGCGGCAAAACGTTCCCCCCGTGCCTGAATGACTCGGTACTGAATAAATCAGCGCTGTGACTGAAGCCGATGACCTTTTCCTGAGTCGACCAGGAGAACATGTTCTCCGGATTGGGAAGCACCAGTGGAGCAACCGTGCTTGAGCCGCTATCCTCGCTCCCACAACCGCTGAGCGCACTGATCGCCGCAACTGCCACGGCGCAGAATATTGCGACGCTACGGGTTCTGACATGCATTGCCTTCTGTCCTCCTCATTGGCTGGAAATGCCGCCGGCTTGATCCGCATCGTTGCGGCCGGGAGGCAAGTTCATCAGCTGACGGGCGCATGCGGAACCCTGCAATTGCACGGGGCACAAGTGTGGATGCCGACCCGATGACGGCGGCGTAGAATCCCCTCGTCATCCCGTGATTGAATTGAAACCTGCCGCTGCAGGGCTCCCCCAAAGTGCAACTCGCCGCCCTGTCATCCTTGTTGCTGGCCTGGCATCGGCTTCCGGAGGAATTGCCGAGCGAGAAGTTCTGCGCGCGAGCGCTCGAATTGCTGGAAGCGCATTTACCGATGAGTTCGGCGTGGTGGGGGTTGGCGCATATGCACGGCAATTCGCCGAGGGTGGTTCGAGGCTATTTGCATCGGCTTCCGCTTGCCTTCGCCGACCACTGGCAAGCGATTGCCGACGTGGATACGTTGGCATACACCGTTGCAGAGCATCCCGGTGTGACGATGCTCTACGAGGCCGACACCCGGCCGGGCGACTTCGACGAACGCTATGGATTGGCCTACGCGCTCTGCACCGCGATCTTCGACGAAGATACGGGCCTCGGACGCTTCCTTTCGATCTACCGTGACAGCAGTCAACCGGTATTCACCGAAGACGATCGCGCACTGGTCGAGCTGCTTGTGCCTCACCTGTTCATGGCCGAGAAGCAGCTCGAGCGCCAGAATTGGAAGAAGGACATAGCGACCAAGCGAGCGTGGTGTGCCGACGTCAACGAGCACGCATGGCTGGAACATGCGACGCCCGCGTTCTGCCGCATGCTGATGCGCGAGTTTCCCGAATGGACCGGAGGACGCCTGCCCCAGGCGCTACAAGAGCTGGTCCGGCGTGGCCACGGAACGTGGCAGGGCCATGTGCTGGATGTATCCGCGTCTCGCAGCACGGAGACCACCTGCTCACTGACTCTCGAGCCCCGCTCGGCACACGGACTCACGCGTCGGGAAGAAATGGTTGCACGTGCCTATGCCGACGGGCTGTCGTACAAGGAAATTGCACGCGAGCTCGGGTTGGCACCCGCAACCGTGCGCGGCTACCTTCGTGAGTGCTACATCAAGCTCGAAGTGTCGAACAAGGTTTCGCTACGGGGCGCGCTGACCAGTTCCCGATAGGTCGAGCCACAGGAGAGGATCGCAGGACTCGTCGCGCAATGGCGAGGCGGCTTGACTGTCCGCTATTGGCCGAGGCTGCGCCAAACGTCGAGTAAGCCGCCCGAGGGACGACAGCTGCACGCGGCCGCTTTCAGATGCGCGTGCGCTTCGCGGTGGCTTCGATCTGACGGAGCCTGGCCTGAGCAAGTTGCCGTAGCAGGCGATTCTTCCGGATGACACGTTTGGCCAGCCGCACGTCTGGCTGTCCTGCACTGCTCCGGTGTCTTGGCATGATTCACATCGCCACCAGCGGCATGGATCGCCGATTCGAGTTCTCGTGACGCATTCTCGACCTCATGAGGCGCGTCCATGGCGGCATGCTCTCGCCCATCGGTCTTGCTGGGTGAGTACGCGCAGTTTCGCGAGTCTGGATGCGGCGCACGATCCTGACGCGGTCAACAGGCGCATGTGCGGGTCTTTCTGCGCTTGTGAGCGGGAAGCTGCCCGGGTTGCAGGTACGCTGCCGCGAAGGTAAGCGTTCGGGATTGTTCCTGCTCGCTTCAGGTGTCCCAATCCAGACCCGGGCAACCGTGCACCGGCTGATCGACATATCGGCGCAGGCCGGCGCGCCCCGGCCCCCTACGCCGCCACCGCTCCGCGCCGCGCCTCCGGCGCCTTGCCCCCCACCCGCCCGCGCCAGTTCTCCCCGCCCTCCAGCGACGGCGTCGACTCGAACACCTCCGCGATCCAGTCGGCGAACACGCGCACCTTCTGCGACAGATGCCGGTTGTGCGGATAGACGATCGAGATCGGCTTCGGCTTCGGATTGCAGTCCGGCAGCACCTCGACCAGCGAGCCGTCGAGCAGGTTCGGCAGCACCATGAACAGCGTCGGCTGGATCATCCCGAACCCTTCGAGCCCGCACGTCACATAGGCATCCGAATCGTTGACCGTGACACTTCCGTTCATCCGCACCTCGAACGGCTTGCCGTCGATCATGAACACCCACGGAATCGCCCGCGCGCCGTGGCTCGAACGGAAATTCACCGCGTGATGCTCGGCGAGATCGGCAATCTCGTGCGGCTCGCCGTGACGCGCGAGGTAATCGGGCGACGCACACGTCACGCGCTTCAGCATCCCGATCCGCCGCGCGACCATCGACGAATCCTCGAGCGGCCCGACCCGGATCATGCAGTCGATGCCCTCCTCGACCGGATCCACGTAGCGATCGGAGAGCCCCAGTTCGAGCGTGATGTCCGGATAGCGCTGCCGGAAAATCGACAGCGACGGCAGCACGATGCGCCGCCCGAGCGAACTCGGCATGTGGACACGCAGCACGCCGCTCGGCTTGCGGTTGCCGGTCTGGAAACTCGCGTCGGCCTCCGCGATCTCCGAGATGATCTTCATGCAATGCTCGTAGTACGCCGCCCCTTCCGGCGTCAGCGACAGCCTGCGCGTCGTCCGGTGCATCAGGCGCACGCCGAGCAGCGCCTCGAGGTTCTGGATGATGGTCGTCACCGATGCGCGCGGCATCGCGAGCGTGTCGGCCGCACGCGTGAAGCTGTTCGCGTCGACCACCCGGGTAAAAACTTCCATTGCCTGGATTCGGTCCATGCTGCTCCCCCTTCGAATCGCCAACGAAACAGAATAGAGCGCGCGACGGCCGCGGCACAAGCCCCCACCCATTGTTCTACGATCCTGAATAGTTTCGGCGTTTCGGACTGGAAAACGATCGATTTCCGTTCAGTCTCACCCGGCAATCGTTCCGGCCCCGATCGCAGCCGCCCGTCGTGCGTTACCGCACGAATCGGTCGCGATATCCCTGCGGCGACACACCCAGCACGCGCACGAAACAGCGTCGCAGCGTCTCCTCCGAGCCGAAGCCGCAACGCGCGGCGATCCGCTTGACGGGCCATGCCGTTTCGCCGAGCAGGCGCTGCGCGGCCTCGACGCGAATCTGCTCGACCGCGCGCGCGGGCGTGCGGCCGGTTCCCGCGCGGTAGTGGCGCACGAAGCTGCGCTCGCTCATGCGCACGCGCTCGGCCAGCGCGGGCACCGACAGGTCGTCCGCCAGGTGCTCGGCCATCCACGCGTGCAGTTCGCCGAACCGGTCGTCGGTGCGCTGCATCGACAGCATCGTGCTGAACTGGGCCTGCCCGCCCGGGCGCTTCAGGAACACGACGAGTTCGCGCGCGACGTCGAGCGCGGTCGCCCGCCCGAGATCCTCCTCGACCAGCGCGAGCGCGAGATCGATGCCGGCCGTCACGCCGGCCGAAGTCCACAGCGCGCCTTCGCGGATGAAGATCGGATCGGATTCGACGCGCACGTTCGGATAGCGCGCCGCGAATTCGTCGCAGCGCGCCCAGTGCGTGACCGCACGCCGCCCGTCGAGCAGGCCGGCCTCGGCGAGCAGGAATGCGCCGGTGCAGACCGATGCCACGCGCCGTGTGCGCGCCGCCTGCTGCTGCACCCAACGCACCAGCCGTGCATCCTTCGATGCCGCATGCACGCCCTTGCCGCCGGCGACGATCAGCGTATCGGGATGACGTGCCGCCGAGCGCAGCGATTCCGCCATCACGACCAGGCCCGACGACGTCTCGACCGGCCCCGCCTCGGCCGCGATGACGCGCGGCGCATACGGCGCCGGCTGGCCGCGCTCCAGCGCGAGCTCGTTGACGGACGCAAACACCTGCAGCGGCCCCGACACGTCGAGCAGTTGCGCACGAGGGAACGCGAGGACCAGGATCGAACGCGGAGCGGCAGGCATGGCGATTGGCTGAAAACGTGGGTGATATGGCAATTTCGCCAAACACTACGCGCCTAGAATCGATCTGTCCATCCGGTGCCCGCAACGGTTCGTTCCCCTTCCACTCGGAGTTTTCGCATGACCCTGCATATCGGCTTTCTCGTGTTTCCGGGCGTCCAGCAACTCGATCTCACCGGCCCGCACGACGTGCTCGCGTCGCTGCCCGACGCCACTGTCCACCTGGTCTGGAAGTCGCGCGACACCGTCGCGTCGAGCAGCGGGCTCGCGCTCGCGCCGACCTGCACGTTCGACGACTGCCCGCCGCTCGACGTGATCTGCATTCCGGGCGGGATCGGGATCAACGCGCTGCTGCTCGATGCCGAGACGATCGCATTCGTGCAGCAGCGCGCGGCCGCCGCGCGCTACGTGACGTCGGTCTGTACGGGTGCGCTGCTGCTGGGCGTCGCCGGCCTGCTGCGCGGGCGGCGCGCGACGACGCACTGGGCGTTCCATGCGCTGCTCGAACCGCTCGGCGCGGTGCCCGTGCGCGAGCGCGTCGTGCGCGACGGCAACCTGATCACGGGCGGCGGCGTCACGGCCGGCATCGACTTCGCACTGACGATCGCCGCGGAGCTGGCCGGCGAAGAAGAAGCGCAGGCGATCCAGCTGCAGCTCGAATACGCACCCGCGCCGCCGTTCGACGCCGGTTCACCCGACACCGCGCCGGCAGCGGTCGTGAAGCGCGTCACCGAACGGTCGGCGGCCAGCTTCGCGAAACGCAAGGAGACGATCGAACAGGCGCTGCGCGCGATGTCGCGCTGAATGCGGACGTCGGGACATTGACTCGAAGACTGGAAGACGACGCGCATTCGCGCCGGAGAACCCATCGATGAACATCATCCGCAGCGCCACGTTCACCGCAGACCGTGCGTGGGGCGCGCTCGACATCGCGAACCTCAACGGCATCACGGTCCGCCTGCACTGGACCGACCAGCCGTATCGATGGCATGTGAACGACGGTGAGGAAGTGTTCGCAGTGCTCGACGGTCGCGTCGAGATGCGCTATCGCGAAGCAGGCGTCGAGCACGCGACGGTGCTCGAAACGGGCGACGTGTTCCACGCGGCGGCCGGTACCGAGCACGTTGCGCATCCGCTCGGCGAAGCACGCATCCTCGTGATCGAAACTGCAGGCAGCGTCTGACGGCCGGCGGCCGTACGCTGACGCCGCGCGGATGGCAACCGCATCCGCGCGGCGGGTTTCATCCGGTGATCGTCCCCGTGGCCTGCGACGCGATCAGCTTCGGCTGCGGCGTGCACAGGCACTGGCACAGGTCGTGTTCGAGCGCGACGACCTTGCCCATCACGGTCATCGTCCGCTCGCCGCCGTCCGACACGATCACGCCCGGCGACTTGCAGGCGGCGCAGAACACCGGCGCGCCGAGATAGGCGAGTTCGCGTCCGTCGAACGACGAATTGGCGATCCCGTCGAGCACGACGCCGCCGTGGTCGGTCGTGTCGCCCTTCAGAATGAATTTGCGGCTCATGTTGTCGGCTCTTCCGTCGGAAATGCCGTGCAACGCGGCAGCGCGCAGGCAGTCGGAATCCGCCCGTCGATCGCGGGCGTATCACCGCTCGCCGCGGCCGCCCCGTCAGGACTTGTGCGGTATGCCGCCGCTTGCCGTCACTCAGACGAACAACGCGATACACAGCGCGGCGCCGCACAGATACGTGCCGAGCGCGCCGACGAAACGGACGGGATTCGGGTTGGCCATCGTCGGCCACGCGAGCAATCCGATCACGAGCAGACAGCGGCACACGGTCGCCGCGACGATCAGCGCCAGGATCGCGCGCGATGGATCGTGCGTGCCGAAATAGAGAAACAGCACCGCGAGAAACGGCGCGTATTCCGCCGTGTTGCCATGCGCGCGCACGATCTTGTGCAACCCGTTCGCCGGATCGGGGGCACACCCGGAACCGGTGGTGCACCGAAAGCGCGTGACGGACACGACGAGCCCGAGCCCGAACAGCAGCAGCCCGAGGATGGCCGTGCACACGAGCGCGACGGGATGGATCGGCATGGGACTCCCGGCGAAAGCGGAAAGGCGCCGCACATCCGACGATCCTACCCGCGGCCGGCGTGCGCGGCTATCGCGGAAACCCGCAGCATCTTCATACGACAGCGACGATTTTAAGGGTGGGTTCCGGCCCGAATTGTCGCCCTGCCGCACCGCACGAAACCGGTGCATCGTGCGCCCGGCCGGCCGCCCGGGCCTGCGCGCCGACACCCTTGCCACGCGGGTGCTCCGGCCTGAAACGCGCAAACGTTACGCCGCCACGGCGCACCGCAACGCCGGTTGCCCCACCGCACAGGCACGCCCGTTGCGTCGGCGCATCTCGGTAGTGAACGCCCTTGGCAGCCCGCTGCGGAGGACTACACTAATCCTTAATGGGGTGCGGCCGGAGCCCGTGCCTTCAGGGAGACGCCGCCATGAATCGGCCGCTGAATCGTATCCTGCCGCGCGTGACCGGTCTCGCATCGGTCTGGACGTGGGTCAAGTGGTCTTTGCTGGCCGCGCTGCTGATCGCCGTGGCGATCGTTGCGCGACTCGTGCAGAGCGAGATCGAAACGTCCCGGCTGCAGGCGCACTACCTGTCCGAGCTCACCCGCGACGTCGGCTACACGGTCGAGACGGGCCCGAGCGATCACATCCGCTTCCCCGCCAACGGCCCGTACGACCAGCGCCTCGGCTACGCGATGATTCCGGCGTTCCAGGAGCGGCTGCTCGCGCGCGGCTTCGTCGTCAGCAAGCAGGCGCGCGATTCGCAGCGGATGCTGTCGCTCGGCGATCGCGGGCTGTTCCTGCCGTTCGAAGAGAAGGACCAGGCGGGCCTGATGCTGTTCGACTCGACCGGCGCGCCGCTGTTCACGACCGTGTTCCCGCAGCGCGTCTACGCCGACTTCGACATGGTGCCGCCCGTGGTCGCGGATTCGCTGCTGTTCATCGAGGATCGCTACCTGCTCGACGCGAACGAGCCGAACCGCAACCCGGCAATCGACTGGGGGCGCTTCGGGCGCGCGGTCGCCGACCAGGCACTGCACGTCGTCAACCGCCATCAGGCGCGCCCGGGCGGCAGCACGCTCGCGACGCAGATCGAGAAGTTCCGCCATTCGCCCGAGGGCCGCACCGCGACGCCGCCCGAGAAGCTGCGGCAGATCGCGTCCGCATCGGTGCGCGCGTACCTGAACGGCCCGCAGACGATGCCCGCGCGCCGTACCATCGTCGTGCGCTACCTGAATTCCGTACCGCTCGCCGCGCGGCCGCATGTCGGTGAAATCACCGGCATCGGCGACGGTCTCGCCGCGTGGTACGGCCGCGACTTCAACGACGTGAACCGCATCCTGTCCGCGCCGACCACCGGCGACAACGTCGACGAACAGGGCAAGACGTTCCGCGAAGTGCTGTCGCTGATCATCGCGCAGCGCGCGCCGTCGTACTTCCTCAACCGCGGCTATCCGGCGCTGCAGAAGCTGACCGACAGCTACCTGCGGCTGCTGTCGAACGGCGGCGTGATCTCGCCCGCGCTGCGCGACGCCGCGCTCGCCGCGCAGATCGAACGGAGCGCACCGCCGGCCGCCGCGCACGTGCAGTCGTTCGTGTCGCGCAAGGCCGTGACGTCCGCGCGCGCGTCGCTGCTGTCGGCGCTCGGCATCAGCGACCTGTACCAGCTCGACCAGTTCGACCTGCAGGCGACCAGTACGCTCGACAACGGCGTGCAGCAGGCGGTCGCCGAACGGCTCGCCCAGGCGTCGACGCGTGACGGCGCGCAGAAAGCGGGCCTGTACGGTTTCGAGATGCTTGCGCCGAAGGACGACCCGTCGCACCTCACGTACAGCTTCACGCTGTACGAACACCGCAACGGCGCGAACCTGCTGCGCGTGCAGACCGACAGCGTGAACGAACCGTTCGACGTCAATCGCGGCGGCCGCATCAACCTCGGCTCGACCGCGAAGCTGCGCACGCTGATCACGTACCTGCAGATCGTGTCCGACCTGCATGCGCGCTACGCGAACCTGTCGAACGCGGAGCTGGCCCGCGTGAAGCCCGACCCGCTCGACGGGCTGTCGCACTGGGCGCTCGACTATCTGTCGCATACGCGCGACCGCTCGCTGCAGGCGATGCTCGACGCGGCCGTCGAACGCAAGTATTCGGCGAGCCCGGACGTGTTCTACACGGGCGGCGGCGCGCAGGTATTCTCGAACTTCGAGAAATCGGACAACGGCCGGATCCTGACGCTGCACACCGCGTTCGAGCATTCGGTCAACCTCGTGTTCGTGCGGCTGATGCGCGACATCGTCCACTACGAAACACTGCAGGCGGCCGGTCCGTCGTCGTCGTGGCTCGGCGATCCCGAGCAGCGCCAGCATTACCTGCAGCAGTTCGTCGACGGCGAAAGCCAGGTCTACGTGAAGCGCTACTACACGCGCTATGCGGGCAAGGTGCCGGACGACGCGCTCGCGCTGATGCTGAAGGACGTGCGCAAATCGCCACCGAAGATCGCGACGGTGCTGCGCAGCGTCGCGCCGAACGAATCGCTCGCGTGGTTCGATGCGCAGATGCGCGTGCAATTGAAGGGCACGCCGGCCGCGACGCTGTCCGACGATGACCTCGCCAAGCTCTACGCGAAGTATGCGATCGACCGCTTCAACCTCAACGATCGCGGCTATATCGCGAGCGTGCATCCGCTCGCGCTGTGGACGCTCAACTACCTGCGCGCGCACCCGAGCGCATCGCTCGCCGACGTCCAGCGCGACAGCCGCGATGCGCGTTTCTACACGTACTCGTGGCTGTACAAGACGCGCTACCACGCGACCCAGGACCGCCGCATCCGCCGCATGGTCGAGTTGCGCGCGTACGCGGAGATCACGAAGTCGTGGCGTGCGCTCGGCTACCCGTTCGCGGAAGTCACGCCGTCGTACGCGGCCGCGATCGGCGCATCGGGCGACCAGCCGGACGCACTCGCGAAACTGATCGGCCTGATCGCGAACGGCGGCCAGAAAGCACCGACCGAGACGATCACGCGGCTCGATTTCGCGAAAGGCACGCCATACGAAACGCGCTTCGCGCGCGCGGCCGCGCAGCCGCAGCCGATGCTGTCGCCGGAGATCGTCAACGTGGCGCACACGCTGCTGCGCGACGTCGTGCTCAACGGCACCGCGCGCCGCCTCGCGGGCGGCTTCACGCTGCCCGACGGCAAGACGCTCGACGTGTACGGCAAGACGGGCACCGGCGACCAGCGCTTCAACGTCTATGCGCGCGGCGCGCGGCTGATCGAGTCGCGCAAGGTCAATCGCAGCGGCACGTTCGTGTTCGTGCTCGGCGACCGGTTCTTCGGGGTCCTGACCGCAACGGCACACGAACCGTATGCGGCGCGCTACGACTTCACGAGCGCGATGGCCGTGCAGTTGCTGAAGTCGATGGCGCCGGCGCTCGCGCCGCTGATCGAACGCCCGGCCGGCACCGGTAAGCGCACCGCGGGCCCTGCCCCGCAGGCGGAAACGCCCGCGCCGGGTGCCGCTACCGCGCAACCGTCCTGACGGCCATGCGACCGTTCATGCACCGACGCGCCGCTCAGTGCGAGCGGCCGTCGTAGTGCGTGACCGGCAGCGCGTCGATATCGACATCCTCGAGACAGCGCACGTTGATCGCGGCCATCGCGGTGCCGTTCGGGTGGACGCCTTCGCCGAACGTGTGAATCCCGCAGCGCTTGCAGAAGCGGTGCTTGATCACGTGCTTGTTGAACATGTAGGTCGCCAGGTTCTCGTCGGGCGTGAGCAGGGTCATGCTCGTGCGCGGCACGAACCACATCAGTGCGCCCTTGCGCTGGCAGATCGAGCAATTGCAGGCCATCACGCCCTGCAGGTCGCCTTCCGCCTCGAACTTCACATCTCCGCAGTGACAGCTTCCGCGATAAAGCATGGTCGTCTCCCGGTGCGGCCCGTGCGCGTCGACGGCGCCCGGACGAGCGCCGTTGGCCAAGCCGATTCGATGCGCGTACAGTAGCGCGCACCCGCGGGGCCCGCAACGCCCGGCGGCGCCCCCTTTCCGAACGAGGAGACACCCATGCTCGAACTGCGCCCCGGCTGCGAATGCTGCGACAAGGACTTGCCACCCGATTCCGCGGAGGCGCGCATCTGCACGTTCGAATGCACGTTCTGCTCGACCTGCGACGAGCAGATCCTCAAAGGCCAGTGCCCGAACTGCGGCGGCGAGCTGGTTGCCCGCCCGCGGCGGCCGGCGCGCCTGCTCGGGAAATATCCGGCATCGACGCAACGCGTGCTGAAGCCCGGCGGCTGCGCGAACGCCTGACGGCGCCGCACCGCTCGCGCGCGCCCGTCACGACATCTCGATCCGCGCGCGCGTCACCGCGAGCAACGCCGCCATCGCGCGGCGCGCACCGTCCTCGTCGCGCACGCGGATCGCGTCGCTGACGGCCGTGTGCTCGGCGAGCGATGCGTTGTACACGTCCGCGCGGCGTGCATTCAGATGCAGTTGCGCCTCGAGCGTGCGATCGATCAGCGTGCCGAGCGGCACCAGCAGTTCGTTACCGCCGGCCTCGAGCACGCTCAGGTGAAAACGCAGGTCGGCGCGTACCCATTCGTCGACGTTGCGCGCGGCGGCCATCGCACGCGCGGCGCCGTCGATCGCGTCGAACGTGTCCGGCGTATGCATGCGCGCGGCGAGCGCGGCCGCGTATGGCTCGACCATCTCGCGCATTTCCTGCAGCTTCAGCGCGAACGCGAGCGGCGGCGCAACGCGCGCGTACCAGTCGAGCAGATCGGCGTCGAGCAGGTTCCATACGCCGCGCGGCCGCACGCGCGTGCCGATCTTCGGCCGCGATTCGACGAGCCCCTTCGACGTGAGCGTACGCAGCGCCTCGCGCATCACCGTACGGCTCACGCCGTACATCTCCATCAGGTCGGGCTCCCTCGGCAGCAGCGACTCGGGCGGGTAGTCGCCGCGCAGGATCGCCGTGGCGAGCCGGAAGGCCGTCTGTCCATGCAGGTCGCGTCGAATGATCGTTCTCCGTTAAGCCGGTACCCGGGCGTGCCGGCTGCCCACTATCTCACTATCTGCACAATAGTGCTATTAATACTATTTTTTATCGGGCTGCGCTAGGATAACCGCGAAAGCACGCGACCGTGCGCCGCGCCCGACTGCCCGCGCCGGTCAACCCTGGAGACCCGCATCGTGAAAATCACCCGCCTCGAAACCTTCGTCGTCCCGCCGCGCTGGCTGTTCCTCAAGATCGAAACCGACGAGGGCATCGTCGGCTGGGGCGAGCCGATCGTCGAAGGCCGCGCGCATACGGTCGAAGCCGCGGTGCAGGAGTTGGCCGACTACCTCGTCGGCCGCGACCCGCTGCTGATCGAGGATCACTGGCAGGTGATGTACCGCGCGGGCTTCTACCGCGGCGGCCCGATCATGATGAGCGCGATCGCGGGCGTCGACCAGGCGCTATGGGACATCAAGGGCAAGCACCACGGCGTGCCCGTGCATGCGCTGCTCGGCGGCCAGGTGCGCGATCGCATCAAGGTGTATTCATGGATCGGCGGCGACCGGCCGAGCGACGTCGCGAACAATGCGCGCGCGGTGGTCGAGCGCGGCTTCAAGGCCGTGAAGATGAACGGCTCCGAGGAGCTGCAAATCGTCGACACCTACGACAAGGTCGAGCAGGTGATCGCGAACGTCGCGGCGGTGCGCGACGCGGTCGGCCCGCACGTCGGGATCGGCGTCGACTTCCACGGCCGCGTGCACAAGCCGATGGCGAAGGTGCTCGCGAAGGAGCTCGACCCGTACAAGCTGATGTTCATCGAGGAGCCGGTGCTGTCGGAGAACGCCGAGGCGCTGCGCGATATCGTCAACCAGACCAACACGCCGATCGCGCTCGGCGAGCGGCTGTACTCGCGCTGGGACTTCAAGCACATCCTCGCGGGCGGCTACGTCGACATCATCCAGCCCGACGCATCGCATGCGGGCGGCATCACCGAGTGCCGCAAGATCGCGACGCTCGCGGAAAGCTACGACGTCGCGCTCGCCCTGCACTGCCCGCTCGGCCCGATCGCGCTTGCCGCGTGCCTGCAGCTCGACGCGGTCAG
The DNA here is from genome assembly GCF_020419825.1 of Burkholderia sp. AU30198. NCBI lineage: Bacteria > Pseudomonadati > Pseudomonadota > Betaproteobacteria > Burkholderiales > Burkholderiaceae > Burkholderia > Burkholderia sp. AU30198. The sequence continues at coordinate 216,831 of NZ_JAIZSA010000008.1, read as the reverse complement.
CTACAACGCGTTCATCCAGGAGCAGAGCCTCGGCATCCACTACAACCAGGGCAACGACCTGCTCGACTACCTGCGCAACCCCGAGGTGTTCCGCTACGAGGACGGCTTCGTCGCGATCCCGCAGGGCCCGGGGCTCGGCATCGACGTGAACGAGGAGAAGGTGCGCGAGATGGCGAAGACGGGCCACCGCTGGCGCAACCCGGTGTGGCGCCATGAGGATGGCAGCGTCGCCGAGTGGTGAGCGCGATGCGCGGCGCGCGCGGCTGCGGCCCGTGCGGTCAGTATCGATTCGAGAACGGCTGCCCGACGGGCAGCCGTTTTTGCATGTGCAGTGCGACGCCCGGCACGTGCCGGGTGCGCGCGGGCGGCCTTGCGGCGCGCCTCTGCGCGCAAGCCTTGCCGTCAGCCGAGGGCCGCGAACCCCGGCACGCTGAACGACAGCACGGCGGCCGCGACGAACACGCCGATCATCGTCAGCGCTTCGAGATGCAGGATGTTGCGGAACGTGTGCGCATCCTCGGTCGACGCGGTGCGGCGCAGGCGCGGCAGCGCCGAGAAACGGTTCAGTCCGCCGAGCACGAGCGCGAGCGCGACGAGCAGCAGCTTCAGCAGCAACACGCGCCCCCACGTGCTGCCGTCGAGCGGCGCGAGCGAACCGCCGAGCCCGCGGATCGCGTTGAGCGCGCCGGTACCGAGCACGAAGACGACCGCGATGATCGACGTACGCGACAGGTGCTGGCCGATGCGGATCAGCGCGCCGCGCGCGACCGACGAACCGAGCACCGGCAGCACCGCGAGCCCGCCCGCGAGCACGAGGCCGCCCCACACGGCCGTCGCGAGCAGGTGCAGCGTCTGCACGCCGACCGCCGCGGACAGCGCGCCCGTATCGGCCGCATGGCCGAGCGACGCCTTGCCGGCCGCGACCACGATCACCGCGAGCCACAGCACCGCATGTGCAACCGGGCCGTCCGGCTTGGCCAGCGCGACGATCGCGAGCACCACGGCTCCGCCGAACGCGACGCTCCACGCGAAGCCCGTATGCGTCTGCGTCAGCATGACGGGAATCGCGGCGAACGCGCCGCCGAGCCCCGCCCCGCTCATCGTCGCGGCCTCGTAGACGAGCCAGCCGAGATCCGCGAGCACCAGCGCCAGCGCCGCCGCGGTCAGCGAATGTTGCGCGCGCAGCCACGCGGGATGCGACGGCGCGACGACCGGACGGGCGCCGTCCTTGCCAAGCCATGCCTTGAGCAGCGCCGAGCCGACCGCCATCGCGAACGCGGCGTCCATCAGCGCCGCGAGCGCGACCTGACCGATCCACAAGCTGTCGAACTTCATCGCGTACACCCTCCCGAAAGCGGCAGGCCGACAGAGCGGCGGCAACGGGACAGACTGCGTGAGGAAGGCAACGGCACGGTAGAAAACGTCATCGATGAATCCGGAAACGGGAGAAATGACTGGACCTGCGGCGGAGGCGGCGCCGCGCGACCCGCGAGTGTACGGTCTTCGATGGTGAAAACGCACGCCGGTTCACACCAGCCCGTCACAGTGCGCGTCAAATTGTCGCAAGTCGCAAACAGACAGGAACCGATGACCTTTTGCCAAATAGCCGTCATTACCCATCGATGATAGAATGCCGCGTCGCAGCAGCCCGGCTGCCTTGCCGTCATGCGCCGAGCCGATCGTAGCCCGGACAACAGGTCCCCGTCGAATAAACATGGAGTCTCGTGTGTCTTCAAGACGCCTCTTCCGTCCGCTGCTCGCCGTTCTGATGTTCGGCGGCGCGGGCCTTATGAGCGCTGCCCAAGCGCAGACCAAGCCCACGGAGCAAGCGCAAGCCCAGCAGGCGCCGCTCAAGGCACCCGATACCATGGCCGAGCGCGTGCGCGGCTGTACGGCCTGCCATGGTGTCCATGGCCAAGGCACGGACAACGACTACTTCCCGCGTCTTGCCGGCAAGCCGGCCGAGTACCTGTACAACCAGCTCGTCAACTTCCGTGACGGCCGGCGCAAGTACCCGCCGATGAACTACCTGCTGACGTACCTGAACGACGACTACCTGCGCGAGATGGCCGAGCACTTCTCGGCCGAACGCCCGCCGTACCCGGCGCCGGCGAAGCCGACGCTGCCGGCCGCGACGCTCGCGCGCGGCAAGCAGCTCGTCACGCAAGGCGATCCGTCGCGCAAGCTGCCGGCCTGCGTGGCCTGCCACGGCGCGACGCTGACCGGCATGCAGCCGGCGATCCCGGGCCTGGTCGGCCTGCATGCCGATTACCTGAGCGCGCAGATCGGTGCATGGCGTTCGGGCAACCGTCACGCGAAGGCGCCCGATTGCATGCATGACGTCGCTTCGAAGCTTTCCGACGAAGACGTGACCGCCGTGACCGCATGGCTCGCCGCGCAACCGGCGCCCGCCAACCCCGTGCCGGCTCCGGCGCGTTCGATGAAGACTCCGCTCGCCTGCGGCAGCGAACCGCAATAAGGCAAGGGAGACAGACACAATGAAACGCAAGTCCCTGTTTGCACTCTCGGCCGTCGCGATCGTCGCGGCTGCCGCCCTCGTGCCGGTCCTGTGGCCGGGCAACGACACGCTGCACGGCGCTTCCGCCGTCGCGGCCACGCCGGCCGACCAGGCCGCGCTGATCAAGAAGGGCGAATACCTCGCGCGCGTCGGCGACTGTATCGCGTGCCACACCGTGCGCGGCGGCAAGTCGTTCGCGGGCGGCCTGCCGATGGCGACGCCGTTCGGCACGATGTACACGCCGAACATCACGCCGGACGACAAGGACGGCATCGGCAAGTGGACGTCGGACGACTTCTACCGCGCGATGCACACCGGCCGTTCGAAGGATGGCAGCCTGCTGTACCCGGGCTTCCCGTTCGCGAGCTACACGAAGGTCACGCGCGCGGATTCGGACGCGATCTACGCATACCTGCGCTCGGTCGCGCCGGTGTCGGTGCCGAGCCGTCCGCATGAACTGAAGTTCCCGTTCAACAACCGCAACCTGCTGATCGGCTGGCGCACGCTGTTCTTCAAGGAAGGCGAGTACAAGCCGGATCCGACCAAGTCGGTCGAATGGAACCGCGGCGCGTACCTCGTCGAAGGCCTCGGCCACTGCTCGATGTGCCACACGTCGATCAACATGATGGGCGGCCCGGTGACGGGGTCGGCGTTCGCCGGCGGCCTGATCCCGCTGCAGAACTGGTATGCGCCGTCGCTGACGAACGACAAGGAACTCGGTCTCGGCGACTGGCACGTGCAGGAGCTGTCCGACCTGCTGCAAGCCGGTGTGTCGAACAAGGGTGCGGTGTTCGGTCCGATGGCCGACGTCGTGCACAACAGCCTGCAGTACATGAGCGACGAAGATACGCGCGCGATGTCGACGTACCTGAAGTCGATCCCGCAGAAGGCTGAAGCGCCGAAGAACATGCAGTACGAGCCGTCGAAGCAGTTCGGCAACGCGCTGTTCGACCAGGGCAAGAAGATCTACGCGGACAACTGCGCGACCTGCCACGCCGCAACCGGCGCGGGCAAGCCGCCGGCGTATCCGCCGCTCGCGGGCAACCACTCGATCATGATGGAATCGGCAGTCAACCCGATCCGCATGGTGCTGAACGGTGGCTATCCGCCGAGCACGTTCAAGAATCCGCGTCCGTACGGGATGCCGCCGTTCGCACAGTCGCTGTCGAACCAGGAAGTTGCGGCGGTCGTCACGTATATCCGGATGTCGTGGGGCAACAACGGTACGCCGATCTCGCCGCAACAGGTGAGCGACCTGCGTTCCGCGCCGCTCGACTAAGAAGCGGCTGACACAAACGGGGCGCGGCTGCGGGAAACCGCGGCCGCGCCCTTTTGCATTTTGCATTTTGCGATGTCACCTCCCGCGCGGGCCGCGCGAGACGTCGCCGATCATAAAACTGAAGAGTGGCAACTATGTCTTTCGAATCTCTCGGCTTGGCCGAACCGCTGGTCAAGGCGGTCAACGAGCTCGGCTACACGTCGCCGACCCCGATCCAGCAGCAGGCGATCCCGGCCGTCCTCGGCGGCGGCGACCTGCTCGCCGGCGCGCAGACGGGCACCGGCAAGACCGCCGGCTTCACGCTGCCGATCCTGCAACGCCTGCATACGTTCTACGCCGAGCATCGCGGTGCGAAGCGCGCGGTGCGCGCGCTGATCCTCACGCCGACGCGCGAACTCGCCGCCCAGGTCGAGGAAAGCGTCCGTGCGTACAGCAAGTACCTGAAGCTGCGCTCGACCGTGATGTTCGGCGGCGTCAGCATCAATCCGCAGATCGATGCGCTCAAGCGCGGCGTCGACATCGTCGTCGCGACGCCGGGCCGCCTGCTCGACCACATGCAGCAGAAGACGATCGACCTGTCGGATCTCGACATCCTCGTGCTCGACGAAGCCGACCGGATGCTCGACATGGGCTTCATCCACGACATCAAGCGCGTGCTCGCGAAGCTGCCGCCGCAGCGCCAGAACCTGCTGTTCTCGGCCACCTTCTCCGATGAGATCAAGGCGCTCGCCGACAGCCTGCTCGATTCGCCCGCGCTGATCGAAGTCGCCCGCCGCAACACGACCGCCGAAAGCGTCGCGCAGAAGATCCACCCGGTCGACCGCGATCGCAAGCGCGAACTGCTCACGCACCTGATCCGCGAACACAACTGGTTCCAGGTGCTCGTGTTCACGCGCACGAAGCACGGCGCGAACCGGCTTGCCGAGCAGCTGACGAAGGACGGCATCAGCGCGATGGCGATCCACGGCAACAAGAGCCAGTCGGCCCGCACGCGCGCGCTGGCGGAGTTCAAGAACAGCACGCTGCAGGTGCTCGTCGCGACCGATATCGCCGCGCGCGGGATCGACATCGACCAGCTGCCGCACGTCGTCAACTTCGACCTGCCGAACGTGCCGGAAGACTACGTGCACCGGATCGGCCGCACGGGCCGCGCAGGCGCGACCGGCGAAGCCGTGTCGCTCGTGTGCGTCGACGAAAAGCAGCTGCTGCGCGACATCGAGCGGCTGATCAAGCGCGAGATTCCGCAGGAAGTGATCGCGGGCTTCGAACCCGATCCGAACGCGAAGCCGGAGCCGATCCAGCAGCGCCGCGGCCAGCAGCAGCCGCGCGGCGGTGGCGGTGGCGGTGGCGGCAATCGCCAGCCGCGCGCAGGCGGCTCGGGCCAGCCGGCCGCGAAACGCGACGGCAACGCGCAACCGAAGGCTTCGCAACAGAAAGCCGCGAAGCCGCGCACGCAAGGGCAAGGCGGCGGCGCCGGCGGCAGCGGCAGCGGCGGACGCCCGGCCGGTGGCGGCAACAGCGCACGTCCGGCGAACGGCAATGCCGCGCACCCGAACCGCAACCGTTCGTCGCGCAGCGGCCAGCGCGGTCACTGAAGCCGCGCGGCTGCGCGCCGCAGGTGCTCGACCTGGCGTTGCCAGCGTGCGAGCACCGCGGCGCGCTCCCCTTCCAGCGTGAACGTGACACCTGTCGCGAGTCGCGCATAGCCGACCCGCTGCGCATCGCCGTGCGCGATCGTCGCAGCGAATCCGGCCAGTCCGCCGAAGTCTCCTTCGAGCGGCGTCATCCTCAATTGCGCCTGAAAGAACGCACCGTCCGCGACGAGCGTCAACGCGGCGTTACGCCGTTGCGCGATCGCGCGCGCCGCACGCGATTGCGGCCAGAGCGCCAGCAGCAGCGTGCGCGCATCGTGCGCATAGATCTCGCCGACGCCGAGCAGCGTCGTGCGCAACTGGCCGTCGTCGGTTGCGACGATCAGCGACGCGGCAACGTCGGCATGACGCTCGAGCGCGGTACCGTCGAACAGCGAGACGACGGCCGGCGGCCACGCATCGAACGTCCATTGTTCGAGCGCGTGGCGATGGGTATCGGTCATGATGGCGTGGCCCCGGTGGAAAGCGGATGATGAAGCCGCAGCATACGCGCGTCGGGCCGCGCCGCGGCGATCAGCGCAGGAACACGTGCCGCGTGATCTTGGTGAGCGGATAGTGGACGCCCGGCTGGATCTTCGCGGGCAGGTCGAGCGGCTTGAGCAGCATCTTCACGCACATGTCGGCCGACAGGTTGCGCCGCACGAGCTTGCTGATCCGCGCGGCGCGTTCGCGGTTGTACTGGCTGTCGCCGACACGATCCGGATAGCGGACCGCGAACACGTGGCGCAGCGCGATCTCGGAATCCTCGTTCTTGATTTCCATCACGCGGCGCGCCAGCGCGCCGAGCACCGCAAGCCGGCCATTGCCTTCGAGCTGGTTGTACTTCTTGAAGAACTTGAAGAAGTGCTTGTAGTGACGCACTTCGTCCGTGCGGATGTTGTCGGTGATTTCCTTCAGCACGGGCTCGTCCGAGCATTCGTTGATCGCACGATAGAGCGTGGCCGTGCCCGTCTCGACGACACAGCGCGCGACCATCTCGAGCGCACGGGTCTTCTCGAACGCCTCGACCTTGCAGGTCTTCGAATACTCGGCGAAGAAATTCGCGAACGCGGTATCCCAGTCGAACTCCGGCCACACGTGCGCGATGTACGCCTTCAGCGCGCGCCCGTGCTGCAATTCTTCGTGCTCCCATGCATTGTTGAGCCATGCGGAGACTTCCGGGTCGTCGTTGAAGAACTGGCTCAGATTGCTCGTGTAGAGATCCGAGCCGCTTTCGATGAACGACGACGCACACAGCAGCAGCAACAGATCTTCGTTCGCGGCGGCACGCTGACGATCGATCCGGTTCAGATCGATGTCCTCGATGCGCCACGGCATCACATGCGTTGTTTTGGTGTCCATGGTGGTGCGCTCCCAGTCGTCGCGCGGGGGCCGGCCCATGCCTTCGGCACAGGCGCCAACCGACCCGCAGGCGGCGTTTTACTTGCGTTTATAGTGGATTGGTCCGGCCGAACCATGCTGGCATCTTAGCCGGACTTTGATGTTCCTGCTCCAACCACTGACCATACCCGACCAGCGCAGTTCCACGGCGTCTGTTGCCGTTGGTTAGACGAGTCCTTCAAACCGCTTGCGCCCGCTCGACGATACGGGCCGCGCCAAACGAAACGGGCGGCCATTCGGCCGCCCGTGAAGCGCAAAAAACTGCAAACGAAAGCCGGCAGCAATCCGTCAGAAACCGGCCGCCAGACCGTCGCGACGGCTGTCGCTTGCCGCCACGTAGCCGCGCTCGCGATCGTCGCGGTCGAGACGCCAGATGAACTGCCCCGAACCGAAATCCATGTAAGGATCGTCGATCGACTTGATCGTATGGCCGCGCGCGGCCAGCGCATCGACGGTCGCGCGATTCATCGTCGCCTCTACGTCGAGCGTGAAGTCGCGGTTGACCTTCCAGCGCGGCGCATCGCAGGCGGCCTGCGGTTGCTGCCCGTAGCCGAGCATCCGCACGACGGTCTGCAGGTGGCCCTGCGGCTGCATGTCGCCGCCCATCACGCCGAAGCTCATCACGGCCTCGGTGCGGCCGTCGACCTCCTCGGTGACGAACGCCGGGATGATCGTGTGGAACGGCCGCTTGCCGCCCGCGACGACGTTCGGCGAAGCCGGGTCCATCGAGAAGCCGTGCCCGCGGTTCTGCAGCGCGATGCCGGTGCCGGGCACGACGAGCCCCGAACCGAAGCCCATGTAGTTCGACTGGATGAAGCTCACCATCATCCCGCGCTCGTCGGCCGCCGACAGGTAGACCGTGCCGCCCGAATGCGGCCGGCCGGCGCCGAAATGCGTCGCGCGCGCGGGATCGATCAGCTTCGCGCGTTCGGCGAGATACGCATCGTCGAGCATCTGCTCAGGCGTGACGTCCATCGCGCGCGGATCGGCGACGTAGCGATAGACATCGGCGAACGCGAGCTTCATCGCCTCGATCTGCAGATGCTGCGAGTCGACCGAATCGACTGGCCATTCGGTCACGCCCGCGTGCTCGGCGATCCCGAGCGCGATCAGCGCGGCGATGCCCTGCCCGTTCGGCGGAATCTCGTGAATCGTATGACGGCCGAAGCGCTTGCCGATCGGCTCGACCCATTCGGGCCGGTAAGCATGCAGGTCGGCTGCGGTCAGCGCGCCACCGCCTTCACGGGAGAACGCGGCGATGCGCTCGGCGAGTGCGCCCTCGTAGAACGCGCGAGCGCCCTCCTTCTGCAGCGTGCGCAACGTCTGCGCATGGCCCGGCAGGCACATGCGCTCGCCCACCTGCGGTGCGCGGCCGTGCGGCATGAAGGTGTCCGCGAAACCCGGCAGCCCCTTGAGTTCCGGCACCGCGGCCGCCCACTTGTGCGCGACGATCGGCGGTACCGCATAGCCGCGCTCCGCGATCTCGATCGCCGGTTCGAGCAGGTCCGCGAACGGCAGCGAACCGAATTTCGCATGCAGCGCCTCCCAGCCCGCGATCACGCCCGGCACGGTGACGGTATCCCAGCCGCGCGTCGGCTTGTTCGCGATCCCGTTGCCCGCCTCGCCGTGGCGCTGGCGGAAATAGTCGACGTTCCACGCGGCCGGCGCGACGCCCGACGCGTTCAGCCCGGACAACCGCTCGCCGTCCCACACGAGCGCGAACGCGTCGCCGCCGAGCCCGCACGACACGGGCTCGACGACCGTGAGCGCGGCCGCCGCGGCCAGCGCCGCGTCGACCGCGTTGCCGCCCTTCCACAGCATCCGCAGGCCGGCCTGCGCGGCGAGCGGGTGCGACGTCGACACGACGTTGCGCGCGAACACCGGAATGCGGGTCGTCGGATATGGGTTGTGCCAGTTGAAGCCAGTCATCGGTTCCACCTCGTCGAAAGCTGAATGAACGCGCCGAACGCGCACCCGCGTGCGCGCGCAATCCGCCATTGCAGCGCGATCAGCGCAATCGCACAAATTCATTTGTCACATTAATCCATGCAATTTCCGCATGAATATCCGGCGACCATGCCGGCCAGGCCGGCCTAACGCCGTTGCCGCCCTTACAATACCCGCTCCGTCTCACGACACGACCATCGAGCCATGACCCGAGATCCCCGCCTCACCCTCAACGCGCGCCAGCAGGAATTGCTCGAATGGGTGCAGCGCGACGGTTTCGTGACCGTCGACGATCTCGCCGCGCACTTCGCGGTGACGCCGCAGACGATCCGCCGCGACGTGAACTGGCTCGCCGACCTGAACCTGCTGCGCCGCTACCACGGCGGCGCGAGCCTGCCGACCAGCTCGGAGAACGTGTCGTACACGGCGCGCCAGCGGATGTTCCACGACGAGAAGCGGCGCATCGCGGCGCTCGCGGCGTCGCACATTCCCGACCAGGCATCGCTGTTCATCAATCTCGGCACGACCACCGAGGAAGTCGCGCGCGCGCTGAACCGTCACCACGGGCTGCACGTGATCACGAACAACCTGAACGTCGCGTCGATGATGAGTGGCTACCCCGACTGCGAGGTGCTGATCACGGGCGGCATCGTGCGGCCGTGGGACAAGGGGATCGTCGGCGAACTCGCGATCGACTTCATCCGCCAGTTCAAGGTCGACTACGCGATCATCGGCACGTCGGCGATCGAGGCCGACGGCACGCTGCGCGACTTCGACACGCGCGAGGTGCGCGTGGCCGAGGCGATCATGCAGCATGCGCGCACGGTCTATCTCGTCGCAGACCACTCGAAGGTCGGCCGCCCCGCGCTGGTACGCCAGGGCCATCTGAGTCAGGTGCACGCACTTTTCACCGACAAGCCGCTGCCGCCCGAGATGGCCGATGCCGTGGCAGCCGCCGGCACTCAGGTGTACGTCGCGGAGTGACGGCGCCGATGCTGCGCCGCACCCAAAACTTCAAGTGAAATCAAGAAGTTGGCGTCGCAAGCAAACCGCTTGCGCGCGGCTCGGCTGTCAAAGGGAAAATTAACGGGGCACGATTTGTCGTTGCCTGCGTGCTCGACTAGACTCCAGTTCCCCGGCCCGTTTCGACCGTTCCGCCTGTGCCAGGGCGCGGACGAATGGCATGGCCGGCGCATGCAGCTTTTCCCCCCAAGCCATACCCCGATGGGTATCGCGCGTCGGCTTTTACGCCGGCCGCGCGGGCTGACTGGTCGCCATGGAGAGAACGATGCTGAGTCCGCATGAATTCGCCACGCTATTGCTTGTGAAGGACGCTCCCGATCAAACCCATATGGATCGGGACGAAATCGACGCACTGCTGGAACAGCAGCTCGTTCGCCTGGAAGGGCTCGGATCGGGGCGCAAATACTGCGTGACCGAAACCGGCGACGCCGCGCTGCGATCCATCAAATACCGCTATTCGTAAAACCACACCGTTCCTGACCTGACCGCGCCGCCCGGATTCCGGGCCGCGCGGTCGTTTCCGCTTCCCGTTCGCCGCCCCGCCGCAGCCTGCTTCAGCCGCCGCGCAGCGTCGGATCGACCGCCGCCCGCCAGCTGATGGCCTGCGCGCGCGCACCGTTGAAATACGCGATCCAGCCGGCACGCGCCGCCGCGTCGGGCGCCGCATAGTGCGTCGAAAGTTCGTTTACGAACGCACAATAGTTCGCTTCGGTCAGCCCGCGATACCGCTTCGCCACGTACGCGTCGTACAGCGTCGAATAGACCGGCTGCGCGTCCGCGCCCCAGTCGCGCGCCGTGCCGCCGCACGACGTCTGCAGGTCGACGAACGACGGCGCCCGCCAGTTGCCGGCAAGCGGCGGCGTGCCGGCACTGCACCCCGCCAGAAGGACGGCGCACACGCCGGCCCACATCCCAATACGCATGATTCACCTCGCGAAACGGTCGATTCCGCCAGTATCGTCCGGGATCGCGCCGTGCGCTACTGGCCCCGCTTTTTCGAACTTTACTTTTTCGATTTCGTTCGTTAAATTTCGAATTCGAACATTTTCTGTTCACCCATTTCCCTCAGACGATAAGGACAGCAGGTGACCCAACCGAATCGCTACGATCTGCTCGTCGTCGGCGGCGGCATCAACGGCGCGGGCATCGCGCGCGATGCGGCCGGCCGCGGCCTGTCGGTCATGCTCTGCGAGCAGGACGATCTCGCGTCGCACACGTCGTCGTCCAGCACGAAGCTGATTCACGGCGGCCTGCGTTACCTCGAGTACAACGAGTTCGGGCTCGTGCGCAAGGCGCTGCAGGAGCGCGAGACGCTGCTGCGCGCGGCGCCGCACATCATGTGGCCGCTGCGCTTCGTGATGCCACACATGCCGAACCTGCGTCCGGCCTGGCTGATCCGCATCGGCCTGTTCCTTTACGATCACCTCGCGAAACGCGAACTGCTGCCCGGCTCGCGCGGCATCGACATGCGCCGCCATGCGGCCGGCGCGCCGCTGATCGATTCGATCAAGCGCGGCTTCGTCTATTCGGACGGCTGGGTCGACGACGCGCGCCTCGTCGTGCTGAACGCGATGGATGCGAAGGAGCGTGGCGCCGAGATCCTGACGCGCACGAAGCTGGTGTCCGCCGAACGTCGCGGCGACGAATGGGAAGCGCGGCTGCAGCACGCCGACGGTTCGATCCGCGTCGTGCATGCGCGCGCGATCGCGAACGCGGCCGGCCCGTGGGTCGGCGAAGTGCTGAAAGGCGCGCTCGGCCGCGGCGCGCACCACAGCGTGCGGCTCGTGAAGGGCAGCCACATCATCACGCGGCGCCTGTTCGATCACGACCACGCGTACATCTTCCAGAACCCGGACAAGCGGATCATCTTCGCGATTCCGTACGAACACGATTTCACGCTGATCGGCACGACCGACGTGGAATACACGAACGATCCCGCGAAGGTCGCGATCGATCGCGACGAAACGCAGTACCTGTGCGACTCGATCAACCGCTACTTCAAGCGCAAGATCTCGCCGGCCGACGTGCACTGGACCTACTCGGGCGTGCGCCCGCTGCTGGAAGACGAGAACGCCGCGAACGCATCGGCCGTCACGCGCGACTACCGCCTCGAGCTGGACGACGGCGCGGGCGCCCCACTGCTGTCGGTGTTCGGCGGCAAGATCACGACGTTCCGCAAGCTCGCGGAAGAAGCCAGCGACATGCTGTGCAGCGTGCTCGGCCGCGACGCGAAGACCTGGACGGCCGGCGTCGCGCTGCCGGGCGGCGACATCGCGAACGCGAAGTTCGATGCATTCGCCGACACGTTCGCCAAACGCCATGCATGGCTGCCCGCCGCGCTCGCCCGCCGCTATGCCCGTGCATACGGCACGCGCGCGGAGCGCGTGATCGACGGCGCGAAGTCGCTCGCCGATCTCGGCACCGAAATCGCGCCGGGCATCTACGACGCCGAACTGCACTACCTGCGCGACGCCGAATGGGCGACCCGCGCGCAGGACGTGCTGTGGCGCCGCTCGAAGCTCGGCCTGCATGTGGCGCCCGGCACGCTCGATGCGGTGACCGCCGCGGTCGATGGGTGGTTTGCCGCCGCGCACGCGCCGCAGGCCTGATCCGAATGCAGTTGCAGTTGCCGTACCGACGTTGACTCACCGACGCGCCGCCCCACGCGGCGCGCATCACAACTAAGCCAAATCCACGGATGGAGATGAGAGACATGCAGGATCAGTACATCCTCGCGCTTGACCAGGGCACCACGAGTTCCCGCGCGATGCTGTTCGATCGCCAGGGCAATATCGTTTCGATCGCCCAGAAGGAATTCGAGCAGATCTACCCGCAACCCGGCTGGGTCGAGCACGACCCGCAGGAAATCTGGTCGACGCAAGCCGGCGTCGCCGCCGAAGCCGTCACGCGGACGGGCCTGAACGGCACGTCGATCGCCGCGATCGGCATCACCAACCAGCGTGAAACCACGATCGTCTGGGATCGCGAGACGGGCCAGCCCGTCTACAACGCGATCGTCTGGCAGGATCGCCGCACGGCCGACTTCTGCGATTCGCTGAAAGCCCAGGGCCTCGAGGCGAAGGTGCGCGCGAAGACCGGCCTGCCGATCGATTCGTACTTCTCAGGGACCAAGATCCGCTGGATTCTCGACAACGTGCCGGGCGCACGCGAGAAGGCCAAACAAGGCAAGCTCGCGTTCGGCACCGTCGACAGCTGGCTCGTGTGGAACTTCACGAAGCACGAACTGCACGTGACCGACGTGACGAACGCGTCGCGCACGATGCTGTTCAACATCCACACGCGCGAGTGGGACAACGAACTGCTCGAACTGCTCGACATCCCGCGCAGCATGCTGCCGGAAGTGAAGGCATCGTCGGAAATCTACGGCCACACGAAGACCACCGTGTTCGCATCGAAGATCCCGCTCGCGGGCATCGCGGGCGACCAGCAGGCAGCGCTGTTCGGCCAGATGTGCACGCAGTCCGGCATGGTGAAGAACACCTACGGCACCGGCTGCTTCCTGATGATGAACACCGGCGACAAGCCGATCGAATCGAAGAACAACCTCGTCACGACGATCGCCTGGCAGATCGGCGACAACGTGCAGTACGCACTCGAAGGCAGCATCTTCATCGCGGGCGCGGTGGTGCAATGGCTGCGCGACGGCGTCGGCATCATCAAGTCGGCCGCTGAAATCGAAGCGCTCGCCGCGAGCGTGCCGCATACCGACGGCGTCTATCTCGTGCCGGCCTTCGCGGGCCTCGGCGCACCGCACTGGAACGCGCGGGCGCGCGGCTCGGTGTTCGGCGTCACGCGCGGCACGACCTCCGCGCACCTCGCACGCGCGGCGCTCGATTCGATCGCGTACCAGTCGCTCGACGTGCTGGCCGCGATGGAAGCCGATTCGGGCATCAGCATCGGCGAGCTTCGCGTGGACGGCGGCGCGAGCGCGAACGACCTGCTGATGCAGTTCCAGGCGGACCTGCTCGGCGTCGACGCGGTGCGTCCGCAGATCACCGAGACGACCGCGCTCGGCGCGGCCTATCTCGCGGGCCTCGCGATCGGCTACTGGAAGAACCTCGACGAAGTGCGCGACCAGTGGCAGCTCGATCGCCGCTTCTCGCCGTCGATGCCGAAGGAGCAGGTCGAACGCTGCATGTCGGGCTGGCAGCGTGCGGTGCGTGCTGCGAAGGCATGGGCCGACGACACCCAGTAATCCTCAGACATCCAGACGAAATACAACAACACCGGCGGACCGCGCAATGCGCGAGTCCGCGATGACATACGAGAGACAACCATGTCACCTTATATTGCAGAGTTCATCGGCACAGCGATCCTCGTGCTGCTCGGCAACGGCGCGGTCGCAAACGTGCTGCTTGCAAAGACCAAGGGCAAAGGCGCGGACCTGATCGTGATCGTGATGGGCTGGGCGATGGCCGTTTTCGTCGCCGTCTACGTGACCGCGTCGTTCAGCGGCGCACACCTGAACCCGATCGTCACCATCAGTCTCGCGCTCGCGGGCAAGTTCGCGTGGTCGAAAGTCGGCGGCTACATCCTCGCGCAGATGCTCGGCGGGATGGCGGGCGCCTTGCTCGTGTGGCTCGCGTATCGCCAGCACTTCGCGAAGGAAGCCGATGCGGACCTGAAGCTCGCGGTGTTCTGCACGGCGCCCGCGATCCGCAGCGTCACGCACAACGTGCTGACCGAAGCGATCTGCACGTTCGTGCTGATCCTCGGCGTGCTGTACCTCGCATCGCCGCAGGTCGGCCTCGGCGCGCTCGACGCACTGCCCGTCGGCCTGCTCGTGCTCGGCATCGGCATCTCGCTCGGCGGCCCGACCGGCTATGCGATGAGCCCCGCACGCGACCTGTCGCCGCGCATCATGCACGCGCTGCTGCCGATCCCCGGCAAGCGCGACAGCGACTGGCGCTACGCATGGGTGCCCGTCGTCGGCCCGCTGCTGGGCGGCGCCGCGGCGGCCGGCCTGTACCTGCGCCTGCACGCGATGGCCTGAACGCGGGCCTGTGAAGAAGCGCGTGGCAATCAACCCGCGCGCGCTTCGGGAACAGGCTCTTGCACGTGACCGCCGGCACGCCGGCATGGCGGCACGGGTATCGCACCCGTGCCGCTTCTCCCCTCCTTCGTACTCGTTCCCCCGGCCCGTGGCTCGCGCCCGTTGCGCATTGCTCACATTGCTCGCATCGTTTCGCTACCTGCCGCCCGCCTCTCCGATCAGCGATTTCAGCTTCACGTTCACGTCCGCCACTGCGGTCGGCGTCACGTCCGCCTCACGCTCGACCAGCATCCGCGCGACCCGCATCTCCTTGACGAAACCCGACGCGTGGCCGAAGCCGCTCGCCGCGACGAGCCGCCCATCCGCATCGAAATGGAAGTGGATTTCCGCATCGTCGCCGAGCACGCGCGCGACCGACCGCTCGCCCAGCGCCGGCTCCCCGGCCACTTGCAGCTGCGCGTCGTATTGATCCGACCAGAACCACGGCATCGCGCGGTACGGTTCGTCGGCGCCGAGCATGTTGCGCGCGGCGACGCGCGCCTGGGTCTCGGCGCCGTGCCACGTCTCCTGACGCACTAGCCGCCCCGACCGGTGGCTCGGAAACACCGCGACGTCGCCGGCCGCGTAGATGCCGCGCGCAGAAGTCTCGAGCCGCGCGTTCACGACGATGCCGCGCTCGACTGCGAGGCCCGCATCGCGCGCCAGCTCGTCGGCCGGCTCGATGCCGATGCCGGCGACGACCGTGTCGGCGATCAGCGTGTCGCCGTCGTCGAGCACGACGGCCAGCGCGCCGCGCGCCGTGCGCTCGATCGCAACCGGCTTCCGGTTCATGCGAATCGCCACGCCCTGCCGTTCGTGAAGCGCGTGCACGCGCGCCGCGATCGTCTCCGGCACCGCGCGCCCGAGCAGGCGCGACGCCGCATCGAGCACCGTCACGCGGCAGCCGCGCAGTCGAGCCGACGCCGCGACTTCGAGACCGATGAAGCCGCCGCCGATCAGTACGACCCGCGCATCGGGCACGAGCCGCGCGCCGAGCGCCGCCGCGTCGTCGAGCGTGCGCAACGCAAACACGCCGTCGAGCGTCGCACCCGGGATCGCCAGGCGACGCGCGCGGCCGCCGGTCGCGAGCAGCAGCGCGTCGTAGCCGAATACGCGTTCGCCCGACACGCGCACTTCGCGTGCGCAAGGATCGATGCGCTCGACCGTCGCGACGACCGGCTCGATGCAATCGGCCGCCCATGCGTCCGGATCGCGCAACCGGCACTGCGCCGCGCTGCGTTCGCCGGTCAGCACCCCCTTCGACAACGGCGGCCGCTCATAAGGCAGGTGCGCTTCCGCGCCGATCAGCACGATCCGCCCGCCCCAGCCGGATTCGCGCAGCACCTGCGCCGCACGGCCGCCCGCGTGGCCCGCACCGACGATCGCCATCAACCGGTCGTTCGCCATCGCGTCACACCTCGATCAGGATGCGGCCTTCTTCGATCTTCGCGCGGTACGTGCGCAGCTTCTCGCAGGCAGGTGCGGACAGCGGACGGCCGTCGCGTATGTCGAAGCGCCCGTTGTGCTTCGGGCATTCGATCACGTGGTCAATCACGAGGCCGTCCGCAAGATGCACGTGCTCGTGCGTACACAGGCCGTCGCTCGCATAGACTTCACCGTCGATGCGGTAGATCGCGTACGTGTGGCCGGCATGATCGAAGCGCGCGACGTCTTCATCGTCGATGTCGTCGAGCGCGCCGGTGTCGATCCATTGCGTCATGTTGCGTGTCTCCTGGGTGGGAAGGGTCGATATCGGTCACGCACGCGCGGCATCCGGCACGGGCCGCACGACGTAATCGGTCGGGTCGCGCGTCTGCCGGACCAGCGCCGGCACGATCTCCGCATACGCGGCCAGCGTGCTGCGGTACGGCGGCGGCATGTCGGCCTTCACGGCCTCGTGCAGCTTCGGCAGCGCGTGGAACGGCACCATCGGGAACATGTGGTGCTCGACGTGATAGTTCATGTTCCAGTACAGGAAGCGGAACACGGGATTCATCATCACGGTCCGGCAGTTGCGCCGGTGATCGAGCACGTTCTCGGGCATGCCCGCGTGCTGCGTGAGGCCGAAATACAGGTACAGCCACGCGCCGTAGAGGCTCGGCAGCCCGATGTAGAGCAGCGGCAGGATCGTGTGCCAGTACCACGACGCACCGACCACAATTGCATAGACCGCGAGATGGATGCGAGACTCACGCACCACCTTCGGCCGTTCCGATTCGGGCACGTAGGTACGCTCCTCGTCGTCGAGCCGGCCAGTGAACGCAATCGCAATCATCTTGCGCAGCTCGCCGGCCACATGCTTCAGCGCGACGATATTCAGCGCGAGCGAGCGCCAGTCGGTCGGCTTCGGCGCGGCGATTTCCGGATCGCGCCCGACGACCAGCGTATCGGTGTGATGGCGCGCATGGCTCCAGCGCCACGCCGTCGCGCGGCGGAACACCTGGAACGACGCGACCTGGTACAGCACGTCGTTCATCCAGCGCGTGCGGAACGCGGTGCCATGCCCGCATTCGTGCCAGCGCGAGTCGGCCGGGCTGCAGTAGAGCGTGCCGTACACGAAGAACGCGGGGATCACCCACGCCGAATGCGCGCGCCACGCCAGCCACGCGAGCACGCCGCTGATCGCGATCGCCGCGTACCAGAGCAGCGTGTCGCGGATCGCGCGCGCGTCGCCGCGCTGCATCAGCTGCTTCATCAGCGGCCGCGGCACCGCGCACCGGTACCACTCGGCGTTGACGAGCCCGGCCGCGTGCGCGCGCTCGCCGGCGCCACCGATCATCCGGTATTCGTGACGGCGCGCCGCCGTGCGGTCGTGCGCGGGGTTGTCGAGATGAACCACGTGCGTCTCCTTGATTCCTTGTCCGTAGGAAGCGCGGCAAGCGCTTCGGCATGGAATCAAAATTAGGCCCGCGGCCGCCCCCGCTCAATCGAAACGTTGACGAAATTTCGTCATCGCTTTAGCGTTCCTCGCATCGCCACGCATCGATGGCGACACCACGATGGAGACAACCATGGCAGGCGAATCCGGGCCGCGCTGGCGCAAGCGCACCGCGCGCTTCGACGAGATCGCGGCGCTCGCCGGGGTCAGCACGACCACCGTCGACCGCGTACTGAACGAGCGCGGCAGCGTGTCGGCGCAGGCGCGCGAGCGCGTGGTCGCGGCCGCGCGGCAGCTCGGCGTGCCGCGCCAGTTGCCCGACACGCGGCACGGGCTGATCCACGTCGACGTGCTGCTGCCGGACACCGACGCGGCGTTCTTCCGGCGGCTGCAGCTGGCGCTGCAGCGCTCGCTGCAGATGCTCGACCGGCGCGTGGTCGTGCACCGGACGATCCTGCCCGCCGCCGACGACGAGCGGGCCGCCGCGCTGATCGAACGGCCCGCGTACCGGCGCGCGGCGCTGATCGTCACGGCGCGCGACACGGCCCGCGTGCGCGACGCGCTGGCCGGCGCGATCGCGCGCGGCGAGACCGTCGTCACGATGGTCACCGACATCGGCGGCATCGACCGCGTGCACTTCGCGGGCATCGACAACTACCGGGCCGGGCGCACGGCCGGTTACTACATCGGCCGCCTGGCGGCACGCCCCGGCCGCGTGCTGCTGCTCGGCGGGCGCATGGGCTACCGCGCGCACGCCGACCGGATGGCCGGCTGCCGCGACCAGCTCGCCGAAGCATTCGCCGCCGTCCGCTGCGACGACGAGCCGGTCGAGACGCTCGACCAGGACGACCGCTGCTACCGCGCCGTGACGAAGGCGCTGCAGGCGCACGACGACGTGGTCGCGATCTACAACAGCGGCGCCGGCTCGGCCGGCATCGAAGCGGCGCTGCGCAAGACCGGCGCGGCCGGCCGGGTCGTGTGGATCGGCCACGAGATGATCGACCTGCACCGCACCTTCATCGAAGCCGGCGCGATGGACCTCGCGATCGACCAGGATCCGGACGGCCAGGTGATTTCCGCGCTGCAGCACGTGCTGCATGCGTGCGGGATCGTCGAACAGCCGCCGCCAGCCGACCCGGTCGAATTCCGCGTGTTCTGTCCGGCAAACGTGAGGACGAGCGCCTACCTGCCGGCCTGAATCCCGCCGCCTGGTGCGCTGTCTGTCGCGCTGTCTGTTGCGCTGTCTGTCGCACCGTCTGTCGCACCGTCTGTCGCGCCGTCTGCCGCACCGTCTGTCGCACCGTCTGTCGCACCGTCTGTCGCGCCGTCTGTCGCGCCGCATCCGCGTTGTAAAAAAATCGACCGCCGCATGGGCGATTTTTCGTCAACGTTTGTCATGCAGCCCGCGCCGCACCTCCGTACATTGGGCAGCCAATCCCATGACAACGGCGGACAGGAGACGATGGCTGAACCGATCCTCATCGGCGTGAACCTCGACGGCGTGCTCGAACACGACGGCCTGCCGTTGCCCGCGCCCCCCGAACGCTTCCGGAGGGTCGCCGGCGCCGGTGTATTCGACTACGTCGAAATGAACCCGGCGCGCGGCGAAGACCTGTCGCCTTATTTCGCGCTGGTCGAACGCCATGCGCTGCCGATTCGCGTGATCGGCGGCATCTGGTGCGCGGGCCGCGACGAAGCACACGTGGCCGAGATCGTCGACGCGGGTGCGCGCTTCGGCAGCACCGTACTCAACTGCCAGCTGTACACGCATCACGCGGACGGCCATCCGCTGTCCGACCGCGAGGTTGCCGATTTCTACCTGCGCACTTACGAGCGCGGCGAGCCGGCCGGTTGCCTGCCGAGCCTCGAAGTGCACGTCGACATGTGGAGCGAGGATTTCACGCGCATCGCGCGCGTCGCGCGGCTTGTCGAACAGGCCGGCGTGCCGTTCCGGATCACGCTCGATCATTCGCACCTGCTGTTCAAGATCGGCAATCGCGCCGAACTCGATGCATCGGGCATGCACGACGCGGCCGATGGCGGCCGCCGGTTGCTCGACCCTGTATCGCCCGACGCCCTCTACACCGACTGGATCGCGCGCGGCTGGGTCCGCCATGCGCATGCGCGCAGCGTGAGCCCGAACAATCCGGACAACCCATGGATGCGCCGCGCAGACGGCAGGCCCGGGCGCGGCATCCAGTATCCGTTCGTCGCGCCTGCGCCGGGCGCCTATCACGGCGCATGGCACGCGGCGGCGCTCGACACGTGGAAGGCCGCGCTTCGGCAGTTGCTGCGCGCGCAGGCCCACGCACAGCCGGTGCACGTCGAACAGATCAGCTGCGAGTTCATCCCGTTTCCCGACTACGGCGGCGGCGCGCGCTATTCGATCTTCGACAACAACGTCGCGTGCGCGCACTGGCTGCGCGACACGTGGCATGCCCTCGCCGCGCCGCCGGCGAACCAGCCGGCAGCCGACCTCGCGCGCACCGGCACCTGATTCGAACCTCGCCCCCACTCGAACCCCAAGGACAGAACGATGACGCAAACCTTCCATTTTTCGCTGAACCGGATGAGTGCGCCGCGCTTGCCGCTCGACCGTTACATCGCGCTGTGCAAGCGTCTCGGTGTCGACACGATCGAGATCCGCAACGATCTCGACGGTGTCGAGATCGCCGATGGCACGCCCGCCGCCGCCGTGCGCGCGACGGTCGAAGCCGGCGGCGTGACGATCCTGACGATCAACGCGCTGCAGCGCTTCGAGCAATGGAACGCCGAGCGCGCGGACGAGGCGACCGTGCTGGCCGACTACGCGGCGCAATGCGGCGCGCGTGCGCTGGTGCTGTGCCCGACCAACAGCCGGAGCGACACGCGCAGCGCGGACGTGCGCCACGCCGATCTCGTGAAGGCGCTGAAGGCGCTCAAGCCGATCCTCGACGCGCGCGGCCTGCTCGGTTTCATCGAGCCGCTCGGCTTCGAGGAATGCGCGCTGCGCCGCAAGTCGGATGCGGTGAAAGGCATCTACGACGCAGCGGGCGAGCAGGTGTTCCGGCTCGTGCACGACACGTTCCACCATCACCTGTCGGGCGAGGACATCTTCTTCCCGAACCTGACGGGCCTCGTGCACCTCTCGGGCGTCGAGGAAGACGACCTGCCGGTCGACCGGATGCGCGACGGCCATCGCGTGCTGGTCGGCGGCGCCGACCGGCTCGGCAATATCCGGCAACTGCGCGAACTGCTCGCGCGCGGCTACCGCGGCGCGTTCTCGTTCGAGCCGTTCGCGAACGAGATCGCCGAAGCCGGCGACATCGAAGACCGGCTGCGGGCGAGCATCGACTACGTTCGCGGCGAACTGGCGGATCAATGACCGCCGCCACGGTGCATGGCCGACTCGAGCCGCGTGCCAACGGAAAACTTCGAAATCAACAGGAGAACGGAATGATCGAATTCGCGTTGTTCGGCGCGGGACGGATCGGCAAGATCCACGCGGCGAATCTTGCGCGCCATCCGGGCGCGAAGCTGACGTACGTGGTCGACCGGCACGCGCCGTCAGCCGAAACACTGGCCCACGCGCACGGCGCGCACGTGGCCGACGTCGAGCGTGCGCTCGGCGATCCGGCTATCCACGCCGTCGTGATCGCATCGAGCACCGACACGCATGCGGACCTGATCGTCGCGGCCGCGCACGCGGGCAAGGCCGTATTCTGCGAGAAGCCCGTCGACCTGACCGTCGAGCGCTCGCGCAGCTGCGCGGACGTCGTCCGGCGTAGCGGCGTGACTTGCATGATCGGCTTCCAGCGCCGCTTCGACCCGACCTTCGCCGCGCTGAAGGCGCGCGTCGAGCGCGGCGAGATCGGTGCACCGGAAATGCTGATCGTCACGAGCCGCGACCCGGGTGCACCGCCCGTCGACTACATCCGCAGTTCGGGCGGCATCTTCAAGGACATGCTGATCCACGATTTCGACGTGTTCCGCTGGATCCTCGGCGACGAAGCGCAGACGCTGCACGCGACCGGCAGTTGCCTGACCGATCCGGCCGTGCACGACGCAGGCGACATCGATTCGACCGCCGTGACGATCCGCACGCGGCGCGGGCTGCTGTGCCAGATCAACACGTCGCGGCGCGCCGCCTACGGCTACGACCAGCGTTTCGAGCTGCTCGGCAGCAACGGGATGCTGCAGGCCGGCAACGTGCGGCCGACCGAGGTGAGCGCGTGGCTCGCGGGCGGCATCGCGACGGACGTGCCGGAGCCGTTCTTCCTCGAGCGCTACCGGCATGCGTACGCGGCCGAGATCGCGCACTTCGTCGACGCGCTGCGCGACGGCACACCGGTCAGGACGACGATCGATGACGGGCTCGCCGCGCTCGAACTGGCCGAGGCCGCGATGACGTCGTGGAAAACGGGGCGCGTAATCGAGCTGTAACGCAACCGCTGGCAAGCGGCGGCGAATCGTGCAAGCGAGCCGCCGACGAACGATCTGCCGCCCCCTGGACGACAGGTTGCGAGCGCGCGGCCGCATCGGGAAAATTTGCCGAAGCGTCGCGCGGCATGCGCGTGAAAGCACGTATGATGGCGAATTGATCTGCGTTGCCGACATCCCGCTTTTCACCACCATGCTCGATCACCTCATCTGCGACTGCGACGGCGTGCTCGTCGACAGCGAAGTCATCGCCGACCGCGTGTTGCTCGACACGCTGTCCGCCACGTTCCCGAATCTCGATTTCGAAGCCGCCGCAAAGTCGGCGTTCGGCCAGCAGACGTCGCGCTTCCTGGCGGGAATCGAATCCCGCTTCGGGATCGAAATGCCCGCCAATTTCATCGAGATCATCGAGCACAACATCGAGAGCGCGCTGGCGCAGTCGCTCGCGCCGATCACCGGCGTGCGCGACGCGTTGCTGAAGGTGAGCCTGCCGGTGGCCGTCGTGTCGAACAGCCGGCTCGTGCGCGTGCGCAGCTCGCTGAAGCGCGCGTCGCTCACCGAGATCTTCGGCGATCGTGTGTTCAGCTCCGAACAGGTGGCGCGGCCGAAGCCCTACCCCGACGTCTACCTGCACGCGGCGCACACGCTCGGCGTCGCGCCAGAGCGCTGCATCGTCGTCGAGGACAGCGTGTCGGGTTTGAATGCCGCGCGCGCGGCGGGCATGAAGACGATTGCGTTCGTCGGTGCGAGCCACATCCCCGACAACTACGCGGACGCGCTGCGCGCGATGGGCATCACGCGGATCATGCGCAAGATGGACGAACTGCCGACGCTCGTCGAAGCCGGCGTGCGCGGCGAATTCGGGGACGTACAGTCCTGACGGTCGTGCCGGTCCGATCACGCTGATCGGGCCGATCCGGCGTGCACCGGTTCACGCACGCCGTGCCACGGGCGCGCGAACGCGCCCGCTTTCCCTACGCTCAGGCCGGCTCGCAGCAGCGCTCGCGCGCGGCGGCCAGCGCCTCGCGGAACTCGACGAGTTCCGCGATCGTCAGCATCGGCAGCCCGTGCTGTTGCGCGAAACGCTCGACATCGTCGCCGCGCGTCATCGTGCCGTCCGGATTCATCAGCTCGCACAGCACACCGGCCGGCTTCAGGCCCGCGAGGATCGACAGGTCGACCGTACCTTCGGTGTGACCGCGGCGTGCCAGCACGCCGCCCGGTTGCGCACGCAACGGAAACACGTGGCCGGGGCGCACGATGTCGTGCGGCTTCGCGCCTTCGGCAATCGCCGCGCGGATCGTCGTCACGCGATCGGCCGCCGATACGCCCGTATGCACGCCTTCGCGTGCCTCGATCGAGACGGTGAACGCGGTGCCGTTGCGGCTCTCGTTGGTCTGCACCATCGGCGGCAGCTCGAGCGCGCGCACCGTGTCGTCGGTCAGGCACAGGCACACGATGCCGCTGCACTCGCGAATCAGCAGCGCCATCGTCTCGGGCGTGATGCGCTCGGCGGCGACGATCAGGTCGGCTTCGTTCTCGCGGTCGTGGTCGTCCTGCAGCACGACCGCACGGCCTGCGCGCATCGCATCGAGCGCGGCGGCGATGCGCGGCGGCACCGGTTCGGAATCCAGCAACGGGAGATCGGCAAAGGCGTCGGCGGGTGCCGACGAAACGGACATCAAGGACATGTGAAACGCTCCTCGCAAAGATGATTTGGGCGAAAAACGTTTCAGGGCATTGCAAACAGACAGAACGACAACCCGCTTCGCACGCATCGCGAAGCGGCCCTGGCGGACATGACTATCTGCACATCTTCTCTCATCCGGACTATGACCGTCGGCTCTGGCATTCGACCAGATCTGCTGACCCCGCGCGGATGCGCGGGCGCTCGCGGGCTCGCCGGCTTACGCCAGCCTACCGCCGGTGGGGAATTTCGCCCCGCCCTGAAGACGCACTGATTGCCGGATGGGCCAACCCCATCAACGGCGGGCCAAGCATACAACAGCTACGCGCGCGGCGCAGCGAAGACTACCTAAAACCTTACTGACGACTCCGTTTAACGGCATCGTCCGAACGGCCGACTGACGACCCGCGATCTCGCCCGAACGACGAGAACGCGGCCCGCTTCCGTGCAGCCTGTGCAATCAGCCGGCCGCGTGCGCAGCATGTGCCGCGTGCGCCGCGTCGGGCACGAGCCAGCGCGGCGGCACCTCGGGGCTCACCGTCACACGAAACGCGCGCGCCTCGCTGTCGCCCGGGTTGCGCAGGCTGTACGGCTGGTCGGCATCGAACACGATCGCGTCGCCGGTCGCGAGCAACTGACGGCGCTCATGCACGCTGACTTCGAGCGTGCCTTCGCTGACGACGAGGTTGACCGTCGTGCCGGGCGCGCGGCGTGCGCCGGGCTCCGTATGCAGCGGCGCGATCCGCAGCTCGTGGAACTCGGCCGCGGCCGGCTCGCCTTCCGGGTACAGCGCGCGCGCCGAGAAGCGGCCATTCGAGCTGACGACGCGCGATGCGCGCTCGGCCGCCAGATGCTCGAAGCCGTTCACCGCATGGCGGCGCAGGAATGCGGCGACCGATACCTTCAGCGCCGCGGCGATCTTGCAGAGCACCTTGATCGACGGCACGCTGCGCGCCGACTCGATCTGCGCGAGCATCGCGCGCGACACGCCGGACAGCCGTGCGAGCGCATCGAGCGACAACTGCCGCTCGGCGCGCAACCGCGCGAGGTTCACGCCGACGACCTGCTCGAGCACGTCGAGCGACGCGGAGGCCCGCGCATCGACGGCGTTGCCGGACTCGAAGGAAGACACGTCGCGCACGAGCGCCAGGGATGAAGACATAGCATTGCCTCCGGGCCGCCTGTGCAGCCCTGCGTATGGGGTAAGCCGGGATCGGAATCGGGTTGCGCCAGCAACGGCGCGTATCGAGACGCTATCACCCGGCCTGGCACCGGCAAACGAAGTTATCTTCACACCGTTATCAGCATCGCGGAGGAATGCGTTCCTCGCGAACCCATTCCTGCCGCTATCGCGTCGCGCGGGTGCCGCTCATTCGCCACTCATTGCGCGGCCGGCGCCGCGCCGCGCGCCGGCCCGCGCGCGTCGAGCCGCATCGCGAACCACGTGACGACGAGCGCCGCGAACGTCACCGCGACGGCGACCCACGGCAGCGCATCGAGCGCGAGGCCGTGGTCCAGCGCAACGCCGCCGAGCCACGCACCGAGCGCATTGCCGACGTTGAACGCCCCGATGTTCAGCGTCGACGCGAGATGCGGCGCGCTCGCGGCCTTCTCGACCATGCGCGCCTGCAGCGGCGGCACCGTCGCGAACGCGGCGATCCCCCACACGAACACGGTCACGGCCGCCGCGACCGGATAGTGGCTCGTCTTCGCGAACACGACCATCACCGCCATCAGTGCGACGAGGATCGCGATCAGCGACGGCATCAGCGCGCGGTCGGCGAGCTTGCCGCCCAGCGTGTTGCCGATCGTGAGCCCCGCGCCGAACAGCACGAGGATCAGCGCGACCGCGCGCGGCGAATAGCCCGACACGGACTGGAGGATCGGTGCGATGTACGTGAACACGACGAATACGCCGCCGAAGCCGAGCACCGTCATCAGCAGCGCGAGCCACACCTGCGGCTCCTTCAGCACGCGCACTTCGTGGCCGAGACCGACCGGCCCGCTGTCGTGGCGGTTCGGTACGAGCACGGCGACGCCGCCGAGCGCCAGCACACCGAGCGCGGCGACGATCCAGAACGACGCGCGCCAGCCGAGCAACTGGCCGACGAACGTGCCGAACGGCACGCCGAGCACGTTCGCCAGCGTGAGCCCCGTGAACATCAGCGCGATCGCGCTCGCGCGCTTGTCGGTCGGCACGAGCGACGCGGCGACGACCGCGCCGATCCCGAAGAACGACCCGTGCGCGAACGACGTGACGACGCGCGCGACCATCAACGTCGCGTAGCCGGACGCGGTCGCGCACAGCACGTTGCCGACGATGAAGATCGCCATCAGCAACTGCAGCGCGGCCTTGCGCGGCATGCGGCTCGTCAGCACCGCGAGCAGCGGCGCGCCGGCCGCGACACCGAGCGCATAACCGGTGACGAGCAGCCCGGCCGACGGCAGCGACACGGCCAGATCCTGCGCGACTTCGGGCAACAGGCCCATGATGATGAATTCGGTGGTGCCGATGGCGAAGGCGCTGATCGCGAGCGCCAGCAAGGGAATGGGCATGAGGTTCTCCGGGAAGCGGCGGTGCGGCGCCCGGTCGGTGCCGCACCGCACAAAAATGCGGGGTGTGCGCGCATTGTCCCGAATACGCCTATATTTGATAATTGGCGTGGCATTTGAATCATTTTCAAAAATTTCTGGAAAATCCGATGGATCGACTGGGCGATATCCGGCTGTTCGTCGAGGCGGCCGACCTGGGCAGCCTGTCGGCGGCCGGGCGCAAGCTGAACCTCACGCCGGCCGCCGCCAGCGCGCGCCTCGCGAAGCTCGAGGCGAAGGTCGCGACGCGCCTGTTCGAGCGCTCGACGCGCCAGCTGCGGCTCACCGACGAGGGCCGGCTGTACCTGAACTGCTGCCGGCAGGCGCTGCAGGCACTCGACGACGCGGACGCCATGCTGCAGGAAGGCCGCAACGTGGTCGGCGGCAAGGTGCGGCTGTCGTCGACGACCGACTTCGGCCGCAACCAGCTGCTCGACTGGCTCGACGAATTCACCCGGCTGCACCCCGACGTCAGGTTCTCGCTGACGGCGTCCGATTCCGCGTCGAACCTGTGGCAGGACGAGATCGACCTCGCGATCCGCTTCGCCGCGCCGCCCGACGGCGCGCTGATCGCGCGCCGGCTCGCCGCGAACCGGCGCGTGCTGTGCGCGGCACCGTCGTTCGTCGAGCGGCACGGCATGCCGGCCGATCCACACGATCTGGCCCGCTTTCCATGCAACGTGATCACGATCGCGTCGGGGCCGATGAACACCTGGCGCTTCACGCGCGGCGACGAGACACAGACCCACACGGTGCCGCTGTCGACCGCGTTCGAGACCAACGACGGCGGCCTCACCCGCGAATGGACGCTGCGCGGCCACGGGATCGCGCTGAAATCGTTGTGGGACATCGCCGACGACGTGCGTGCGGGCCGGCTGCGCGTGCTGCTGCCCGACTGGCGGCACCAGGATGCGCCGCTGCACGCGATCCATCACAGCAAGCGCTACATGGCACCGCGCGTGCGCGTGCTGCTCGACTTCCTCACCGAACGCTTCGCACGCGAGGAAGCCGCGCTCGAGGACTTGCTGAACGCTTGCCGCTGACGGCCGGCGCGCGCCCCGATCAGGGTCGGAACGCGACACATGCCGTCGCGCGGCCGCAACCCGCCGGGCGCTCCCGACAGCATGAAAAGCTATAATGGAAAGCTTTCCCGACGGCTTTTCATGCGCGTGCACGCGAGATGCGTGCAAGGCGGCACGCCCGCCCCTGCGCGGCGCGGCATGCGCCAGGCAAGGCCGTCCCGATTCACCCTATAGACGACGCCCCCAGGTCAACCACTGCGAACGGCGAACCCCCATGACCAAGAAAGTTTACGTAAAGACCTTCGGCTGCCAGATGAACGAGTACGACTCGGACAAGATGGTGGACGTGCTGAATGCGGCCGAAGGCCTCGAAAAGACCGATACGCCGGAAGACGCGGACATCATCCTGTTCAACACCTGCTCGGTGCGTGAAAAGGCGCAGGAGAAGGTGTTCTCCGATCTCGGCCGCGTGCGCGAGCTGAAAGAAGCGAAACCGGGCCTGCTGATCGGCGTCGGCGGCTGCGTCGCGAGCCAAGAAGGCGCGTCGATCGTGTCGCGCGCACCGTACGTCGACCTCGTGTTCGGCCCGCAAACCCTGCACCGCCTGCCGCAGATGATCGACGCGCGTCGCGAGAGCGGCCGCGCGCAGGTCGACATCTCGTTCCCCGAGATCGAGAAGTTTGATCACCTGCCGCCCGCACGCGTCGAAGGCCCGAGCGCGTTCGTGTCGATCATGGAAGGCTGCTCGAAGTACTGCAGCTACTGCGTGGTGCCGTACACGCGCGGCGATGAAGTGTCGCGCCCGCTCGACGACGTGCTGACCGAAGTGGCCGGCCTCGCCGACCAGGGCGTGCGCGAAGTCACGCTGCTCGGCCAGAACGTGAACGCGTATCGCGGCGCACTGGCGGCCGGCTCGTCGGAGATCGCCGATTTCGCGACGCTGATCGAATACGTCGCCGACATCCCCGGCATCGAGCGGATCCGCTACACGACGTCGCACCCGAAGGAATTCACGCAGCGCCTGATCGACACCTACGCGAAGGTGCCGAAGCTCGTGAGCCACCTGCACCTGCCCGTCCAGCACGGCTCCGACCGCATCCTGATGGCGATGAAGCGCGGCTACACGGTGCTCGAATACAAGTCGGTGATCCGCAAGCTGCGCGCGATCCGCCCGGACCTGTCGCTGTCGACCGACATGATCGTCGGCTTCCCCGGCGAGACCGAGGACGATTTCGACAAGATGATGGCACTCGTGCACGAGATGAGCTACGACACCAGCTTCTCGTTCATCTACAGCCCGCGCCCCGGCACGCCGGCCGCGAACCTGCACGACGACACGCCGCGCGAAGTGAAGCTCAAACGCCTGCAACATCTGCAGGCGACCATCGAGGAAAACGTCGCGCGCATCAGCCAGTCGATGGTCGGGAAGGTCGAGCGGATCCTCGTCGAGGGCCCGTCGCGCAAGGACCCGAACGAACTCGCGGGCCGCACCGAGAACAACCGGGTCGTGAATTTCCCGGCACCGCTCGCATCGCACCCGCGCCTGATCGGCCAGATGATCGACGTGAAGATCAACCATGCGTATCCGCATTCGCTGCGCGGCGAGCTCGTGCTCGTCAGCGACGACGCGAGCGCGGCCACCCACTGACACTGACGCTCAACAGGAGCCCGACGCCACTTTGAAGCCGACCCAAGCACTGGAATTCGTCGCGCCGCGCGACGACAACGCGCGCCTCGCCAACCTCTGCGGCCCGCTCGACGAGAACCTGCGGCAGATCGAACAGGCGCTCGACGTCACGCTGTCGCGACGCGGCCACCGGATCGCGATCCGCGGTCGCGGCGCCAAGCTCGCGCTCGCCGCGCTCGAGAACTTCTACAACCGCGCGCGCGATGCGCTGTCGGTCGACGACATCCAGCTCGCGCTGGTCGAAGTGCGCCACACGTCCGGCAACGGCCGCCAGGACACGCTCGACGTGCGCTTCCGCGGCGACCCCGACCATCCGTTCGACGACCCCATCGTACAACTCGACGCCAGCGAGCCGGACGAGGAGCCCGCACCGAAGCTCTACACGCGGCGCGCCGACCTGCGCGGCCGCACGCCGGCACAGCGCGAATACCTGAAGCAGATCCTGTCGCACGACGTGACGCTCGGCGTCGGGCCGGCCGGCACCGGCAAGACCTACCTCGCTGTCGCGTGCGCGGTCGACGCGCTCGAGCGCGACCAGGTCAAGCGGATCGTGCTGACGCGCCCGGCCGTCGAGGCCGGCGAGCGGCTCGGTTTCCTGCCGGGCGATCTCGCGCAAAAGGTCGACCCGTACCTGCGTCCGCTGTACGACGCGCTGTACGACCTGCTCGGCTTCGACAAGACCGCGAAGATGTTCGAGCGCCAGATGATCGAGATCGCGCCGCTCGCGTACATGCGCGGCCGCACGCTGAACCACGCGTTCATCATCCTCGACGAGGCGCAGAACACGACGCCCGAGCAGATGAAGATGTTCCTCACGCGGATCGGCTTCGGCTCGAAGGCGGTCGTGACCGGCGACACGAGCCAGGTCGACCTGCCGCGCGGCCACAAGAGCGGCCTCGTCGAGGCGCAGCAGGTGCTCGGCGGCGTGCGCGGCATCGCGCTCACGCGCTTCACGAGCGCGGACGTCGTGCGCCATCCGCTCGTCGCGCGCATCGTCGAGGCGTACGACGAGTTCCACGCGCAGCACCAGGACGGCTGACCGGCCGGCGGCGCGCGCACGCCGCCCCGGCCTGACAGCCCGGCCCGGCCCGCCAGACGGCGCGCCGGGCTTTTTTTCGCCTGCGCGAATTCGGGTGCGATCGGCCGTTTGGTGTATCCTCAACGCGTCCTAATCGCCGCACGCGTCATGAAATCCTCCCGTTCCCGCAAGTCCGGGCGCGCCAAGTCCGCCGCGCCCGCCTCCCCCCGCCTTTCGCTGTTCGATTCGAAGGGCAAGGCCCGGACCGTCAACGCACAAGGGCTGCGAATCGACTTCCCGGACGGCCGCAGCCTGATGTTCGACCTGTCGGGCAGTTCGGGGGAAGCCGCCGTCGCGATCGTCGCGCAGCACAACGATCCGGCGATGCGCGCAAAGCTCGCGCTGCAGCCCGAGCACTACGACAGCGTGACGCTGCACGTGGGTGCCGAGCCCGCGCCGCGCGAAGACGACACCGAAGATGCGCTGCGCGAGCCGGAGCTCGACCTGTCCGTGCAGTACGGCGACGAAATCACGAGCGACGTGCGCAAGACGCTGCCCAAACGCAAGCTGATCGCCGAATGGCTCGAGCCGGCGCTGTTCGCCAGCGCGCAGCTCACCGTGCGCTTCGTCGGCGAAGAAGAAGGCCGCACGCTGAACGCCGGCTACCGCCACAAGGACTACCCGACCAACGTGCTGACCTTCGCGTACGACGCGGCGCCCGACGGCACCGTGATCGGCGACCTCGTGCTGTGCTGCCCGGTCGTCGAGAAGGAAGCGCACGACCAGGGCAAGCCGCTCACGGCCCACTACGCGCACCTGCTGGTGCACGGCGCGCTGCACGCGCAAGGCTACGACCACGAGACGAGCGACGAAGACGCGGCCGAAATGGAAGCGCTCGAAGTCGACATCCTCGCGAAGCTGGGCTTCCCGAACCCGTACCAGTAAGCCGTCCGCACGATGCGCAACGCCGCGACGCTCCCGCCCGCCTACCCGCCGTCGATCGGCGACGGGCGCCTGCTGACGGAAGACGAGCTCGCGGCGTCGCTCGCGCTCACGATGCGCGACTGGGACGGCCAGCAGGATCTGTGGCTGTTCGGCTATGGCTCGCTGATCTGGAACCCGGGATTGCCGACCGTCGCCGCCGTGCGCGGCAAGGTGCACGGCTATCATCGCGGGCTCTATCTGTGGTCGCGCGTGAACCGCGGCACGCCCGAGCGCCCGGGCCTCGTGCTCGCGCTCGATCGCGGCGGCTCGTGCTCGGGCATCGCGTTCCGGCTCGCCGGCCCGACCGCGCAGCCGCACCTCGAAACGTTGTGGAAGCGCGAGATGCCGATGGGTTCGTACCGGCCCGCGTGGCTGCCGTGCTCGCTCGAGAACGGCGAACGCGTGAACGCGCTCGCGTTCGTGATGCGCCGCGACGCGCCGACCTATACGGGCAAGCTGTCCGATCCCGTCGTGAAGGAAGTGTTCGGCTGCGCGGCCGGCCGCTACGGCACGACGCTCGACTACGTGAGCCGCACGGTCGACGCGCTGCGCGCGAGCGGCATCCCCGATCGCGCACTCGAAGGGTTGCTCGCGCGATGCCGGTGACACGGCACGGCGCCCGGCTTGCCGCCGCGCGCGGCCGCGCCGTGTGCGCATTCGAACGAGGGCATGCCCGATGAATCCGTCACGCTGGTCACGCTGCAAGGTCGCCGCGCTGCTCGTCGCCGCGAGCATCGCGCTGTCCGGCTGCGGAATCCTTGGCTGCGGCGGCGCCGCGACCAACGGCGCGGCCGCAGGCGGCTGTTCGGCCGGCATGCGGTTCTGAACCGCGGCCCGGCCAAACCCGCGTGCGGCAGAATGCCGCCGCAGGCCGCGTCCGCCGGGCGCTTTCCCGCGTCACGGTTCCCGGCGCCTTCCGCACCCGATTTTTTTCGCCGCTGCCCCGCGCCCTTTTCTGAGATAGGATGGAACCGAGGACGAGGTCGCGCCCGGCGCGACCGTTCCCGAGCGGGGCCCGCGCGCGCTGCCCACCCTGGCCGTGCGGCCGGTGTGACACGGTCGCGTCGTGCCCTTGGTGTATCCTTGCCTACTCCGTGACAGCGCGCTCCGGCATGACCCGGGCGCACCACCATGAACGATTCGTATCCCAGTCGTAAGCCAACCGACAAACCGCAAGAAAAGCGCTCGCTCCTCGAGCGCCTGACCGACTTCATCTCGCCCGAGCCCGAATCCCGCGCCGAGCTGCTGGAAATCCTCCAGGATGCCCACGAACGCAACCTGATCGACGCCGATTCGCTGTCGATGATCGAAGGCGTGTTCCAGGTATCCGACCTGTGCGCGCGCGACATCATGGTGCCGCGCGCGCAGATGGACGCGATCAACATCGCCGACAAGCCCGAAGATTTCATCCCGTTCGTCCTCGAGAAGGCGCACTCGCGCTACCCCGTGTACGAGGAGAACCGCGACAACGTCATTGGCGTGCTGCTCGCGAAGGATCTGCTGCGCTTCTATGCCGAAGAGGAATTCGACGTGCGCGGCATGCTGCGCCCGGCCGTGTTCATTCCCGAATCGAAGCGCCTGAACGTGCTGCTGCACGACTTCCGCGTGAACCGCAACCACCTCGCGATCGTCGTCGACGAATACGGCGGCGTCGCGGGCCTGATCACGATCGAGGACGTGCTCGAGCAGATCGTCGGCGACATCGAGGATGAATACGACTTCGACGAGGAAGCCGGCAACATCATCTCGGGGCCCGATGGCCGCTACCGCGTGCGCGCGCTCACCGAGATCGAACAGTTCAACGAGACGTTCGGCACCGATTTCCCCGACGACGAAGTCGACACGATCGGTGGGCTGATCACGCATCATTTCGGCCGCGTCCCGCATCGCGGCGAGAAGCTGCAGCTCGGCAACCTCGTGTTCGAGATCCAGCGCGGCGATGCGCGCCAGGTCCACGTACTGCTGGTGCGCCGCAACCCGCTCGCCAGCCGTCGCGCCGAAGCCTCGCACGAGGACTGACCGTCGCGCGCCAGCCGCGCGTTCCACAACCGCTCGCCCACTTCCGCTTCACATGGACGATCCGATCCTGTCCCGCCCGGCTGGCGGCCTGCTCGCGCCGACACCCGGCCGCGCGCTGCCGCGCTGGCACTACCCGGCCGCGCTGCTCGCCGGCGCGGCCAATACGCTCAGCTTCGCACCGACGCCGCATGGCGGCTGGTTGCAACTCGTCGTATTCGTCTGGTTTTTCGCGCAGCTCACGCGCACCGCGAGCTGGCGCAGCGCCGCGCTCACCGGCGGCGCGTTCGGCTTCGGCAACTTCATCAGCGGCATCTGGTGGCTCTACATCAGCATGCACGTGTACGGCGAGATGGCCGCACCGCTCGCGGGCGGCGCGCTCGTGCTGTTCTCGCTGTACCTGTCGCTGTACCCGGCGTTCTCCGCCGGGCTGTGGTCATTCTGCGCGGGCCATGCGTGGCATCGCCGCACACCCGACCCGCGGCCGTTCCTGCCGACCTGGCATGGCGCATTCGCGTTCGCGAGCGCCTGGGCGCTCGGCGAATGGCTGCGCGGCACCGTCCTCACCGGCTTCCCGTGGCTCGCCAGCGGCTATCCGCAGGTCGACGGCCCGTTCGCGGGCTTCGCGCCGGTTGCCGGCGTGTACGGGATCGCGTGGGTGCTCGCGCTGTTCGCCGCGCTCGTCGTGCAGGCGCTCGCCGCCGCCCGGCCGTCGCCGCTCGCCGAGCCCCGCGCCGGCAATGCGCGCGTGCGCATCGCCGCGCCGGCCGGCATCGCGCTCGCGCTGATCGCGGCCGGTCTCGGCCTGTCGCAGGTCACGTGGACCGTGCCCGCGAACGCGCCGCTCACCGTGCGGCTGCTGCAGGGCAACGTGAAGCAGGACATCAAGTTCGAGGAAGCGGGCATCGACGCGGCGATCAAGATGTACACGCAGATGATCATCGAGAAGCCCGCCGACCTGATCGTCACGCCCGAAACCGCGATCGCGGTAATGATCCAGGAGCTGCCCGAGCCGTTCGCCGTCGCGATCCGCAAGTTCAGCGACACGACTGGCTCGGCCGTGCTGTTCGGCGCGGTCGGCGCGTCGGTGACCGAGGACGGCCACTACGTCGACTATACGAACAGCCTGTACGGTGTGACGCCGAATTCGCGCGACATCTATCACTACGACAAGCACCACCTCGTGCCCTTCGGCGAATTCATCCCGTGGGGCTTCCGGTGGTTCGTCGACCTGATGAAGATGCCGCTCGGCGACTTCGCGCGCGGCGCGCCCGTGCAGAAGCCGTTCCTGGTGCACAACCAGCCCGTGATGGCCGACATCTGCTACGAGGACTTGTTCGGCGAGGAAATCGCCGCGACGATCCGCGACAACCCGCAGCCGCCGGGCGTGCTCGTCAACGTGACGAACCTCGCGTGGTTCGGCGACACGATCGCGCTCGACCAGCACCTGCAGATCGCGCGGATGCGCTCGCTCGAGACGGGCCGGCCGATGCTGCGCTCGACCAACACGGGGATGACCGCCGCGATCGACGCACACGGCCGCGTGCTCGGCCAGCTGAAGCCGTTCACGATCGGCTCGCTCGACGTGCGGATCGAAGGCACGAGCGGCTTCACGCCTTACGTGACGAGCGGCAACAACATCGTGCTCGCGGTGTCGCTCGTGCTGCTCGCGTTCGGCTTCACCTTCGGCCCCGGGCTGCGCCGACGCAACGGCCGGAAGAACGGCGGCGACCAGCCGGAATGACGCCACGGGCGGCCGCTGCGCAGTGCGCGGCGGCCGTCGCCGCATGCAACGTGCGGCGGCGGCCCGTGGCCGCGAACCGGTCGGCCTCTCAGCCCTCTCAGCCCTCTCAGCCCTCTCAGGCCTCTCAGGCCTCTCAGGCCTCTCAGGCCTGCCGGGCCGATTGAACCGATTGAACCGATTGAGCCGATTGAGCCGATTGAGCCGATTGAACCGATTGAACCGGCTGCGCGGCGAGACACCGCAGGTCGCGGCTCACCGCCTCCATCACCGGTTCCCACGCGCCGAACGCCGGTTGCCGGTACAGCGTCGCAGTCGGATACCACGGGCTGTCCGTGCGTTCGAGCAGCCACGGCCAGTGCGGATTCACGTCGAGCAACACCCAGGTGCGCGCGCCGAGCGCGCCCGACAGGTGCGCGACCGACGTGCAGACGGTGATCACGAGATCCAGCGCGCCGATGAACGCGGCCGTCTCGTCGAAGCTCGTCAGTTCCGCCGTGAGATCCTCGATCGCGAAGCCGGCCGCGCGCGCCGCCGCGACGTCCGCGCCCGCACCCGGCTGCAGCGAATAAAACGCGACGCCGTCGATCCCGCGGAACGCGTCGGCATAGCGTTCGAGCCCGACGCGCCGGTACGGATTGCGCTGGTGCCCGGCGCTGCCCGTCCACACGAGCCCGACCTTCAGCCGGCCGTCGCCCGCAAGCCGCGCGTGCCACGCGTCGCGCGCGGACGGATCGGCCCGCAGGTACGGCACCGACGACGCGAGCGTCGACGCTTCCATGCCGAGCATCAGCGGCAGGCCGATCAGCGGGACTTCGTAATCGAAGGCAGGCAGCACGTCGACGCCACCGCCCGTGCTGAATGCATCCGCATGCGCGCCGAGGCTGCGCTGCATCAGCGTGCCCACCAGCGGGAACGTATTCCAGACGAGCCGGCCGCCCTCGCGATGCACGCGCTCGGCGAGCGGTGCGACGAAGCGGCAGAACTGCAGCACATCGCCGAGCCCCTGCTCGCCCCACACCAGCAGCGTCTTGCCGGCCAGCGGCTCGCCCTGCCAGCGCGGGCCCGGCAGCGCCGGCCGGCGGCCGCGCAACTCGCCCGCGCCGTCCCAGCGCGCCTCGTGGCCGCGCCAGCCGGCCGCGAAGTTGCCTCGCACGAGCTGGATGATCGCCAGGTTGAAGCGGTACGACGCGTCGTCGGGCGCCAGCTCGCACGCGCGCACCGCGTAACGCTCGGCGTCGTCCCAGCGCTGCGCCTCCTTCATCGCCAGCGCGACGTTGTTCATCGCGAGCGCGTTGTCGGGCGCGAGCTCGACGAGCCGCGCGCCGCATGCGAGCGCGCCGTCCAGGTCGTGCGTCGCGAGCCGCGCGACCACGAGGTTGATCCACGCCTGCACGTCGCGCGGATCGGCGTGCACGGCTGCGTCGAGCAGCGCGATCTCCTCCGTGCGGTCGCTGCCCGACAGCCGCAGCGCGATCGCGAGGTTGTTGCGCAGCGATGGCCACCCGGCATCGAGCGCCAGCGCCGCGCGATACGGCGCCACGGCGTCCGCGTGACGGCCCGCCATCTGCAACGCGTAGCCGTGATTGAAATACGCGGCGGCACCCGGATGCATGCGCGCCGCGCATTCGGCGAGCGCGACCGCGTCGGCCGTGCGCTGCCGCGCGACGAGCGCGCCAGTGAGCTGCGCGAGCGCATCGGCGTCGACCGCATGCAGGTGCGCGGCGGCGGCGAGCCACAGATCGTGCGCGGCGCGCTCGCCGCGCGCCTGCGCATCGGTAGCCTGCCCGAGCAGCGCGAGGAAGGGCGGAAGCAGCGGAATGAGGATGTCGGTCGGTTCGTCCATGCGATCGGGATCGGCAAGCAGTGACGCGGCACGCGTCGCGCGCACCGCAATACGCGCATCTTAACGCCCGCACGAAGCCGCGCCGCACCCGCGTCGCGCATGCCGCGCGCGGCCGTCCGACGCGCGCCGGGCACGCCCGCGCAGGCCGCCCGGACGGGGCCGACGGTGCGCCCGCCCGCGTTCCGGCCGCATCCGCTCGCCGATCCGGTAAAATTACGCGTTTCAGCACACTAACAAGCCGCGCCGCCGCGCGAGCCGACCCTCCGGGCCCCGCCCGGAGCGCCGCCCGCAACGGAGCGCCAGCGCCACGAAGGCTCTTCATGCTTACGTTTCAGCAAATCATCCTGACGCTGCAGTCCTACTGGGACAAGCAGGGTTGCGCCCTGCTCCAGCCCATCGACATGGAAGTCGGCGCAGGCACGTCGCACGTCCACACGTTCCTGCGCGCGATCGGCCCCGAGCCGTGGCGCGCCGCGTACGTGCAGCCGTCGCGCCGCCCGAAGGACGGCCGCTACGGCGAGAACCCGAACCGCCTGCAGCACTACTACCAGTACCAGGTCGTGCTCAAGCCGGCGCCGGAAAACATCCTCGACCTGTACCTCGGCTCGCTCGAGGCACTCGGCTTCGACCTGCAGCAGAACGACGTGCGCTTCGTCGAGGACGACTGGGAAAACCCGACGCTCGGCGCGTGGGGCCTCGGCTGGGAAGTGTGGCTGAACGGGATGGAAGTCACGCAGTTCACGTATTTCCAGCAGGTCGGCGGCCTCGACTGCAAGCCGGTGCTCGGCGAGATCACCTACGGCCTCGAGCGCCTCGCGATGTACCTGCAGAAGGTCGAGAACGTGTATGACCTCGTGTGGACGGAGTGGGAAGAGCAAGGCCCGAACGGCCCCGAGCTGCGCCGCCTGTCGTATGGCGACGTCTACCACCAGAACGAGGTCGAGCAGTCGACCTACAACTTCGAGCACGCGAACGTCGACCTGCTGTTCACGTTCTTCAACAGCTACGAAGCGGAAGCGAAGAAGATGATCGACGCGCAGCTCGCGCTGCCCGCGTACGAACTCGTGCTGAAGGCCGGCCACACGTTCAACCTGCTCGACGCGCGCGGCGCGATCTCGGTCACCGAACGCGCGGCGTACATCGGCCGCATCCGCGCGCTGTCGCGTCTCGTCGCGCAGGCTTACTACGACTCGCGCGAGAAGCTCGGCTTCCCGATGCTCGGCAACCCGCCGGGCGTGCCCGGCCTCACCACCGACGCCCAGGACGCCGCCCAGCCGGCATGGGCGCCGCCGCTCAAGGTCGAACGCAAGATCGATCAGGACTGACGAGACGAGATTCATTCCAATCATGACGCACAATCATCCCGCCCCCCTGCTCGTCGAACTGCTGACCGAAGAGCTGCCGCCGAAGGCCCTCGCGCGCCTCGGCGACGCATTCGCCGAAGGTCTCGCGCAACGCCTCGCGGCACGCGACCTCGTCGAAGGCGAACTCGTGTTCGAACGCTACGCCACACCGCGCCGCCTCGCCGTCGTCGTGCAGAACGTGCGCGCCGTCGCCCCTGAAAAGCAGGTCCGCGAAAAGGTCCTGCCCGTGTCGGTCGCGCTCGATGCCGAAGGCAAGCCGACCGCCCCGCTCGCGAAGAAGCTCGCGGCGCTCGGCCACCCGAACCTGTCGATCGCCGATCTCGAGCGCGCACAGGACGGCAAGGCCGAAGCGTTCTTCCTCAACTATTCGGCAGCCGGCGCGACGCTCGCCGACGGCCTGCAGGCCGCGCTCGACGAAACGCTCGAGAAGCTGCCGATCCCGAAGGTGATGACCTACCAGCGCCCGGACGGCTCCGACGTGAAGTTCGTGCGCCCGGTGCATCGCCTGACGGTGCTGCACGACGATCGCATCGTGCCCGTCACCGCCTTCGGCGTCGACGCCGGCGATACCACGCTCGGCCACCGCTTCCTGTCCGACGGCCTCGTCGCGATCCAGCATGCGCGCGCGTATGCCGACACGCTGCGCGACAAGGGCCGCGTGATCGCGCACTTCGTCGATCGCCGCGAAACGATCCGCACGCAGCTGAACGAACATGCGAACGGCGATACCGTCGTGATGCCCGAGTCGCTGCTCGACGAAGTGACGTCGCTGGTCGAATGGCCGGTCGTCTACCCGTGCCGCTTCGAGGACGAATTCCTGCAGGTCCCGCAGGAATGCCTGATCCTCACGATGCAGACGAACCAGAAGTATTTCGCGCTGACCGACGTCAGTGGCAAGCTGCGCTCGCGCTTCCTGATCGTGTCGAACATCGAGACGAAAACACCGGGCGAGATCATCGAAGGCAACGAGCGCGTCGTGCGCCCGCGCCTCGCCGATGCGAAGTTCTTCTTCGAGCAGGACAAGAAGAAGCCGCTCGCCGACCGCGTGCCGCAACTCGCGAACGTCGTGTATCACAACAAGCTCGGTTCGGCGCTCGCGCGCGTCGAGCGCCTCGAAGCGCTGGCCGGCGAGATCGCACCCGCGATCGGCGCCGACGCCACGCTCGCGAAGCGCGCCGCGCGCCTCGCGAAGGCCGACCTGCTGACCGACATGGTCGGCGAGTTCCCGGAACTGCAGGGCACGATGGGCACGTACTACGCGCGCCACGACGGCGAAGCCGACGACGTCGCGCTCGCCTGCGCCGAGCACTACCAGCCGCGCTTCTCCGGCGACGCACTGCCGACCACGCCCGTGTCGACCGCGGTCGCGCTGGCCGACAAGCTCGAGACGATCGTCGGCATCTGGGGCATCGGCCTCGCGCCGACCGGCGAGAAGGATCCGTTCGCGCTGCGCCGCCACGCGCTCGGCGTGCTGCGCCTGCTGCTCGAGAAGCAGTTGCCGCTCGATCTCGTGTCGCTGCTGCGCACGGCCCACGCGCGCTTCGAAGGCGTGCCGGGCGTCGCCGAGTCGACCGATGCGATCTTCGCGTTCTTCATGGATCGCCTGCGCGGCCTGCTGCGCGAGCGCGGCTATTCGGCCGGCGAAATCGACGCGGTGCTGAGCCTGAACCCGACGCGCGTCGACGATCTCGTCGCGCGCCTCGACGCGGTGCGCGAATTCACGCGCCTCGCGGAAGCCGAAGCGCTCGCGGCCGCGAACAAGCGGATCTCGAACATCCTGAAGAAGTCGGAAGGCGGCGCGAACGGCACGGTGCAGCCGACGCTGCTCGTCGAGGCCGCCGAGAAGGCGCTGCACGAACAGCTCGCGGCCGTGACGCCGCACGTGCAGTCTCAGCTCGAGGCGCGCGCGTACACGGGCGCGCTGTCGGCGCTCGCCGCACTGCGCGCACCGGTCGACACGTTCTTCAACGACGTGATGGTCAACGCGGAAGATCCGGCGCTGCGCGCGAACCGTCTCGCACTGCTGTCCGCGCTGCACCAGCAGATGAACTGCGTCGCCGACATCTCGAAGCTCGCCGCATAAGGGCCGCACGATGCCGATCAGCCCCAACCGAAAGCTCGTCGTCCTCGACCGGGACGGCGTGATCAACGTCGATTCGGATGCGTTCATCAAGACGCCCGACGAATGGATCGCGCTGCCCGGTGCCCTCGAGGCGATCGCCCGGCTCAACCACGCGGGGTATCGCGTGGTCGTCGCGACCAACCAGTCCGGCATCGGTCGCGGGCTGTTCGACATGGCCACGCTCAACGCGATGCATCTGAAGATGCATCGCGCGGCGGCCGCGGTCGGCGCACGTATCGACGCGGTGTTCTTCTGCCCGCACACGGCCGAGGATCACTGCGACTGCCGCAAGCCGAAACCCGGCATGATGCAGATGATCGCCGAGCGCTTCGAGATCGATCCCGATCACACGCCGGTCGTCGGCGATTCGCTGCGCGACCTGCAGGCCGGCGTCGCGGTCGGCTTCCAGCCGCACCTCGTGCTTACCGGCAAGGGCAAGAAGACGCTCGCCGCCGGCAACCTGCCGCCCGGCACGAAGGTCCACGACGACTTGCGCGCGTTCGCGCTCGATTTCCTTTCACACGACCACGAGTGATGCAGCCGCCGCGCGCATCCTCCCTAACGCCAGACTTACGCCGATGCGCTTCGTCCGCTCCCTGCTGCTGCTGATCTACTTCGTCCTGTACACGGTGCCGTACGCCACCGCGTGCTTCATCGCCTTTCCGTTCATGCGCCCCGATGCGCGCTACTGGATGGCGGCCGGCTGGTGCAAGTCGACGCTGTGGGTCGTGCGCTGGCTGAACGGCATCCGCTACCGGATCGAAGGGTACGAGAACCTGCCCGACGGCCCGGCGGTGCTGCTGTCGAAGCACCAGTCCGCCTGGGAGACGCTTGCGTTTCCGGCGCTGATGCCGAGGCCGCTCTGCTACGTGTTCAAGCGCGAGCTGCTGTACGTGCCGTTCTTCGGCTGGGCGCTCGGGCTGCTGCACATGGTCAACATCAACCGCAAGGAAGGCAAGAACGCGTTCGTTTCGGTGATCCGCCAGGGCAAGAAGCGCCTGTCGGAAGGCGCATGGATGATCATGTTCCCGGAAGGCACGCGCACGCCGGTCGGCAAGCAGGGCAAGTACAAGACGGGCGGCGCGCGCTTCGCGATCGAAACCGGCGCCCCCGTCGTGCCGATCGCGCACAACGCAGGCCGGGTGTGGCCGCGCAATTCGTTCACGAAATTCCCGGGCGTCGTCACCGTGTCGATCGGCAAGCCGATCCCCAGCGAGGGGCTGACGCCCGACGCATTGAACTCGCAGGTCGAAGCATGGATCGAAGCGGAAATGCGCCGGATCGATCCGGATTCGTATCGCCAGGCGGGCAACGCCGGCGCGCGTGATGCCGCGCGTGCCTGACGCCCCCAGGTTGCAGCCGTTGCGTACGACAAAAAGAAGCGAACTGATGAAACAGCGTCCGCGGCCACGGCCTGCCGTCGTGGCCCTCGATCATCGCCAGATGGACCTGCCGCTCTTCGACGGGCCGGCCGCCGCACCGTCGGCGCCCGCCACGCCGCCGGCGCCGACCGCAGCGGCACCCGCCGCGCCCCTCGATCCGGGCCCGGCACCCGACCGCTCGCGCGTGCGGACGTTCGCACTCGACAGCCGCGTGCTCGAATACCGCCTGAAGCGCTCCGCGCGCCGCACGATCGGCTTCACGATCGACGGCAGCGGGCTGTCGATCACCGCGCCGCGCTGGGTCACGCTCGCCGACATCGAAGCCGCGATCGCCGAGAAACAACGCTGGATCTTCGCGAAGCTCGCGGAGTGGAAGACGCGCACCGAGCAGCGCGCGCTGCCGCAGATCGACTGGCGCGACGGCGCGCAACTCCCCTATCTCGGCAAGACGGTGACGATCGCGCTCGGCGCGGGCGCCGTCGCGTTCGATGCGGATGCGCTGCGGCTCTCGCTGCCGCTGCCCGTGCAGGCCGACATGCAGCAGATCAAGGATCGCGTGCAGGGCTGGCTGCAGGGCGAAGCCAAGCGGATCTTCGGGGAACGCCTCGTGGTCTATGCGGAGAAGCTCGGCGTCACATATTCGATGTACGCGCTGTCGTCGGCCGCGACGCGCTGGGGGAGCTGCTCGAGCGACGGCAAGATCCGCCTGAACTGGCGGCTGATCCATTTCCCGATGTCGATCATCGACTATGTCGTCGCGCACGAGCTGTCGCACCTGCGCGAGATGAACCACAGCCCGGCCTTCTGGCAGACCGTCGAATCGATCTTCCCCGAGTTCCGCGAAGCGCGGCACACGCTCAAGCATCACCCGCCCGAGTTGCTGCCGTCGCTTTGACGCGCACGGCTTCGCCGCCAACGAAAAAGGGCGATGCGGGTTACCCCGCACCGCCCTTTTTTGCGGCTGCGGCGCACATCGCACGCCGCAGCCCGGTTCATCCGGCGCTCAGTGCGCCTTCTTCTGGATGAACTCGATCTTGTAGCCGTCCGGATCCTCGACGAACGCGATCACGGTCGTGCCGTGCTTCATCGGGCCCGCTTCGCGCGTGACCTTGCCGCCTTGCGCCTTGATCTTGTCGCAGGCCGCGTAAGCGTCGTCGACTTCCAGCGCCAGATGGCCGAAACCCGTGCCGAGGTCGTAGGACGGCGTGTCCCAGTTGTGGGTCAGTTCGATCACCGTGTTGTTGCTTTCATCGCCGTAGCCGACGAATGCGAGCGTGAACTTGCCTTCCGGATAGTCGTCGCGGCGCAGCACCTTCATGCCGAGCAACTCGGTGTAGAACTTGATCGAGCGGTCGAGATCGCCGACTCGCAGCATCGTATGCAGCAATCGCATGGGTTGTACTCCTGTGGGGACTTTCCAGAACCGGGAACTCTACCAGAGTCGGGTGAACTTCGCCGGGGGCGCCTAGCCGGGGGCGCCTAGCCGGGGGCGCCCAGCCAGGCGCGCCTAGCCGCGAGTGCCAGGCCGGCGCGCGGCCGAGACGGCCCATCGATCCCGACCGGCGCGAGCACAACGGCGAAAAACAGCACGATCCGGCTCGCCCGGCTACCGCGCCGATCGGGTAACATCCTTCCACCTCGCACCAAAATCGGGCATGCGATCCACCGCCCGAACGCGACCACCCACACTTCCCTACCTCCACACTGCCGTGCGAAACCGCCGATTCGAGCGCGCCGGATGCGCCGCCCTCCCGATCTCGCAGCCGCCGTCCCGAACCGGTGA
The DNA here is from genome assembly GCF_020419825.1 of Burkholderia sp. AU30198. Lineage (NCBI taxonomy): Bacteria > Pseudomonadati > Pseudomonadota > Betaproteobacteria > Burkholderiales > Burkholderiaceae > Burkholderia > Burkholderia sp. AU30198. The sequence goes on along the minus strand of NZ_JAIZSA010000008.1, from coordinate 173,438 downwards.
GGCTCGCCGATGACCACGCTCGCCGCTGCCCCCGTGCGCCGCGCCCTAGACACGCGCGCCGTCGGCCTGATGCTGCTGCTATGCGCGATCTGGGGCTTCCAGCAGGTTGCGATCAAGAGTACGAACGCCGCGATCGCACCGATGTTCCAGGCCGGGCTGCGCTCGGTGATCGCGGCGGTGCTGCTATGGGGCTGGGCCCGCTCGCGCGGTACTCCGCTGTTCCAGGCCGACGGCACGTTCGGCCCAGGTCTTGCGGCCGGTGCGTTGTTCGCCGGCGAATTCATCTGCGTGTTCTTCGGGCTGACGCTGACGAGCGCGTCGCACATGGCGATCTTCCTTTACACGGCGCCGTGCTTCACCGCGCTCGGCCTGCACCTGTTCGCACCCGGCGAGCGGCTGCAGCGCACGCAGTGGGCCGGCGTCGGCCTCGCCTTCGCCGGCATCGCGCTCGCGTTCGCGGACGGCTTCCTGAAGCCGCGCGCACCCGGTGCATCCGTGCTGGCCGGGCTCGCCGGCGACGCGCTCGGGATACTCGGCGGTGCGATGTGGGCCGCGACGACGGTCGTCGTGCGCTCGACGACGCTCGCGCGGGCGAGCGCGAGCAAGACGCTGTTCTATCAGCTTGCGGTGTCGGCGGTCGTGCTGGTCGCGCTGGCCGCACTGTTCGGCCAGGTGTCGTTCGCACGCGTCACGCCGATCGCGATGGTGAGCCTCGCGTACCAGTCGGTGATCGTCGCGTTCGTCAGCTACCTGTCGTGGTTCTGGCTGCTGACGCGCTACAGCGCGTCGCGGCTGTCCGTCTTCACGTTCCTGTCGCCGCTGTTCGGCGTCGCGTTCGGCGTGCTGCTGCTTGGCGAATCGGTCGGCTGGCGCTTCATGTCCGCGGCCGCGCTCGTGCTGACCGGCATCGCACTCGTCAACGCGCCGCCGCGCAGGCGGGCATGACCACCCTGCGCAACACGCGCGCGCCCACGCCATAAAAAAGGCTGCCCCGCAGGGCAGCCTTTTTCGCACATCCGGGCCGGCTCGCGTAACCGGCCTTAACCCGCCTCAACCGGCCTCAACCGGCCTTGCGCACCGCCGCGAGCGCCTGCGCGACGCCGACATATTCGGCCACGCTCACGTCCTCCGCGCGACGCGCGAGATCGAAGCCGAGCGCGTCGAAATCGATCGTCTCGCGATAGTCGCCGAGCGTATTGCGCAGCATCTTGCGGCGCTGCGAGAACGCGGCGGTGACGACTTCGCCGAGCAGCACGGGATCGACGTCCGGCAGTTCGTGCGGCTCGTACGGAATCATCCGGACGATCGCCGAATCGACCTTCGGCGGCGGCTGGAACGATTCCGGCGGCACGTCGAGCATCTTCTCCATCACGTAGCGGTACTGCAGCATCACCGACAGACGCGAAAACGCCTTCGTGCCCGGCTCCGCGACCATCCGCTCGACGACTTCGTTCTGCAGCATGAAATGCTGGTCGATGACCGCATCGGCGAACGTCATCAGGTGAAACAGCAGCGGGCTGGAAATGTTGTACGGCAGGTTGCCGACGATCCGCAGCGACGGCTTGTCGCCGGGCGCCGCGAGCGACCGGAAGTCGAACGCAAGCGCGTCGCCCGCGTGCAGTTCGAGCAGCGGGCCGAAGCGTTGCTGCAGGCGCCCGATCAGGTCGCGGTCGAGCTCGACCGCATGCAGCGGCGACTCGGGCGTCGCGAGGCGCGCGATCAGCGGCTCGGTCAGCGCGCCGAGCCCGGGGCCGATCTCGACCATGCGCTGGCCGCGCGCAGGGCCGATCGTCGAGACGATCGAATCGATCACGCCGTGATCGACGAGGAAGTTCTGCCCGAAGCGCTTGCGCGCGAAATGGCCTTGGTGCTGTCTGCTGTTCGACATCGACTGAGTAAAACGAAAAATACGACGAAAGAGGTAAAGCCGGGCGTCAGGCCGTGCGGCGATGGCGCGCCATCGTGACGGCCGTGTCGAGCGCGGCGATCATGCTGCCCGGATCCGCGCGGCCCGTGCCGGCCAGATCGAGTGCCGTGCCGTGATCGACCGACGTGCGGATGATCGGCAGCCCGAGCGTCACGTTGATGCCCTCGCCGAACGTCGCATACTTCAGCACGGGCAGACCCTGGTCATGGAACATCGCGAGCACGCAATCGGCGTCGGCGAGATGGCGTGGCTGGAACAGCGTGTCGGCCGGATACGGGCCGCGCGCGTCGATGCCCTGCGTGTTCGCGCGGGCCAGCGCCGGCGCGATCACGTCGATCTCCTCGCGGCCGAGATAACCGTTCTCGCCCGCGTGCGGGTTCAGGCCCGTCACGAGGATGCGCGGCGCGGCCAGACCGAAGTCGCGCCGCAGGTCGCGATCGATGATCGCGAGCGTCTCGACGAGCCCGTCGACCGTCAAGGCGGCCGACACGTCCTTCAGCGGCAGGTGCGTGGTCGCGAGCGCGACGCGCAGCGGCTTGTGGCCGGTACCGGCCAGCATCATCACGACACGCGGCGTATGCGTGCGCTCCGCCAGGTATTCGGTATGGCCGGTGAACGGCACGCCCGCATCGTTGATCGTGCTCTTCTGCAGCGGCGCGGTGACGATCGCGTCGTACCGGCCTGCCAGCGCGCCGTCGATCGCCGCGTCGAGCAACCCGAGCACGTACGGACCGTTCGCCGCGTCCAGCTTGCCCGCCTGCACGGGCACGGCGAGCGCATGATGCGCGACCGACACCGGCCCGCCACCGGCCAGCGTGGCCCGGTCGGCACCGACGGCCGCCGCACGCGCATCGAGCAGCGCCGCATCGCCGAGCACGGTGAAATGCGCATCGGGCCAGCGCTGCGCGGCATCACGCAGCGCCTGCACGGTCAGCTCCGGGCCGACCCCCGCAGGTTCGCCGGTCGTGATTGCGATCTGCAACGCGGGCGTGGTCATCTGATGCTCGCTCAGTTCGCCGGACCGGCGCCGCCGAACTTGTACTGCACGTACGACGAATCGCGCAGCTCGCGCAGCCAGTCGGCATACGCCTGTTCGGCCTTGCGCTGGCCGATCGCCTGACGCGCGATGTCCATCTGCTGCTGCACCGAGCCTTCCGCCTCGCGGCGGTTCAGCACCTGGATCAGGTGATAGCCGTACTCGGTACGAATCGGCTGGCTGATCTGGCCGTCCTGCAGGTTGTTCATCGCGCGCTCGAATTCCGGCACGGTCTCGCCCGGGCTGATCCAGCCGAGATCGCCGCCCTGCGACGCCGAGCCGTCCTGCGAGTAGGTGCGCGCGAACTTCGCGAAATCGCCGCCGGCCTCGACCTGGTTGCGGATGTCGGCCAGCTGCTGGCGCGCCTGGCCTTCCGACTTGCCTTCGCCCACGCGCAACAGGATGTGGCGCACGTGCGTCTGCACGATCTTCGGTGCCGCGGCGGACGCACCCTGACTCTGGCGACGATCGACGAGACGCACGATCTCGAAGCCGTCCGGCACGCGGATCAGCGTCGGGTTGACCTGGCCCGGGCGCAGCTTCGATGCGGCGTCGACGACCTCGGCCGGCAGCGCGCTCGGCGACTTGAAGCCGAGGTCGCCGCCCTTCTTCGCGTCGTTCGCTTCCGAATTGTTCTTCGCGAGCTTTTCGAAATCGGCGCCCGACTTCGCCTCCTGCAGCAACGCATCGGCCTTCTTCTGCGCGACTTCGATGTCGGCCTGCGGCGCGTTGGTCGGCGCCTTGATGAAGATGTGCTGGAAGCGCAGATCCTGCTGCTGCGACGCGTTCGGCCCGCGCTGGCTCGCGATGTAGTTCGCGACCTCGGCGTCCGAGACGGTGATCTTGCCGTCGACCTCGCGCTCGCGCAGCTTCGACAGCATCAGTTCGGTACGCGCGTCGCTCGTGAAGATGCTCCAGGGCACGCCTTGCGCCTCGAGACGCGAGCGGTACTGGTCGAGCGTCATGCCGTTCGCCTGCGCGAGACGCTGCAGCGTGGACTGCACGGTCGCGTCGTCGATGCGGATCCCGTCGTCCTTCGCCTTCTGCACCTGGATACGCTCGAGCACCATCTGGTTCAGCACCTGCGCACGCAGCTGGTCGACCGGCGGCACCGGCGCATTCTGCTGCTGCAGCCGGCGCGCGATCAGGCCGGCACGCTGGTCGAGTTCGCGGCCCGTGATCACGTCGTTGTTGACGACCGCGACGACTTCGTCGGCGAGCTGCGCACCTTGCGAACCGAGCGCCTGCGCCGCGGCCGGCGCGGCGGCGAGCAGCGCGGCGGCCGCAGCGAGGCTGGACACGACTGCCGCGAAACGAAGGGTTTTCTTCATTGCCACTGGAACTCCATTGAAATCGTGCTGACCGGTGCAGACAAGCCGGCGTTACTCGTAGTTGCTGAAGCGGGACATCGGTGGCGGCGGCGGCGGCAGCGGCGTGTAGCCCGGCACCCCGGCGCGGAACGCGGACACGAGGCCGTTGTCGACCGTCGACAGGCCCTTGAGTGTCAGCTGCATCATGACTCGCGTCGACGAATTCTGCTGTCCCGACGAATTGATACCGTTCGCAGCCCGTTGCACCCCGACCCCAAGCGCCCAGCAATCCGCGTCGTATTGTAAGCCGACCAGACCGTCGACCACGCGATCGCCGGCGATGTCGTAGTTGAAGCGGCCGATCGCATACAGGCGGCGCGTGAGCGGCCACTGCGCGGACACCAGGAACTGGTTGATCGGCTGGTTGTCGAGCGTGGTGTTCGATCGCGTATAGCGATAGCCGACGTTGATCACGCGGCGCTCGCCCGGGCTGTAGCCGAACCCGACACTCGACTTCACGAGCTGGTTGTTGTTCTGGTTGTACTGGAACGCCGTCTCCGACATGAAGCCCGAGCCGAGCTTCAGCGCGGCGCCGACGATCAGGTCCGAGTGGCGTGCCTGCGCGGCGGACTGCCCCGAATTCAGCGTGACGCGCTGATCGGCGAAGTAGTACTGCTGCGCGATCACGAAGCGCGCGCGCTCGTCGCCGGTGCGCGGATCGATGAAGCGCGACGTCAGGCCGGCCGTGATCCGGTTCGCATCGGCGATCCGGTCGTTGCCGACGAACGTGTTCGGCTGGTAGATCTCCGCGAGGCCGAAGTCCGATTCCGCGGTGTCGAACAACGGCGCGTTCGACTGGTCGCGATACGGCGTGTACACGTAGTACAGGCGCGGCTCGAGAGTCTGGATGAAGTCCTGGCCGAACAGGCGCACCGAGCGGTCGAAGATCAGCCCCGTATCGAAGCTCACGGTCGGGATCGACTCGGTGAAGCGCTTCGGGCTGTTCGGCGTAGTCGACGACAGGTAGTTCAGGTCGTACGACGCGAAGTGGTACTGGACCTTCGGCACGACGAAGTAGCCGGGGCCGTACACGCCATACGAGATGTACGGATTGAAGACGATCCGGTCGCCTTCGGTCGCATCGCCCGTCGTGATGCGGAACCGCGAATAGTCGGCTTCCGCGCCGAAGTCGAAGCCGCCGACGTTGTACTTCGTGTACTTCACGTTCAACTGCGGCTCGCGGCTGTAAGGCGCGATCGACGGCGGCAGCGTCTGCCAGTGCTGGTAGCGCGCGAGCACCGACCACGGGCCGTTGTTGTACGTGAGGCCCGCTTCCTGCTGGTACAGCGTCTGCGTCCCGTTGACGAACTGGTTCGTCGACCCGAGGTCTTCGGGATACGTGTTGTCCGAGACCTTGTTGTAGTAGACGTAGCCGCCGAAACCGCCGCCGAAGTTCTGCTGGTGCTGCCAGTAGATCGCGTAGCGGTTGCGGTGCGCGAGCCGGTCGTCCGGCAGGTAATTGGCCGTAAACGTGCCCGAATACGACGGCGACAGGTAGCGGAACGTCGCCTCGGCCATCACGCCGCGCCGCGAGATGATGCGCGGCGTGAGTGTCAGGTCGCGGTTCGGCGCGATGTTGAAGTAGTACGGCAGCGACAGCTCGAAGCCGTTGTTCGAGCTCATCGAGAACGTCGGCGGCAGCAGGCCGCTGCGCCGCTCGCCCGACAACGGGAACGTCATCCACGGGCTCGCGAAGATCGGCACGCCCTGGAAGAACAGCACGCCGTTGCGCGCGGTGCCTTCGTCTGCGCCCGTATCGAAGTCGAAGCGGCTGCCCTTGATGTACCACGCGGGGTTCGTCGAGCACTGGCACGCGGTGTAGGTGCCGTTGACGAACACCGAGCGCTCGTTGTCGACCATGTCGACGCGCTCCGCGCTGCCCGAGCCGCCCGTCATGTTGAAGTGATACTTCGGCGCCGTCATGAAGCCCTGGTTCGCCTCGATCTTCAGGTGCGCCTCGGGGCCTGCGAACGACGTACTGCCATTGACCACCTTGACCTGGCCGTACGCATCGGCCATGTCGGTATCCTGATCGTAGTGGATCGCGTCGGCCTTCACGACGGCGTCGCCGCGCCGCAGCTCGGCCGAACCCTTCGCGGCGAGATCCTGCTCGGCCGTCCCGTTCGTGTGGTCGGCGATCACGAAGGCGGCCGGCTTGGCGCCGTTCTTCAGCGGATGATCCTCGAGCTGGGGCGCGAGACGCAGATCCCACGGCGAGTCGAGCGACTGCGGCTGCGCGGCCGCGCCCGACAGCTGCGCGTACGACACGGCCGGCACGAGGCCGGGCACGGCCAGGAGCGCGAGCGCGAGCCGCCGTTTGCGCGGCGCCCCGTCACCGGGGAAAACATTCGGGAATAGCGGTTTGGGCGGCATCTATCGTTTGGCGAATCGCCCCTTGTCAACCGCGCCGTCGCGGCACATTCGCGCGCGGCGGGCCGCACCGTCGCACCGCGACTGCGGCTGAGCGCAAACCGGGGAGGCGATCGGGTGACGGCTCGACAGGCGGCGGGCCTGCACGGCGGAAAGCTGACGCGGGGCGCGTCAAAAAAGTCGTGGGGTATTATATGGCAAGACGTTCCCCCCTCCTCCGAGTTTCATGACGCCCCCATCCGCCGCATCCCAGCCCGACGCCCGCCTCGAAGCGCTCACCGCGTGGCTGCACCCGCTCGCCGAGCGCTATGCGCTCGATCTGTCGACCCTCGCGCCCGCCTCGTCGGACGCCAGTTTCCGCCGCTATTTCCGTGTCGCATCGGCCACGAGCGCCGGCGGCACGCTGATCGCCGTCGACGCGCCGCCGCCCGAAAAGTGCCGTGAGTTCGTCCAGGTCGCGCAGTTGCTCGCCGCGGCGGGCGACCACGTGCCGGACATACTGGCCCACGATTTCGACGCGGGCTTCATGCTCGTGACCGATCTCGGCCGCACGTCGTACATCTCGGTGCTCGATCCGGCCGACCCGGCCGCCGCAAAGCCGCTGATGCGCGCCGCGCTCGACGCGCTGATCCGCTTCCAGCTGACGTCGAAGCCCGACGTGCTGCCGCCGTTCGACGAGGCATTCCTGCGCCGCGAGATGGAGCTGATGCCCGAATGGTTCGTCGGCCGCCATCTCGGCAAGCCCGTCACCGACGCGATGCGCGGCACGCTCGACCGCACCTTCGCGCTGCTGATCGCCAGCGCGCACGCACAGCCGCAGGGTTTCATGCTGCGCGACTTCATGCCGCGCAACCTGATGGTCTGCGAGCCGAACCCGGGCATCCTCGATTTCCAGGACGCCGTCTACGGGCCGCTGACATACGACGTCGTGTCGCTGCTGCGCGATGCGTTCATCAGCTGGGACGAGGAGTTCGAGCTCGACTGCTTCGCGTACTACTGGGAAAAGGCGAAAAAGGCCGGCCTGCCGGTCGACCCCGATTTCGGCGAGTTCTACCGCCAGCTCGAATGGATGGGGCTGCAGCGCCACATCAAGGTGCTCGGCCTGTTCGCGCGCATCAACTACCGCGACGGCAAGCCGCACTACCTGAACGACCTGCCGCGCTTCATCGCGTACGCGCGCAAGGTCGCGCTGCGCTACCGCCCGCTCGTGCCGTTCGCGAAGCTGCTCGACGAACTCGAGGGCAACGCGCCGGCCGACGTCGGCTATACGTTCTGACCGTTCCGACTCTCCTGAAACCCGGCCGAACATGAGCAACACCCTGACCACGGCGATGATCTTCGCCGCCGGGCGCGGCGAACGGATGCGCCCGCTCACCGACACCCGTCCGAAGCCGCTGCTCGAAGCGGGCGGCAAGCCGCTGATCGTGTGGCAGATCGAAGCGCTCGCGTGCGCAGGCATCGAGACGATCGTGATCAACCACGCGTGGCTCGGCGAGCAGATCGAGGCCGCGCTCGGCGACGGTTCGCGCTGGGGCGTACGGCTCGCGTACTCGGCCGAGGGCGAAGCGCTGGAAACGGCTGGCGGCATCGCGCAGGCGTTGCCGCTGCTCGAGCGCGACGGGCAGCCGGCCGTGTTCGCGGCGGTCAGCGGCGACGTCTACTGCGCGTTCGACTACCGGACGCTCGCGCCGCGCGCCGCCCGGATGGCCGCGCTCGAAACACCTGCGATGCACCTCGTGATGGTGCCGAACCCGCCGTTCCACCCGGCCGGCGACTTCGCGCTCGGCGACGACGGCCGCCTGGCGCTCGACGGCGCCGCGCGCTTCACGTTCGGCAACATCGGCCTGTACGACACGCGGATGTTTCGCGATCTCGCACCGGGCACGCGGCGCGCGCTGACGCCGTACTATCGCGCGGCGATCGAAGCCGGCCGTGCGAGCGGCGAACTGTATGAAGGTATCTGGGAGAACGTCGGCACGCCCGCGCAGCTGGGCGAGCTTGACGCGCGGCTGCGCGCCGCGGGGTGACCGGTTGACTGGTCGTCGGGTTGATCGATCCGCTGGCTGATTGAGCGGCCGGCTGATTGAGCGGCCGGCTGATTGAACGGTTGGTTGATTGAGCGGCTGGTCAGTTGGCCGGCTGTTCGGCTGTTCGGCTGTTCGGCTGTTCGGCTGTTCGGCTGTTCGGCTGTTCGGCTGTTCGGCTGTTCGGCTGTTCGGCTGTTCGGCGATGCGGCGATGCGGTGGTGCGGCTGACCGGCTGACTGACTGGCCAACCGGCGAACTGGCTGGGTTGGCTTGACCGATCAACAGGGCCAGCCCCTGCCGGACCATCCTGCCGGCCCGACTCCGCCCATCGAGCAAGCGCCCTTCCGCTGCGCGCCCCCGCGCGCAGCACCGCCGCTCACGCGGCTTCCGCCTCTTCCCCGCCCGCCGCGGCGCGCTGCTGCTGCAACGCCCACATCTGCGCATACAACCCGTCGGCGCGCACGAGTTCGTCGTGCGTGCCGCGCTCGACGATCCGCCCGTGGTCCATCACGAGGATCTGCTGCGCGTGCACGACCGTCGACAGCCGGTGCGCGATCACGAGCGTCGTGCGATGCCGCGCGATCTGGTCGAGCTCGTGCTGGATCGCACGCTCCGAGCGCGAATCGAGCGCCGACGTCGCTTCGTCGAACAGCAGCACCGGCGGGTTCTTCAGCAGCGTGCGCGCGATCGCGACGCGCTGCTTCTCGCCGCCCGACAGCTTGAGCCCGCGCTCGCCGACCGGCGTGTCATAGCCCTTCGGCAGGCTTTCGATGAAATCGTGGATGTGCGCGGCGCGCGCGGCCGCGATCACCTCGTCGCGGGTCGCGGTCGGCCGCCCGTACGCGATGTTGTAATAGATCGAGTCGTTGAACAGCACGGTGTCCTGCGGCACGATCCCGATCGACGCGCGCAGCGAGTCCTGCGTGACGTCGCGGATGTCCTGGCCGTCGATCCGGATCGCGCCGCCCGCCTGCCGGTCGAGATCGTAGAAGCGGAACAGCAGCCGCGACAGCGTCGACTTCCCGGAGCCGCTGTGGCCGACCACCGCGGTCGTCGTGCCCGCGTCGATCGTGAACGACACGTCGTGCAGGATCTGCCGCGCCGGCTCGTACGCGAAATTCACGTGCTCGAAGCGCACCTGCGCGCCGGCCACCGCGAGCGGACGCGCATCGGGCAGGTCGGCCACTTCCTTCGCGGACGACAACAGCCCGAACATCCGGTCCATGTCCGTGAGGCTCTGCTTCAGCTCGCGATACACGACGCCGAGGAAGTTCAGCGGAATGTACAGCTGCAGCATGAACGTGTTGATCAGCACGAGATCGCCGAGCGTCAGCTTGCCGGCGAGCACGCCCTGCGTCGCGCGCCACAGGATGAACACGAGCCCCGTGCCGATGATCGCCTGCTGGCCGAAGTTCAGCACCGACAGCGAATTCTGCGAGCGGATCGCGGCCTTCCGGTAGCGCCGCAGGTTCTCGTCGTAGCGCTGCGCTTCCCACTCCTCGTTGCCGAAATACTTGACCGTCTCGTAGTTGATCAGCGAATCGATCGCCCGCGAGTTCGCGCGCGAATCGAGCTCGTTCATCGTGCGGCGGAAATGCGTGCGCCAGTTGGTGACCTTCACGGTGAACACGATGTAGGTGACCAGCGCCGCGAACGTCACGTACGCGTAATAGGCCTCGTACTTGACCACGAAGAATCCGAGCACGAGCCCGACCTCGACGAGCGTCGGCAGGATGCTGTACAGCGAATACGAAATCAGTTGCTGGATGCCGCGCGTACCGCGCTCGATGTCGCGCGACATGCCGCCCGTCTGGCGCTCCAGGTGAAACCGCAACGACAGCCCGTGCAGGTGCCGGAACACCTGCAGCGCGAGCTGGCGCACCGCGCTCTCGGTCACCTTCGAGAACAGGATCTCGCGCAGCTCGGTAAACAGCGACGTCGACAGCCGCACGAATGCATACGCGACGACCAGCAGGCCCACGCCGCCCGCGAGCACGATGGCGGCCGACTGTTCGGCGCGGCCGAGCGCGGTGATCTGCTGCACGTAGGACAGGTGGTCCACGATGCGCTTCATCACGACCGGCACGCCGAGGTTCGCGACCTTCGCGCCGATCAGGCAGCCGAGCGCGAGCGCGACGCGCCATTTGTAGGTGGTCAGGTACGGCAGCAACGACCGGATGGTCTGCCAGTCGTTGCGGGGCCCGGTCGAAGCCGGCGCGGGCTCGCCGGAAGCAGGAAATCGGCGCATGGGGGAAGGATCGGCGGCGGTGCCGGGCGCGTGCATCGGCGGCCGGCTCGCTCACTTTCTCGTACAATTTGCGGACGTTGTATTGTCGCAGAAGCCGCTTCGCGCCGCTGCCGGCGCCCTCGCCGGCCGGCCTGCGCGCGGCGGCACGTTTATTACAGGATGAAAGCCCCCGCCATGACCGATTCGACCCTCGAACTCCCGCAGAAACAGCCCGCGCTGCGTGTCGTCCCGCAACCGCACGACGCGAACGTCCACGGCGACGTGTTCGGCGGCTGGATCATGTCGCAGGTCGACATCGCCGGCTCGATCCCCGCGAGCCAGCGCGCGAACGGCCGCGTCGCGACGGTCGCGGTCAACTCGTTCGTGTTCAAGCAGCCGGTGTTCGTCGGCGATCTGCTGAGCTTCTACGCGACCATCACGCGCACCGGCAACACGTCGATCACGGTCGACGTCGAGGTGTACGCGCAGCGCATGCGCCTGATCGGTGAAATCGTGAAGGTCACCGAAGCGACGCTCACCTACGTCGCGACCGGCCCCGACCGCAAGCCGCGGCAACTGCCGCCGCTCTGACCGGCGAGCGCCGCGACCGCGCGGCGCACGGCCGCGTCAATGCGTAGCCGTCAGCCCGAACTCCCGCATCGCGGGCAGGAAATCGTGGTTCAGCTTCGGCTTGCGCGACAGTTTCACCAGCACGTAGCGCTGGAACGGCGCGAGCCGCTGCCACTGCGCGAGCTCGGGCGCCATCAGCCCGGCCAGCGCGCTCTGCTGCACGAGCGACGCCGGCACGATGTGGGTGGCGCGCCAGGTCGGCTGCTCGTCTGGCTGGAACCACGATGGTTCCAGATCGGCGTGCGTGCGCAGCATTTCGAACAGCGCGTGATCGAAGTTGGGCTCGATCGCGGTGTCTTCGTCGGCCGGAAAGCGCGCGAGCAGCTTGCGGTCCTCGAGCGGCAGCAACTGCCACTGCTCCAGTGAAATCCGCAGACCGAAACGGTCGAGATTGAAACGCACGATCATCGGAATGTACGTGAAATTTTCCGACGAATCGTGTTCGAAGTTGAATAGCAACGGAGCGTCGCTGAGTCCCATGGTCGTTACCTGACGTGGCGGATGCCGGCGCGGCCGGCCTGCCTGAGGTATTTTAGAACCTCTGCGCGCGGGCGGCGCACACGATTGTCGCCGCCCGTGCTTCGAATCAACGGGAGTGCTCGTGAATCCGACCGAAACAACCGAACCGCGCGGCGCGATCGAATTGTCCGTGCGCCGCACGCGCGGCGACGCCGTCGAAACCGCGCACGACTACGTGGGCCAGGAATGGCCGGTCGCACTCGTCTTCAACGGCATCTCGCACGCGGTAATGATGTGTACGCCGTGCGACCTCGAGGCATTCGCGGTCGGCTTCGCGATTTCGGAGGGGATCGTCGCGCGCGGCAGCGACATCAAGGACATCGAGGTGATCCTGCACGCCGACGCACCGCTGCCGCACGCGGAAGTCCATCTGGAAGTCGTGCAGCAGGCGTTCGCCGCGCTGAAGGACCGCCGCCGCGCACTCGCGGGGCGCACCGGCTGTGGCGTATGCGGGATCGAAAGCATCGACCTGCTCGACCTCGCGCCCGAACGCGTGCCCGATACGGGCTTTCTCGCGCGCCTCGCGCCCGACGCGCTCGCACGCGCGGCGCAGGCGCTGCCGGCCCACCAGGCGCTCACGCGGCTCACGGGCGGCCTGCACGCGGCCGCGTGGTGCGACGCAACAGGCGCGATCCGGATGGCGTTCGAGGACGTCGGCCGCCACAACGCGCTCGACAAGCTGATCGGCTCGCTCGTGCTGTCGCGCGCCGACACGACCGACGGCTTCGTGTTCCTGTCGAGCCGCGCGAGCTACGAGCTCGTGCGCAAGGCCGCGCGGGTCGGCATCCCGCTGGTGGCAACCATCTCCGCCCCGTCGTCGCTCGCGATCGAGATTGCGAAAGCGGCCGGCTTGCGGCTCGTCAGCTTCTGCCGCGAAACCGGCCACGTCGATTACGGCACGGCCTGAGCGCGATCGCGGGCGCGCGCCGGCAATCCACTGCCGGCGCGCCCTGCCCCGTCAGTCGAACTGACGGAAATCCGGCTTGCGCTTCTCGAAGAACGCCGTCATCGCCTCGCGCGCTTCCGGTGCGCGCAGCATCGCGGCGAAGTGGCCCGCTTCCTCGGCCATCCGCGCCTGCGTCGCCACGCCGCCCGTATCCTTCAGCAGCGCCTTCGTCACACGCAGCGATGCCGCCGGCAGCGCCGCGAGCTTCGCCGCCTGCTTCGCAGCGAACGCGTCGAGCTCGGCCGCCGGCAGCACGCGGTTGACGATGCCGATCCGGTGCGCTTCCAGCGCGTCGAACGCCTCGCCGAGCAGCAGCTTCTCGGCTGCGACCTGATGGCCGGCCAGACGCGGCAGCAGCACGCTCGACGCGGCTTCCGGGCACAGCCCGAGCTGCGTGAACGGCAGCGAGAACGTCGCGGTGTCGGCCGCGTACACGAGATCGCAATGCAGCAGCATCGTCACGCCGACGCCGATCGCCAGGCCCGGCACCGCGGCCACGATCGGCTTGCTCGCGCTGCTGATCCGCGCAAGAAACTGGAACACCGGCGCGGTGTCGTCCTTCGGCGGCGACTTCAGGAAATCCTCGAGATCGTTCCCCGCGGTGAAGCTGCCGTCGCCACCGCGCAGCAGGATCACGCGAACCGCCGTGTCTTCCTGGGCGTCGGCGAGTGCGTCGGCCATCGTCTGGTACATCGCCGCCGTCAGCGCGTTCTTCTTCGCCGGGCGCGCGATCGTGATCGTCATCACGCCATCGGCGCGTTCCACTTGAATTTCGGCCACAACCGTCTCCTTTGACTTTCCTCTACCGGAATGAAAAAACGGTGCGCGAGCTCGTGGCCCGCGCACCGTCGTCGCTACTGTCCCGCTCCGCTTACAGGCGTTCGATGATGCCCGCGGCACCCATGCCGGTGCCGACGCACATCGTGACCATCCCGTACTTCAGGTTGCGGCGGCGCAGCCCGTGCACGACGGTCGCCGCGCGGATCGCGCCGGTCGCGCCGAGCGGGTGGCCGAGCGCAATCGCGCCGCCCATCGGGTTGACCTTCGACGGGTCGAGGCCGAGATCGCGCATCACCGCCAGCGATTGCGCGGCGAACGCTTCGTTCAGCTCGATCCAGTCGAGATCGTCCTGCTTCAGGCCGGCAGCCTTCAGCGCGGCCGGAATCGCTTCCTTCGGGCCGATGCCCATGATTTCCGGCGGCACGCCACGCACCGCGAAGCTCACGAAGCGCGCGAGCGGCGTCAGGTTGAATTCCTTCAGCACCTTCTCCGACACGACGAGCAGCGCGCCTGCGCCGTCCGACGTCTGCGAGCTGTTGCCGGCCGTGACCGAGCCCTTGTTCGCGAACACCGTACGCAGCTTCGCAAGACCTTCGATCGACGTATCCGCACGCGGACCTTCGTCGAGCGCGATCTCGCGCGTCTTCACGTCGACTTCACCGGTCGCGAGGTTCGGGAAACGCTCGGTGATCGTGTATGCGGCGATTTCGTCGTTGAACTCGCCGGCCTGCTGTGCGGCAAGCGCCTTGCGGTGCGACTCGACCGAGAACGCGTCCTGGTCTTCGCGGCTCACCTTCCACTGCTCGGCGACGCGCTCGGCCGTCAGGCCCATCCCGTACGCGATGCCGAAGTCTTCGTTGCGATCGAAGATGTGCGGCGACATCGACGGCTTGTTGCCCATCATCGGCACCATGCTCATCGATTCGCAGCCACCCGCGAAGATCGCGTCCGATTCGCCGACGCGGATACGGTCGGCCGCCATTGCCAGCGCGGTGATACCCGACGCGCAGAAGCGGTTGACCGTCACGCCGCCGACCGTCTGCGGCAGGCCCGCGAGCAGCGCACCCATCCGCGCGACGTTCAGGCCCTGCTCGGCTTCCGGAATCGCACAGCCGATGATCGCGTCTTCGATCAGCTTCGTGTCGAAGCCGGGCACCTGCGCCACCGCCGACTTGATCGCGTGGACCAGCAGCTCGTCCGGGCGCGTGTTCTTGAAGACACCGCGCGGGGCCTTGCCGATCGGCGTGCGGCTGGCGGCGACGATGTATGCGTCTTGCAATTGTTTGCTCATTTGAGACTCCTTGCCTTATCCGCTCGCTCAGTTACGCACCGGCTTGCCGGTCTGCAACATGCCCATGATCCGTTCCTGCGTCTTCTGCGTGCCGAGCAGCTCGACGAACGCACGGCGCTCCAGCGCGAGCAGCCACTGCTCGTCGACCAGGCTGCCGGCTTCGACGTCGCCACCGCACACGGCTTCGGCGATACGGCTCGCGATCAGGTAGTCGTGATCGCTGATGAAGCGGCCGTCACGCATGTTGACGAGCGATGCCTTGATCGTCGCGATTGCCGAGCGGCCTGCGACCGGCACGTCCTTCGCACGCAGCGGTGCGCGGTAGCCGGTTGCGGCCAGCGCACGCGCTTCCTTCTTCGCGGTGTCGAGCAGTTCGAACACGTTGAAGATGATCGTGTCGGACGGCTTCACGTAGCCCATCGCACGGGCATCGTGCGCGGACGCTGACACCTTCGCCATCGCCGCGTTCTCGAACGACTTCGTGACGAACTTCAGGATGTCGGTGGTCGCGTTCGCGGCCGTGGCAGCATCCGCTGCGCGCAGCGCGGCTTCCTTCAGGCCGCCGCCCGCCGGCACGAGGCCGACGCCCACTTCGACGAGACCGATGTAGCTCTCGACGTGCACGACGCGCTTCGCGCTGTGCAGCATCAGCTCGCACCCGCCGCCGAGCGCGATGCCCGACACGGCTGCGACGACCGG
The DNA here is from genome assembly GCF_020419825.1 of Burkholderia sp. AU30198. Classification (NCBI taxonomy): domain Bacteria; kingdom Pseudomonadati; phylum Pseudomonadota; class Betaproteobacteria; order Burkholderiales; family Burkholderiaceae; genus Burkholderia; species Burkholderia sp. AU30198. The sequence goes on along the minus strand of NZ_JAIZSA010000008.1, from coordinate 157,616 downwards.
CACGTTCGCGTACTTCACGCGCAGCATGCCTTCCTGGAACTTCTTCACGAAAGGCTCGATGCCCTTCGCACCGCCCATCATGAACGCGGGCATCGCCTCTTCGAGGTTCGCGCCGGCCGAGAACGGGCCGCCCGGCGTGCCGAGCTTCAGCGACGTCGGCTGCCAGATCACGACGCCCTTGTAGTCCTTCTCCGCGAGTTCGATCGCCTGCACGAGGCCGTCGATCACGCTCGGTCCGATCGTGTTCATCTTCGACTTGAACGACACGATCACGACGTCGTCTTCACCCGCACGGTCGTCGACCCACGCGCGCACTGCGTCGGTCTCGAACAGCGTTTTGCCGTAAGTCTTCGGATCGGCACCGGCTTCGCCGAGCAGCGGCGCGCGGAATACCTGCTTGTCGTAGACCGCGAGGTCCGAACGCGGCACGAAGCGCTGCGCGGCCGGCGCCCACGAGCCTTCGGCCGTGTGCACGCCACCCTTCTCCGCGACCGGGCCTTCGAGCACCCACGACGGCAGCGGCACGTTCGCGAGCGCCTTGCCTGCCGCGATGTCTTCCTGCACCCACTCGGCGACCTGCTTCCAGCCGGCGGCTTGCCAGCCTTCGAACGGGCCTTCGTTCCAGCCGAAGCCCCAGCGGATCGCGAGGTCGACGTCGCGCGCGTTGTCGGCGATCGACTCGAGATGCACGCCGATGTAGTGGAACACGTCGCGGAAGATCGACCACAGGAACTGCGCGTGCGGATGGTCCGTTTCACGCAGCAGCTTCAGGCGTTCTGCCGGCGGGCGCTTCAGGATGCGGCCGACGGTTTCGTCCGCCTTCGCGCCCGAATCCACGTAGGTGCCCGTCTTCGCGTCGAGCACCTTGATCGCCTTGCCTTCCTTCTTGTAGAAACCGCCGCCCGTCTTCTGGCCGAGCGCGCCCTGCTTCACCAGTTCGGCGAGCACGGCAGGCGTCTGGTAGACCGGGAAGAACGGATCGTCGGCGAGGTTGTCCTGCATCGTCTTGATCACGTGCGCCATCGTGTCGAGGCCGACCACGTCCGCGGTGCGGAACGTCGCCGACTTCGCGCGGCCGAGGCGGCTGCCCGTCAGGTCGTCGACTTCGTCGAAGCGCAGGCCGAACTTGGCGGCCTCGGTGATCACCGCGAGGATCGAGAAGATGCCGACGCGGTTCGCGATGAAGTTCGGCGTGTCCTTCGCGCGCACGACGCCCTTGCCGACGATGCTCGTCAGGAACGTCTCGAGCTGGTCGAGGATCTCCGGACGCGTATGCGCGGTCGGGATCAGTTCGACGAGGTGCATGTAGCGCGGCGGGTTGAAGAAGTGCACGCCGCAGAAGCGCGACTTCAGCTCGTCCGAGAAACCTTCGGACAGCTTCGTGATCGACAGGCCCGACGTGTTGGTCGCGAAGATCGCGTTCGGCGCGATGTGAGGTGCGACCTTCTTGTACAGGTCGTGCTTCCAGTCCATCCGCTCGGCGATCGCTTCGATCACGACGTCGCACTCGGCGAGCTTCGCGATGTCGTCTTCGTAGTTCGCTGCTTCGAGGTACTTGGCGTCGTCCTTCACGCCGAACGGCGCGGGCGACAGCTTCTTCAGGTTCTCGATCGCCTTCAGCGCGATCGCGTTTTTCGGGCCTTCCTTGGCCGGCAGGTCGAACAGCAGCACCGGCACGCGTGCGTTGATGAGGTGCGCGGCGATCTGCGCGCCCATCACGCCGGCGCCGAGCACGGCGACCTTGCGAATCAGGAAATTGCTCACGGGATGTCTCCGGATAGTGTCGTGCAGCGCGGGAGAGGTGGGCTGCACGGCGAAGTGAGTACCAGGAACCGTTGCGTTCGGGCGGCGCGCGTCGCGCCCCGCCCGGACTCGCGTCAGAACAGCGATTCGTCGACTTCCATCATCGTCTTCGAACCGGCGCGTGCGGCGCGGATCGTCGACGCCGTCTCGGGCAGCAGGCGCGCGAAGTAGAAACGTGCGGTCGCGAGCTTCGACTTGTAGAACGGATCGCCCGACGCTTCGTTGTCGAGTGCGAGGCGCGCCATGCGCGCCCAGAAGTACGAGAACACCAGGTGGCCGACGGTGCGCAGGTACGGCACGGCGGCAGCGCCGACTTCGTCCGGGTTCTGCATCGCCTTCATGCCGATTTCCATCGTCAGCTTCTGCACCTTGTCGCCGATGTCGGCGAGCGGGTTGATGAACTCGGCCATTTCCGGCTTCACGCCTTCGGCTTCCGCGAATTCGGTGACGAGCTTGCCGAACTTCTTCAGCTTCGCGCCCATGTCGCCGAGCACCTTGCGGCCTAGCAGGTCGAGCGACTGGATCGAGTTCGTGCCTTCGTAGATCATGTTGATCCGCGCGTCGCGCACGTACTGCTCCATGCCCCACTCGGAGATGAAGCCGTGCCCGCCGTAGATCTGCATCGCGTGGTTGGTCGACTCGAACGCGTTGTCGGTCAGGAACGCCTTGATGATCGGCGTGAGCAGCGCGACGAGATCGGCTGCTTCCTTGCGCACCGCTTCGTCACCGTGCGACAGTTCCTTGTCGATCTGCAGCGCGGACCAGTACGTGAACGCGCGCGCGCCTTCGGCGTAGGCCTTCTGCGTGAGCAGCATGCGGCGCACGTCCGGGTGCACGATGATCGGGTCGGCCGGCTTGTCCGGTGCCTTCGGGCCCGTCAGCGAACGCATCTGCAGGCGTTCCTTCGCGTACGTGAGCGAGTTCTGGTATGCGACTTCCGTGAGGCCGAGGCCCTGCATGCCGACGCCGAGGCGCGCGGCATTCATCATCACGAACATCGCGTTCAAGCCCTTGTTCGGCTCGCCGACCATCCAGCCCTTCGCGCCGTCGAGGTTCATCACGCACGTCGAGTTGCCGTGGATGCCCATCTTGTGTTCGATCGAGCCGCACTTGATGCCGTTGCGCTCGCCCGGCTCGCCCGCTGCGTCGGGAATGAACTTCGGTACGATGAACAGCGAGATCCCCTTGGTGCCCTGCGGCGCTTCCGGCAGGCGCGCGAGTACGAGGTGGACGATGTTCTTCGACATGTCGTGCTCGCCGCTCGAGATGAAGATCTTCGTGCCGCTGATCGAGTACGAGCCGTCGCCGTTGGGTTCGGCCTTGGTGCGCAGGATGCCGAGGTCGGTGCCGCAGTGCGGCTCGGTCAGACACATCGTGCCGGTCCATTCGCCCGACACGAGCTTCGGCAGGTAGCGCTGCTGCAGTTCCGGCGCGCCGTGTGCGTGCAGGCACTCGTAGGCGCCGTGCGACAGGCCCGGATACATCGTCCATGCCTGGTTCGCCGAGTTCAGCATTTCGTAGAGCGCGTTGTTCACGAACGCGGGCAGGCCCTGGCCGCCGTAGTCCGGATCGCAGCCGAGTGCCGGCCAGCCGGCCTCGACGTACTGCTGATAGGCTTCCTTGAAGCCGGTCGGGGTCTTCACGACGCCGTCGCCTTCATACGTGCAGCCTTCGCGATCGCCGACCTGGTTCAGCGGGAACAGTACCTCGGAGCAGAACTTGCCCGCTTCCTCGAGGACCTGGTTGATCGTGTCGGCGTCGAGGTCCGCATGCTTGGGCATTTGCTTGACTTCGGCTTCGACGTTCAGAAGCTCGTGCAACACGAATTGCATGTCGCGCAGCGGCGCGGCGTACTGTCCCATGACTCTCTCCAAAGGTGGGCAAAACGGCTCGAGCTCCTGGCGGGCGGATCACGCGCCGCTAACGGCTCTCGCTCTGATACGAAACAATCGTCTTTTCCAGCGCGGCCCACGTGAGGCGCACGGCGTCCGGCGAATGCAGGAAGCGTGCGTCGTGATGCAGGCCGAGCGTGAAGCTGTACAACTCGAAGAGCATCAGGTCCGGATCCGTATCCGCACGCAGATGGCCTTCTTCCTTCGCCTGCGAAATGGCACGCAACATCGCGGCACGCCAGGCCGTCACGCTTGCGATCAACTGCTCGCGCACGGGGCTGTCAGGCCGGTCGTCGTACTCGACTGCACCGCTGATGTAGATGCATCCCGTCGTCACCTCCTGGATGCGCTTCTCCGTCCAGCGGGCCAGCATCGCCCGAAGGCGCGGCAGGCCTCGCGGCTCGCGCAGGCTCGGAAAGAACACCTCGTTTTCGAAACGATGGTGATACTCGCGGACGACCTCGACCTGCAGGTCCTCGCGCGATCCGAAGTGCGCGAACACGCCGCTCTTGCTCATCTGCATGCGCTCGGCCAGCAGGCCGATCGTCAGCCCCTCCAGCCCATCACGGCTGGCGAGGTCCAAAGCAGCTTCAAGTATCGCGGCACGCGTCTGTTCGCCTTTTCGCATAGCTATTTCTGTAACCGTTCGGGGGTTCGAATAAAATCGAACGGCCGTACTATTATTGAGTGCGGCCGCTCGCGAAACAAGGAAATTATTAGAAACCGGTGTCTAACCGAGCCGCTATTTTGCGCGATTCCGGCGGGACCGGAGCGGCTTTTCCGCACGAACGTGCGGACAGATTTTTTGAAGCGAACGCTTAGTCTTCGTCAGTCGTAACCGCCGACCGTCAGCGCCTTCATCACGACGCGATACGCCGTATAGGCGAGCCAGTTCAGCATGCGCTCGATGCGCGGGCGCGCGGCGAATCGTGCGGGATCGATTTCCCGACCATCGGCGAACGCGGCCGCGATCGCGTCGCGCAGTTCGTTCGTGACTGCATCGTAGCGCACCAGCACGACATTCGCCTCATTGTTCAGCATCAGGCTCAGCGCGTCCAGGTTCGACGAGCCGACCGTCGCCCAATTGTCGTCGATCACGGCCACCTTGCCGTGCAGCATCGTCTTGTCGTATTCGGCCACGCGCACGCCTGCGCGCAGCAGCGTGTGATAGAGGAACGGCACGGCCGTATCGAGTGCCGCGAATTCCTTGCGGCCGATCAGGATCCGCACGTCGACACCGCGCCGCGCGGCGCCCGTCAGCGCACGGCGCAGCTTGCGCCCCGGCATGAAGTACGGATTGGCGAGCAGGATCCGCTGGCGCGCCTGGCCGATCGCCGCGAGATACGTCTTCTCGATCGCGCGGCGGTTCACGACGTTGTCGCGCGCGACGAACGCGACGCTCGGCTCCGTCACGACCCGCAGCGCGCCGGCCTTGATCCAGCGGTGGCTGCGCATCCAGCGCCGGAACATCTCGGGGAACGCTTCGCCGCCGTGCAGCCCGGCCGCGTATTGCGCATACGGCTTGTGGCCGAACATGATCCGGTGCCACTGCAGTTCGAACGCGGCACGCACGTCGGACACCGCGGGCCCCGCCATCTCGACCGCGAAATCCCAGCGCGGAAACGGCAGCCTCGTGCCGCCCTGCGCGTAGTCGTCGATGATGTTGATGCCGCCGCAGAACGCGACCGCGTGATCGATCACCGCGAGCTTGCGATGCGTGCGCGAGAAGCCGAAGCGGCCGAACAGGAAGCGGTTGTAGATGCAGTGCTCGACGCCGGCTGCCACCCACGTGTCGAACAGCGGCAGGCGTGCGGTGCCGATGCCGTCGGTGATCACGCGCACACGCACGCCGCGCTGCGCCGCGCGGATCAGCGCGTCAGACACCGGCCGGCCTGCCGCGTCGTCGCAGAAGATGTAGGTTTCGAGCATCACCTGCTCGCGGGCGGCATCGATCCGTTCGATCAGTGCCCCGAAGAATGCCCCGCCGCCCTCGCACAGCCGCACGGTGTTGCCCGACGTGAAGGCGAGCCGCGACGCGGAACCGCGTTCCTGCAGGAACATCTGCCGCAATTGCGCGAAGCGCTTGCGGGCTTCCGCCGTCATGCGGACGAGCCGTGCGGCGCGCGCGACAGTGCCACGCGCGCGGGCAGTTGCAGGATCGCTTCGGCGTTCGACGGCGAGAAGCAGCGCGCGGCCGCCTCGCGGAACGGCAGCCATGCATGGTCGACATGCTCGCGCGGCGACAGCGTCACGTCGACCCGATACGGCACGCACAGGCCGAACCAGTGCTCGACGTTACGCGTGACGCCCGGTGCATAGCGGTGCAGGTATTGCGGATAGATCGTGTATTCGATCCGGTGGCGCCAGTCGACGAGTGCGCTGGCCGGCACGTCCGGCGCGCCGATCGCGATGCCGGTTTCCTCGGCCACTTCGCGCGCGGCGGTGACCGCGAGCGGCTCGTCGAGCGCGTCCTTCGAGCCGGTCACCGATTGCCAGAAATCGGGCTGGTCGGCACGCTTGATCACAAGCACATCGAGGTCGGGCGTGTAGATCACGACAAGAACGGATTCGGGGATTTTCGGCGGCTTCGTCATCGTTGTTTCATGCGGCACGGGGCCGCGCGCCGGGCAAATGCTCCGAACGGGCGGCAAGTGCTGCGACTGTACCGCAAAAAATGAAAAAGGCGCATCGCTGCGCCTTTTCATGTGCGTCGTGTGCGCGTGAATGCACACACGACCGGGTGCCAGGCGCGTTACGCCTTCGGCTGTTCCGGCTGACGCAGACGGATGTGCAGTTCGCGCAGCTGACGCTCGTCGACCGGGCTCGGTGCTTGCGTGAGCAGATCCTGCGCACGCTGCGTCTTCGGGAACGCGATCACGTCGCGGATCGAATCGGCACCGGCCATCATCGTGACGATGCGGTCGAGACCGAAGGCGATACCACCGTGCGGCGGCGCGCCGTACTGCAGTGCGTCCAGCAGGAAGCCGAACTTCAGCTGCGCTTCTTCCGCACCGATCTTCAGCGCGCGGAACACCTTGCTCTGCACTTCCTCGCGGTGGATACGCACCGAGCCGCCGCCGATTTCCCAGCCGTTCAGCACCATGTCGTAGGCCTTCGCGAGGCAACGGCCCGGATCCGTCTCGAGGTACTCGAGGTGCTCGTCCTTCGGGCTCGTGAACGGGTGGTGAGCCGCGACGTAGCGCGCATCTTCGTCGTCGTATTCGAACATCGGGAAGTCGACGACCCACAGCGGCTTCCAGCCGGCATGGACGAGGCCGTTCGCCTTGCCGAATTCCGAATGGCCGATCTTCAGGCGCAGTGCGCCGAGGCTGTCGTTGACGACCTTCGCGCGGTCGGCCGCGAAGAAGATGATGTCGCCGTCTTCCGCGCAGGTGCGCTCGAGGATCGCCGCGATCGATGCGTCGTGCAGGTTCTTGACGATCGGGCTCTGCAGGCCGTCACGGCCCTTCGCCTTCTCGTTGACCTTGATCCAGGCGAGGCCCTTCGCGCCGTAGATGCGCACGAATTCGGTGTAGCCGTCGATGTCGCCACGCGACAGCTCGCTGCCCTTCGGCACGCGCAGTGCCGCGACACGGCCGTCCTTCGCGTTGGCCGGCGTGCTGAACACCTTGAAGTCGACGTCCTTCATCGCGTCGGTCAGCTCGGTGAATTCGAGCTGCACGCGCAGGTCCGGCTTGTCCGAACCGAAACGCGCCATCGCTTCAGAGTACGGCATCACCGGGAAGGTCGCGTCGAGTTCGACGTCGATCGTCGTCTTGAAGATGTGACGGATCATGTCTTCGAACAGGTCACGGATTTCCTGCTCGCCGAGGAACGACGTTTCGCAGTCGATCTGCGTGAATTCCGGCTGACGGTCGGCACGGAGGTCTTCGTCGCGGAAGCACTTGGTGATCTGGTAGTAACGGTCGAAGTTCGCGACCATCAGCAGCTGCTTGAACAGCTGCGGCGACTGCGGCAGCGCGAAGAACTGGCCCGCGTTCGTACGCGACGGCACGAGGTAGTCGCGCGCGCCTTCCGGCGTGCTCTTCGTCAGCATCGGCGTTTCGATGTCGATGAAGCCCTGCTCGTCGAGGTACTTGCGCGCTTCGATCGCGACGCGGTAGCGCAGGCGCAGGTTGTGCTGCATCTGCGGACGGCGCAGGTCGAGCACGCGGTGCGTGAGGCGCGTCGTTTCCGACAGGTTGTCGTCGTCGAGCTGGAACGGCGGCGTGACCGATGCGTTCAGCACGTTCAGTTCGTGGCACAGCACTTCGATCTTGCCACTCTTCAGGCCGGCGTTGACCGTGCCTTCCGGACGGTTGCGCACGAGGCCCTTGATCTGCACGCAGAACTCGTTGCGCACGCCTTCGGCGGTCGCGAACATTTCCGCGCGATCCGGGTCGCACACCACCTGCACGAGGCCTTCACGATCGCGCAGGTCGATGAAGATCACACCGCCGTGATCGCGGCGGCGCTGCACCCAGCCGCACAGCGACACGGTTTGGCCCAGCAGGTGTTCGGTCACGAGACCACAGTATTCAGTACGCATCGACATGATGTTTGCTTTCGTTCGGTTTGATCAACGGGCGCCGCAACGCGCGGCCCGGGCGATGATTCTTTACTTACAGCGGCGGCTCGACGGGGCGGCGTGCCGGCGCCGGAGCCGGCGCCGGGGGCGCCACCACGCCCATCGAGACGATGTACTTGAGCGCGGCATCGACCGACATGTCGAGTTCGATGACTTCGCTCTTCGGCAGCATCAGGAAGAAGCCCGACGTCGGGTTCGGCGTCGTCGGGATATAGACGCTCACGTATTCTTCCGTCAGATGATTGAGCACGTCGCCGCCCGGCGTACCGGTCAGAAACGCGATCGTATACGAGCCGCGACGCGGGTATTCGATCAGCAGCGCCTTGCGGAACGCGTTGCCGCTGCTCGACAGCAGCGTGTCAGACACCTGCTTGACGCTCGTGTAGATCGGCCCGACGACCGGGATGTGACGCACCACGGCGTTCCACCACGTGACGAGCTTCTGGCCGATGAAGTTCCGCGTGGCCAGCCCGACGACGAAGATGAACGCGAGCGTCAGCACCGCGCCGATCCCCGGCAGATGGAAGCCGAGCATCCGCTCGGGCTGCCACGATTCGGGCAGCAGGAGCAGCGTCTGGTCCATCGTGCCGATGATGAGACCGAGCACCCACAGCGTGATCGCGAGCGGGACGAGAACCAGCAGGCCGGTCAGAAACACCGATTTCAGGGTCGTCTTTTTCATCATCTGCCGTCAATGAACCGCGCCGGCGGCGCGGGTTGGTCGCAGCCCGGCCGGGCTGCGACGGTCAACTGCTGGCGGCGGGCGCTGCAGCCGGGGCAGGCGCGGCGCTCGTCGTCGTGCTGGCGGAAGGGCTTGCTGCAGCCGATGCGGCTGCTGCGGGTGCGGCTTCCGCCGGTGCTGCCGGGGCTGCGTCGCCCGACGCCGTCGCCGGCGCGCTGGTGCCGCCCGAACCGCCGCGGAAATCGGTGACATACCATCCCGAACCCTTCAGCTGGAAGCCTGCGGCGGTGACCTGCTTGCGAAATGCATCCTTCCCGCATTCCGGACACTGCGACAGCGGCGCGTCGCTCATCTTCTGGAGCACGTCCTTCGCGAAACCACACGCTTCGCATCGATAGGCGTAGATCGGCATGATATTTTTCCCGCGGAAACTGGAAACGGCTTGCAAAACCTTGAATTATAGCCGAAACCCTGCCGCGCTCCGGCAATGGCCGCGACACGCGTGCATCAGCGGCGGCGCCACGTGAGCCAGCGCTCGTGCCCTTCGAACACGGGCAGCGAATCGGTCACGGGCAAATCCTCGATCAGTTCGAAGTGCGGCACGAGCAGCGCATCGAGTTCGGCGCGCTCGATTCCGAACGGCGGCCCCTTCGGTTTCGCCATCAGGAAGAAATAGCCGGCCAGCAAGCCGTCCGTTGGCAGCAGCTCGGCCATGCGCGCCGCATAGCCGGCGCGCATGGCCGGCGGCAGCGCGCACAGGAACGCACGCTCATACACCCACTGCACGTCGAACGGCGGCCGGTACGTGAAGAAATCGGCCTGCTCGACGACGCCCGCATGCGCACCGAGCTGCGCCTTCGCCGCAGCCACCGCCTGCGCGGCAAAATCGATCGCACGCACGGGCCAGCCGGCCTGCGCGAGCCACCCGGCCTCCTGCGCACTGCCGCAGCCGGGAATCAGCACCGCGCACGGCTCGAGCCGGTGCGCGAACACGCTGAAACCGTCGGGCACGCCACCGAATTCCCACGGCGTCATGCCACGCTCGAAACGCTCGTCCCAGAACGATGCGTCGCCGGGATCGCGCGTCGTGAAATCGGTGGCTGCCGGTGTGACGGGTTGCTTCGGATCGGACATCGCCCTGCTCCTTTCGGTCATGTGCCGTACGCGAGCGCCAGCAGCACGCGCGCAACGAGCGCCCCGACGCCGACGGCGAGGCCGAAGATCAGCAGCGCCTGCATCAACCGGTTCGTCCGCTTCTGCTCGACGAGGATCTGCCGCATCAGGTCCTCGCTCGCCGCGCGCGGCGCGTCAAGGCGCGCGGCCATCGCGTGATGGATCAGGCGCGGCAGTTGCGGCAGCGTCTTGCTCCACTGCGGCGCCTCGACCTTGAAACGCTCGTACCAGCCGCGAAGGCCGATCTGCTCGGTCATCCAGCGCTCGAGGTACGGCTTCGCGGTCTTCCACAGGTCGAGCTCGGGGTCGAGCGAGCGGCCGAGCCCCTCGACGTTCAGCATCGTCTTCTGCAACAGCACGAGCTGCGGCTGGATCTCGACGTTGAAGCGGCGCGACGTCGAGAACAGGCGCATCAGCACCTGGCCGAGCGAGATGTCCTTCAGCGCGCGATCGAAATACGGCTCGCACACCGCGCGGATCGCGCTTTCGAGTTCCTCGACGCGCGTTTCGGGCGGCACCCAGCCCGATTCGAGGTGGAGCGTCGCGACGCGGTGGTAGTCGCGCTTGAAGAACGCGAGGAAGTTCTGCGCGAGGTAATTCTTGTCGAAATCGGACAGTGCGCCGACGATCCCGAAATCGAGCGCGACGTAGCGGCCGAACGTGTTCGGATCGAGGCTGACCTGGATGTTGCCCGGGTGCATGTCCGCGTGGAAGAAACCGTCGCGGAACACCTGCGTGAAGAAGATCTCGACGCCTTCACGCGCGAGCTTCTTGATGTCGACGCCGGCCGAACGCAGCGTCTCGACCTGGCTGATCGGCACGCCGGTCATGCGCTCCATCACGAGCACCTGCGACGTCGAGAAATCCCAGAACATCTCGGGCACGAGCAGCAGGTCGAGGCCCGCGAAATTGCGGCGCAGCTGGCTGCCATTGGCTGCCTCGCGCATCAGGTCGAGCTCGTCGTGCAGGTACTTGTCGAATTCGGCGACGACTTCGCGCGGCTTCAGGCGCCGGCCGTCGGCCCACATGCGCTCGGTCCAGATCGCGATGTCGCGCATCAGCGCGAGGTCGGAATCGATCACGGACAGCATGTTCGGGCGCAGCACCTTGACGGCGACAGCCTTGCCCGCGTGCTGGCCCTGCTTCAGCTTCGCGAAATGCACCTGCGCGATCGACGCGCTCGCGATCGGCTCGCGCTCGAATTCGTCGAACAACTCGTCGACCGGCGCACCGAGCGACTTCTCGATGATCCCGATCGCGACCGCCGAATCGAACGGCGGCACCTGATCCTGCAGCTTCGCGAGTTCGTTCGCGAAATCGACCGACAACAGGTCGCGGCGGGTCGACAGCACCTGGCCGAACTTCACGAAAATCGGGCCGAGGCTTTCGAGCGCGTGGCGCAGCCGCACGGCAGGCGGATCGGAATAGCGGCGGCCGATCGTCGTGATGCGCAGCAGCAGCTTCACGCGCCGGTCGTCGATCCGGGACAGCATCACTTCGTCGAGGCCAAAGCGGATGACGGTGTAGACAATCTTGATGAAACGGAAAATGCGCATGCCCTGCGGCCCCTCAGTGCGCGCCGCGCGGGCCGGAACCCGTGCGCGCGCCGATTTTTTGTTCGAGTCGCTCGACCCGCTTTTCGACCCGCGCGAGCGCATCGCGTGCGCGCGCCAGTTCGGCATCGAAGCCGCCGAGCGACGCGCGCCGGACGACTTGCGGGTTCTCGTCGAGCCAGTATTCGGCGACGGAATCGAGCACGTTGCGGCCGGTGCGTCGCGCGCGTGCACCGGCGTCGCGCACGACCGTCGCGATCCGGTATGCCGCCGCGTCGCCGACCAGCTTCGCGAGATCTTCTTCAGGTTCCCAGCGCAGGTGCTCGGCCAGCTTCGCGATCTGCGTCGCGAACTCCGCGTCGCCCTCGATCTTCACGTGCTTCATCACGGCCGCCTGGCCGCCCTGCAGGAACGCGGCGACCGTGTCGCCGGCGAGCGCGATCGACACGTCGACCTGTTGCGCATCGTGCGCGTCGACGGCCGACAGATAGCCGTCGGGCTGCACCAGCAGCGTGAGCGTAACGGGAGGCACGTCGATCCGGGCAGTCTTGCCCGCATACGGAATCAGGCGGTCGCGCGCCCACGATTCGCGGGCGAGCAGGTGATTGACGGCAGCAGCAAAAGGCTTGGCAGCAAAGGTCATCGGGCTGGGAAAGAAAAAACCCGCGCAGGCCGGGCGCCCACGCGGGTTTCTATTGTAACGTCGGATCGTCGGCAGGCCGTGCCTGACCGCACACCCGGGCGGCAAGCGGTCGCAGTGCGGCGGCCGTTGCCCGGGTGCCCGGCGGCGCGGGCCGCCGGTCACGCTCAGTGCGTGTTGATCTGCTGGATGCCCGCGAGCAGCCAGCCCTGACTGCCCGACTTCGACAGGTTCCACACCTCGTCGAACGGCGCGGCCGACGCATTCGCCGATTCGCGGATCAGGCCGTGGAAACGCACGCTCGCCGACTGCTCGATGCCGCGATCCTCGATCGCGACCAGTTCCGCGTCAAGCTGCACGACGTCGGTCTGGTTCGACTCGTTGCCGCGCGAATCGAGGTCGATCTTGATCTCGGCGAACATTTCGGGCGTCGTGAACTCGCGGATGTCGGCCAGGTTGCCCTGGTCCCACGCGGCCTGCAGGCGCACGAAATAGACCTTCGAGCTGCGCAGGAACGCTTCGGTGTCGAAGCCGGCCGGCACCTGGAGCGGGGCTACCCCGGCAGCCGCTGCCGCGCCGGCGGCCGCGGCACCGCCGCCGAACACGCCTTGCGCTTCGTTCGCGTAGTTGCTGCCGCTGCCCGCGTAGTTGCTGCCGGTGCTGCCCTGCTGGAACGACGGGCTTTGCGAGTAGCCGCCCGACGACGACGCCGAGCCGCCGACCGAGTAGGCCGGCTCCTGCGGACGACGGCGGTTCATGAACTTGCGGATCAGCCAGATGCCGACCGCCGCGAGCAGCGCGATCACGATGACGTTCGCCATCATGCTCGCGAACGCGCCGCCCAGGCCGAAGTGCGACAGCAGCGCCGCGATGCCGAGACCGGCCGCGAGGCCGGCGATCGGCCCGAGCCAGCGCGAGCGGTTGGGCTGCGCGGCCGGCGCCGGCGCGGCCGGGTTCGCACGCTGTGCCTGCGACGGCGCGGCCTGCTGCATCGGCTGCTGCGCGGGCGGCGTGGCCTGGCGCTGCGTGACGGTGGAGTTCTGACGGCCGATGCTGCGCCCGCCGCCCACGCGCTTGGCTTCGGCGTCGAGCGATGCGAACGTGCCGGCCGTGAGCAGGCCGACCATCAGCAGCGTGCCGACCCGTCGAGCCCACGGCTTCGACGGCTTGCTACGGTTGAACAACGAACGCGATTCGAACATCAGCTTCTCCGGATGTAAGACAAATGTATGGAAAGAACCCCTTAGTACTTGGTTCCTAGGTGTAAAGCTACCACGCCACCTGACAAATTGTAATATTTGACGGCATCGAGGCCCGCTTGTTCCATCATCGTCTTCAGCGTGTCCTGGTCGGGGTGCATCCGGATAGATTCAGCAAGATACCGGTAACTTTCAGCATCTTTCGCGAACTTGTCGCCAAGCCACGGTAATACTTTGAAAGAATACAGATCGTACGCTTTTTTCAGCGGATCCCAGACTTTCGAGAATTCCAGCACCATCACGCGGCCGCCAGGCTTCGTCACGCGGCGCATCTCGGCCAGCGCGGCATCCTTGTGCGTCATGTTGCGCAGCCCGAACGCGACCGTGACCACATCGAAGTAGTTGTCCGGAAAGGGAATTTTCTCCGCGTCGCACAGCAGCGACGGCGTCACGATGCCCTTGTCGAGCAGCCGGTCGCGGCCGACGCGCAGCATCGATTCGTTGATGTCCGTATGCCAGACCTCGCCCGTCGGCCCGGCGGCCTTCTTGAACGACTTCGTCAGGTCGCCGGTGCCGGCCGCGATGTCGAGCACCTTGAAGCCGGGGCGCACGTTCGCCTGCGCGATCGTGAACGCCTTCCACGCACGGTGCATGCCCGCCGACATCAGGTCGTTCATCAGATCGTAGTTGCTCGCGACCGAATGGAACACGCCCGCCACTTTCTTCGCTTTTTCGTTTTCCTCGACGCTTTCGAAGCCGAAGTGGGTTTTGCTCATCGCGTTGATCCTCAGTAAATGGCAAGACGGCGCCAAGCGGGCGCCGTCGAATTTCAGTGGCAGTGGCCGTGCGACGCACCCGCCGCCGGCATCGGGGCATCGCGCTCGACGCCCGCCGCCTTCAGTTTGTCGAAATAGTCGCGCCACAGCGCGTCCTGCTGCGTGGCCAGCTCGTACAGCAGGTCCCACGAGTAGATGCCGGTCGAATGGCCATCGGAGAAGGTCGGCTGCAGCGCATAGTTGCCGACGCCCTCGAGCGCGGTGATGGTCACTTCGCGCTTGCCCGTCTGCAGCGTCTCCTGGCCGGGCCCGTGGCCGCGCACCTCGGCCGACGGCGAATACACGCGCATCAGCTCGAACGGAATCCGGTAGCTGTCGCCGTTCGGGTACTGCAATTCGAGCACGCGCGACACCGCGTGCACGACGACGCCGGACGGAATCGGCGTCGTGGAAGTCAAACCGCTCATGGCTGCCTCGAATCGGTCATGCGTTGAATTTCCTCGCGCACCGCATTGTGCAGCAGCGAGGCCTGCGCGGCGCGCGAGCGCAGCAGCGCCTCGGACACGCTGCGCTGGCGCGGCGCCCATACGGGCTGCGGGAAATGGGCGTCGTTGGAAAAGCGCGGAATCACGTGCCAGTGCACGTGCGGCACCATGTTGCCGAGGCTCGCGAGGTTCACCTTGTTCGGCTGCATCACGCGGCGCACGGCCCGCTCGACCGCGTAGACCACGCGCATCAAATGGGCCCGCTCGGGCTCGCCGAGATCGGAGAACTCGGCCACGTGCGCGCCCCAGATCACCCGGCAGAAGCCCGGATACTCGTGCTCGCCCGTCGCGAGGACGACGCGCACCGCATCGTCCTGCCAGAGCAGCTCGCCGCCGTCTTCACGGCAAAACACGCATTCCATCGTCGCTCCCATGTGGACGGGCGCCGGCATTGCTGCGCCGGCGCCCGCTCATTCCTGGCCCGGTCGGGCGGTCGTCATGCCCGCATTAGACCAGCACGCGCTCGATCCCGCCATTGTTCGCACGTGCGACATAATCGGCCATCCAGTTCTCGCCGAGTACCTGGCGCGCGATTTCGACCACGATGTAGTCGGCTTCGAGGTTCGCATCCTCGCCGTAGCGCGACAGGCCCTGCAGGCACGACGGGCAGCTGGTCAGGATCTTCACGTCCGGGCCGTTCGCGGCCGCGGCGGCCGGCGCCGGCGCGTTGCCGGCCACGACCGGGATGCTGCGCAGCTTCGCGGCACCCTTGCGGATCTCCTCTTCCTTGCGGAAGCGGACCTGCGTCGAAATGTCCGGGCGCGTGACCGCGAGCGTGCCCGACTCACCGCAGCAGCGCTCGTTCTTCTCGATCTTGTAGCCGTCCTTCTCCGCGCCCATCAGCTCGTTGACGAGCTTCACCGGGTCCATCGTCTTGATCGGCGTATGGCACGGGTCGTGATACATGTAGCGCGTGCCCGACACGCCATCCAGCTTCATCCCCTTCTCGAGCAGGAACTCGTGGATGTCGATGATCCGGCAGCCCGGGAAGATCTTGTCGAATTCGTAGCCCGCGAGCTGGTCGTAGCAGGTGCCGCACGACACGACCACCGTCTTGATGTCGAGGTAGTTCAGCGTGTTCGCGACCCGGTGGAACAGCACGCGGTTGTCGGTGACGATCTTCTCGGCCTTGTCGTACTGGCCCGAGCCGCGCTGCGGATAGCCGCAGCACAGGTAGCCCGGCGGCAGCACGGTCTGCACGCCGGCTTCCCACAGCATCGCCTGCGTCGCGAGGCCGACCTGCGAGAACAGGCGCTCGGAGCCGCAGCCCGGGAAGTAGAACACCGCTTCCGAATCGACGGTGGTCGACTTCGGGTCGCGGATGATCGGCACGATCTTGTTGTCCTCGATGTCGAGCAGCGCGCGCGCCGTCTTCTTCGGCAGGTTGCCCGGCATCTTCTTGTTGACGAAGTGGATCACCTGCTCGACCACGGGCGGCTTGCCGACCGTTGCCGGCGGGTGCTGCGTCTGCTTCGTCACGACCTTCTTCAGCATGTCGTTCGCGAAGCGCTGCACCTTGTAGCCGGCGCCCATCATCACGCTGCGCGCGACGTTGATCGTCTGCGGGTTGGTCGCGTTCAGGAAGAACATGCCCGCCGCATTGCCGGCGTTGAACTTCTTCTTGCCCATCTTGCGCAACAGGTTGCGCATGTTCATCGTGACGTCGCCGAAGTCGATCTTCACCGGGCACGGCGTCGCGCACTTGTGGCACACCGTGCAGTGGTCGGCCACGTCGTTGAACTCGTCCCAGTGCTTGATCGACACGCCGCGGCGCGTCTGTTCTTCATACAGGAACGCCTCGACCAGCAGCGACGTCGCGAGGATCTTGTTGCGCGGGCTGTACAGCAGGTTCGCGCGCGGCACGTGGGTCGCGCACACCGGCTTGCACTTGCCGCAGCGCAGGCAGTCCTTCACCGAATCGGCAATCGCGCCGATGTCGGACTGCTTCATGATCAGCGACTCGTACCCCATCAGCCCGAAGCTCGGCGTATACGCGTTGCGCAGATCGGCGCCTTCGAGCAGCTTGCCCTTGTTGAAGCGGCCGTTCGGGTCGACACGCTGCTTGTACGCGCGGAACTCGGCGATCTCGTCGTCGGTCAGGAACTCGAGCTTCGTGATGCCGATGCCGTGCTCGCCGGAAATCACGCCGTCGAGCGAGCGCGCGAGCGTCATGATGCGCGCGACCGCCGCGTGGGCGTCCTGCAGCATCTCGTAGTTGTCGGAGTTGACCGGCAGGTTGGTGTGGACGTTGCCGTCGCCCGCGTGCATGTGCAGCGCGACGAACACGCGGCCGCGCAGCACCTGCTTGTGGATCGCCTGCGCCTCGTCGAGGATCTGCTTGAACGCGCCGCCGTTGAAGATCGCGCGCAGTTCCGCGCGGATCTCCTGCTTCCACGAGATCCGCACCGTGCGGTCCTGCGTGATGTGGAACACGGTCGCACCCGGCTGCTCGTCGGCGCGATCCGCGAACTTCTCGGCGAGCGCCTCGTAACCGAGCTGCACGAGGTAGTGCTGCGCCTCGCGCAACGGCTGGTCGAGCCGGTCGCGCACGAATTCCCAGCGGGCGCGCACGCGGCTGAGCAGCTCCAGCGCCTGCTGGACACGGTCTTCGAGCAGTTCGGCGCTCGGGATCTCGTTCGCGTCGTCGGTCTTGCCGAGCGGCAGGTTGCCGGCGCGGAAAAACGCTTCCAGTGCGTCGACGAGCTGCAGCTTGTTCTTCAGCGACAGCTCGATGTTGATCCGCTCGATGCCGTCGGTGTACTCGCCCATCCGGTTCAGCGGGATCACGACGTCTTCGTTGATCTTGAACGCGTTCGTGTGCTTCGCGATCGCGGCCGTGCGGCTGCGGTCGAGCCAGAAGCGCTTGCGTGCCTCCGCGCTGACCGCGACGAAGCCTTCGCCGCTCTTGCCGTTCGCCATCCGGATCACTTCGGACGTCGCGTGCGCGACCGCATCGGCATCGTCGCCGACGATGTCGCCGATCAGCACCATCTTGGGGAATGAATTGCGCTTGCTCTTGGTCGCGTAGCCGACCGCGCGCAAGTAGCGCTCGTCGAGGTGCTCGAGGCCCGCGAGAATCGCGCCGCCCTGCTTCGACGTTTCGAACAGGTAGTCCTTGATCTCGACGATGCTCGGGATCGCCTCGCGCGCCTGGCCGAAGAATTCGAGGCAGACGGTGCGCGTGTGCGCGGGCATCTTGTGCAGCACCCAGCGCGCGGACGTGATGAGCCCGTCGCAGCCTTCCTTCTGCACGCCCGGCAGGCCGGCGAGGAACTTGTCGGTCACGTCCTTGCCGAGCCCTTCCTTGCGGAACCGGCGGCCTTCGATCTCGAGCATTTCGGTGCGCAGCAGCTTCTCGCCCGGCGCGTGCGCGCCGTCGAACCACTTCAGCTCGAAACGCGCGACGGGGATGTCGTGGATCTTGCCCTGGTTGTGCTCGTGGCGCGTGACTTCGAGCCAGTTGCCGTCCGGGTCGACCATCCGCCACCAGGCCAGGTTGTCGAGCGCGGTGCCCCACAGCACGGCCTTCTTGCCGCCCGCGTTCATCGCGACGTTGCCGCCGATGCACGATGCGTCGAGCGAGGTCGGATCGACCGCGAACACGTAGCCGGCCGCTTCTGCCGCCTCGGTCACGCGGCGCGTGACGACGCCCGCGCCGGAGAAGATCGTCGGCACCTTGTGTGCGACGCCCGGCATTTCGGTCAGCTCGACCGCGCCGAGTTGTTCCAGTTTTTCGGTGTTGATCACCGCGGAGAACGGCGTGAGCGGCACCGCGCCGCCCGTGTAGCCGGTGCCGCCGCCACGCGGGATCACGGTCAGCCCGAGCTCGAAGCAGGCCTTGATGAGGCCCGCGATCTCGGCTTCAGTATCGGGGGTCAGCACGACGAACGGGTATTCGACACGCCAGTCGGTCGCGTCGGTCACATGCGACACGCGCGACAGCCCGTCGAAGCGGATGTTGTCCTTCTGCGTGCAGCGGCCGAGTGCCTTGGTCGCGCGGCGGCGCAGGTCGGCCATCTTCTCGAATTCGTCGGCGAACTCGTTGACCGCGCGCTGCGCGGCGGTTTCGAGCATCTCGACGCGCACCGCGCGTTCGCGGCCCGCGTCGTCGCGGTGCGCGGTGAGGTCCGCGCTGCGGCGCTTGCCGATTTCGGTCAGGCGGTGATTCAGCGCCTCGATCAGCAGCGCGCGGCGCTTCGGGTTGTCGAGCAGGTCGTCCTGCAGGTACGGGTTGCGGCGCACGACCCAGATGTCGCCGAGCACTTCATACAGCATCCGTGCCGAGCGGCCCGTGCGGCGCTCGGCGCGCAACTCGTCGAGCACCGACCACGCCTCTTCGCCGAGCAGGCGGATCACGATCTCGCGATCCGAGAAGGACGTGTAGTTGTAGGGAATCTCGCGCAAGCGGGGCGCGGGGTCGGCGGCGACGGCAGCAGCCGCGCCATGCGGATCGAAAACTTGTGGTGCGTTCATGTTCGGACGACTCGGAGGGCCGATACACCGTGCACGGGCGTCGGCAAGCGCGTGGGCGCAATCTTGGGGAAATCTGTTCTGTTACCAGGCGCGCGGCTGTCCTTCATGGGGCCGGAGCGGGCGACTCGCCCCTCCTGGCCGGCGACAGGGCCTGGCGGCACTCGGAACCATCAGCACGATCGCGCGCGGCGCGCATGCCGCTCCGCCGCGGGGGTGGCTGCGCGCGGCGTCGGCTTCAACGGGGCGATCCGAGGGTGCCTCTGCATCTTCCGATCCTTGATTCAAAACGGAATTCTAACCCATGATCGGGCCATGCGTGACACGTCGGACAGGTCGTGGGGCTATCCCCGCGAGCCGCGCCAGGCCTGGCTCGGCGCGATTTCGTGTGACCATTCGCCGTCCGTCCGGTCGGTAACCACGCAGTTAAACCGGTAAAAAAGGCCCCGCGAGCGCGCCGACGCGCCGCCCGCACGGCCCGCCAAGCGCGCGCTCGGCATGCCGCTTGCATGCGGGCGGACCCTTGGCGCTATCATTGATCCTTTACCGTCTGCTTCCGCACTGCACGCGAGCGCCCATGGCATCCCACGATTACCTGAAGAAAATCCTCACCGCGCGCGTCTACGACGTCGCGATCGAGACGGAACTCGAATCCGCCCGCAACCTGTCGGCCCGACTGCGCAACGCCGTCTACCTGAAGCGCGAGGACAACCAGCCGGTGTTCTCGTTCAAGCTGCGCGGCGCGTACAACAAGATGGCGCACATTCCGGCGGACGCGCTCGCGCGCGGCGTGATTACGGCGTCGGCCGGCAACCACGCGCAGGGTGTCGCATTCTCGGCGGCCCGGATGGGCGTCAAGGCGGTGATCGTCGTGCCCGTCACGACGCCGCAGGTGAAGGTCGATGCCGTGCGCGCGCACGGCGGCCCGAGCGTCGAGGTGATCCAGGCCGGTGAGTCGTACAGCGATGCGTATGCGTATGCGGTCAAGGTGCAGGAAGAGCGCAGTCTCACGTTCGTCCACCCGTTCGACGATCCGTACGTGATCGCCGGCCAGGGCACGATCGCGATGGAAATCCTGCGCCAGCACCAGGGCCCGATCCACGCGATCTTCGTGCCGATCGGCGGCGGCGGGCTCGCGTCCGGCGTCGCGGCCTACGTGAAGGCGGTGCGGCCGGAGATCAAGGTGATCGGCGTGCAGGCCGAAGATTCGTGCGCGATGGCGCAGTCGCTCAGCGCGGGCAAGCGCGTCGAGCTGAGCGAGGTCGGCCTGTTCGCGGACGGCACCGCGGTGAAGCTGGTCGGCGAAGAAACCTTCCGGCTCTGCAGCGAATACCTCGACGGCGTCGTGACCGTGAACACCGACGCACTGTGCGCGGCGATCAAGGACGTGTTCCAGGACACGCGCAGCGTGCTCGAGCCGTCCGGCGCGCTCGCGGTCGCAGGCGCGAAGCTCTATGCGGAACGCGAAGGCATCGAGAACCAGACGCTCGTCGCGGTCACGTCCGGCGCGAACATGAACTTCGACCGGATGCGCTTCGTCGCCGAGCGCGCGGAAGTGGGTGAAGCGCGCGAAGCCGTGTTCGCGGTCACGATCCCCGAGGAGCGCGGCAGCTTCAAGCGCTTCTGCTCGCTCGTCGGCGACCGCAACGTCACCGAGTTCAACTACCGGATCGCCGATGCGCAGGCCGCGCACATCTTCGTCGGCGTGCAGATCAAGCGTCGCGGCGAATCGGCCGAGATCGCGGCGAACTTCGAATCGCACGGCTTCAAGTCCGTCGACCTGACGCACGACGAACTGTCGAAGGAACACATCCGCTACATGGTGGGCGGCCGCTCGCCGCTCGCGCTCGACGAGCGCCTGTTCCGCTTCGAATTCCCGGAACGGCCGGGCGCGCTGATGAAATTCCTGTCGTCGATGGCGCCGGACTGGAACATCAGCCTGTTCCACTACCGTAACCAGGGCGCGGACTACAGCTCGATCCTCGTCGGGCTGCAGGTGCCGCAGGCCGATCGCGCCGAATTCGAACGCTTCCTCGCGGCACTCGGCTATCCGTATGTCGAGGAAAGCGCCAACCCGGCTTACCGCCTCTTCCTGTCGTAAAGGCGTCACGCATGCATCCCGAACATTCCCCGCTCGGCAAGGCCACCGTCTACGCCGCCCAGTACGACGCGTCGCTGCTGTTCCCGATCCCGCGCGCCGGCGCGCGCGAGCAGCTCGGCATCACGTCGGCGCTGCCGTTCTTCGGCACCGACATCTGGAACGCCTACGAGCTGTCGTGGCTCAATGCGCGCGGCAAGCCGCAGATCGCGGTCGCGACCTTCTACGTGCCGGCCGAATCGGCGAACATCGTCGAATCGAAGTCGTTCAAGCTGTATCTCGGCTCGTTCGCGCAAACCAAATTCGACTCGATCGACGCGGTGCGCGACACGCTGAAGCGCGACGTCTCGGCCGCGTGCGGCGCGACCGTCTCCGTGCAGCTGGTGTCGCCGCACGATTTCGGCAAGCTGGAAATGGACGAGCTCGACGGGCTGTCGCTCGACCGGCTCGACCTCGACACCGACGTGTACGAACCCGATCCTTCGCTGCTGTCGGCCGCCGAGGACGAAGCGCCGGTCGAGGAGACGCTCGTGTCCGACCTGCTGCGCTCGAACTGCCCGGTTACGGGGCAACCCGATTGGGGCAGCGTGCAGATCCACTACGTCGGGCCGCAGATCGACCATGCCGGCCTGCTGCGCTACATCATCTCGTTCCGCAACCACACGGGCTTTCACGAGCAGTGCGTCGAGCGGATCTTCCTCGACATCCTGCATGCGTGCAAACCGGTGAAGCTCGCGGTGTATGCGCGCTATACGCGCCGCGGCGGGCTCGACATCAACCCGTTCCGCACCAACTACAACCAGCCGATGCCGGACAACGCGCGCAACGCGCGGCAGTGACGGCGGCGGGCGGCCACCGCGGTTTGCAATCGGCAACGCGCGGCGGTCACCCCATATAGAACAGCCCGGCCGGATGCGTCCGGCCGGGCTGTTTTTCATTGTGCAGAGAAGCGCGGCCGGCGTCACCCGCTCACCGGCCGCTCCGGAAGAATCTCCACCAGGCGAAACAGGTAGCCGTCGGGATCCTGCACCAGCATCTCGACCTGGCCATGCTCGATCTCGTCCTCCCGATACCAGGACGTGCGCGGCTCGACGAACAGCGTCACGCCTTCGGCGCGAATCCTGTCGAGAATGGGGTCGAGCGCATCGACCTCGATCTGCAGATTGATCCCGCGCCCGAACGGCGGCTCCAGCGGGCCGGTCAGCCAGCCCTCCGGGCTGTACTGCTCGAGCATCAGCTGAGCCCGCCCGAATTCAAGATAGACGAACCCGTCTTCCGGACGCTCGAAGCGAATCCGGAATCCCAGCACGTCGCGATAGAAGCGAACGCTTCCGGCAAGGTCCGAGCAGATCAGCTCCGGCACCAGCGCAGCCCATTCCATGCATGTCGTCCCCGTACGGTCATGCGGCACATTACATGAACAGGCGGAATGCGTTGCGGCGGTTGCGGCCTCGGGCGCACGCCCGCCGGTCGACCGGTGCCCTGCACATGAAAAAACGGGCCCGGCGCACATGAATGCGCCGGGCCCGTTGCGTAGCGGCTCGCCGTGGCGGCGTTGGCGTTACTTCGCCGGCGCCTTGTACGCGATGCAGTCGACTTCGACCTTGCAGTCGATGACCATGCTCGACTGCACGCACGCGCGTGCCGGCGGATGCTCGCCGAAGTACGAGATGAACACCTTGTTGAACGACGCGAAATCGCGCGCGTCGTCGAGCCACACGCCGCAGCGCACGACGTGCTCGAGGCCGTAGCCGGCTTCCTTCAGGATCGCGATCACGTTCTCGATCGTCTGCTTCGACTGCGTGACGATGCCGCCTTCGACGACCTCGCCGTTCACCATCGGCGTCTGGCCCGACACGTACAGCCAGCCGTCGGCCTCGACCGCGCGTGCGAACGGCATCACCTGGCCGCCCGTGCCCTTCGCTTCGCCTACGCCATATCGCTTCATCGTTTCACTCCTTGTGTGTGGACCGGCGCTCGCGCGTCAGCGCTGGCGCCGGCCCATGCAACGCACGGTTGCGGATGCGCGCACCGACGATGGCGCGCGCGGCAGATCGGAACAACCACCGCGTTCAGAACGCGGCGTCGGCACTCGCCGGCACGCGCTCGCCGCGCGCGACGAAGCCGCCGGCGCGCTCGCCGGTCGGCTGGCCGTTTTCATAAGTGAGCACGCCGTTCACCCACACGGCGTCGATCCCGTGCGCGGGCTGCTGCGGCTTCTCGAACGTCGCGGCGTCGATCACGCTCGCCGGGTCGAACAGCACGAGATCCGCGTGGTAGCCGACATGCACTTCGCCACGCTTCGCAATCCCGTAGCGGCGCGCGGACAGCGACGTCATCTTGCGGATCGCCTCCTCGAGCGGCAGCAGGTTCGTGTCGCGCACGTAGTGGCCGAGCACGCGCGGGAACGCGCCCCACAGCCGCGGGTGCGGCAGCGGATCGTTCGGCAGGCCGTCGGAGCCGACCATCGTCGCGGGATGCGACAGGATCCGGCGCACGTCGTCCTCGGACATGTTGTGGTACACGGCGCCCGCCGGGCGGATGCGCTGCGCGGCTTCCTGCTCGGTCACGCCCCACTCGGCCGCGATCGCCTTCAGCAGCTTGCCCGCCACTTCCGGGTGCGGCTCCGACCACGTGATCGTGATGTCGATGTCGCCCGTCACCTGCTTCAGGTCGAGCGTCGACGAGCTGCGGCTGTACGGATAGCAGTCGCAGCCGACCGGCTGGTAGCGGCGCGCGTCTTCGAGCGATGCAAGCACTTCGGTGCTGCGCCCCCAGTTCGACGGGCCCGCGCACTTCAGGTGCGAGATCACGACCGGCACGCGCGCATGGCGGCCGACCTGGTACGCCTCTTCCATTGCATCGAGGATCGCGTCGAACTCGGTGCGCATGTGCGTGGTGTACAACGCGCCCGCGTTCGCGAGCGGCTCGGCGAGCGCCATCACCTCTTCGGTGGGCGCCGCGAACGCGGAGCCGTACGCGAGGCCCGACGACAGGCCGAGTGCGCCGTTCGCAAGCGCCTCCTCGAGCTGTGCGCGCATGCCGGCGATCTCGCCGTCGGTCGCCGCGCGGTCGAGGCGGTCCATCTGGTTGTTGCGCAGCGCCGTGTGGCCAACGAGCGCCGCGACGTTCACGGCCGGACGCGCGCCGTTCACGGCCGCGACGTAGTCGGCGAAGGTCGGGTACTGGAACGCACCGCGCTCGCCGAGCAGGTTCATCGGATCGGGCGGATCGCCCGCGAGCGTCACCGGCGACGCGCTGATCCCGCAGTTGCCGACGATCACGGTCGTCACGCCCTGCGAGATCTTCGGGATCATCTCCGGTGCGCGGATCACGTGCGTGTCGTCATGCGTGTGCACGTCGACGAAGCCCGGCGCGAGCGCGCGGCCGTTCGCATCGACGACATTCTCGGCAAGCCAGTTCGACAGGTTGCCGATCGCCGCGATCAGGCCGTTGCGGATCGCGACGTCGCGCGTGACGGGCGGCGCGCCGGTACCGTCGTAAAGCTGCGCGCCGACGATCAGCGTATCGGCGGCTTCGGGATGCGAATGCATGGTCAGTCTCCTACCGGTTGACGGTCTCCGCCGCCGCGGTGCGCATCGAGCGCGTGCTTGATGCGACGCAGCGATTCTCGGCCCGCATCACCGAGCCGCAAGGCGACTCCGGTGACGAGCACGTCGATCGCCATCATCATCGCGTAACGCGATGTCGACGGCTTGTAAATGAAATCGGTTTCGAACGCGACGACCGGGATCAGGTGATCGGCCAGCTTCGCGAGCGGTGAAGCCGGCGCGGTGATCGCGATCAGCTTCGCACCGTAGCGCTTCGCGAGCCGGCAGCTCTCGAGCAGCTCGGGCACGCGCCCGCTCACCGACAGCGCGACCACGACGGTATCGCGCGACAGCGTTGCGGCCACCATCCGCTGCAGCACGCTGTCCTGGTAGCTCGCGACCGGCCGGCCGAAGCGCACCAGCCGGAAGCGCAACTCGTCGGCGAGCGCGGTCGAGCCGCCGCCCTGCCCGTACACGTAGGTCATCTTCGCAGCGGCAAGTAGATCGGCCGCTGCCTCGAACGACGTATTGCGCAGCAACTGATGGTTGTGCGCGAGCGCCACGCGGATCTCGTCGTAGACCATCGACGCGGGGCTCGTGTCGTCGGCCGGCGCATCGTCGGACGGCACCAGAAAGCGCTGGCCGACGGCCGCCGCCTGCGCGACCAGCACCTTCAGTTCGCGCACGTCGCGGCAGCCGACGGCCTTCGCGAAACGCGTAACCGTCGCGACGCTGACCTCCGCGTCGCGCGCGAGCGCGCCGATGCTCGCATGCGCGGCGCGCGCGAGGTCGGCGAGGATGAACGCGGCGACCTTGCGCTCGGCTTCGCGCAGCTCGGGTGCGCATTCGGCGATCCTCGCGACGATGTCGAGGAGCGGCGGAGCAGCCGGAGCCGGATGGAGTTCGGCCGCGAGCGGAACGGACGGGGTGACGGGCGTATTCATCTGCGGAAAAGGGTGTGAAGCTCTATGTTACTAAATAACATCACCGCGCCGATGCTACTTTCTGTACCATCGGCGTGTCAACTTCAGTGCAATGCATAGTGATGATGGAGCGGGATGACATGAAAGTTACAAACTATCAGGAAGCGACGATCGATCCGTTCGGCAAGGGCCTCGGCAATCTGCCGAGCGCGAGCGTGCCGCTCGGCGACGCGGGCCGACTCGAGTGGAACCTGCTCGCGGAAGACGTCAGCCTGCCGGCCGCCGTGCTTTATGAGGATCGCATCGAACACAACCTGAACTGGATGCAGGCATTCGTCCAGAAGTACGGCGTCAAGTTTGCGCCGCACGGCAAGACGACGATGGCGCCGCAACTGTTCCGCCGCCAGCTCGACGCCGGCGCATGGGGCATCACGCTCGCGACCGCGCACCAGACGCAGGCCGCGTATCACGGCGGCGTGCGGCGCGTGCTGCTCGCGAACCAGCTGGTCGGCCGCCAGAACATGACGATCATCGCCGGGCTGCTGTCCGATCCCGATTTCGAATTCTTCTGCCTCGTCGATTCGGCGGAGAGCGTCGACCAGCTCGGCCGCTTCTTCGGCGCACTGAAGAAGCCGCTGAACGTGCTGCTCGAGCTCGGCGTGCCGGGCGGCCGCGCAGGCGTGCGCGATGCCGCGCAACGCGAGGCCGTGCTCGCCGCGATCGCGCGCTATCCGGACACGCTGAAGCTGGCCGGCATCGAACTCTATGAAGGCGTGCTGAAGGAGGAAGGCGAGATCCGCACGTTCCTGCAGGACGCAGTCGCGCTCACGCGCGAGCTGGCCGAGGCAGGCCGCTTCGCGCGTACGCCGGCGATCCTGTCCGGCGCCGGTTCGGCGTGGTACGACGTGGTCGCGGAAGAATTCGCGAAGGCGTCCAACGCCGGCTTCGCGGAAGTCGTGCTGCGTCCGGGCTGCTACCTGACGCACGATGTCGGTATCTACAAGAAGGCGCAGACCGACGTGTTCGCGCGCAACCCGATCGCCCGCACGATGGGCGAAGGGCTGCTGCCTGCGCTGCAGCTGTGGGCGTACGTGCAGTCGGTGCCGGAAGCCAATCGCGCGATCGTCGCGCTCGGCAAGCGCGACGCGGCGTTCGACGCGGGGCTGCCGGAGCCGGCACGCCACTTCCGCCCGGGCCGCGACACCGCGCCGCGCGATGTCGCCGCCACCGAAGGCTGGGCCGTCACCGGGATGATGGACCAGCACGCGTACCTGCAGATCCCGTCGGGTGCGGACGTGAAGGTGGGCGACATGGTCGCGTTCGACATCTCGCACCCGTGCCTGACGTTCGACAAGTGGCGCCAGGTGCTCGTGCTCGATCCGCAGTTCAGCGTGACGGAAGTCGTCGAAACCTTCTTCTGACGCCCATCGCGCACACCGCCCCGCCGCTCGCGCGGGGCGGCCGTCACGCGCGCTTCAAGCGGCCGGAGTACACTGCGCTTTCGTCCTCGGGGCCCCGGGCGGGCGTTGCATTCGCCTGCCGCGCGGGCCCTCAACGCAGCTCCACTGGAGAAAGCCATGGCCGCGAAGAAGATCCTGTTCCTGACCGGCGATTTCGCCGAAGACTACGAAACGATGGTGCCGTTCCAGGCGCTGCAGGCCGTCGGCCACCACGTCGATGCAGTCTGCCCGGGCAAGCGCGCGGGCGACAAGATCAAGACCGCGATCCATGATTTCGAGGGCGACCAGACCTACACCGAGAAGCCCGGCCACCAGTTCACACTGAACGCGGCGTTCGACGACGTCGACGCATCGCGCTACGACGCGCTCGCGATCGCGGGCGGCCGTGCCCCCGAATACCTGCGACTCGATCCGAAAGTGATCTCGCTCGTGCGCGAGTTCGCCGAAGCCGGCAAGCCGATCGCCGCGATCTGCCACGCGGCGCAACTGCTCGCGGCCGCCGACGTGATCCGCGGCAAGCGCATCTCGGCCTACCCGGCGTGCGCGCCGGAAGTGAAGCTCGCGGGCGGCGAATACGCGGACATCCCGGTCGACGCGGCCGTGACCGATGCACCGTTCGTCACCGCGCCCGCCTGGCCCGCGCATCCGGCCTGGCTCGCGCAGTTCCTCGCGCTGCTGGGCACGCGCATCGAGCTTTGAACCGGCAGTGAATTGAGATGAGATGAAGGGCCGGGCCGGCGGCGTACTCGCGCCGCCCTGCCCCGCGCGTCAGCGCGCGGCCGGCGTCGAGCCGACGTCCGCGATCCGCGATTCCAGCATCGCCAGCGCGCCCGACAGCGCGTTCAGCACGTCGTCCGGCAATTGCGCCATCGTCTGTTCGAGAAACGCCTTGCGGCGCGGCAGGCACGCGTCGAACGCGGCGCGGCCTTCGTCCGTCAGCGTCACGTTGGTCACGCGATTATCGCGCGCGTCGGATTCACGCTGGATCCAGCCGAGCGCATCGAGCGACTTCAACTGGCGCGTGAGCGCGCCCGGATCGATGCGCAGCACTTCGACGAGCTTCTTCTGCGACGAATGCCCGCCCATCGTGTGCAACGCGACCATGATGCGCCAGCGCGGCATCGGCTGTCCGACCTGCGCCTCGAACGCGGTCATGAACGCGCGATACGTGCGTCCGAATTGCTGCAAGATCGCGACGCGGTCCTGTTCTTCCATGCGCTCAGTTCTACTCGTTCAATCGTTCAGTCGGCCGCGACATGCGGTTCGATCTTGCGCCGCAGCGCGATGGGCGGCACGCGGCGACATTGCCACACCGACACCACGGCGACGACGGCCGCCATTGCGACACCCAGGTGAATCGCGCTGACGAGCGATTCGCGGGCCGCTTCCAGCAGCAGCGCGCCATTATGCCCGGCACGCGTCAGCTCCGCGACCAGGCCGCCCTGCGCGGCGCGATCGATCAGGATCTGCGGATCGGCGAGCTGCGCATGCCACTGCATCGCGTGATCGGCCGACAGCGCATCGCGCACGCCGCCCGAATACATCTGGTTGACGAGCGTGCCGGTCAGCGCGGTGCCGATCATCCCGCCGACCATCCGCAGCGACTGCAGCAGCGCGGTCGCGATGCCGAGGTGCTCGCGGCCGGCCGTCTGCTGCGCGAAGACGGTGAGGTTCGGCAGCACGAAGCCGAGCCCGATGCCGCCCGCGACCATCAGCGCCATCAGCACCCACTTCGGCGTCGTGTGGGTCGACACGACGATGCCCGCGCAGGTGATCGCGAACAGCACGAAGCCGACGTGCAGCATCGCGTTCGGATTGCGGATGCGCGTGACGACCCGGCCGTTCATGATGCTGCCGATCGTGATGAACACGACGAGCGGCGTGATCACGAGCCCCGCCTCCTTCGGCGACATCCCGAACCCGCCCTGGAACAGCAGCGGCGCATAGAACAGCAGCGAGAACATCGAGAAGCCGGCGAGGATCGCCAGCACGAAGAGCGCCGACAGCGCGCGGTTGCCGAACATGTCGAACGGCAAAATCGGCTGCGCGCAGCGCCGCTCCCAGTGCCACAGGCCGAAGCCGGCCGCGACCGCGACGACGAGCAGCAGCGACGCCCAGCTCGCGACGCCGTACTTCGGCAGCCATTCGACGAACAACTGCAGCGCGCCGAGCGACAGCGCGATCAGCAGCGCCCCCGGCCAGTCGAGCCGCATCTTGCGATCGTGCTCGACATGGCGCAGGTGCGGCAGGTAGCGCCACACGAACAGCAGCGACAGCAGGCCGACCGGCAGGTTCACGTAGAACACCGAGCGCCAGCCGAACGACTGGGTTAGCACGCCGCCGAGCGACGGGCCGACTGCGTTCGCGATGCCGAACGCAGAGCTCATCAGCACCTGCCAGCGCAGCCGCACGACGGAATCGGGGAACAGGTCGGGAATGCACGCGAACGCGGTGCCGACCAGCATCCCGCCGCCGATCCCCTGCAGCCCGCGCGCGAGCACGAGCATCAGCATGTCGTTCGCCATCCCGCACAGCACGGACGCGCCGGTGAACACGACGATCGACACGATGACGAACGGCTTGCGGCCGTAATAATCGCCGAGCCGGCCGAAGATCGGCACCGTGATCACGGAACTGAGCAGGTACGAGGTTGCGACCCATGCGTACAGGTCGAACCCGCGGAGCTCGGCGACGATGGTCGGCAACGCGGTGCCGACGACGGTCTGGTCGAGCGCAACGAGCATGGTGACAAAAGAGATCCCGATCATCGCCAGCAGCGACTCGCGGAACGGCAGGACTTGCCCGCTCGAATGGTGGGCGGCAGTATGGACGGCCATTTTTTGTTGGCGCAACTTTTGACGAGTCAAACAATCTCAAAATTCTAGCACGCCGGAGTAATCTAGGCTGGCGACGGTCAATGCCAAGGAGAAAGATGAAACCGATTTCAATTACCCCCGCGACCACGCTGTCGCAGGACGATCGGGACGCGCTGTGGCGCGCGAAGCAGGTGCTCGAAAGCCCGTCGCTGACGATGAAGCTGACGGGCATGCTGGGCGCACCGGTCGAGAAGATGATCGCCCGGCTGCCGGATTTCGCGACCGGCAAGATCAACGATGCGACGCAGCTCGCGCTGCGCAAGTGCCTGAACATCGCGCTGCGCACGCTCGGCAAGCCGCCCGCGCCGGACGCCGAGCCCGACAAGCCGAGCAACCTGCTGCACAAGCTCGCGGTCGCGACGACCGGCGCGGCGGGCGGTGCGTTCGGCTTCCTCGCGCTTCCGGTCGAGCTGCCGGTCACGACCACGCTGATCTTCCGTTCGGTGTGCGACATCGCGCGCAGCGAGGGCGAAGACCTGAGTTCGGTCGATACGCAGCTGCAATGCCTGGCCGTGCTCGGCATGGGCGGCAACCCGGACAAGCAGGAAGAGGACGCCGATCTCGGCTATTTCGTGCTGCGCGGCGCGCTCGCGCAGGCGATCTCGAAGGCCTCGTCGGACATCACGACGAAGGGCATCGCCGCGCACAGCTCGGCGGCCGTGTTCAAGCTCGTGCAGACGGTCGCATCGCGCTTCTCGGTGCAGGTGACCGAGCAGATGGCCGCGAAGTCGATTCCGGCAATCGGCGCCGTGCTCGGCGCGACCGTCAATACGCTGTTCATCGACCATTTCCAGCAAATGGCGCACGGCCACTTCACCGTGCGCCGGCTCGAGCGCAAGTACGGCTCGGTAGCCGTCAAGGCCGCCTATCAGGCGATCGACGCCTCGCCGGCGCGCTGAACCGCACGCTCGACCGCGACGCGGCGCAGGAACGCGGCCGCGCGGTCGAGCGCGTCGCGCGCTTCCGGCACCATCGGCGCGTACAGCTGCCACACGTGCGGCATGTCCGGCCACACCTCGATCTCCACCGCCCCCCCGGCCGCCTTCGCCTTCTCGGCGACACGGCGCGAATCGTCGAGCAGCACCTCGGTGCTGCCGACCTGGATATACAGCGGCGGCAGGCCCGTGAAATCCGCGTAGAGCGGCGACGCGTACGGATTCGTCCCCGGCTCGTCGCCCAGGTACAGCTTCGCGGCCTTCGACAACGCCGCACCCGCGAACATCGGATCGGCGCCGTCGTTCGTGCGCAGCGTCGCGCCGGTGGCGGCCAGGTCGGTCCACGGCGAGAACAGGATCGCGCCGGCCGGCAGCGGCTCGCCGCGGTCGCGCAGCGCGACGAGCGTCGCGAGCGCAAGACCGCCGCCCGCCGAATCGCCGCCGAGCACGATCGACTCGGGCGGCGTGCCGAGGGCCAGCAGTTGCCGGTACGCGGCCAGCGCATCGTCGAGCGCGGCCGGGAAGCGGTTTTCCGGCGCCAGCCGGTAGTCGAGCGAGAACGAGCGCACGCCCGCGCGCTTCGTGAGGCCGAACACGAGCGGCCGGTGAGTCTTCGTCGAACAGAAGTAATAACCGCCGCCGTGGTAGTACAGCAGCGTGCGGCCGGCCCCGCGACCCGCGCCCGCGTCGGTGCGTTCGAGCCATTCGCCGCGCAGTGGCGCGTCGCCCGCGCCGTAGCACTGGCGCAGCCGGTACCCCGACGGCGCGCGGCGCGGCACGACCATCCGCAGGTCGGTAAAGCGCCGTGCGCGGGCGGGATCGAGCACCTCGCGCGTGGTCTCGGGACGGAACTGCCAGCGCAGCAGCCAGCACGCGAACTTGCTTTGCCAACTCATCGGACGCACTCCGCAATCACAGTGTGACGATGGTACGTGCGATCGCTCCCGCACCGTTCGACAGGTGCCTCTACATCAAACGCCGGCGCTCAGTTCGCCGGCATCACCTGGCCGCGGATCTCGCCGGCCGGGTGGTCCTTCGTATGGACGTTGAAATACCACTTGCCGCCCATCAGGTCGGTGACCTGCGCGTCGGTGAGTTCCTTCGAACCCTTGATCGGGCTCGCCAGCTCGTCCTTCGGAATCGGCACCTGCACGCCCGCGTTCTGGCCGACCGGTGCGGGCCCGTGGAAGTGCGCGGCGGTGGCCGGCCCCGTGAGGTGTTCGTAAGTGACCTTCCACTGCAGCATGTGCGTAGCCGTGTCGTAGGTGGCCTCGACGTCGCCCGAACCCTTGGTCGCCGTCGGCGGCACTTCACTCGACGGCTGGAGATTGGCGGACAGGTGCACCGTTTCAGCAGCGGCACTGCCGGCGGCCAGCACGCCCGCGAGTAACGCGACCTGGAGCAAACGCAGCTTGAGCATGGACTCTCCTTGTACGACGTTGTACGCCGCCCGAGCGGGGGCGTCAGACATGATGGTAGTCGATCGCCGCTGATCCGGGCATCCACCGAACGGCCATGCAGCGAATCGCCGCAGCACGCACGGCCGGCCATCTCGCGCCGCGCGCGATGCGTCAGTCTGCGTCAACCTGGAATGGACCTTTGCAGCCTGGTGACTGAATCCGCGCGCGGCCTTTCGCTACACTTCGTCTCACAGTTGCTTGTTTCCTTCGTCCGAAGGAGTCTGCGAGTATTCACGCGGCCGCCCGGCCGCGTTTTTTTTTGCGCGCGCCACCGGATCCGGTTCACGCCGTATCAAGCATGACGAAGCGATCTCGCCGCTTTGCGTTACGCGCGATAGCCGGGATCGATGCGATCGACGATACGCTGCAGCGCATCGAACGCGTCCTGCCCCGCGCCATGCTTCGGATCGAAATTCAGCGAATCGCGCACGCACGCTTCGAGCACGGGCGGCGCGATCGACAGCGCGTCGCCGATCGCATGCGTGGCGACCTGCACCTCGCACGCGCGATTGAGCAGCCACATCAGCGAGAACGTCTGCGCGAGCGTCGCGCCGATCGTCACGGGCCCGTGATTGCGCAACAGCAGCACGGGCCGCCCGCCGGCGCTCTCGACGATGCGCCGCCCCTCCTCGAGATGCACGGTGATGCCCTCGAAGTCGTGATACGCGATCTTCCCGTACAGCTGCGCCGAATAGAAATTCGAGAACGACAGCCCGTCGCGCGAACAGCACACGGCCATCGTCGGCGTCGTATGCACGTGCATCACGCAGTGCGCGTCGGGCAGCGCCGCATGGATCGCGCTGTGGAACGTGAAGCCGGCCGGATTGATCGGCCAGTCGGAATGACCGATCACGTTGCCGTCGATGTCGATCTTCACGAGGTTCGACGCGCACACCTCGCGGTAATGGAGCCCGAACGGGTTGATCAGGAAATGGCCGTCCTCGCCCGGCACGCGCAACGAGATATGGTTGTAGATCAGCTCGGTCCAGCCGAGATGGTCGAAGATGCGGTAGGCCGCCGCGAGTTGCACGCGCGCCTGCCATTCGGCTTCGGAGAAACGCGCGGGACGCGTGAACGGCTGGTTCGGAACACGTTGCATGGGGGGCTCCGGTTGCGGGCGCATCGCACGGTCGTGCGGCTTGCGCGCCTCGTCTCCTGGCGCCGCGCAGAGGTCGCGGCCGGGTTTGTCTCGCCGCCATGGCCCCTGGATGCGGCTGCCGGCGGCACCTTCACGATGCAATGATCGTTGCGCGCACAACCATATCACCTTTCCCCGCGCACCGGTATCGCGGGTTTTGCCGGAGCGCCCCGCCCGCTTCCGCCCCTTTTACAGCTGGTTGTCGACCGGCAGCAGCATGAACATGCCGGTCATCAGGTTGCGCAGCAGCCCCGCATGCGGATCGACGTGGTACGTGCTCGGCACGCCGTTGTCGACGCCGGTCCATTCCAGTTCGGGCGTGCCGCCGCCCGGCGGTGTCACGAGGCTGACGCGGTAGCTGTCGTCGGGCTGCGTCACGCGCGCGAAGATCGTCGCGACCTGCTGCGCGAGTGCCGGGCTGTGGATCACCAACGCCAGTTCGGTATTCAGGTTCGCCGAGCGCGGATCGAGGTTCATCGAGCCGATCACGAGGATCTTCCGGTCGATCACGTACGCCTTCGCGTGCAGGCTCGCGCGCGAACGCGAGCCGAACAGCCGCGCCCGCCGCCGGCCCGGCTCCGCCTTGAACTCGTACAGCTCGACGCCGTGCTGCAGCAGCGGCACGCGGTACGGCCCGTAGCCGGCCTGCACGGCCACCGCATCGGTCGCGGCGAGCGAATTCGTCAGGATCGCGACCCGCACGCCACGCGCGGCCGTCTCGCCGAGGATCTTCACGCCCGCGTCGTGCGGCACGAAGTACGGCGAGAACGCGAGGAATTCCTGCTGCGCGTTGCGCGTCAGCTCGACGAGCCGCTGCATCGGCGGGCTCACGTAGCCGGTCGGCTGCGCGACCTTGTCCGGCGCGTCGACCTTGAATTCGGCCGGCGCCCACACGAGCCCGAGCTCGTCGCGCGCGATCTGCTGCGCGAGCGGCGTCGCGTTCAGCGGCTTCGCGTTGTACGGCTCGGCGTTCTTGCGCCAGTGGGCGCGCAGCTCGTCGCGCATCGTGTCGAGGTCCTTCGCGTCGAACGACTGGTGGTTCAGCTCGCGCAGCGGATAGCTGCTGGCACTCGCCCAGTAGGTGTCGAAACTCGCCGAGACGTCGTTCGTCACCGGGCCCGCCGCGAGCACGTCGAGATCGCGGAACTGCAACGTCGGGCTCGCGCTGAAGTATTCGTCGCCGAGATTGCGCCCGCCGACGATCGCGATCTGGTTGTCCGCGATCATCGCCTTGTTGTGCATCCGGCGCGTGAAGCTGTCGATCCGCGTGAAGAAGTTGGTCGTGCGCTCGACCATCCCCTGCTGCGACGCACCGAACGGGTTGAACACGCGGATCTCGACGTTCGGGTGCGTATTCAGCGCGGCCATCACGCGATCGATGTCGCGGAAGTTCAGGTCGTCGACCAGCATCCGCACGCGCACGCCGCGATCGGCCGCGTACAGCGCCGAGCCGAGCAGCAGCTTGCCGGTCGTATCCTCGGTCGCGATGTAGTACTGCATGTCGAGCGTCTTCGTCGCCGCGCGCGCGAGTGCGATGCGCATCTGCAGCGCCGACGCGCCGTCGGCCAGCAGCCGGAAGCCCGACTGGCCCGGATGGGCGGCCTCGGGTGCGGCCAGTGCGTCGCGCAGCGGCGTCGCGGCATCGGGCGACAGCGCACGGGACACGGGGCGATCGAGCGCGGTGGCGGGTGGATGCGTCGCACAGGCCGCGACGAGCGACAGCAGTACGCAGGCGGCAAGCGCGCGGGCCGGGCGGCACACGGCGCGCCACGACCGGGCGGCCGGCGCGCGCCGGATGAAAGACATGAGCACGGGGCTTCCTCGGCAGGCGGATCAACGGGTCCGCATTCGCCGCGGCGCGCGGCTGACGGGCGTTCCGGCCGATTCTAGTGGGCGGCCGACGACACGGTCAATCGCGCGGCGGCGGCCGGACGGGCTTGCGGCCGCCGCGTGGCGTCGCGCCACCGGGGCAACCGGTCGCCGATTCGCCGCGGCCGTCACGCACCGCCCCGCACGGTTCGCCCGCGCCCGCCCGGCGGCCTGCGGCACGAGGCGGCCCAACCAATTTCAGCGCGTATCGCCGCTTTGTTCGAAGTGGCTGCGCACGTAGTCGATATGCGTCTGCATCGCGGTGCGCGCCTCCTCGGGCCGCTGCGCGCAGATCGCGTCGCACACGACGCGGTGCTGCCGCAGCAGCAGGTCCGACGCATATTCGTCCTGCTCGGTCATCCCCGACACGTTGATCGAGATGTGTTCGCGCAGCATCCCGAGCACGCTCGTATGCAGGTGCAGGAACATCGTGTTGTGCGACGCGAGCGCGATCGCCTCGTGCAGCTTCGAATCGGTCGCGGCCTCCACGGCCCGGTCGTTGTGCGCGTGTGCGGTTTCGAGCTCGCGCAGCAGCGCACGGATCCGGCGCCGGTCGTTCGCGTCGGCGCGCAGCGCGGCGAAATACGCAGTCGCGCCTTCGAGCACGCGGCGGAATTCGAGGATGTCGTCGCGCAGCGCGGGGTGATCGGCAACCAGCTGGCCCCACGGCGACGCGATACCGGCACGCAACTGGTCCGTCACGTAAACGCCCGCGCCGCGCCGGCTCTGCAGCAGCCCGCGCGCGACGAGCCGCTGGGTCGCCTCGCGCACCGTATTGCGAGCCACTCCGTACTGCTGCGCGAGCACGCGCTCGGCCGGCAGGCGTGCGCCGGCCGGCCAGGTGCCGTCGAGCAGCGCCGTCTCGATCTTGCGCATCACCACTTCGGTCCGGCCCCGTGCCGTCATCGCTGCCATCGTCGCGTCTCCCTGCGTCATGCCTGCCACGCCGATTGGCCCAACCAATTTGAGCTACGGCGCCGTCGCGGGAATTATGCAGCGAAATCGTCGTCCCGCATCCGCATGCCGGGCCGTCGCCTCTGGAGCGAGACATGAACGAAAGGCAGTACCCCGCCGCCGCCCCCGCGCACGTCTATCTGTTCGCGACCTGTCTGGTCGACCTGTTCGTCCCCGAAGCCGGGCTCGACGCGGTCCGCCTGCTGGAACGCGAAGGCCTGACCGTCCACTATCCGCGCGGCCAGAGCTGCTGCGGGCAGCCCGCCTACAGCAGCGGCAATCCCGACGAAGCGCGCCGCGTCGCGGCCGCGCAGCTCGACCTGTTCGCCGAACCGTGGCCCGTGATCGTGCCGTCGGGCTCGTGCGGCGGGATGATCCGGCACCATTGGCCAGCGCTGTTCGCCGACGAACCCGTCCACGGCCCGAAGGCCCGTGCGATCGCGGAACGGACCTACGAACTCGCCGAATTCCTCGTCCATGTGCTCGACGTGCGACTCGACGCGGCCACGGTCAATGCCGGGGCCGACGAGCGCGTCGTACTGCACACGTCGTGCGCGGCGCGACGCGAGATGGGCACGCGCGGACACGGCGTCGCGCTCGTCGACGCGCTGCCGGGCGTGACCCGCATCGAACACGAACGCGAATCCGAATGCTGCGGCTTCGGCGGCACGTTCTCGCTGAAACATCCGGACATCTCCGGCGCGATGGTGCGCGACAAGGTCGCGTCGGCCTGCGCAACGGGCTGCGACCGGCTCGTGTCGGCCGACTGCGGCTGCCTGCTGAACATCGGCCACGCGGCCGACAAGTCCGGCGCGCCGTTGCCGGTCGAGCATCTCGCCAGCTTCCTGTGGCGGCGCACGGCCGGTGCCGCGTCGCTGCGCGGAGACAAGCGATGAGCGCGCGCGACGCGATCCTCAAGCGGCTGCGCGCCGCCGCTCCGGGTGTCGCCGCCGAGGCCGCCCCCGCGCTCGACGCGCGCATCGACACGCATTACGACACGTGCCGCTCGCAGACCGAGACCGCACGCGATCCGCACACGCTGGCCCACACGATGCAGGCGGCGCTCGCCGCGTCGCACGCGGAGGTCTGGTGCGCCACCGCAGACGAATGGCCCGCACAACTCGCGGCGCGCCTCGCCGATGCCGGCGTACACCGCCTGCTGCTCGATCCGGCCCGCGCCGAATCCGCGGCGCTCGCCCGCGCGCTGCCCGACACGGTCGCGCCCGTGCCGTTCGACCGGCCGATCGACGCTTGGAAGACCGAACTGTTCGACACGATCGATGCGGGCTTCACGGTTGCGCGCTCGGGCATCGCGACCACCGGCACCGTCGTGCTCGCACCCGACGCCGGCACGCCGCGCACGGTGTCGCTGGTGCCGCCGCTGCATGTCGCGCTCGTCCACGCGAGCACGCTGCATCCCGACCTGCACGCGGCCGTGCACGCGGAGCGCTGGCACGCCGGCATGCCGACCAACCTCGTGCTGGTGTCGGGCCCGTCGAAGACGTCCGACATCCAGCAGACGCTGGCCTATGGCGCGCACGGCCCGCGCCGCCTGTGGGTCGTGATCGTCACCGATGCGGCCGCCCGTCCGGCCGCCACCGCCCGCGAGGATCTCCCGCAATGAGCGACCACACGCTGCAATTCGTCGCCCCCGGCGACTTCAAGGCCCGCGCGCGCGCGGCGCTCGACGATCCCGCGCTGCGCAAGAGCTTCCGCGGCGCGATGGACTTCCTGCAGGGCAAGCGCGCGACCCAGTTCCCCGACGACGCGGAGCTGCAGCAGCTGCGCGACCTCGGCGAAGCGGTGCGGCAGCATGCGCTCGCGCAGTTGCCCGCGCTGCTCGAACGGCTGGAGACGAAGCTCACCGAAGCCGGCGTGCACGTGCACTGGGCCGAGACGGCCGCCGACGCGAACGCGATCGTGCTCGGCATCGCGCAGGCGAAGAAGGCGCGCCGCGTGATCAAGGGCAAGTCGATGGCGAGCGAGGAAATCGAGCTGAACCATTACCTCGCGGAGCACGGTGTCGACTGCATCGAATCCGACATGGGCGAATTCATCGTGCAGCTCGCGGGCGAGAAGCCGTCGCATATCGTGATGCCCGCGATCCACAAGACGCGCGGCGACATCGCCGAGCTGTTCGAGGCGCACATCCCCGGCACGCGCTACACGGAAGATGTCGACGAGCTGATCCAGACCGGCCGGCGCGCGCTGCGCCGCGCGTTCGCCGATGCGGACATCGGTCTGTCGGGCGTGAACTTCGCGGCGGCCGACACGGGCACGCTGTGGCTCGTCGAAAACGAAGGCAACGGCCGCCTGTCGACGACGGTACCCGACACGCACGTCGCGATCATGGGGATCGAGAAGGTCGTCGAGAAGCTCGAGCACATCGTGCCGCTGTCGAGCCTGCTCACGCGCTCGGCCACCGGCCAGGCGATCACGACCTACTTCAACCTGATCTCGGGCCCGCGCCGCGACGGCGAACGCGACGGCCCGCGCGAGTTGCATCTCGTGCTGCTCGACAACGGCCGCACGCAGGCCTACGCGGACGAGCAGCTGCGCGCGACGCTGCAATGCATCCGCTGCGGCGCGTGCATGAACCACTGCCCCGTCTATACGCGCATCGGCGGCCACGCCTACGGCACGACCTACCCGGGCCCGATCGGCAAGATCATCTCGCCGCACCTGCTCGGCCTCGACGCGACGGCCGACCTGCCGACCGCGTCGACGCTGTGCGGCGCCTGCGGCGAGGTGTGCCCGGTGCGGATCCCGATCCCGCAACTGCTCGTGCGGCTGCGTACCGAGGCCAACCGCAAGCCCGACGAACCCGTCGCGCATCCGCTGCGCGGCCAGGGCGCGAACTACACCCGCGCGGAAGACCTCGTGTGGCGCTTCTGGTCGGGCGCGTTCGCGCATCCGCGCGCGTACCGCGCGTTCCGCTGGACCGCGACGCGCCTGCGTGCGCTGACGCCCGCGAAACAGATGGGCTGGACGCAGCACCGCACGCCGCTCGAACCGGCACCGCGCAGCCTGTCCGACCTGCTGCGCGCACGCGGCCAGCCCGAATAGCCGTTTCGTTTTTCAAGCCGTACCGACAAAAACCTATGGAGGAGACATCCATGCAGGCCTGGCATCAGATCTACACCCCGCTCGGCAGCCTCGGGCTGTCGGCGTTCGTCGCCGCAATCCCGATCATCTTCTTTTTCGTCGCGCTGGCCGTGCTGCGGCTCAAGGGCCACGTCGCCGCGGCAATCACGCTGCTGCTGTCGCTCGGCGTCGCGATCCTCGCGTACGGCATGCCCGTGCCGCAGGCGCTCGCGGCGGCCGGCTTCGGCTTCGCGTACGGCATCTGGCCGATCGCGTGGATCATCGTCGCGGCCGTGTTCCTGTACAAGATCGTCGTGAAGACCGGCCAGTTCGACATCATTCGCGCGTCCGTGCTGTCGATCACCGACGACCAGCGCCTGCAGATGCTGCTGATCGGCTTCTCGTTCGGCGCGTTCCTCGAAGGCGCGGCCGGTTTCGGTGCGCCTGTCGCGATCACGGCCGCTCTGCTCGTCGGCCTCGGCTTCAAGCCGCTGCACGCGGCAGGACTGTGTCTGATTGCAAACACTGCGCCGGTCGCGTTCGGTGCGATGGGCATCCCGATCATCGTCGCCGGGCAGGTGACGGGTATCGATCCGCTCCATATCGGCGCGATGGCCGGCCGCCAGCTGCCGCTGCTGTCGCTCGCGGTGCCGTTCTGGCTCGTGTTCATGATGGACGGGCTGCGCGGCGTGCGGCAGACCTGGCCGGCCGCGCTCGTCGCGGGCGGCAGCTTCGCGGTGACGCAATACTTCACGTCGAACCACATCGGGCCCGAGCTGCCGGACATCACGTCGTCGCTCGTCAGCCTCGTCGCGCTCGCCGCGTTCCTGAAGGTCTGGCAGCCGCGCACCGAGAAGCAGCCGGCCGGCGGCCTCGTCGCTTCGGGCGGCGGCGCCGCGCTCGCGGGCTTCGGCGGCACGGGCGCGCGCAACGGCTTCGGCACCGGCACCAGCCGGCAGGCCTCACCGTACACGCTCGCGCAGACTGTGCGCGCGTGGTCGCCGTTCCTGATCCTGACGGCCGTCGTCACCGTATGGAGCATCGCGCCATTCAAGGCGCTGTTCGCCGCGCACGGCGCGCTCGCGTCGACCGTGCTGAAGTTCCATGTCGCGGGGCTCGACCAGCTCGTCGTGAAGATCGCGCCGATCGCTGCGACGCCGAAGGTGCTCGAGGCCGTGCTGAAGATCGATCTCGTGTCGGCGGTGGGCAGCGCGATCCTCGTGACCGCGCTGATCTCGATGGCGCTGCTGCGGATGAAGCCGCGCGACGCGCTCGTCACGTTCGGCGAGACGCTGAAGGAGCTGACGCGCCCGATCCTGTCGATCGGCCTCGTGCTCGCGTTCGCGTTCGTCGCGAACTATTCGGGAATGTCGTCGACGCTCGCGCTGATGCTGGCCTCGACCGGCGCCGCGTTCCCGTTCTTCTCGCCGTTCCTCGGCTGGCTCGGCGTGTTCCTGACGGGCTCGGACACGTCGTCGAATGCGCTGTTCTGCTCGCTGCAGCAGGCCACGGCCCATCAGCTCGGCGTACCCGAGACGCTCGCGGTGGCCGCGAACACGACGGGCGGCGTGACCGCGAAGATGATTTCGCCGCAGTCGATCGCGGTCGCCTGCGCGGCGACGGGCCTCGTCGGCAAGGAGTCGGAGCTGTTCCGCTTCACGGTGCGGCACAGCCTGCTGTTCGCGGTGATCGTCGGGTTGATCACGCTCACGCAGGCGTACCTGCTGCCGGGCATGGTGCCGTAAGCGGCGCACGCCCCAAAACAAAACCCCACGCCCGGAAGAGCGTGGGGGTTTTCATTTCGTCGCTGGATCGCCCGCTTCGGCAGGCGACCCGTTGCCCGATCAGCTGCCCTTCGCGATGCGATCCTCGATGTGCTGCGCGCGGCTCGCCGACGACGGGTGCGAATCCATCATCGAGCTCTTGCCGCCGTCCAGCTTCGCGAGCTTCTGGAACGACGTGACGAGACCCTTCTGGTTCATGCCCTTCTGCTTGAGCAGGTCGAACGAGTAGTCGTCGGCCGCGCTTTCCTGCGACTGCGAGAACTGTGCGTTGATGAACTTCTCGGTGATGTCGCCGAGCTGCGAGCTCGTCAGTGCCGCCACGCCCGGCGATGCCGCGCCAGCCGCGGTGCGTGCCGCGCTGACCGCGTAGGCCGTCTGCATCGCCTTCTTCGAGTGGCCGAGGGCGACGTGGCCCATTTCATGGCCGATCACGCCACGCAGCTCGTCGTCGTTCATCATGTCCATCAGGCCGCTGTACACGCGCACGCAGCCGTTGCCCATCGCCCACGCGTTGACGTCCTTGGTCACGTAGACCTTGTAGTTGATCTTCTGGCTGTTCAGCGTCATGTCGCCGAAGCCCTTCATCACTTTCGTCAGGCGCTTCGCGTACGCGCTGTTCGCCGGCGCGACCTTCGATTCGGCATCGCTCGCCTTGCACGAGTCGTTCGACAGTGCGGCGATGTCCGCATCCGACAGCGTCGCCGCCTTGTACAGGCTCGTCCCCGCCGACGTCAGGCTGTTCGCGTCAAGGCTCTGAATTCCGCCGCACGCGCTCAACAGAAACGCCACGCCACACGCTGCCACCGCTTTCTTGAGTTGCATCCCGGATCCCTCGATAGTTGTATTTGGGAGCGGCGATTTTGCATAATCCGGCAGAAAATTACCAGATGTTTACATCCGATGACACGTTCATTACTCATCGGACTGAAACGAAGCGGCACCCCGACGCGGGATTGATGACAAAAATCGGCGCAATCGCCGCAACCGGGCGACGATCGGCATGGAAACCGGACCTGCTCAGGCGGTCTGGTCGCGGCGACGCATCAGCCGCCGCGCGACCAGCATCGGCAGCCGCACCGCGAAGCCGATGAACAGGCGCAGGTGCATCCACGCGAGCAGCGCGTTGTCGCGGCCGTAGTGGAAATGCGAGACGCCGCCCTCGTGCCGGCCGAAATAGCGCACCGGCGCGTCGATGCGGATCGGACGCACGCCGGCCCAGCACAGCCGCACGGCCGCCTCGGGATCGAAGTCGAAGCCGCGCATCCACGGCTGGCGGCGCATGATCGCGGCAAGCGGCGCGACCGGATACACGCGAAACCCGTACAGCGAATCGCCGATCCCGGCCCACAGCGTCTCGAGGTCGGCCCATGCGTTCGACAGCCGGCGCCCCTGCACGCGCAACTGCGGCGCGCTCGCGTCGAACTTCGGCACGCCCAGCACCATCGCGTCGGGCGTGGCCTGCGACGCGGCCATGAATGCGGGA
This sequence comes from Burkholderia sp. AU30198, assembly GCF_020419825.1. Lineage (NCBI taxonomy): Bacteria > Pseudomonadati > Pseudomonadota > Betaproteobacteria > Burkholderiales > Burkholderiaceae > Burkholderia > Burkholderia sp. AU30198. The sequence goes on along the minus strand of NZ_JAIZSA010000008.1, from coordinate 114,680 downwards.
ATCAGGTCGGCCGGATGCTGGCCGTCGGAATCCATCGTCAACACATGCGTGAAGCCGCCCGCGGCCGCCGCGTCGAGCCCGGCGAGCACCGCGGCGCCCTTGCCGCGGTTCTCCGGCAGCACGATCACGCGCAACCCCGGGTCGCGCTCGGCCATCGCCTGCAGCCGTTCGGCGCTGCCGTCGGTGCTGCCGTCGACGACGACCCACACCGGATTCCACTGCGCGCGAGCATTGCGGACGGTCGTGTCGACCTTGACGCCCGGGTTGTAGCTCGGAATCAGGACGAGATGGGTGGACGAGGCGTGCAGCTTGGACATGGAAACGGCCGATTGCGAAGACGGGGATCCTGACAAAAGTTTATGACTTGCCGGCGACCGTCGGCAGGCTTCATCGACGTCGCCCGCGTGCGGGGCCGGTTGCTCGATCGTGAGGCTTTCTCGCTTCATGACAGCCACGCCTCCTCATGACCCGCGCTGGCCTCGATCTCGACCAGCAGGTCGTCGCGGCACACGTCCGCATGGACGATGAGCGGCCGCACGCCGGGGCCGGCCATCTCGCGCAGCACGCGCTCGATCGCGGCCAGCGCCGCGGTGTCGCCGGCGTCGCGCACGTAGACGCGATAGCTCAGGTCGGCGAGCGAGAACGGGCCGTGCCCCTGGCGCGCGGCCTGCTCGAGCACGGCCGCGAGGTTCGCGACCGTCGCGCGCGTTTGCGCGACGACGTCGCCGTGATGCACGGTGCGGTGCCCGACGATGCTCGCGGTGCCCGACACGAACAGCACCGGCGCGGCGTCGCCTTCCGTCCATGCGGCTGCGCGCGCGAACGTCGGCGCACGTGGGCCGTACTCCGCCGGGTAGTGATACGCGCTGACCTGGCGCGGGTTCTCGACCGGATCGGCCGGCGTGCGGCTCGCGAGGAAATGGATCGCGAGCGGCGCGGCAGGCGCTGCATCGCCCGCGACCGGCACGACCGAACCGAGCGCGCATGCGGCCGGCACGCCGCCCGTCAGCGCGCGGCGGCACGCATCGAACGCGTGCTGGCGGCCGATATTGAACTGACGATAGCGCTCGATCCCGAACTGCACCGCATTGATCGCCGGCACGGTATTCCAGATACGCAGCGGGTGCGGCATGCCGAGCGAATCGAGCACGTCGAACAGCGCGCGGTACGCGTCGTGCGTCGCGCGTTCGAGCGGCGTGCCGCGATCGTGCGATGCGGGTGATGCGGGTGATTCGGGTGATGCGGGTGATTCGGGTGATTCGTGCGTACCGCTCGTCTCGTGCACGACGATGCTGCCGAACACGAGGCCCGCCGCTTCGCTGTACCGATAGTGCAGCGCGCCGCGCCGTTCGCTGCGCAAGTCGCGCGCATGGCATTGCCAGATTTCGCAGACGGCGTCGTCCGGCGCGATGCCTGCGCCGAGCAGCGTCATCGGCACCGGCGCGACCGGCAGGTCGGGCACGACATCGGCCAGCATCCGTGCCGCCGCGTCCGCGCGCGATCCGGTTCGGGATTCGGTTCGGGATTCGCGTGGCGAGCCGCCCGCGCCGATGCACACCGCGCCCAACGCGCCAGGCAAAACGTGGTCGAATCCGTCGCCACGATTGCGCGCATCGTGCAGCAATGCGGCGAGCCGCGCATGGCTCATCCGGACGAGCCGCAGCGCGCGGTCGCCGCCACCCGCGAGCGATTCGCCCGATCGCGATGCGGCCGGCCCGGCCGCCGTCTGCCCGCGCGCGACGGGCACGGCAGAGGACGACAGGGAACACGGGCGCCGTTCGGCGTCGACTGGATGCACGGACACTTCGATTTCCTCACTAGGCGGCGCAGGCCGCGCAACATCGCGGCCTGCGCCGCGTTGCGTTACGTCACGCCGACACTGCGCGCTGCGTCATGCGAGCCCGCCGTTGACGGACAGCACCTGTCCTGTCACATAGGCCGCGGCGTCGGATACCAGATACGCGACCATCGCCGCGACTTCGTCGGGCCGGCCCGCGCGCTGCGCGGGTACGAGCTGTTTGATGCGTTCGGCGGGAAACGCCTGTTCGGCCATCGGCGATTCGATGATGCCGGGCGCCACCGCGTTCACGGTGATGCCGCGCGACGCGAGCTCGAGCGACAGCGACTTCGTCGCGCCGATCAGCCCCGCCTTCGCGACCGCGTAGTTGACCTGCCCGCGATTGCCGGTCACGCCGGCCACCGACGCGATGTTGACGATCCGGCCGCGCCGCGTGCGGATCATCGGCAACAGCAGCGGCTGCGTGACGTTGAAGAAGCCGTTGAGCGTCACGTCGATCACGCTGTGCCACTGCCGCTGCGACATGCCGGCCATCGGCGCGTCGTCGTGAATGCCCGCGTTGTTGACGAGGATCTGCACCGGCGCATCGTCGATGAACGGCTTCAGCGCGGCGAGCGTCGCATCGGCGTCGGTCACGTCGAACGCGATCGCGTGCGCGGTGCCGCCGGCCGCGACGATCTGCTGCGCGACCGCCTCCGCCTGCGCGAGATGGCGATTCGCATGCACCCACACTTCATGGCCGGCCTGCGCGAGCGCCGTGCAGATCGCCTGCCCGAGTGCGCCGCTGCCGCCCGTCACGAGCGCCCGCATCGAATTGCTCCGTTCATCGCGTTCCACCTCGATCGACGCGGCCGCAAATCGTCTGCCGATCGCGGCCGCGTGCCGTCATCATTTGCGCGCCGCGCCCGTGCGCGACACCGTCACTTCGTGCGGTGCGCGGCCACGTACGCAGCCAGTGCACCGAGCGTCGCAAAGATCTTCTGGTTGTCCGGATTGTCCGAACGCAGCTCGAAGCCGTACTTCTTCGAGATCAGCAGTGCGATTTCCAGGATGTCGATGGAGTCGAGCCCGAAACCCTCGCCATACAGCGGGGTCCCGGCCGTTACTGTTTCGAGCGGGACGTCTTCGAGATTCAGTTCGCCGATGATCAGTGTGGCGAGCTCTTGTTCCAGTGCGTTCATCATGCGTGCGGGCAGGCGGCCCGTGGCAGCGGAAGGCGCCCGGAAACGGCAATCGCCATGCACGCCCGGCGCGTGCGAATCTCCGTCCCTCCGGCGTCTGCCGGCTTCCCCGCCTGCGTTATTTGGGGATCGTTTGTAAAAGTTACGCGGATTCTAGACGAACGGGTATCGGGCCGTATACCGCCATTGGTTACAGACTGGCGAGCCGGCGCCGCGACCCGTTTCGGGACCCGAATGCACCAGACGCTTGAGCCGCTTTGGATGGAAATGGACCGACCCCGCGAAACCGTTCGTCCGACGCCATACAATCGGTTACAAAACCCGTTCGCGCCTGCCCCGAACACGCGGTGCCGCGGCCCTAAAATGAGCGTGCCCGACCACCGGCCCGGACCCGCGTCCCGGCCGCCATTCATATGATGTTTGACGGCCCGACCACCGCGTCCGGCCACGATCTTCCCGATGTCGCCAGTCATGCCGCGCCCGTCCTTCCGCTCCGTTACGGTTCGCCCGTCCGTCCGCTGCCACCCGGCCGCCGGCAACGGGTACCCGCGCCGTGTGCGCGGAGGCCGCCGATGAGCCGGCTGCTGCCCGTCGCGCGCGGCGTCGCCGCAGTCGGTGCCGTCGCGGCCTACCAGGCCGGCGCGCACTACGCGGCCGCGACGCCCGGCGCGCACGGCTTCGGCCTCGCGATGGCGCTCGTGCCGCCGCTGCTGCTCGCGCTCGGCGCGGCACTGCGCTCGCCGCATCGCAGCTGGTTCGTGCCGGCGTGGCTGCTTGCCACCGTCGCGCTATGGGCCGCGCGCGTGCCGCTCGCCCGGCATTTCGAATGGGGCCTGTATCTGGAACACGCGAGTTTCAACCTCGCGATGGCGCTGCTGTTCGGCCGCACGCTCGCGGCCGGCCAGGTGCCGCTGTGCACGCGTTTCGCGACGATGATCCACGGCGCGATCACGCCGGCCGTCGCGCGCTACACGCGACAGATCACGCTCGCGTGGACCCTGTTCTTCGTCGCGATCGCCGCCGTGTCGACGCTGCTGTTCGCGACCGCGCCGATCGTCACGTGGTCGACGTTCGCGAACTACTTGTCGCTGCCGCTCGTCGCCGTGATGTTCGCCGCCGAGCATGCGTGCCGGCGCTTCGCACTGCCGCACGAGGCGCGGCCGCGCATGGTCGATGCGGTGCGCGCGTATCGCGCGACGACCCACGCGTCGCAGGCGTCACGATGAATTCACGGCCGGTGCGGCGCCGCCACGCGGCGCGCCGGCCTTCGCTCCCGTTTTGACTGATTTATGCCGACTCACCCGCTGGTTTTCCATTCATCGCCGGACCAGACGATCGCCTGGCGCGACGGCTCGCCCGTCACCGTGCGCGCGTTCGTCGCCGACGTCGCGCGCGTGGCCGCCGCGCTGCCCGCCGGCGGCCACGTGTTCAACGTGTGCCGCGACCGCTACCGCTTCGCGGTCAGCCTGTGCGCCGCGCTCGTGGCCGGCAAGATCAGCCTGCTGCCGTCGACGCACACGCCGGAAATGGTTCGCCAGCTCGCGTCGTTCGCACCCGACGCGTTCTGCCTGCACGACGCGCCCGACTGCACGATCGACCTGCCGCGCTTCGCGTACCCCGAAGCCGCTCCCGGCGAGCTCGCGAGCGATGCGCCGTTCGCCGTTCCGCAGATCGATGCGGCGCGAATCATGGCTTACGTGTTCACATCCGGCTCGACCGGTGCACCGGTGCCGCACCGCAAGACCTGGGGCTTCCTGGTCGGCTGCGTGCGCGCGGCGGCCGACCGCCTCGGGCTGCTCGACGGCCGCGCGGCCACGCTGATCGGCACGGTGCCCGCGCAGCACATGTACGGCTTCGAGTCGACCGTGCTGCTCGCGCTGATCGGCGGCCTCGCGTTCAGCAACCGCCAGCCGTTCTACCCGGTCGACATTCGCGACGAACTCGACGCGATCCCGCAGCCGCGCGTGCTCGTCACGTCGCCGATCCACCTGCGAGCGCTGCTGGCGGCCGGCCATGCGCTGCCGCCCGCGGCGCTCGTGCTGTCGGCCACCGCGCCGCTGTCGGAAAAGCTCGCGTGCGAAGCCGAAGCCGCGCTCGACGCGCCGCTCGTCGAAATTTACGGCAGCACCGAGACCGGCCAGATTGCCACCCGCCGCACGTCGCAAGGCGCGACGTGGGCGTTGTTCCCGGGCATCCGGCTCGACGCGCGCGACGAACCGGAGAGCGACGACGGCGAGCCGACGATCTGGGTGTCGGGCGGGCACGTCGAGGCGCCCGTGCCGATGGGCGATGCGCTCGAACTGCTCGGCGATGGCCGGTTCCTGCTGCACGGCCGCAAGGCCGACCTCGTCAACATCGCCGGCAAGCGCACGTCGCTCGCGTACCTGAACCATCAGCTCAATGCGATTCCGGACGTGATCGACGGCGTGTTCTTCATGCCCGACGAAGCCGTGCCGGCGCACGCCGACGCGGGCCTCGAACCGGTCACGCGCCTCGTCGCGCTGGTCGTCGCGCCGACGCTCGCGGCAGCCGGTCTGCAGCGCGCGCTGCGCGAGCGGATCGATCCCGCGTTCATGCCGCGCCCGCTCGTGTTCGTCGACGCGCTGCCGCGCAACGAAACGGGCAAGCTGCCGCGCGACGTGCTCGCCGCAATCGTTGCGCAACATGCGCGCACTTCGGCGGCGCCGACGCCCGTACGCAACCCGGCCGCCGCGCCCACGCTCGGGTTCACGATCCCCGCCGATCACCCGGCACTGCCCGGCCACTTCCCCGGCCATCCGGTCGTGCCGGGTGTCGTGCTGCTCGATCATGCGATCCATGCGATCGGCACGGCGCTGAACCGCCCACTGCACACGTGGCGGCTCGGTTCTGCGAAATTCCTGAGCCGGGTCGCGCCCGGCGAACCGCTCGAACTCACGTTCGACCCGGCCGCCAGCGGCACGATCCGCTTCACGCTGCACGCCGGGGCGCGCGAGGTCGCGAGCGGCGTGCTGTCCGCGCCGCCGGCCGCGCAGGATGGCGCGCAGCCATGAAGCGCACCGCGTGGGCCGAGCGCCAGGAGCGCAGCAATGCGGGCTTGCTGCGCGCGATGACGTGGATCTCGCTGCGCTTCGGCCGGCAGCGCGCGCGTGTCGTGCTGCATCTGATCGCGACGTATTTCGTGCTGTTCTCGCCGGTCGCGTGCGCGGCGTCGCGCGACTACCTGCGCCGCGTGCTCGGCCGCCCCGCGCGCTGGCGCGACGTGTACCGGCACGTGTTCACGTTCGCGGCGACGATCCACGACCGCGTCTACCTGATGAACGGGCGCTTCGACCTGTTCGACATCCGGTTGCACGGTGAAACGCTCGTCGACGAAGCCCTCGCGGGCGGACGCGGCGCGTTCCTGATGGGCGCGCATCTCGGCAGCTTCGAGGTCGTGCGCGCGATCGGCCGCACGCACCCGGACCTGCGCGTCGTCGTGACGATGTACGAGAAGAACGCGCGCAAGATCAACGCGACGCTCGCCGCGGTGAATCCCGCCGCGCAGCCGGAAGTGATTCCGCTCGGCCAGGTCGACTCGATGCTGAAGGTACGCGAGCGCCTCGACGCGAACTGCATGGTCGGCATGCTCGCCGACCGCACGCTGCTCGACGACGCGGCCGCGTCGCTGCGGCGGCTGCCGCTGCTCGGCGCGCCGGCCGCGTTCCCGCTCGGGCCGCTCTACATGGCCGCGATGTTGAAGCGTCCGGTGATCTTCATGACGGGCCTCTATCGCGACGGCAACCGCTACGATGTGCACTTCGAGACGCTCGCCGATTTCTCCGACGTGCGGCGCGACGCGCGCGCGGCGGCCGTCGACGCGGCACTCGCGCGCTACGTCGCGCTGCTCGACAAGTACTGCCGCGCGGCGCCGTACAACTGGTTCAACTATTTCGATTTCTGGCGAGGCGGCGATGCCGCGGCTGCGCGCAGCGACGCGGCGCGCACCGGTGCCGGCCTGTCCGCCACGAGGGATTCCGACGCATGACCGCCGTTCGCCGCTGCCTGCCCACGCTCCCGTCCACGCTGCGTCGTGCCGTCCGCACGGTAGCCGTCGCCATCGCGGCAACCACCGCGGCGATCGCGCTGGCCGCCACGCCCGCGCAGGCGGCCGACACGGCACCGGCGTGGAGCCTCGACCGGCTGATGTCGACACTTGCGCAGCACAAGTCGGGGCGTGCGACGTTCACCGAGACGAAATACCTGTCGATCGCGACGCAGCCGGTCGAATCGTCCGGCGAGCTCGTGTTCGTCGCGCCCGACCATCTCGAGAAGCACACGCTGAGCCCGAAGCCCGAACACCTCGTCGTCGACGGCGACATGCTCACCGTCGAGCGCAACAACCGCAAGTACACGCTCGCGCTCGCGCGCTATCCGGAACTCGGCGCGTTCATCGACAGCATCCGCGCGACGCTCGCCGGCAATCGCTTCGCGCTCGAACAGGTGTACAAGGTCGCGCTCGCCGGGCGCGGCGACGACTGGACGCTGACGCTGACGCCGCTCGACTCGCGGATGCTGAAGGTCGTCAGCACGATCACGCTCGACGGCACGCGCGACGTGTTGCGCAGCGTCGCGATCCGGCAGGCTGACGGTGATCGTTCGGTGATGCGCCTGCAACCCGTTCCGGCGAACCCGAACTGATGGACGAACGCACCCGGCCCTCGTCGTCACCGGTCACCCGCCGCCTGCACGCGCTGCGGCAGCGCGCGGTGCTCGTGTGGCTGCTCGCGCTTCTCGCGTGCGGCGTCGCGATCGGGCGCGCGCACTTCACGGCCGACCTGTCCGCCTTCCTGCCGAGCGCGCCGAGCGCCGGGCAGCGCGTGCTCGTCGACCAGTTGCGCGACGGCATCGTGTCGCGGCTGATCCTCGTCGCGATCGACGGCGGCGATGCCGCCGCGCGCGCCGCGCTGTCACGACGTGTCGCCGGTGCGCTGCGCACCGATCCGCAATTCGCGGCCGTTCACAACGGGGAAGGCGCGAACGACGCGCGCGACCGGCAGTTCATCTTCGATCACCGCTACCTGCTGAGCCCGGCCGTCACGCCGCAGCGCTTCAGCGCCGCCGGCCTGCATCAGGCGCTCGGCGACAGCCTCGACCTGCTGAGCTCGTCGGCCGGCCTCGTAGCCAAGGCGATGCTGCCGCGCGACCCGACTGGCGAAGTCGCCGCGCTCGTCGACCAGCTCGACAGCGCGGCCGAACCGGCGAGCCGCGACGGCGTGTGGGCATCGCGCGACGGCACGCGCGCGGTGCTCGTCGTGCAGACGGCCGCCGCCGGTTCCGATACCGACGCGCAGGCCCGCGCGATCGACACGGTGCGCCGCGCGTTCGCCACCGCAAAGCAGGCCGTGCCGAACGCGGCCGCGACCACGCTCGCGATGACGGGCCCCGGCGTGTTCTCGGTCGACACGCGCGACACGATCCGGCACGACGTCGAGCGACTGTCGACGGCGAGTGTCGTGCTGATCGTCGCGCTGCTGCTGACGCTGTATCGGTCGCCGCGCACGCTCGCACTCGGCTTGCTGCCGGTGCTGACGGGCGTCGCGGCGGGAATCGCGGCGGTCAGCCTCGCGTTCGGCACGGTCCACGGGCTGACGCTCGGCTTCGGCACGACGCTGATCGGCGAAGCCGTCGACTATTCGATCTACCTGTTCGTGCAATCGGCGCAGGCCGGCACGCGCGGTGCGGCACGCCCGGCCGACGCGACGCGCGCCTGGGTCGCCGCGTACTGGCCGACGATCCGGCTCGGTGTGCTGACCTCCGTGTGCGGGTTCGCGTCGATGCTGTTCTCCGGCTTCCCGGGCCTCGTGCAGCTCGGGCTGTATTCGATCGTCGGGCTGACGGCCGCCGCGCTCGTCACCCGCTTCGTGCTGCCGCACCTGCGCGGCGAGCATGTCGCGATCCGCGACGTGTCGCGTGTCGGCGCCGTGCTCGCGCGCGCGGCCGACGCCGCACCGCGGCTGCGCTGGCCGCTCGCCGTGCTGGTGATCGCCGCGGGCGCGACGCTCGTGCTGCATCGCGACGGCCTGTGGAGCCGCGAACTCGCTGCGCTGAGCCCAGTGCCGGCACAAGCGCAAGCCCTCGACGCGCGGTTGCGCGCCGATGTCGGCGCACCCGACGTGCGCTACCTCGTCGTGATTTCCGCATCGACCGAACAGGCCGCGCTCAAAGGCGCCGAAAAAGTGGCCGCGCAATTGCAGCCGCTCGTCGACCGGGGTGCGCTCGCCGGCTTCGAAAGCCCCGCGCGCTACCTGCCGAGCGACGCCGCGCAGCGCGCGCGCCTGGCGAGCCTGCCCGATGCCGACGTGCTCGCGGCGCGGATGCACAACGCCGTCGCGAACCAGCCGATCGCGGTCAAGCCCGACCTCTTCGCACCGTTCATCACCGACGTCGAGGACGCGCGCCGCGCACCGCTGCTGACGCGCGCCGACCTGCACGGCACATCGATGGCGCTCGCCGTCGATGCGCTGCTGACCGAACGTGACGGCCGCTGGAGCGCGATGCTGCCACTGCGCGCGCCGGATGCCGCCCGCACTGCGCACCCGGCATCGAGTCTCGATGCCACGCCGATTCGCACGGCCGTCGCGCGCGCGAGCGTGCCCGATGCGCTATTCGTCGACATGAAGGCCGAAGCCGATCGCCTGTACGTGAGCTACGTGCATGAAGACATCCGGCTGTCGCTCGCGGGTTTTGCCGCGATCGCCGTCCTGTTGCTGATCGCACTGCGCTCGCCGCGCCGCGTCGTGCGTGCGCTCGCGCCGCTCGTCGCGGCCGTGCTGGTCGTGACGGCCGGCTTCGCGCTCGCCGGCGTGCAACTGACGATCCTGCATCTCGTCGGGATGCTGCTGATCGTCGCGGTCGGTTCGAACTACGCACTGTTCTTCTGCAAGCGCGACGACGCGCAGCCCGTCACGCCCTACACACTCGTGTCGCTGCTGATCGCGAACCTCGCGACGGTCGCCGGCTTCGGGCTGCTCGCGCTGTCGCGCGTGCCGCTGCTCGAAACCTTCGGGCTGACCGTCGGCCCCGGCGCGATGCTCGCGCTCGCGTTCGCGGCGATTCTCGCACCGCGCGCGGCCGAGGCCGCGGCCGTCAACCGTCATCAAGGAAACCGCGCATGAACGCGCCGTCGTCCGTTCCGTCGCGACAGCCCGGCGATACGCGCCGCTGGAAGCCGACGCCGTTGATCGCGGGCACGGCCGCGCTGCATGCGGGCGCGGCCGCGGCCGTCGTCGCGCAGCCGGCCGCGTGGCCGTGGGCCGTCGGCGGCGTGGTCGCGTCGCATCTCGCGCTGACCGCCGCCGGCCTGTGGCCGCGCAGCACGCTGCTCGGCCCGAACTGGACGCGCCTGCCGCCCGGCGTCGGCCGCCGGATCGCAATGACGATCGACGACGGCCCGGACCCGGACGTCACGCCGCGCGTGCTCGACCTGCTCGACCGTTACGACGCGCGCGCGACGTTCTTCTGTATCGGCAATCTCGCGCGCCGTCATCCGCGCTGGATCGAGGCGATCGTCGCGCGCGGTCACGCGATCGAGAACCATAGCCAGCGGCACCGGCACACGTTCTCGCTGTCGGGGCCCGCCGCGCTGCGGCGCGAGATCGCGGCCGCGCAGCAGACGCTGACCGAAATCGCCGGTACGCGCCCGCTGTTCTTCCGCGCGCCGGCCGGCCTGCGCAATCCGTTTCTCGAACCGGTGCTGTGCGAGCTCGGCCTGCAACTCGCGAGCTGGACGCGGCGCGGCTTCGACACGCGCGCACACGATGCCGCGACCGTCACGCGCCGCCTGCTGCGCGGTCTCGACGCGCGCGACATCCTGCTCGTGCACGACGGCCACGCGGCGCGCGACGCGCGCGGCGAACCGGTCGTGCTCGACGTGCTGCAAGCGGTGCTGCGTGCGGCCGCCGACGCGCAGTTGCACTGGACCACGCTGCGCGCGGCGCTCGCGCCGGAACCGCCCGGCAAGCCTGGCGAGCCGGCCGGTTCGGCCCCCCCGTTTGATAAAATCTGACCTCGAACGGCGCGCCTGCCAGCCCTGCTGCGGCGCCCGTTCCGGCCACCGGATGCGACCCTCGTGAAACCTCTCCTGCTCTCGCACTTCACCGCCACCAGCTGCATCGGCCGCGGCCTCGATGCGACCCTCGATGCGCTGCGCCACGCGCGCGGCGGGCTCACGCCCTGCGACTTCGAGCGTGCGGATCTCGACACGTGGATCGGTGCGGTCGATGGCGTCGATGCACAGCCCGTGCGTGCCGACCTCGCCGATTTCGCGTGCCGCAACAACCGCCTTGCGCAGCTCGGCCTCACGCAGGACGGCTTCGACGCACGCGTTGCGGCAGCCGTCGCGCGCTACGGCGCGGCGCGCGTCGGCGTGTTCATCGGCACGAGCACGGCCGGCATCCTAGAAACCGAGCACGCGTACCAGCGCCGCGATCCGGCGAGCGGTGCGCTGCCCGCCGACTTCCGCTACGCACAGACGCACAACCCGTATTCGCCGGCCGCATTCGTGCGCGCGTTTTTCGCGCTGCGCGGGCCGGCGATGGCGATCTCGTCCGCCTGCTCGTCCGGCGCGAAGGTGTTCGGCTCCGCGCGCCGCATGATCGAGGCGGGCTTGATCGACGCGGCCGTTGTCGGCGGCGTCGATTCGCTGTGCCTGACGACGCTGTACGGCTTCAATTCGCTCGAGCTGCTGTCGCGCCAGCCGTGCCGTCCGTTCGACGTCGCGCGCGACGGCATCTCGATCGGCGAGGCCGCCGCGTTCGCGCTCGTCGAACGCGTGCCCGACCGGCCCGCCGCACTCGACGCCCACGCGATCCTGCTGCTCGGCATCGGCGAATCGAGCGACGCGCATCACATGTCGTCACCGCATCCGGACGGGCTCGGCGCGCGCGTCGCGATCGAGCAGGCGCTCGCGTCCGCCGGCCTCGGCGCGACCGACATCGACTACGTGAACCTGCACGGCACCGCGACGCCGAGCAACGACGCCGCCGAAAGCCGCGCGATCGGCGCGCTGTTCGCCAGCACGCCATGCAGCTCGACGAAGGGGGCGACCGGCCATACGCTCGGTGCGGCGGGCGCGCTCGAGGCGGTCGTCGCCGCGCTCGCGCTGCGCGAGCAGTTCGTGCCGGCCGGCGTCAACACGACGCAGCCCGACCCGGCCCTCGCCGCCGACTACGTGCTCGCGAGCCGCGATGCGCGCGTACGCGCCGTCCTCTCCAATTCGTTCGGCTTCGGCGGCACGAATTGCAGCCTGATCCTCGGCCGCGCCGACCACGCCCGCCGTTGAGGCCCGCCATGACACTCACCGCCTTCATCGAAAGCATCGGCCTCGTCGGCCCCGGATTGACCGACTGGCCGCACACGGCCGACGTGCTCGCGGGCCGCGCGCCGTATGCACCGGCCCGCACCGAGCTGCCGCCGCCGGCCGGCCTGCCGTCGGCCGAGCGGCGCCGCACCGGCCCCGTCGTGCGCGTGGCGCTCGCGGCCGGCCACGAAGCGGTAGCCGCGAGCGGACGCGACGCCGCGACGCTCGCGACCGTGTTCAGCGCGTCGGGCGGCGACGGCCAGAATTGCCACGCGATCTGCGAGACGCTTGCCGGCGACGATCGTCAGCTGTCGCCGACGCGCTTCCACAACTCCGTGCACAACGCGCCGGCCGGCTACTGGAGCATCGCGACCCGCGCGATGGCGACGTCGAACGTGCTGTGCGCGCACGACGGCAGCTTTGCCGCAGGCCTGCTCGAAAGCCTGTGCCAGGTCGCGGTCGATCGCGTGCCGACCCTGCTGATCGCGTACGACACCGACTATCCGGAACCGCTGCGCGCGGTGCGGCCGATCGGCGACGCATTCGGCGTGGCGCTCGTGCTCGCGCCCGACGCGAGCGAACGCGCGCTCGCCCGCATCGACGTGCAACTCACCGACGCGCCGGCCACGACGCTCGCGCATGCCGAACTCGACGCACTGCGCGCCGGCAATCCGGCCGCGCGCGTGCTGCCGCTGCTCGACGCGCTCGCCGCGCGGCGTTCGACACGCGTCGTGCTCGACTACCTGGCCGACACACGCGTGCAGGTCGATGTCGCGATGCCGGATACGTTCACGGAGCGTGCGCGATGACCGCGACCAACCCGCTCGCGCCGCCGCTCGACCACGCGTGGATTGCCGCGCACATTCCGCACGACGGTGCGATGTGCGTGCTCGATACGGTCGATGCGTGGGATGCCGACCGCATCCGCTGCACCGCGACGAGCCACCGCGATCCACACAACCCGCTGCGCACGCACGGCCGGCTCGCATCGGTCTGCGGCATCGAATACGCGGCGCAGGCAATGGCCGTGCACGGCGCACTGCTCGGTGCGCACGAAGCGCGCCCGCGCGTCGGCTATCTCGCGAGCGTGCGCAACGTCGACGCGTTCGTCGACCGGCTCGACACGTTCGCGCAACCGCTCGTCGTCGAAGCGGAGCGCGTGAGCGGCGATGCCCGCTCGGTGCTGTACGGCTTCGCGTTGCGCTGCGGCGAGCGCGTGCTGCTGTCCGGCCGCGCGGCAGTGATGCTCGACGCGTCGGCGGCCGGCGCGTTTCGCCCGGCGCCAGCCGGCAATGCGGCGCCTCGATGAAGCCGCTTACTCAACGGAAGGAAACCAGGACGTGAAAGTTCGTCAGTTCATTGGTACCGCGCTCGTTCTGGCGCTGATCAGCCCGATCGCGCACGCGGACATGTCGGAAGTGAAGCAGGACATCAAGCGCGATTCGAAGGAAGCCGCGCACAAGACCGGCGAGGCGGCCCGCAGCTTCGGCCACGCGACCGCGAGCGCCGCAAAGGCGGTCGGGCACGGGGTCGCACACGCGTCGCGCGAAGGCTGGGATGCCACCAAGCGCACGACGAAGCGGATCTTCCACAAGAACGACTCGGGCGAGTCGGGTGGAAAGAGCGAAAAGAGCGATTGACCATGGGCATCGCGCGCCTCGCCTGTGGCGTGCGCGCGATGCGTGACCGCTCGTCAACCGTGACGCGTCACTGCCGCGCCGCCGCTGCCGTCAACGCGCGCCGCGCAGGCGGCGTGCCGGCCTGGCCCGCACGCGCGCGAAGCACTTGCCGTACGCGACGAGCCAGCAATCGCGATGATCGAAGTTCCGCAGCAGGCGCGCACGGCGCCGCTCGAGCCAGTAGAGCGAGACCGCCATCGTCAGCGCGACGGCCAGTGCCGTGCCGCCGATCGCGAGTCCCATCCAGGTGTCGCCCATGCCTTCTCCGGAATGCAAAGCCGAAGCGGCGCACCTGCCGCCGCCCTGGCACTGGATAGTGCGGAACGCGGCCCGGCACGTGCGCGCACGCCGCCGGAGCGCCGGACCGCCGGACCACTGCGCGTCAGTGCATGTGCTGCCCGCCGTTGATCGCGATGTTGGAGCCCGTCACGAAGCCGGCCTCCTCCGAGCACAGGTAAGCGACCAGCGCCGCGACTTCCTCGGGCTTGCCGAGCCGGCCCGCCGGAATCTGCGGGAGGATCTTCGAGTCGAGGATGTCCTGCGGGATCGCCGTGACCATCTTCGTCGCGAGGTAGCCCGGCGACACCGTGTTCACCGTCACGCCCTTGCGCGCGATTTCGAGCGCGAGCGATTTCGTGAAGCCGTGCATGCCGGCCTTCGCGGCCGCGTAGTTGGTCTGGCCGACCGAGCCTTTCGAACCGTTCACCGACGAGATGTTGACGATGCGGCCCCAGCCGCGCTCGACCATGCTTTCGCAGACCGGCTTCGTCATGTTGAACACGGAATCGAGGTTCGTGCGGATTACCGCATCCCAGTTGACCTTGTCGAGCTTGCGCAGCGTCATGTCGCGCGTGATGCCCGCGTTGTTCACGAGAATGTCGACCGGGCCGACGTCCCGCGCGATCTTCTCGATGCATTGCTGGCACGAATCGTGGTCGGCCACGTCCACCGGGTACGCGTGGAACTCGCGGCCGGCCGCATGCATCTCGGTCAGCCAGCGGTCCGCGCCGGTGTTGTTCGGCGAATACGTGACGACTACCCGGTGGCCCGCGTCGTTCAACCTGATGCTGACCGCTTCGCCGAGGCCACCCATTCCACCAGTCACAACTGCAATTCGCTTAGTCATCCTATAAATTACCGACAGAAAAGTAATCGATGAAGGCGGGGCGACGGCATCGCACCTGCTGCCGCCCCGCCGCTTCGATGCGCAGCCGCCCGCATCGCGGGCACGGCACGCACCGGCACCTCGCGCTTGTTGTTCACGGCTTGTCGTGCGCGAAAACCGCTTCGCCCGCATGCGGCGCCGGCCGGCGCCACACGCGGGACGTGTGTCAGACCCTGCTCACGCGCGCTCGACCGCGAGCGCGACGCCCATCCCGCCGCCGATACACAGCGACGCCAGCCCGCGCTTCGCATCGCGCTTGGCCATCTCGTGCAGCAGCGTCACCAGGATCCGGCAGCCCGACGCGCCGATCGGGTGGCCGATCGCGATCGCCCCGCCGTTCACGTTCACCTTCGACGTGTCCCAGCCCATCTGCTTGTGCACCGCCAGCGCCTGCGCTGCAAATGCCTCGTTGATTTCCATCAGGTCCAGATCGCCCGGCGTCCAGCCCGCGCGCTCCAGGCACCGGCGCGATGCCGGCACCGGGCCCATCCCCATCACGCTCGGATCCACGCCCGCGTTCGCGTACGCCTTGATCCGCGCCAGCGGCGTCAGACCCAGCGCCACCGCCTTCTGTGCCGACATCACCAGCACCGCCGCGGCGCCGTCGTTCAGCCCCGACGCGTTCGCCGCCGTCACCGAGCCGTCCTTCGAGAACGCCGGCTTCAGCCCCGCCAGCGATTCCGCCGTCACGCCATGACGCACGAATTCATCGGTGGCGAACTGCAGCGGCTCGCCCTTGCGTTGCGGAATCGCCACCGGCACGATCTCGTCGTTGAAGCGACCGGCCTTCTGTGCGGCTTCCGCCTTGTTCTGCGACAGCGCCGCGAACGCGTCCTGCGCTTCGCGCGTGATCCCGTATTCCTTCGCGACGTTCTCCGCCGTGATGCCCATGTGGTACTGGTTGTACACGTCCCACAGGCCGTCGACGATCATCGTGTCGACCAGCTTCGCGTCGCCCATCCGGAACCCGTCCCGCGAGCCCGGCAGCACGTGCGGCGACGCGCTCATGTTCTCCTGGCCGCCTGCGATCACGATCTCCGCGTCGCCCGCGACGATCGCGTTCGCCGCCAGCATCACGGCCTTCAGGCCCGAGCCGCACACCTTGTTGATCGTCATCCCCGGCACTGCCGTCGGCAGCCCGGCCTTGATCAGCGACTGCCGCACCGGGTTCTGCCCGGAACCGGCCGTCAGCACCTGGCCCATGATCACTTCGCTGACCTGCTCGGGCTTCACGCCCGCCCGCTCCAGCACCGCGCGGATCACCGTCGCGCCCAGCTCCGGCGCCGCGATCTTCGCAAGCGAACCGCCGAATTTGCCGACCGCGGTTCGCGCGGCCGATACGATCACTACGTCCGTCATGTCCAGTTCCTGCATTGAAATCAGTTCGTCGTTCTGACGCCGGCGCGAGCCGGCCTCGGCTGGCGCTCGCGTATCCCGGGCGATCCGGCGCGAGAGCGGTCGCACGTCGCCATACGACGCGCGGCACCCGTTCGCACGGGCGGCACACCGTTACGGCTCGCCGGGTCACCAGCGCCTTGCGGCAAACCGGACGTTCGCCGAACGCCACGCGGCACACGCGGCGTCCGGCGCCATCCGGCGCCGATCAATCGTGTCGCGCCGGTGCGCGACACGTGCTTGCGTGGCTACGCGATTACGCAGCCGATTCGCGTGCGGCCGCTGCGTCCTTGCGTGCGGCGGCAGCCGTTTGCTTCGCGCCGCGCGTTGCCGTTTCGCTGACCGCATCGAAACCGCTCTGGGCGGCTTCGATCGCCTGGCCCGTCGCTGCGCGCACGGAGTCGGCCGCGGCGGTTGCCGCGGACAGCGCCGAGTTCAGCGCGGCCACCACCGGCGCCGAGCCGGCCGGTGCATGCTTCGACAGCTCGCCCAGCACGTCCTTCAGGCGCTTGTCGTTCTGTTCGTATTGCGCTTGCGCGACCTTTGCCCATTCGGACTGCGTCGACACCGCGATGTCGAACAGATGGCGGCCATACGACACGGCCTTGCCGGCCGCTTCCTGAGGAGCTGCGACCTGCTGGGCGAAACCCGCGGCCGGATTGCTGCTGTTGAACGCGTTCTTCAGCTTGTCCTCGTATTCCTCGAGCGCCGTCCGGGCCGCTTGCAGGTTGAGTTCGACGACAGCCTCGAAACCTTGGATCGCCGGACGGGCGATCGCAAACCACGCGGCGATACCGGACTGATATTCGGCGTTGAGTTTTTCGGGGGCAAATACGGACATCGGGCACGCTCCTGTTAGCAATGCGAGAGACGACGTAAAGAAAATTGGAAGCCGGATCGACAGCAGACTTCCTTATTGACAACCCGTCACTTATTTGAGTACGGGAAGTTGAAGGAGCTCATTCTAGATCGATTAATTGTCAATTAAATGGCATTAATGCTAGGTGTAAACCCTTATTTCAACCCAAGACGATCGCTGGAACCCGTGATGCGCCGACATCGCAGACGAGGTTGCGCATCACTCTGTCCCGCAATGTATTTTTACCTTTTTACAGGATAGCGGATCATGACCTCGCACAACATTTACCAATCCATTATTCCATTTATTAGAAAACCGGGACGTATTGAAAATGGAGCGGTCACTTATGTAATCGTTTTTTCTGGATTTATTATGAAATCGTTTTCGTGATTATTAATGACGGAATCAATGATCGGATAAATTGCGGGTCGTAATGAAAAACGGCCGCGTGATGCAGCCGTGTCTCCGTCAGGCAGGCGCGAAATCAGCCGGCCAGTTCGCGATGCAGCGCGAGGAACTCCTGCGCAAGCTTGTGCCCGGGTTCCAGATGGATCACCGGCTTCGACTGCTGATGCGACTCGCGGATCTTCACCGACGCCGACAGCTTCGACGCAAGCACCGGCAGCCCTTCGTCGACGAGTTCGTCGACCAGCCGCTGCGGCAGGGCCGCCCGCGGCTGGAACTGGTTGATCACGATCCCTTCCACCTCGAGCGCCGCGTTGTGGTCCTGCTGGATTTCCTTCACGTTCTCGAGCAGCGTGTACAGCGCGCGGCGCGAGAAATCGTCGCAGTCGAACGGGATCAGGCAGCGCTCGACCGCGATCAACGCGGAGCGCGTATAGAAGTTCAGCGCGGGCGGCGTGTCGATGTACACGGCGTCGTAGGTGTCGAGCTCGTTCAGCGCGTCGCGCAGCTTGTAGATCTTGTAGCGCGATTCGAGCTTGCCGTGCAGCGTGTCGAGATCCGGGTGCGCGGGCATCACGTTGAGCCCTTCGAACGGGGTCGGATGGATGAACGACGCGACGTCGACCGGACGGAAGTTGAAGGTCAGCGCGGTTTCGAAGAAATCGGCGACGCCCGGCTGCGCGTCAGCCGCGGCGTCGCCGAGCAGGTAGCGCGTCGAGTTCGCCTGCGCATCGAGGTCGATGACGAGCGTGCGCAGCCCTTCGCTCGCGCTGATCGCCGCCAGGTTGCAGACGATCGTCGATTTGCCCACGCCGCCCTTCTGGTTGAATACGACCCGCCGCATTGTGTCTCCTCGATCGAAACGTCGAAAGGAGCAGCTTAGCCGGTCAATTGTGGCGGTCGCGTGACGCAGGTCGAATTGTGTGCATCTGCGCACGGGGCTGTATCAGCGGCGCGTCACCGGCCCCGACACGTACCGGTTGCCCGGCACGCTCCACCGCCACGGCAGATCCGTGCCGACGCGAATGCCGATGCGCGGCCCGCCCGCCAGATCGGCGGGCGGCGCGATGCCGTCGTCGACGATCGCGAACCCTTCGTGCGCGCCGATCAGGTCGACCCCATCCTGCGCGCCGCCGATCCCCATCGCCTGGGTCAGTCGCGCCGGCCCCCGGCACAGGTCGCGATCGCGCGTCTGCGGCGGCCGCGCCGCACGCATGTGTTCGAGCCCCAGCAGCGGCTCGAGAGCACGAATCAGCACGCCCGTTCCCGTGCCATCCGGGCCGCACACGCAGTTGCAGCACCAGTGCATGCCATAGGTGAAATAGACGTACAGGTGCCCCGGCGGCCCGAACATCGTCGCATTGCGCGGCGTCTTGCCGCGATAGGTATGCGCGGCCGGGTCGATCGCGCCGGCATAGGCCTCCACTTCGACGATCCGCCCGGCCCGGCCGTCTGCGGCCGCGAGGATCTTGTTCAGCAGCTGCGGCGCGACGTCGGTAGCCACGCGGTCGAAGAACGCGCGCGGCAGCACGGCGCCCGGCCACCGAGGCGCTGTTTCACTGCGCCGCATCCCGCCCCTCCGGTTGATGACCGGAAACGGCCGTCACCTGCAGACGAAGCTGACGGTATGCGTCGACCAGGTCGTCGAGGCCGAACGCGAGGTTTCTCCCGCTGGGATTGGGCAGCACCCAGACGCTCGCCCCCTGCATGCGGGCCGGTTGCAGCCCCCACTCGACTTCTCGCTGACGGGATAGCGCCGAGTACGCCGCCTTGCCGAGAAAAGCGACGAAGCGCGGCGCATAACGCGCCACCTTGTGCTCGAACTCGGCAGCCGCGGCGATGAATTCCGCGCGCGAAAGCTGATCGGCACTCGCGGTCGGCCGCTTCACCACCGCCGTCAGGCCGCAGCCATATTGAAGAATCGCGTGATCGTCCTTCGGCGAGATTTCAGCCGGCGTGAAGCCCGCGAGATGGATCACGCGCCAGAAACGGTTGCTTCTCCCCGCGAAGTGATGCCCGGTCGCGGCCGCGGTCAGGCCGGGGTTGATCCCGCAGAAGAGCACGTCGAGATGCGGAGCGATGAGGTCAGGAAGTTCGTCAGCCACGTTTTGCCTGGCGCGCAAGGAACATCGACGTAAACGAAACAAGGCCCGAAGACCCGGGCCAAGCAGCTGGCTTGACTCGGACATTCGGGCCCATCGTGATGCTGGATGCCGACTTGCCGATCAGAACGGGATATCGTCGTCCATCTCGTCGAAGCCGCCGCCTGCCGGTGCGCTCGGACGGCTTTGCGCGCCGCCGCCTGCACCGCCACGCGCTGCGCCGCCGGCACGACCACCGCCGCCACCGCCACGCTCCATCTGCTCGCCACGGCCACCGCCGCCGCCACCACCGTAGCCGCCGCCGTAACCGCCTTCGTCACCGCCACCGCCACCGCCGCCCGCACCGCGGCCGCCGAGCATCTGCATCTGGTCTGCGACGATTTCGGTCGAGTAACGATCCTGGCCGTCCTGACCCTGCCACTTGCGCGTGCGGATGCGGCCTTCGATATAGACCGACGAACCCTTCTTCAGGTACTCGCTGACGATTTCCGCCAGACGGCCGAAGAACGCGACGCGATGCCACTCGGTCATTTCCTTGAAATCGCCGCTTGCCTTGTCCTTGTAGCGGTCGGTCGTCGCGAGACGGATGTTCGCAACCGCGTCGCCGCTCGGCAGGTAACGGACTTCAGGATCGGCGCCGAGATTGCCGACGAGGATGACCTTGTTGACGGATGCCATGTGTTTCTCCAGTAAATTCGATGCCGGGCCGCCCGCTCATGCTGTCGGGGCGGCCCGCCGGGCAAGCCGGCGAACGCCGCCGGTACCTGCCAAAATTGAGTTCAGGCCTTGCGCGGCGGCGCTTTCATGCTGGCCGCGATTATAAGCCACGCGGCAACGAGCCCCGAGCACGTGTAGAACACCGTATTGGCGCCCCCGTGCTTCAGCAGCCAGCCGCCCACGATGCCGCCGAGTGCGAGCCCGATCGACTGCGTGGTGTTGTAAACCCCCGTGGCCGCGCCCTTGCGCGAACCGGGCGCGAGCTTCGATACGAGCGACGGCTGCGACGCTTCCAGAATGTTGAAGCCGAGGAAGTAGACGAAAAGAACTGCCGCCACAATCAGGATGGTATGCGGCGCGCTGCCCAACAACAATTGGCCGATCAGGATAGCCAGGATGCCGCCGAGCAGCACCGGTTTCATCTTGCCCCGTTTTTCCGCAACGATGATCGCCGGGACCATCATCACGAACGCGAGCCCCATCACCGGCAGGTAGACCTTCCAGTGCGAGGCGACCGGCAGGCCGCCGTCGACGAGCAGGCGCGGCACGACGAGGAACAGCGCCGTCTGCGTTGCATGCAGCACCAGCACGCCGAAGTTCAGGCGCAGCAGCTCGACGTTGTGCAGCACCTCGGCGAACGGCGCGGGCACGTGCACGGGCTTCGCCGCGTCGGGCACGATCCACAGCACGACGCCGATCGCGAGGATCGACAGCACGCCGACGATCGCGAACAGCCCGCTCATCCCGACCCAGTGGAACACGATCGGCGCACCGACGATCGCGACCGCGAACGATACGCCGATCGACCCGCCGACCATCGCCATCGCCTTCGTGCGGTTTTGCTCGGAGGTCAGGTCGGCGATGAACGCGAGCACCGCGGACGACACCGCGCCCATCCCCTGGATCACCCGGCCGACGATGATCCACGTGATGTCGTGCGCGGACGCGGCGACGAAGCTGCCGATCGCGAAGATCACGAGGCCCGTGGCGATCACCGGCTTGCGGCCGAACTTGTCGGACGCCCAGCCGTAAAAGATATAGAACAGCGACTGTGTGACGCCGTAGGCCCCGAGCGCGATGCCGACGAGCAGCACGTTGTCGCCGCCCGGGATGGTTTTCGCGTAGACCGAGAACACCGGCATGATCATGAACAGGCCGAGCATGCGCAGCGCGAAGATCGCCGCGAGCGACGTGGTCGCGCGCAATTCGGGCGCGGTCATGCGGGAAGACGTGGCAGACGGATTGGACATCGGGAATGAATTTCGAATGATCGGAATGTCCGCCCGACATCGGGCGGCGGAAGATCAGGACCAGCGGCCCGGGAGGCTTGGCGGGCGACACGTCGGGGCAGGATTCAGGCAGCCCGCAGGCCACCCGGAACCGCGCGGCGCGGCCGCTTTCCCGGCGCAGGTGCCACCTTGCTGCCACCTGCTGCTAAGGCTGGGGGCCCCAAACGACGGCCTCGAAAAGCCGTTATAGTAGCAGGTTTGGTTCCCTCCATTTTCGCCAGGTTCATGGAACAGATCCGTATCCGTGGGGCACGTACCCACAACCTGAAAAACGTCAATCTCGACCTGCCGCGCCACAAGCTGGTCGTGATTACCGGGTTGTCCGGGTCGGGCAAGTCGTCGCTCGCGTTCGACACCCTTTATGCCGAAGGCCAGCGCCGCTACGTCGAAAGCCTGTCGGCGTATGCCCGCCAGTTCCTGCAGCTGATGGAGAAACCCGACGTCGACCTGATCGAAGGCCTGTCGCCGGCGATCTCGATCGAGCAGAAGGCGACGTCCCACAACCCGCGTTCGACCGTCGGCACGGTCACGGAAATCCACGACTACCTGCGACTTTTGTTCGCACGTGTCGGCACGCCGTACTGCCCCGACCACGACATCCCGCTGGAAGCCCAGAGCGTGTCGCAGATGGTCGACGCGGCGCTCGCGCTGCCCGAGGAAACCAAGCTGATGATCCTCGCGCCCGTCGTCGCGAACCGCAAGGGCGAGCACGCCGAGCTGTTCGAGGACATGCAGGCGCAGGGTTTCGTGCGCTTTCGCGTGTGCTCCGGCGGCGGCACCGCGAACGAAGGCGTCGCGAAGATCTACGAGGTCGAGTCGCTGCCGAAGCTCAAGAAGAACGACAAGCACACGATCGACGTCGTCGTCGATCGTCTCAAGGTGCGCCCGGACATGAAGCAGCGCCTCGCCGAGTCGTTCGAGACGGCGCTGCGCCTCGCCGACGGCCGCGCGATCGCGCTCGAGATGGATACCGACCGCGAGCACCTGTTCAGCTCGAAGTTCGCGTGCCCGATCTGCTCGTACTCGCTGCAGGAGCTCGAGCCGCGCCTGTTCTCGTTCAACAACCCGATGGGCGCGTGCCCGGAATGCGACGGCCTCGGCCAGATCACGTTCTTCGACCCGAAGCGGGTCGTCGCGCACCCGTCGCTGTCGCTCGCCGCCGGCGCCGTGAAAGGCTGGGACCGCCGCAACCAGTTCTACTTCCAGATGCTGCAGAGTCTTGCGGCATTCTATGAATTCGACATCGACGCCGCGTTCGAGGATCTCCCGGAAAAAATCCGGAAGGTGCTGCTGTACGGCTCGGGCAAGCAGACGATCCCGTTCTCGTACATCAACGAGCGCGGCCGCACGACGATCCGCGAGCACGTGTTCGAAGGGATCATCCCGAACCTCGAGCGCCGCTACCGCGAGACCGATTCGGTCGCGGTGCGGGAAGAACTCTCGAAGTACCAGAACAACCAGCCGTGCCCGTCGTGCGACGGCACGCGCCTGCGCCGCGAAGCGCGCCACGTGCGGGTCGGCACCGGCGACTACGCGCGCGGCATCTATGAAATCAGCGGCTGGCCGCTGCGCGACGCGCTCGGCTATTTCGACGGCCTGACGCTCGAAGGCGCGAAGGGCGAGATCGCCGACAAGGTGATCAAGGAAATCGTCGCGCGCCTCACCTTCCTGAACAACGTCGGCCTCGACTACCTGTCGCTCGAGCGCAGCGCCGAAACCCTGTCGGGCGGCGAGGCGCAGCGCATCCGGCTCGCGTCGCAGATCGGCTCGGGCCTCACGGGCGTGATGTACGTGCTCGACGAGCCGTCGATCGGCCTGCACCAGCGCGACAACGACCGCCTGATCTCGACTCTCAAGCACCTGCGCGACCTCGGCAACTCGGTGATCGTCGTCGAGCACGACGAGGACATGATCCGCACGGCCGACTACGTCGTCGACATGGGCCCGGGCGCCGGCGAGCACGGCGGCGTGGTGGTCGCCGAAGGCACGCCGAAGCAGGTGCAGTCGAACCCGCAGTCGCTCACCGGCCAGTACCTGGTCGGCAAGCGCACGATCGAGTATCCGGACGAGCGGATGGCGCCCGATCCCGAGCGGATGCTGCGTATCGTCGACGCGCACGGCAACAACCTGAAGCACGTCGATCTCGAGCTGCCGGTCGGCCTGCTCACCTGCATCACCGGCGTGTCGGGCTCCGGCAAGTCGACGCTGATCAACGACACGCTGTATCACGCGGTCGCACGCCACCTGTACGGGTCGTCGGCCGAGCCGGCGGCGCACGAGGCGATCGAGGGCCTCGAGCATTTCGACAAGGTGATCAACGTCGACCAGTCGCCGATCGGCCGCACGCCGCGTTCGAACCCGGCCACTTACACGGGCCTGTTCACGCCGATCCGCGAGCTGTTCTCGGGCGTGCCGACCTCGAAGGAGCGCGGCTACGATCCGGGCCGCTTCTCGTTCAACGTGAAGGGCGGCCGCTGCGAATCGTGCCAGGGCGACGGCGTGCTGAAGGTGGAAATGCACTTCCTGCCGGATGTCTACGTGCCGTGCGACGTGTGCCACGGCAAGCGCTACAACCGCGAAACGCTCGAAGTGCAGTACAAGGGCAAGAACATCAGCGAAGTGCTCGACATGACCGTCGAGCAAGCGTACGCGTTCTTCAGCGCGGTGCCGGTCATCGCCCGCAAGCTGAAAACGCTGCTCGACGTCGGCCTCGGCTACATCCGCCTCGGCCAGTCGGCCACGACGCTGTCGGGCGGCGAGGCGCAGCGCGTGAAGCTGTCGCTCGAACTCTCCAAGCGCGACACCGGCCGCACGCTGTACATCCTCGACGAGCCGACCACCGGCCTGCACTTCCACGACATCGCGCTGCTGCTCGAGGTGATCCACCGGCTGCGCGACCAGGGCAACACGGTCGTGATCATCGAGCACAACCTCGACGTGATCAAGACGGCCGACTGGGTGATCGACCTCGGCCCCGAAGGCGGTGCCGGCGGCGGCCAGATCATCGCTCAGGGCACGCCCGAGCAGGTCGCGAAGACGAAGGCGAGCTTTACCGGCAAGTACCTCGCGCCGCTGCTCAAGCGCACGACCCGCAAGGTCGCGGCAGGCTGACGCGCCCGCCTGCCTCCCCTCCCGCGCGCGGCCGCCCGGCCGCGCGCGCCCTTCCGCACCGCGAATCCGGCCCCTTCTCGTTTTCCCTTCTGCGTTTACACCATGCGCCAAACGGCCCCGTTGCGGACCATAATGGCGGCTATACTTTACGGTCGTAAGGTTCGCCGTACGCACCAATCCGGTGCGGCGCCGGGCGAACACGGCTCTGCCGCGCATTCCGCGGCATGACACACGAACGACAGGAATCCACGATGGAGAAGCAACCCGACTCGTCTCGCGATGCGCAGAATCGCGAACCGCACCTGCGCAGCGTGCGGCTGACGAGCGATTTCAGCCTGCCGAAGCTGTCGGCACTCGAGATCGGCAGCTATGCGTTCGCGATCGTCGCCATGTGGCTCGTGATCGAGCTCAAGCTGCTCGGCGGGCTGCTGGCCGGCCTGCTCGTGTACCAGCTGATCCACACGATCGCACCCGTCATCGAGCGTCACACCACGAGCATGCGCGCGCGCTGGGTCGCCGTCGTGCTGCTGGCGATCGTGATCGTCGGCGGGCTGACGGGCCTGACGATCGGCATCATCGAGCACTTCGAGCGCACGGTACCGAACCTGCAAAGCCTGCTCGACCAGCTGATGCAGATCGTCGAGCAGACCCGCGCCCGCACCCCGGCCTGGATCGCGAACCTGCTGCCCGTCGATGTCGAGCAGATGAAGACCAAGGCGGCCGTGCTGATGCACTCGCACATGGACCAGCTCCAGCAAAGCGGCAAGAGCGTCGCGCGCGGCTTCGGCCACGTGCTGTTCGGCATGATCATCGGCGCGATGATCGCGATCGGCGTCGAGCACGGCAAGGTTCGCCGGCCGCTGTCCACTGCACTCGTCACGCGCGTGTCGCGCTTCGCCGACGCATTCCGCCGGATCGTGTTCGCGCAGATCAAGATCTCGGCGATCAACGCGGTGTTCACGGGCATCTACCTGCTCGTCGCGCTACCGATCTTCCACCAGCGGCTGCCGCTGTCGAAAACGCTCGTGCTCGTCACGTTCATCGTCGGCCTGCTGCCCGTGATCGGCAACCTGATCTCGAACACGCTGATCGTCGCCGTGTCGCTGTCGGTCAGCATGGGCACCGCGATCGCGTCGCTGGCGTTCCTCGTGATCATCCACAAGCTCGAATACTTCCTGAACGCGAAGATCATCGGCGGCCAGATCGAGTCGCGCGCGTGGGAGCTGCTGCTCGCGATGCTGATCATGGAAGCCGCGTTCGGGCTGCCGGGCGTGATCGCCGCGCCGATCTTCTATGCGTACCTGAAGCGCGAGCTGTACCTGCTGCGGCTGATCTGAAACAGCCCGCGCGTCAGACGCGATAAAAAAACGCCGCGCCCCGTGAAGGGCGCGGCGTTTTTGTTTGTTGCGGCCGGCGATCCGGGGGCCGGCCAACGGCGGCCGGCCATCCGGGGGCCGACAATCCGCCGGCCGGCGCCCAGCGAATCAGCGGAACACGACCGTCTTCGTCCCGTTCAGCACGACCCGGTGCTCGACGTGCCACTTCACCGCGCGCGCAAGCGTCACGCATTCGACGTCGCGGCCGATCGCGGTCAGCTGGTCGGGCGTCATGCTGTGGTCGACGCGCTCGACTTCCTGCTCGATGATCGGGCCTTCGTCGAGATCGGTCGTCACGTAGTGCGCGGTCGCGCCGATCAGCTTCACGCCGCGGTCGAACGCCTGGTAGTAAGGCTTCGCGCCCTTGAAGCTCGGCAGGAACGAATGGTGGATGTTGATCGCGCGCCCGGCGAGCTGCTGGCACATGTTCGGCGACAGGATCTGCATGTAACGCGCGAGCACGACCAGATCGGCCTGATGCTCGTCGATCACTTCCAGCACGCGCGCTTCCTGTGCGGCCTTCGCGGCATCGGACGAGCCGCCGATCAGCGGGAAGTGATGGAACGGAATGTTGTAGCTCGCGGCGAGCTGGTAGAACTCCTTGTGGTTCGACACGATCGCCGGGATCTCGATCGGCAGCTGGCCGGTGCGATAGCGGAACAGCAGGTCGTTCAGGCAGTGGCCGATCTTCGACACCATGATCACGACGCGCGGCTTCACGGCCGCGTCGTGCATTTCCCAGCGCATCGAGAACTGCTCGGCGAGCGGCGCGAATTCATTGCGGAGCGTGTCGAGCGCCGTCGCGGCATCCGCGCCGCCGCCGTCCTGCTCGAAGTGCACGCGCATGAAGAATTCGCTGGTGCGGCTGTCGCCGAACTGCGCCGAATCGAGGATGTTGTTGCTGCGCTCGAACAGGAAGCCCGAGACCGCATGGACGATGCCGTGCCGGTCGGGGCACGACAGTTTCAAGATAAAGCTGTGATCGGTCGGCATGACCGCTACTCCCTTCGTTTCCGGATTCGTCAAATTGCCCGTTCGCGCCGCCAGGCTGCGTGCGCGGCACGCGTCACGCGGCCGGTGCGAACAGTGCGTCGATGCCCGCCGCGTCGGCCGCCGGGATCCAGCGATGGCGCAGCAGCGTGTCGAGCGTCGCGAGGCTCGCGTCCATCGTCGCGCGGCCGGCGCGCAGCCAGCCAATCACCTCGGGCACACCGGCCAGCAGGTGCTCGGCCACTTCGCCGTCCTGGTTGCGCGGCGCGAAGTCGCGCGGCAACGGCAGGTCGTACACGAAGATCAGTTCGGACTGCGTGCCTTCCGGCAGCGAGCACAGTACCTGCACCGCGCGGCCCGCGATCGCGCGCGCGGCCAGTTCGGCCGGAATGCCGGCTTCTTCCCAGCATTCCTTCGCGAGCGTCTCGTGAACGCCCAGGCCCCAGCCGATCCCGCCGGCAACGACGTTGTCGAGCATGCCGGGGTCGGTCGCCTTGGTCTCGCTGCGGCGGCCGAGCCACATCTGCGGGACGGCCGCGGCGGACGGCTCGCCCGGCGCAACCGCATATTCTACGATGCCGTTCAGATGCACCGCATAAGTCTGCGTGCCGAAGAAGCGCGACGCGGCGCGCTCGATGTACGCGAGCGGCGGATCGTCGAAGCGGTTGCGGATCGCGTAGATCTCGTCGCGCCAGCCGGGAATCGCGCCTTCGGCCGCGAGCGCGCCGATCGCGCTCGCCAGCGCCATGCTGCGTGCATCGACCGAGTCGTAGCGCGCCGACAGCACGACACGCGCATCGGTCAGCTCGAACACGTCGGGCCAGCGGGCAAGCATCGCGACGTCCTGGCGGCGCACCCAGCCGACCGCCTGCCCGGCAATCTCGAAACGCAGGTGCGCGGCCGGATCGAAGCGGCGCGCGGCCGCAATGCACGGAAACGTCATCGTCTATCAGTCCTTCAGTGCCACGCGGATGCCGATCGCGATGAACGTCGCGCCGGCGATCCGGTCGAGCCACACGCCGGCCTTCGGGCGGCGCTTCAGCCACGCGCCGATCATGCCCGCGCCGACGCCGAACAGCGAAAAGATCGCGGCCGTCTGCAGCATGAACAGCGCGCCGAGTTCGAACATCTGCAGCGTCACGCTCTGCCCGCCATGCGGATCGACGAACTGCGGCAGGAACACCACGAAGAACAGCGTGACCTTCGGGTTCATCAGGTTGCCGATCACGCTCTGCCGGAAGATCGTGCCGAGCGGCTGCGGCGGGCGCGCGTGCGCATTCGCGAGGCCCTGGCTGCGCAGCGCCTTGATGCCGATCCACACGAGATACGCGGCGCCCGCGAGCTTCAGGATCTCGAACGCGACCGGCGACGAACGCAGCACGGCCGCGACGCCGAGCGCCGCGAGCGTCGTGTGGAACAGGATCCCGGCGGTGAAGCCGAGCGCGGCGACGAAGCCGGCCGCGCGGCCCTGCGAGATGCCGCGTGCGAGCACCTGCAGGTTGTCGGGACCCGGCGCGAACGTGATCGCGATCGACGTGGCGAGAAACAGCATGAAGTTGGGCATCGTGACCTCGCTGCTAACGTGAACTCAGGTGGATTCAGGCCAGCCGGCGTTCAGTGGCCGGCGAATTCGGTGACGGTATAAACCGGCAGTCCCGCGTTGCGCAGCAGCGCCGAGCCGCCGAGATCGGGCAGGTCGATGATCGCCGCGCCTTCGACCACTTCCGCGCCGAGCCGCTGCAGCAGGTTGCGCCCCGCCATCATCGTGCCGCCGGTCGCGATCAGGTCGTCCATGATGATCACGCGGTCGCCGGGGCGGCACGCATCTTCATGGATCTCGACCGTCGCGCTGCCGTATTCGAGGTCGTACGATTCCGAGCGCGTCTTGTACGGCAGCTTGCCGACCTTGCGGATCGGCACGAAGCCGACGCTCAGTTCGTACGCGACGATCGGCGCGATGATGAAGCCGCGTGCGTCGAGGCCCGCGACATAGTCGAGCTTCGCATCGACATAGCGTTCGACGAACAGGTCGACGAGGATGCGCAGCGCCTTCGGGCTCTGCAGCAGCGTCGTAATGTCGCGGAACATCACGCCCGGCTGCGGCCAGTCCGGCACCGTGCGGATCTGGCTGTGGATGAAGGCGACCGGATCGAGCGGTGCGCCCGACGACGAATGCGGCATGAAACTCTCCGAAAAAAACGGTGCGCGAAGATCGGGCACCGTTTCGAGTAAATACGGGTCAGATTATCAATCCGAGCACGGGCTCAGGCGGCTGCGGCCGGCGGATCGCGCCGATGGCGCGACAGCCGCTCCTCCGCGAGCGCGAGCGCCTCGGGCAGCCCGCGCAGCACGACGATGTCGCTCGCGCGCAGCTTGGTCTGCGGATCGGGTTCGACGCCGCGGATGCCGTGCCGGCGAATCGCCGTGACTTCCAACCCGAGCGCATACAGCCCCAGTTCTTCCAGCGAACGCCCGACCGCGTCCGCGCGCGCATCGACCGGCACCGATTGTAGCCGCACCTGCTCGTGGTCGTCGTCGTCCGCATCGTCCGCGCCGCGGAAATAGCCGCGCAGCAGGCTGTAGCGTTCGTCGCGCATTTCCTCGACGCGCCGCACGACCTTGCGCATCGGCACGCCGACCAGCACCAGCGTGTGCGACGCGAGCATCAGGCTGCCCTCGACGATCTCCGGAATCACCTCGGTCGCGCCCGCCGCGAGCAGCTTCTCGAGATCGGCATCGTCGACGGTACGCACGATCGCGGGCAGCGTCGGCTCGAGTTCGTGCACGTGATGCAGCACGCGCAGCGCGGACGGCGTGTTCGCATAGGTGATCGCCACCGCCGCCGCGCGGTGGATACCGGCCGCGAGCAGCGACTCGCGGCGCGCCGCGTCGCCGAACACGACCGATTCGCCGGCCGCCGCGGCCGCGCTCACGCGATCTGGGTCGAGGTCGAGCGCGACGTACGAAATGCCTTCCTGTTCGAGCATGCGCGCCAGGTTCTGGCCCGCGCGGCCGTAGCCGCAAATGATCACGTGGCCGCGCTGCTTGAGGCTTTGCGTCGCAATGCGCGTCATCTGCAGCGACTGCTGCATCCATTCGGTCGACGACAGCCGCATCACGATCCGGTCGGCGTTCTGGATCAGGAACGGCGCGGCGAGCATCGACAGCAGCATCGACGCGAGGATCGCCTGCAGCAGCGTCGAATCGACGAGATGGCGGTCGAGGATCAGGTTCAGCAGCACGAAGCCGAATTCGCCGGCCTGCGCGAGCCCGATGCCGGTGCGCATCGCGACACCCGGCGTCGCGCCGAACAGCCGCGCGAGCCCGGCGATCATCGTCCCCTTGAACAGGATCTGCCCGACGAAGAAACCGAGCACGAGGAACGGGTGCTCCCAGATCACGCGCGGATCGAGCAGCATCCCGGTCGTCACGAAGAACAGGCCGAGCAGCACGTCGCGGAACGGCTTGATGTCCTCCTCCACCTGATGGCGGAACGGCGTCTCGGAGATCAGCATCCCCGCGATGAACGCGCCGAGCGCGAGCGACAGGCCGAAGCGGTCGGTGATGAACGCGGCGCCGAGCGTGACGAGCAGCAGGTTCAGCACGAACAGTTCCTGCGAGCGGCGCCGCGCGACGACGTTGAGCCAGCGCGTCATGAAGCGCTGGCCGATGACCAGCAGCAGCGTGAGCGCGATCACGATCTTGACGGCCGCGAAACCGAGCGTGATCGCGAGGTCCTTCGACGATTCGGCGCCGAACGCGGCGATCACGATCAGCAGCGGCACCACCGCGAGATCCTGGAACAGCAGCACGCCGAAGATGTTGCGGCCGTGCTCGGTCTCGATCTCGAGCCGCTCGGCGAGCATCTTCGATACGATCGCCGTCGACGACATTGCAAGCGCGCCGCCGAGCGCGATACTGCCCTGCCACGTGATGTGTACCCAGTGTTCGAACAGCATGCCGAGCACGAGCGCGAGCACGAGGGTCGCGACGACCTGCAGCAACCCGAGCCCGAACACGAGCCGCTGCATCGCCCTCAGCTTCGCCAGCGAGAACTCGAGGCCGATCGAAAACATCAGGAACACCACGCCGAATTCCGCGAGATGCTCGGCCCGTTCCAGATCCGCCGCGATGCCGAACGCATGCGGGCCGACCAGGATGCCGACGGTCAGGTAGCCGAGCATCGGCGGCAGGTTCAACGAGCGGAATACGACGACGCCCACCACTGAGGCCAGCAGCAGCAGCAGGGTCATTTCGAGCGGGGAAATCACAGGCGAAGCGTCCTCGTTCGTCGGGGCCACGGCAATGCGGGCGCGGGTGGTGGCGGTGGTCGGGCGACCTCGGACGAGTCCGAAGGCCCGGCGCGGCGAACAAACGCCTTTGCTATACTCCGCGCATGATAGCGAAAATCAATGATGATCGGGCGCTCGCGCTCGCCCGCGACGTGCTCGACATCGAGGCGGACGCCGTGCGCGCGCTGCGCGACCAGCTCGACGGCGGCTTCGTCCAGGCCGTCGCGCTGCTGCTCGGCTGCCGCGGCCGCGTGGTGGTGTCCGGTATCGGCAAATCGGGGCATATCGCCCGCAAGATCGCGGCCACGCTGGCCAGCACCGGCACGCCGGCCTTCTTCGTCCACCCTGCCGAGGCCAGCCACGGCGACCTCGGGATGGTCACCTCCGACGACGTCTTCATCGGCATCTCCTATTCCGGCGAATCCGAAGAACTCGTCGCGATCCTGCCGCTCGTGAAGCGGATCGGCGCGAAGCTGATCGCGATCACGGGCCGCGCGGGGTCGAGCCTCGGCACGCTCGCCGACGTGAACCTGAACGCCGCGGTCTCGAAAGAGGCCTGCCCGATGAATCTCGCGCCCACCGCGAGCACGACTGCCGCGCTCGCGCTCGGCGACGCGCTCGCCGTTGCCGTGCTCGACGCGCGCGGCTTCGGGTCGGAAGATTTCGCGCGCTCGCACCCGGGCGGCGCACTCGGCCGGCGCCTGCTCACCTACGTGCGCGACGTGATGCGCTCGGGCGACGACGTCCCGTTCGTCGGGCTCGACGCGACGCTGTCGGACGCCCTGTTCCAGATCACCGCGAAGCGCCTCGGCATGACCGCCGTGGTCGATGCCGACGGCAAGGTCGCCGGCATCTTCACGGACGGCGACCTGCGCCGCGTGCTCGCGCGCGACGGCGACTTCCGCACGCTGCCGATCACCGACGTGATGACGCGCGACCCGCGCACGGTTGCACCGGATCACCTGGCGGTCGAGGCCGTGGAACTGATGGAGCGCCACCGGATCAACCAGATGCTGGTGGTCGATGCCGACGGCGTGCTGATCGGCGCGCTGAACATGCACGACCTGTTTTCGAAGAAGGTGATCTGATGAGCGCAGCGCTGACTGCGGCCGAACGCGCGAGCCGCGTGGAGCTGATGATTTTCGACGTCGACGGCGTGCTGACCGACGGCGGCCTGCTGTTTACGGCGGCCGGCGACACGATGAAGTCGTTCAATTCGCTCGACGGCCACGGCGTGAAGCTGCTCGGCGAAGCCGGCATCGCAACCGCGATCATCACGGGCCGCCGCTCGGAAATCGTCGCGGCGCGCGCGAAGGAAATGAAGATCGCGCACCTGTTCCAGGGCGTCGAGAACAAGCTCACCGTGTTCGCCGACCTGATCGCGTCGCTCGGCCTCACCGCCGACCAGTGCGGCTACATGGGCGACGACTGGCCCGACCTGCCCGTGATGCTGCGCTGCGGCTTCGCGACGGCCCCCGCGAATGCGCACCCCGAGGTGATCGCCCGCGCGCACTGGGTGGCCGAGGCCCGCGGCGGCCACGGCGCCGTCCGCGAAGTCTGCGACGCGATCCTGCGCGCGCAGCGCCGCTACGACGCGCTGCTCGCGGCCGCCTGCGGAGCCTGACGGATGAACACGCATTTCCGCTGGACCCAGTTGCTGCCGCTCGTCGCGGTCGCCGCGCTCGCGGGCATCACCTGGTGGCTGCTGCAGGCCACGCTGCCGCCGCCCGGCGAGGGCACCGTGCAGCCGAAGCGCCACACGCCCGACTATTTCGCCGACAACTTCTCGGTCACCGAGCTCGACCAGTCCGGCGCGACCCAGTACCGGCTGACGGCCGCGAAGCTGATCCATTACGAAGACACGGAAAGCAGCGACCTGGCCGATCCGGCCATGCGCGCGTTCCAGCCCGGCAAGCCGGTCGTGACGACCACCTCGAAGCGCGGCACCGTCAACGGCGACGTGTCGATCGTCGACTTGTACGACGACGCACGCATCCTGCGCGCGGCCGGCGGCGGCGATCCGCAGATGCAGGCCGATTCCCAGCATTTCCGGATCTTCGTCAATGACGATGTGATCCAGACCGAAAAGCCGGTTAAACTTCAGCGCGGCCTGTCGCTCGTCAACGCGACCGACGGCATGAAGTACAACAACGTCACCCGGGTCATCGAGCTTTACGGCAACGTGCGCGGCACGATCGCCGCGCAGGACACGTCCGGCGGCTCGAAAGGTCAACCCAAGTGACGCATCCCTCACGTGACTGCATGAACGAACCGTTCCCTCGACTGATTTCCGGCGGCGCTGCGCGCGCCGTCCGCGCCGCGCTTGCCGCGACGCTCGTGGCGCTCCCGCTGGTCGGGCTGGCGCCGCTCGCCCATGCCGAGAAGGCCGACCAGAACAAGCCGATCAACGTCGAGGCCGACAACCTGACCTATGACGACCTGAAGCAGGTCACGGTCGCGACCGGCAACGTCGTGATCACGAAGGGCACGATCATCATCAAGGGCGATCGCGTCGAAGTGCGCCAGGACCCGGAAGGCTATCAGTACGCGACCTCGTTCGGCAGCGGCAAGAAGCACGCAACCTTCCGCCAGAAGCGCGAAGGCATCGACGAGTACATCGACGGCGACGCCGAGCGCATCGACTACGACGGCAAGCAGGACCTGACCACGCTGACCACCGCCGCGACCGTGCGCCGCCTGCAGGGCACGACGACCGTCGCCGATACCGTGCACGGCAGCGTGATCACGTACGACGGCCAGCGCGACTTCTACACCGCGAAGGGCGGCAAGGACGTCGCCGCGCCGGGCAACCCGAACGGCCGCGTGCGCGCGATGCTGTCGCCGAAGAACGGCGGCCCCGCGCCGCTGAACGGCGCGCCGGCAAAGCTGTCGCCGTCGACCACGATCCAGGGGGCGCCGGGCCAATGAACGCGTTACCGAACCGCCAGCCGGCCGGCACCACGAGCTCGCTCGTCGTCCGCAACCTGAAGAAGCGCTACGGCTCGCGCACGGTCGTCAAGGACGTATCGCTCGACGTGAAGAGCGGCGAAGTCGTCGGCCTGCTCGGCCCGAACGGCGCCGGCAAGACCACGTCGTTCTACATGATCGTCGGCCTCGTGCCGCTCGACGCGGGCGAGATCTCGCTGAACGGCAGCTCGATCAGCCTGCTGCCGATCCACAAGCGCGCCTCGCTCGGCCTGTCGTACCTGCCGCAGGAAGCGTCCGTGTTCCGCAAGCTGACCGTCGAGGAAAACATCCGCGCGGTGCTCGAGCTGCAGCACGGCGAAGACGGCAAGCGGCTGTCGAAGGACGCGATCTCGTCGCGCGCCGAAGCGCTGCTCGACGAGCTGCAGATCGGCCACCTGCGCGAGAACCCCGCGCTGTCGCTGTCGGGCGGCGAGCGGCGCCGGGTCGAAATCGCGCGCGCGCTGGCCACCAACCCGAACTTCATCCTGCTCGACGAACCGTTCGCCGGCGTCGACCCGATCGCGGTGCTCGAGATCCAGAAGATCGTCAAGTTCCTGAAGCAGCGCAACATCGGCGTGCTGATTACCGATCACAACGTCCGCGAAACGCTCGGCATCTGCGATCACGCCTACATCATCAGCGACGGCTCGGTGCTCGCCGCCGGTGCGCCGAGCGAAATCATCGAAAACGAAAGCGTGCGCCGCGTGTACCTCGGCGAACACTTCCGGATGTAACTCCCCCTCGTGGCTGGCTGCACCCCGCCCGGCGTCGCCGCGCGGGGCCGCGCCCCGCTTCGCGGCCATGCCCGCGGCCGGGCGGCGCGCCGCGCGTAATCGCGGATGGCTCAACGCGCCTGGGTCGTGGCAAACTGCCGGTATGACCTCCTCCTTGCCATGAAAGCCAGCCTTCAACTCCGCCTGTCGCAACATCTGGCGCTGACGCCCCAGCTACAGCAGTCGATCCGGCTCCTGCAGTTGTCGACGCTCGAATTGCAGCAGGAAGTCGCGATGGCCGTCGCGCAGAATCCGCTGCTCGAGAACGACGACGAATGGATCGCGAGCCCGCTGCGTGTCGCAGCGGACGGATCGTTGATCGCGCAGACGCCTCCCGCACAGAACACCGAGCCCGCTTCGATGAACAGCGGCAGTTCGTCGAGCGATCGCGCCGAGCGCGACGAGCCGGCCGGCGCGGATGAATACGACAGCTACGCATCCGGCGACGGCAACGACGGCCCGCAGTGGAATCTCGACGAATTCGGCCGCTCGAGCGGCGCGTCCGACGACGACGACCTCCCGCCGCTGCAGGTGCAGGAAGCGGCGACGTCGCTGCGCGACCACCTGTCCGCGCAGTTGCGCGTCACGCAGGCCAGCCCGCGCGATCGTGCGCTCGTGATGTTCCTGATCGAATCGCTCGACGACGACGGCTACCTGACCGCGACGCTCGACGAAGTGCTCGCCGACCTGCCGCCCGAACTGGAGATCGACTGCGACGAACTGAACGCGGCGCTCGCGCTGCTGCACAGCTTCGATCCGGCCGGGGTCGGCGCCCGCTCGGCATCCGAATGCCTGAAGCTGCAGTTGCTGCGCCTCGATCCGTCCCCGACGCGCACGCTCGCGCTCGAGATCGTGTCGCAGCATCTCGAACTGCTCGCCGCCCGCGACTTCACGCGGTTGCGCAAGCACCTGAAGGCGAGCGACGACGCGCTGCGCGACGCGCACATGCTGATCCGCTCGCTGGAGCCGTTCCCCGGCGCCGCATACGGGAAGGCCGAGGCCGACTACGTCGTGCCCGACATCATCGTGAAGAAGGCCGGCCAGGGATGGCTCGCGGAGCTCAATCCGGAAGTCGTGCCGCGCCTGCGGATCAACAATCTCTACGCGAACATCCTGCGCAACAGCCGCGGCGATCCGTCGGCCGGTTCGCTCAAGCAACAGCTGCAGGAAGCACGCTGGCTGATCAAAAACATCCAGCAGCGATTCGACACGATCCTGCGTGTCGCGCAGGCGATTGTCGAGCGTCAAAAGAACTTCTTTGCGCACGGTGAAATTGCCATGCGCCCCTTGGTTTTGCGGGAAATAGCTGATACGCTGGGCCTACACGAGTCGACTGTCAGCCGTGTGACAACCGGGAAGTACATGCTGACCCCGTTCGGGACGCTTGAATTTAAGTACTTCTTCGGATCTCACGTCTCGACCGACACCGGTGGCGCCGCTTCGTCGACGGCCATCCGAGCCCTCATCAAGCAACTGATAGGAGCTGAAGACCCTAAATCGCCACTTTCGGACAGCCGCATTGCCGAGCTGCTGGCGGAACAAGGATTCGTGGTCGCGCGCCGCACGGTTGCGAAGTACCGCGAAGCCCTCAAGATCCCGGCAGTGAATCTACGCAAGTCTCTTTAAGCCTGCTGCCTGCCCGGCGGCAGGCGTGTTCCGGCCACCGCGCATACGGGGAACAGGCCGGGCGACCTGTCCGCGATACACCGCCTCGCGCGGTACGGGCAAGTCGACCGGAGCGCCGCCTCGATGCGGCCGGGTGGTCACTCGCTTGGAGAAGCACTATGAACCTGAAGATCAGTGGACATCATCTCGAAGTCACGCCTGCAATTCGCGAATACGTGATCACCAAGCTGGACCGGGTGCTACGGCATAGCGATCAGGTGATCGATGGCACTGTGATCCTCTCGGTCGACAACCACAAGGAAAAGGACAAGCAGCAGCGCGCGGAAATCAACCTGCACCTGAAGGGCAAGGACATCTTCGTCGAAAGTGCGAACGGTAACCTGTATGCAGCGATCGACCTGCTGATCGACAAGCTGGACCGTCAGGTCGTCAAGCACATGGAGCGCCTGCAAACGCATGCGCACGACCCGATCAAGCTTCAACCGTCGATCGACCAGATTGAACTGCCGCCGCAGTAACCTTCACCGCAACACACACGTCGCCCGGTTCGCCGGGCGTTTTTTTTGCGACTCCGCGCAGAGGTGCAACCGGTCCGTCCGCGCTGCGCCACGCACGCGGCTGTGCTCTATAATGTTCCGGTTATCGCCGGGGGGCGCTGGACGCGGTAGCTGCGTTGCAGGTTGCCGATGCCAAACGCCTTGATATCGCCGGACATGGGTAATCAGTCTGCCGCCGCAAGGAGACCCCAGGCCGCCCAATCGCCTGCCAACATGAATCGCCTAGCCAAAATCCTGCCCATAGAGAACGTCGTCATCGACCTCTCAGTCACCAGCAAGAAACGCGTGTTCGAACAAGCCGGGCTGATGTTCGAGAATCAGAACGGCATCGCCCGCAGCACCGTCACGGACAACCTGTTCGCGCGCGAGCGCCTCGGCTCGACCGGGCTCGGCGAAGGTGTCGCGATTCCGCACGGGCGCATCAAGGGTCTCAAGCACCCGCTCGCCGCGTTCGTCCGGCTCGCCGATGCGATCCCGTTCGAAGCCCCCGACGGCCAGCCGGTCGGCCTCCTGATTTTCCTGCTCGTGCCCGAGCAAGCCACCCAGCAGCACCTCGAGATCCTGTCGGAAATCGCGCAACTGCTGTCCGATCGCGACGCACGTGAGCGTCTGCACAACGAAACGGATATCGCCGAGTTGCATCGCCTGCTCACTCAGTGGCAACCTTGAGTTGATCCGGGCGGAATATTTTCCGGTACGCGGCGGCACACGCCGCCGTTCAGGGCCGCCCGGCGCCGGCCCGGCATGGCGACGCCCGTCGCCGCGCGCACGCACCGGCCCATTGGAGTGACGAGAGTCATGGATACGTCCAGCATCAACGCCCAGAGCATCTTCGACGACAACGCGGCCACGCTGAAGCTGAGCTGGCTGACGGGGCATGAAGGCTGGGAACGCGGCTTTTCGGCCGACACCGTCGGCAATGCCACCTCGAGCGCCGACCTCGTCGGCCACTTGAACCTGATCCACCCGAACCGGATCCAGGTGCTCGGCGAAGCCGAAATCGACTACTACCAGCGGCAGACCGACGAAGACCGCTCGCGCCACATGGCCGAGCTGATCGCGCTCGAACCGCCGTTCCTCGTCGTCGCCGGCGGCGCCGCGGCGCCGCCCGAACTCGTGCTGCGCTGCACGCGCTCGTCCACCCCGCTGTTCACGACGCCGATGTCGGCCGCCGCGGTGATCGACAGCCTGCGGCTCTACATGTCGCGGATCCTCGCGCCGCGCGCGACGCTGCACGGCGTGTTCATCGACATCCTCGGAATGGGCGTGCTGCTGACCGGCGATTCGGGCCTCGGCAAGAGCGAGCTCGGCCTCGAACTGATCAGCCGCGGCCACGGCCTCGTCGCCGACGACGCGGTCGATTTCGTCCGACTTGGCCCCGATTTCGTCGAAGGGCGCTGCCCGCCGCTGCTGCAGAACCTGCTCGAAGTGCGCGGCCTCGGCCTGCTCGACATCAAGACCATCTTCGGCGAAACCGCCGTGCGGCGGAAAATGAAGCTGAAGCTGATCGTCCAGCTCGTGCGGCGCCCCGACGGCGAATTCCAGCGCCTGCCGCTCGAAAGCCAGACCGTCGACGTGCTCGGCTTGCCGATCAGCAAGGTCACGATCCAGGTCGCGGCGGGCCGCAACCTCGCGGTGCTCGTCGAGGCGGCCGTCCGGAACACGATCCTGCAGTTGCGCGGAATCGACACATTGCGCGATTTCATGGATCGGCAACGACTCGCGATGCAAGATCCCGACAGTCAGTTCCCCGGCAAACTGGTGTAACCCGCACGCGCCGGCCGCGCAACGCCGACGCGTCGAGCCGGTGCTATGATGAAACGTCAGGATTCTCTGCTTCCCATGCGCATCGTCCTTATCACTGGCATCTCCGGCTCAGGCAAGTCCGTCGCGCTGAACGCGCTCGAAGACGCAGGCTATTACTGCGTCGACAACCTGCCGCCGCACGTGCTTCCCGAACTTGCCCGCTACCTCGCCGAGGACGGCCAGCGCCGGCTCGCGGTCGCGATCGACGCGCGCTCGAGTGCGTCGCTCGACGAAATGCCCGGCCTGATCCGCGAGCTGTCGCGCGAGCACGACGTGCGCGTGCTGTTCCTCAACGCGAGCACCCAGGCGCTGATCCAGCGCTTCTCCGAAACGCGCCGCCGCCATCCGCTGTCCGGTTCGCTGTCGCACGATGCGAACGTCGGCCTGCTGTCGTCGCTCGAGGAAGCGATCGAGCGCGAACGCCACCTCGTCGCACCGCTCGCCGAATTCGGCCACCAGATCGACACGAGCACGCTGCGCGCGAACGCGCTGCGGACGTGGGTCAAGCGCTTCATCGAGCAGAAGAACAACGACCTGATGGTGATGTTCGAATCGTTCGGCTTCAAGCGCGGCGTGCCGCTCGACGCCGACCTGATGTTCGACGTGCGCGCGCTGCCGAATCCGTACTACGACCACGAGTTGCGCCCGCTCACCGGGCTCGACCAGCCGGTCATCGCCTTTCTCGACGCACTGCCGATCGTCCACCAGATGATCGACGACATCCATGCGTTCCTGATGAAATGGCTGCCGCACTTCCGCGATGACAACCGCAGCTACCTGACCGTCGCCATCGGCTGCACGGGCGGGCAGCATCGTTCGGTGTTCATCGCGGAAACGCTCGCCACGCGCCTTGCGCACGAGGCGAACGTGATCGTGCGGCATCGTGACGCGCCAGTGGATGTCGACGCGTCGTCGCGGCTCGTCTCCGAGGTCGACCGACCCTAGCGACGCATGCCCCAACGCCCGCGCGCCATGTCCTCCCTATCGACCACCCTGATCGACCTGCCGCTGTTTCCGCTGCACACGGTGCTGTTTCCGGGGGGCCTGCTCCCGCTCAAGGTGTTCGAGGCGCGCTATCTCGACATGTCCCGCGCGTGCCTGCGCGACGACGCACCATTCGGCGTGTGCCTGCTGAAGAGCGGGCCCGAAGTCGCGCAGGACGGCGCCGTGTCGGTGCCCGAGACCATCGGCTGCATGGCGCGCATCACCGAGTGCGATACCGGCGAATTCGGGATGCTGTACCTGCAGACGGTCGGCACGCAGCGTTTCGAGCTGCTGTCGTATCGCGTCGAAGGCAACGGGCTGCTGGTCGGCATCGCAGAGCCGCTGCCCGACGACATCCCGCTCGAAGGCGAGCAAACGCTCGCGCAGTTCGGCTCGTGCGCCGAGGTGCTCGAGCGCATCATCGACGCGCTGAAGAAGTCCGAACCGGAGAAAATGCCGTTCGGTGAACCGTTCCGCCTCGACGATCCGAGCTGGGTGTCGAACCGCCTCGCGGAACTGCTGCCGCTCGACCTGCGCGCGCGGCAGAAGCTGATGGAGTTTCCGGACGTCGGCGCGCGCATCGACGCCGTGCACCACGTGCTCGGCCGGCACGGCTGGTTATAAAGGCCCCCGGACCTGTCGCTCCGCGCCAGGCCCCACGAGGGGGTCAAGAAAACTTGGGACGGCCCGGCGTTTTCCTGAGCGCGCCCCTGCCCAGTCGCTTCACGCGAGACTTCGGAAGGAATCTCC
Organism: Burkholderia sp. AU30198; assembly: GCF_020419825.1. Classification (NCBI taxonomy): domain Bacteria; kingdom Pseudomonadati; phylum Pseudomonadota; class Betaproteobacteria; order Burkholderiales; family Burkholderiaceae; genus Burkholderia; species Burkholderia sp. AU30198. Next base: position 73,539 of record NZ_JAIZSA010000008.1, on the reverse strand, counting down.
CCCAAAGCCGCTTCCTTCAGGACGGAAAGCTTGCGGTGGCCCGGCGTTCTCCTGAGCGCTCCCGGACCGCCACTTCGCGCCCGGTCTCCGAGCGGACTTCCTTCCGCACGGAAAATGTCGGGCCGCCCCACGTTTCGTTGAAAGCGCGCCCTTCCCCTTCGTTACAGCAGCGGCCCGCTCAGCGCATCGAGCAGCTTGCGCACCGGCGCCGGCACGCCGTACGCGTCGAGCCGGCTCAGCGGCACCCAGGCGGTGTCCGCATCCCGCGCGCCCGAAGGCAGCCCGTCGCCGTCGGCCATGTCGCTCAGCCGCGGCTCGATCTCGAGCCGGAAATGCGTAAACGTGTGCGTGAGCGGCGCGAGCGGCACCGTGCCGCCGCCGCCGAAACCGCGCGCGAGTTCCGCGAGCGCGGCGTCGCCGTCCGCTTGCGGCAAGCTCCACAGTCCGCCCCAGATGCCGGTCGGCGGCCGCCGCTCGAGCAGCACGGCGTCGCCGTCGCGCAGCACGAGCATCCAGGTCTTGCGCGTCGGCACGGCCTTCTTCGGCCGCGCGGCCGGCAGTTCGCGCTGGCGGCCCGTCGATTGCGCGACGCAGTCGCCCGCGAACGGGCAGCGCGCACAATCGGGCTTGCCGCGCACGCACAGCGTCGCGCCGAGATCCATCAGCCCCTGCGTATAGGCGCTCACGTCGGCCGCGTTCGCGGCGTCGGGCAACAGCGATTCGGCGAGCGCCCACATGTCGTTCTCGACGCGCTTCTCGCCCGGAAAGCCCTCGACGCCGAACACCCGCGCCAGCACGCGCTTCACGTTGCCGTCGAGGATCGTCGCGCGTGCGCCGTATGCGAACGACGCGATCGCCGCGGCCGTCGAACGGCCGATGCCCGGCAGTTCGGCCAGCGCGTCGGGCGTCGCCGGAAACGCGCCGCCGTGCTCGGCGACGACGACCTGTGCGCAGCGGTGCAGGTTGCGCGCGCGCGAGTAGTAACCGAGCCCCGCCCACAACGCCATCACGTCGTCGGTCGGCGCGGCCGCGAGCGCGGCAACATCGGGGTAACGTTCGAGAAAGCGCGTGTAATACGGGATGACGGTCGACACCTGCGTCTGCTGCAGCATGATTTCCGACAGCCAGATCCGGTACGGATCGCGGGTGTTCTGCCACGGCAGGTCGTGGCGGCCATGCTCGCGCTGCCACGCGACCAGGCGTGTGGCAAACGTGCGGTGCAGCGGCGTAACGGGGAACGGAGCGGGGGCGATGCGGGGCGGCTTCAAGTTATCTAATCGCGAAAAAAGGTTTCAACGCTGGCACGTCGGGCAGAAATAGGTCGACCGCTGGCCCTGCACGATCTGGCGGATCGGCGTGCCGCATACGCGGCAAGGCTGGCCCGCACGGTCGTAGACGAAGCAGTCGAGCTGGAAATAGCCGCTTTCGCCGTTGCTGCCGACAAAATCGCGCAACGTGCTGCCGCCGCGCTCGATCGCGTCGGCGAGCGTCGCGCGCACCGCATCGGCCAGCCGCTCGTAGCGCGGCAGCGAGACCTTGCCGGCGGCCGTCGTCGGCCGGATGCCGGCGCGAAACAGGCTCTCCGACGCATAGATGTTGCCGACGCCAACGACCATGTCGCCCGCGAGCAGCGCCTGCTTGACCGACACGGTGCGGCCGCGCGTGCGCGCGTGCAGCAGCGCGCCGGTAAACGCCGGCGAGAACGGCTCGACGCCAAGGCTCGCGAGGAGCGGATGCGCATGCACGTCACCCGCGTCGCGCGGGTGCCACAGCACCGCGCCGAAGCGGCGCGGATCGCGGAACCGCAGCACGAATTCGTCGAAGATCCAGTCGATGTGGTCATGCTTCGCGGCAGCCGGTACGCCATCTGCGGGCAACACGCGCAGCGTGCCCGTCATGCCGAGATGGACGATGAACCAGCCCGCATCGACCTCGAACAGCAGATACTTGCCGCGACGCTCGACGCCGAGCACCTCGCGCGCGCGCAACTGCTCGGCGAGCCCGGCCGGCACGGGCCAGCGCAGCATCGCGGTACGGACGTCGACACGCTCGACGCGGCGGCCTGCGACAAAGGGCTCGATGCCCCGGCGCGTGACTTCGACTTCTGGCAACTCTGGCATTGTTTGCGGGTCTGAGACTGGATTACCGATCGTGCGTGTATTGTAGCGAGCGCGTTACAATCGGTTGAAACATCGAACGGATTTCCATGACCCTGCCCTCGAAGCTGCTTCAGAAGCGCCCCGCCGCCGTGCGCGGCGCGCGCGCCTTCCCGGTCCGCCGTGCACTCGGCGCCGCGTTGTTTGCCGCCTGGACCCTTACCGCCTTCCCGGCCCACGCGCAGGATCCGGCATCGGACGACGCGGAGCCGCAGGGCGCGTTCGAGCATGTGATGCCGGACGAGAGCAAGAATCTCCCCAGCGTGCCGCTGACGAGCCAGATCGTCTACCAGGTGCTCGCCGCCGAGGTCGCGCTCCAGCGTAACCAGCCCGCGCCGGCCTACCAGACCTACCTCGCGCTCGCCCGCGACACGCGCGATCCGCGCATGGCGCAGCGTGCGACCGAGATCGCGCTCGGCGCGCAGAGCCCGGCCGACGCACTGTCCGCCGCGAACCTGTGGCGTCAGTACTCCCCGGATTCGAACCGCGCATCGCAGGTCGACGCCGCACTGCTGGTGCTCGCCGGCAAGCCGGCCGACGCGCAGCCGATGCTCGCGCGCGAACTGGCCCGGGCGACCGGCGAGACGCGCGGCCCGGCGATCCTCGCGCTGCAGGCGCTGCTCGTGCGCGGCCCCGACCGCGTCGGCGGCCTCGCAGTGCTGAAGGACATGCTGAAGAACGACCTGAACCGGCCCGAGGCCCAGCTCGCGATCGCGCGCCAGCAGCTTGCCGTCGACGACAAGGACGGCGCCGCGCAGTCGCTGAAGCAGGCGCTGCAGATCCGCCCCGACTACCTGCCGGCCGCCCTGATGCTGTCGCAGATGGGGCCCGCGGAACGTGCGGCGGGCATCGCGTCGTTCGAGAAGTATGTTCAGCAGAATCCGAAATCGCGCGATGCGCGGCTCGCGCTGTCGCAGCTCTATCTCGCCGACGATCGCCTCGACGACGCGCAGAAGCAGTTCGAGACGATGCGCAAGCTCGACTCGAAGGATCCGACGCCGCTGATGGCGCTCGCGCTGATCAAGATCCAGCAGAAGAAGCTCGACGAAGCGACCGTCTACCTGAAGCAATACGTACAGCTCGGCGACAAGCAGCCGAACCTCGACGTCGGCCAGGGCTACATCTACCTCGCGCAGATCGCGATCGACCAGGATAACGACGCGCAGGCGTCGCAATGGCTCGACAAGGTCGACCAGACGAGCCAGCACTACCTCCCCGCGCAGATCACGCGCGCGCAACTGCTGCAGAAACAAGGCAAGACCGACGAGGCACGCAAGGTGCTCGACGACCTGCCGATCACGGATCCGCGCGATGCGGCCGTGGTTGCACGCACCGACGCGTCGATCCTGTTCACCGCGAAGCGCTACCCGGAAGCCGAGGCCCGGCTCGGGCAGGCGGTCCAGGACTTCCCCGACGATCCCGACCTGCGCTACGACTACGCGATGGCGGCCGAAAAGACCGGCCACTACACGACGATGGAAAAGCAGCTGCGCGAGCTGATCCGCACGCAGCCCGACAATCCGCAGGCGTACAACGCGCTCGGCTATTCGCTCGCCGACCGCAACCAGCGGCTGCCCGAAGCCAGCAAGCTGATCGACAAGGCGATGACGCTCGCACCGAACGACGCGTACATCATGGACAGCCTCGGCTGGGTGAAGTACCGGATGGGCGATACGGCCGGCGCGGCGAAGGTGCTGCAGCGCGCGTACGAACTGCAGCCGAACGCCGAAATCGGTGCGCATCTCGGCGAAGTGCTGTGGAAGAGCGGCGCGCAGGACGACGCGCGTACCGCGTGGCGCGCCGCGCAGAAGCTCGAGCCGGACAACGACACGCTCGTGCAGACGCTGAAGCGCCTCCAGATCAACGGTCTCTGATGCAGATGTTCCCGACGTTTTCCCTGTCCTCCCGCGCGCAGCGCACGCTGGCCGCAGCCGGCGCGGCGCTCGCGCTCGCCGGCTGCGCGAGCACGCCGCCGTCGGCAAACGCACCGACCGGCGCCGCGCTGCAGACTGCCGCCACGCACGCTTACCATGGCCGCTTCGCGGTGCAGTACGACGACCGTCTCGGCAAGCAGCAGAACGTGTACGGCAACTTCGACTGGCAGGAGCACGGCGACGACGTGTCGCTCGAGCTGCGCAGCCCGCTCGGCCAGACGCTCGCGGTCGTGAAGTCGACGCCGCAAGCGGCGTCGCTCGAATTGCCGAACCGTCCGACGCAATATGCGCCGGACGTCGGCGACCTGATGCAGAAAACGCTCGGCTTCGAACTGCCGCTCGCGGGCCTGCGCTACTGGCTGCTGCCGACCGCCGCGCCCGCGACGCCCGCGGAGACGGTGCGCGATCCGGCCGACGGCACGCGCGTCAAGCAGATCCGCCAGGACGGCTGGACGATCGACTACCTCGCCTACGCGGATGCCCCGGCCACGGGCGTCAAACGCGTCAACCTCGTGCGCGCGACACCGCCGCTCGACATCAAGCTCGTGCTCGATCAGTGAGCACCCGCCTAGCCCAGACATACGCATGACCGATTCGACCCGCTCGCTGCGCAACTGCCTTGCGCCCGCGAAACTCAACCTGTTCCTGCACATCACCGGCCGCCGTCCGAACGGCTATCACGATCTGCAGAGCGTGTTCCAGCTGCTGAACTGGGGTGACACGCTGCACTTCACGCTGCGCGACGACGGTCGCGTCGCGCGCGTCACCGACGTGCCTGGCGTGCCCGAGGAAAGCGACCTCGTCGTGCGCGCGGCCAACCTGCTGAAAGCGCATACGGGCACCGCGCTCGGTGTCGACATCGAGATCGACAAGTGCCTGCCGATGGGAGCCGGCCTCGGCGGCGGCAGCTCCGACGCGGCGACGACGCTGCTCGCGCTGAACCGCCTGTGGCAACTCGACCTGCCGCGTGCCGAGCTCCAGTCGCTCGCGGTAAAACTCGGCGCAGACGTCCCGTTTTTTATTTTTGGAAAAAATGCGTTCGCAGAGGGTATCGGAGAAGAATTAGCTGAGGTACAATTGCCGACTCGCTGGTTCTTGGTTGTAACGCCTCGCGTTCACGTCCCAACCGCTGAAATATTTTCAGATAAGTTGTTGACAAGAGATTCGAAGCGCGTCACAATTACGGACTTTCTTGCACAGCAAAACAGCGACGCGGGATGGCCAGATAGTTTCGGTCGGAACGATATGCAGCAAGTTGTGACAAGTAAGTACGCGGAAGTTGCGCAGGTGGTCAAATGGTTGTATGATGTGACCCCCGCGAGGATGACCGGCTCCGGAGCAAGCGTGTTTGCAGCGTTTCGCAGCAAACATGAGGCAGAAGCGGCGCAAGCCAAGCTGCCCACCGGTTGGAATGGTGCAGTTGCCGAGAGTCTGAACGAGCATCCGCTCTTCGCTTTCGCGTCATGAAGTTTTACTTTGCCGGATGGCCTACACAAGTCCGGTGAAGTTATCAGTTAAGTGTAGGGGAGTCGCCAAGTTGGTCAAGGCACCGGATTTTGATTCCGGCATGCGAGGGTTCGAGTCCTTCCTCCCCTGCCAAAAATTTTTCCCGCATTTCCCGCCCAAGCCTGAAGCAGGTGCACGATGAGCAGCCACAGCCATGATGGCCTGATGGTCTTTACTGGCAACGCGAATCCCGCGCTCGCCCAGGAAGTCGTCAATATCCTTGGAATCCCCCTCGGCAAAGCAATGGTCAGCCGTTTCTCCGACGGCGAGATCCAGGTCGAGATCCAGGAAAACGTGCGCGGCAAGGACGTCTTCGTCCTGCAATCCACGTGCGCACCGACGAACGACAACCTGATGGAACTGATGATCATGGTCGATGCGCTCAAGCGCGCATCCGCCGGCCGGATCACTGCAGCCATCCCCTACTTCGGCTACGCCCGTCAGGATCGCCGCCCGCGTTCGGCGCGCGTCGCGATCTCGGCGAAGGTCATCGCGAACATGCTGGAAATCGCCGGCGTCGAGCGGATCATCACGATGGATCTGCACGCCGACCAGATTCAGGGCTTCTTCGACATCCCGGTCGACAACATCTACGCAACGCCGATCCTGCTGGGTGACCTGCGCAAGCAGAACTACTCGGATCTGCTCGTCGTGTCGCCGGACGTCGGCGGCGTGGTGCGTGCCCGGGCACTGGCGAAGCAGCTCAACTGCGATCTCGCGATCATCGACAAGCGTCGCCCGAAGGCGAACGTCTCCGAAGTGATGAACATCATCGGTGAAGTCGAAGGCCGCACCTGCGTGATCATGGACGACATGGTCGATACGGCAGGCACGCTCTGCAAGGCCGCGCAAGTGCTGAAGGAACGCGGCGCGAAGCAGGTATTCGCCTACGCGACGCACCCGGTGCTGTCGGGTGGCGCAGCCGATCGCATCGCCGCGTCGGCACTCGACGAACTGGTCGTCACCGACACGATCCCGCTGTCCGCCGAATCGCTGGGCTGCTCGAAGATCCGTGCACTGACGAGCGCGAGCCTGCTGGCCGAAACGTTCTCGCGGATCCGCCGCGGCGATTCGGTGATGTCGCTGTTCGCGGAATCCTGATCGCGAGTCGACTAAACAAAGCATGCGCAGAAAGCGAAGCGGCAACGCTTCGCTTTTTGCACAATCGGACGGGATAGACGAAACCCCGGCCGTTTCATCGGGGGCCGCCGTTTGACGGCCCCGTTTTACTGCCTGGTCGCGGGCAGCCATTGGAGAATTACATGAAAGTCGTCGCTTTCGAGCGCCAAGAGCAAGGTACGGGTGCGAGCCGCCGCCTGCGCAACGCTGGTAAGACCACGGGTATCGTTTACGGTGGCGAAGCAGCCCCGCAAAAGATCGAACTCGATCACAACGCCCTGTGGCACGCCCTGAAGAAGGAAGCATTCCACTCGTCGATCCTCGATCTCGACGTGGCTGGCCAGTCGCAACAGGTTCTGCTGCGCGACGTGCAATACCACCCGTTCAAGCAACTGGTGCTGCACGTGGACTTCCAACGCGTTGACGCGAAGAAGAAGCTGCACACGAAGGCTCCGCTGCACTTCCTGAACGCGGAAATCAGCCCGGCCGTGAAGCTGTCGAGCGCGATCGTTTCGCACGTCGCGACGGAAATCGAAATCGAGTGCCTGCCGGCTGACCTGCCGGAGTTCCTCGAAGTCGACCTGTCGAAGATCGAAGCGGGTCAATCGCTGCACGCGAAGGACATCACGCTGCCGAAGGGCGTCGCGCTGGTCGCGCACGTCGACGCGGAAAACCCGGTTGTCGCATCGGCGACGGTCCCGGCTGGTGCCGTGTCGGACGCAGCAGAAGGCGAAAAGCCGGCTGCCTAAGCGGGCTGCTTACGCGCCCCATCGACCCGTTTCACGAAACGGTCGACGCAACCCGCCGCGGCTTGCCCGGCGGGTTTTTCTTTTTCTGCGCCCAGGCGGCCGTTGCCGCCTTCGAAACGTCATGATCAAACTGATCGTCGGCCTCGGCAATCCCGGGGCGGAATACACCGCGACGCGCCACAACGCCGGCTTCTGGCTGATCGACCAGCTCGCCCGCGAAGCAGGCACGACGCTGCGCGACGAACGCCGCTTCCACGGCTTCTACGCGAAAGCGCGCCTGCACGGCGAGGAAGTCCACCTGCTCGAGCCGCAAACCTACATGAACCGCTCCGGCCAGTCGGTCGTCGCGCTCGCGCAATTCTTCAAGATCCTGCCCGACCAGATCCTCGTCGCGCACGACGAGCTCGACCTGCCGCCCGGCACCGTGAAACTGAAGCTCGGCGGCGGCAGCGGCGGCCACAACGGCCTGAAGGACATCACCGCGCACCTGTCGTCGCAGCAGTACTGGCGGCTGCGGATCGGCATCGGCCATCCGCGCGACCTGATTCCCGAAAGCGCGCGCGCGGGCGCGAAGCCCGACGTCGCGAACTTCGTGCTGAAGCCGCCGCGCCGCGAAGAACAGGACGTGATCGACGCGTCGATCGAACGCGCGCTCGCGGTGATGCCGATGGTCGTCAAGGGCGAACTCGACCGCGCGACGATGCAGCTGCATCGCAACTGACCGCATCGCACCGCTCCGGTGCATCGAGCCGTCCGGCGTCACCGGGCGGCTCCGCCCGCCCCCACCCTGCGCGCACATGCGGTAATCTGGTCGCTTTGCCCGACAGGAGCCAAGCGGTGAGCCGTTACTGGAGCGACGTCGTTCAGCAACTCGTGCCTTACGTGCCGGGCGAGCAGCCCGCGCTCGCACACCCCGTCAAGCTGAACACCAACGAGAATCCCTATCCGCCGTCGCCGCGCGTCGTCGCGGCGATCGCGCGCGAACTCGGCGAGACCGGCGACACGCTGCGCCGCTATCCCGACCCCGTTGCGCGCGCGCTGCGCGAGTCGGTCGCGGCGCATCACCGCATCAAGCCCGACCAGGTGTTCGTCGGCAACGGCTCCGACGAGGTGCTCGCGCACACGTTCCAGGCGCTGCTCAAGCACGACCGGCCGCTGCGCTTCCCCGACATCACGTACAGCTTCTATCCGACCTATGCGCGCCTGTACGGCGTGCAGACGTCGATCGTGCCGCTCGCGGACGATTTCTCGATCCGCGTCGACGACTATCTCGACGATGCCGGCGGCGTGCTGTTTCCGAATCCGAACGCGCCGACCGGGCGCGCGCTGCCGCTCGCGGACGTCGAACGGATTGCGGCCGCGAATCCATCGTCGGTCGTCGTGATCGACGAGGCATATGTCGACTTCGGCGCGCAGTCCGCGATTACGTTGATCGACCGCCATCCGAACCTGCTCGTCGTGCACACGACGTCGAAGGCGCGCTCGCTCGCGGGCATGCGCGTCGGTTTCGCGTTCGGCGATGCCGCACTGATCGACGCGCTGAACCGCGTGAAGGACAGCTTCAACTCGTACCCGCTCGACCGGCTCGCGCAAGTCGCCGCGCAGGCAGCATACGAAGACACCGATTATTTCAGCGCAACCTGCCGGCGCGTGATCGACAGCCGGACGCGGCTCACGCACGCGCTCGACGCGCTCGGTTTCGACGTCGTGCCGTCGGCCGCGAATTTCGTGTTCGCGCGCCATCCCGCGCACGACGCGGGTGCGATTGCGGCGAAACTGAAGGAACGGGAAATTTTCGTGCGGCACTTCCGGCTGCCGCGGATCGACCAGCACCTGCGCATCACCGTCGGCACCGACGCCGAATGCGATGCACTCGTCGCGGCGTTGTGCGAGCTGCTGGACTGAAACGAGAGAACCGGCGCCAGGCGGCGCCGATCCGGTTGCGTGACGTGCGTGCCGAAGGGCTCGAGCGCGCGCGTCACCGCGGGGTCACGACGCGTCGTCGCCCTTCGCGGCGGTCAACGCGTGATACTTCTCCATCAATTGCGCGTGCGATTCGTCATGCTGCGGATCGCGCGGAATGCATTCGACCGGACACACCTGCTGGCACTGCGGTTCGTCGAAATGGCCGACGCACTCGGTGCACTTGTTCGGGTCGATCACGTAGATGTCCGTGCCCATCGAAATCGCGCCGTTCGGGCACTCGGGCTCGCACACGTCGCAATTGATGCACTCGTCGGTAATCATCAAAGCCATACTGATCTCACTTCTTCAGGCCGGCGGCCGGCTTCGCAACGAAACCGGCCGGCGCCGCATTACGCGGCAGGGCCTCCCATCGCAGCGACTTTCTCGGTCAGCCACTTCTCGACGGACGGGAACACGAACTTGCTGACATCGCCGCCCAACTGCGCGATTTCGCGCACGATCGTCCCCGAGATGAACTGGTACTGATCGGACGGCGTCATGAACATCGTCTCGACGTCGGGCAACAGGTAGCGGTTCATCCCCGCCATCTGGAACTCATATTCGAAATCGGACACGGCGCGCAGGCCGCGCACGATCACGCGCGCATTGTTGGTGCGGACGAAATCCTTCAGGAGGCCGGTGAAACTCATCACCTTCACGTTCGGATAATGGCCGAGCACCTCGTTCGCAATCGTCAGACGTTCTTCCAGCGAGAAGAACGGCTTTTTCGCGCGGCTGTCGGCGACGCCAACCACCAGCGTATCAAAAATGCTCGACGCACGCCGCACGAGGTCTTCGTGCCCGCGCGTCAGCGGATCGAACGTACCGGGATACACGGCGACTACCATGTCGCTCCTCCTGTCATCACGCAAACGGGATGGCAGCCGTGCGATGCGCACGCCGCTGCCGAGATGGGCATGCGTCGCCTTTGCGGCGCGCCGCCTCGTATGGAACGCGCATTATTCATCATTTTCGCGCCGCAGCAAATGATAGTGAACCGCACCGGCCTTGCCGTGCTTCACGACCTGCCAGCCCGCGAGCGCGTCGTGCGCGGCCGGATCGAGTTCCGCCCCTGCTTCGACGTACAGCGCGCCGCCCGCCGCGACGAGCGATGCCGCCAGCGCGATCGCGCGCTCGAGCACGGCCAGATCGCCGAACGGCGGATCGAGGAACACGACGTCGAACGCGCCCGGCGTGAGCCCGGCCGCGAGCCGCAACGCGTCCGCCTCCGCGACCTCGACCGCTCGCGCGCCGAGCTTGTCCTTGATCGCCCGCAGCTGTTGCGCGGCACGCGGATGGCGCTCGACCATCACGACGCTCGCCGCGCCGCGCGACGCGGCCTCGAAACCGAGCGCGCCGGTGCCCGCGAACAGGTCGAGGCAACGCCAGCCTTCGAGATCCTGGCCGAGCCAGTTGAACAGCGTCTCGCGCACGCGATCGGGCGTCGGCCGCAGGCCGTCGAGATCGAGCACGGCGAGCGGCGTGCGTTTCCAGTCACCGCCGATGATGCGGATCGTGTGCGGCTTGCCGCGGCTGGAAGGGGCCGCCGGGCGGCCGGGAGAGGAACGGGACATACGGAATATCGACGACGGAGGGACCGGGCGCGCAAGAGGGCGCACCGCTAAACAGGCGCACGTTACCACAGCGGCGCCGCACACTGACGCGAGCGCCCCGCCGCACTGATAAAATGCACGGTTTCGGCCGCCGTGCGCCGCGCCCGCGCGAACGCAGAACGGCCCGTCCGGTGCCCGCCCCTGGCGGCGGCCCGTCCTCTTCCCGACGTCAGACCATGTTCAGCTTCTTCAAACGATTCAAGAAAACGCAGGAGCCCGATCCGGCGGAATCGCAATCGGCCGACGCGCAGCCAACGGACGAACCGTCCGATGCGCCCGCGGTCGAGGCTCCGCCTGTGGCCGAAGTGCCGCGAGCGCCCGCGCAACCGGCCGCGCCGGCCGTCGTGATGACGGTCACGCCGACCAACGACGGCCGCGACGAAGTCGTCGAGACGGTCGAAATCGTTCCGCCGCCGCTGCAGGACGCCACCGCGAAGAAATCGTGGCTCGCGCGCCTGAAAACGGGGCTCGCCAAGACGGGCTCGAGCATCACCGGCGTGTTCGTCAACACGAAGATCGACGAGGATCTGTACGAGGAGCTCGAAACCGCGCTGCTGATGTCCGACGCGGGCGTCGACGCGACCGAGTACCTGCTCGGCGCGCTGCGCGAAAAGGTGCGCGCGGGCCGCCTGACCGACCCGCAGCAGGTAAAGGCCGCGCTGCACGACCTGCTCGTCGAGCTGCTCTCGCCGCTCGAGAAATCGCTGATGCTCGGCCGCGCGCAGCCGCTCGTGATGATGATCACCGGCGTGAACGGTGCGGGCAAGACGACCAGCATCGGCAAGCTCGCGAAGCATCTGCAGAGCTTCGACCAGTCGGTGCTGCTGGCCGCGGGCGACACGTTCCGCGCGGCCGCGCGCGAACAGCTGGCGGTCTGGGGCGAGCGCAACAACGTGACGGTCGTGCAGCAGGAAAGCGGCGATCCGGCCGCAGTGATCTTCGACGCGGTCAGCGCCGCGCGCGCGCGCAAGATCGACGTGATGATGGCCGATACTGCCGGCCGCCTGCCGACGCAGCTCCACCTGATGGAAGAGCTGAAGAAGGTAAAGCGCGTGATCTCGAAGGCGCACGACGGCGCGCCGCACGAAGTGCTGCTGGTGATCGACGCGAACACCGGCCAGAACGCGCTCACGCAGGTCAAGGCATTCGACGACGCGCTCGGGCTCACCGGCCTGATCGTCACGAAGCTCGACGGCACCGCGAAGGGCGGGATTCTCGCCGCGATCGCGCGGCAGCGCCCGGTACCCGTCTACTTCATCGGCGTCGGCGAGAAGGTCGAGGATCTGCAGCCGTTCAGCGCGGTCGAATTCGCGGACGCGCTGCTCGGCTGAACACCGCCGGCCCGCCTCGCACAGGGCGCCTTCGGGCGCCCTTTTTCATGCGCGCCGCGGGGCGCGCTTCGCTCACTCGGCGTCAGGCTGCACGCCTGGCTCGGCGGCCTTGAACGCATCGATCGCCGCCGCATGGTCGACGATCCGCTGGATCGTCGGATAGCGCGTCGTGTCGATCGAGAAGCGGTTCGCATTGAACACCTGCGGCACGAGGCACACGTCGGCGAGCGTCGGTGTGTCGCCGAAGCACAGCTTGCCGGTGCGCGGATCGCTCGCGAGACGCGTCTCGAGCGATTCGAAGCCCGCCTCGATCCAGTGCCGGTACCACGCGTTCTTCGCCTCCTCGGGCACCTGCAGCGTGTGCTTCAGGTACTTCAGCACGCGCAGGTTGTTGAGCGGATGGATTTCGCACGCGATCTGCAGCGCGACCGCACGCACATACGCGCGATCGACCGGCTGCTTCGGCAGCAGCGCCGGTTCCGGATGGGTTTCCTCGAGATATTCGATGATCGCGAGCGACTGCTGCAGCGTCGCGTCGCCGTCGGTCAGCGTCGGCACGACCGCGTCCGGATTCAGCGCGCGGTACGCGTCCTTCAGTTGCTCGCCGCCGTCGCGCAGCATGTGCACGGGCACATAGTCGAACGGCAGCTGCTTCAGGTTCAGGGCGATCCGCACGCGGTACGACGCGGAACTGCGGAAATAGCTGTAGAGCTTCATGGGATGTCTCTCGTAGTCGTATTCGGCCGGCAACGGCACGGGCGCGGCGCAGCCGGCGCGCGCACCGCCGGGAACCAGAGTGTAGCGCGCCGCGCTGCGCGGCCTCGCTTGGCGACAGCCTCACCCGTGCGATACTCGGGGCATTCCTCACCGTTCACAGCGCGGCCCGATGCCGGCCGCCCGCCCCACGCCCCGATGACCGCTTCCCACGATCCCGCTGCCGTTCCGTTCCCGTGCGCCCGCTTCATCAAGGAAATCGGCCGCGGCCCGCACGGCGCACGCGCACTGTCCGCCGAGGACACGTTCGAGCTTTATCGCGCGATGCTCGACGCGCGCGTGTCGGACGTCGAACTCGGCGCGATCCTGATCGCCTATCGGCTGAAGGGCGAATCCGCCGACGAGCTGGCTGCGATGCTCGCCGCCGCGCAGGCGTCGTTCGCGCCGGTGCACGTGCAGGACGCCGCGTTCCGCCCCGTGTCGATCCCGAGCTACAACGGCGCGCGCAAGCAGCCGAACCTCGTGCCGCTGCTCGCGCTGCTGCTCGCGCGCGAAGGCGTGCCGGTGCTCGTGCATGGCGTCGAGCAGGATCCAGGCCGTGTGACGAGCGCCGAGATTTTCTCGGCGCTGTCGCTCGCGCCATCGACGTCGCACGATGCGATCGAGGACACGCTTGCCGAGCGCCGCGTCGCGTTCGCGTCGATCGAAGTATTGGCGCCGCGTATCGCGCATCTGCTGTCGATGCGCAGCGTGCTCGGCGTGCGCAACTCGACGCACACGCTCGTGAAGATCCTGCAGCCGTTCGCGCCGGCCGGCCTGCGGCTCGTCAACTACACGCACCCGCCGTACCGCGACAGCCTGGCTCAATTGTTCCGCGACCATCCGGACGCTGCGCTCGGCGGCGCGCTGCTGGCTCGCGGCACCGAGGGCGAAGCCGTTGCCGATACGCGACGCCAGGTGCAGGTCGACTGGCTGCACGAAGGCGTGTGCGACACGCTGATCGAGGCCGAGCGCTCGTCGACCGATGCGTCCCCCGTCGCGCTGCCCGAATCGCGCGATGCGGCCACGACGGCCGCGTGGACCGACGCCGTATTGCGCGGCGAAGTACCGGTGCCCGACACGGTCGCCCGGCAGGTCGCGACGATCGTGCAGATCGCCCGCATCGCGCGCTGACGGCACGCTCGCGAACCGGCCCCGCTTGCAGGGCATTTGACACGCGAGCGCATCCTGGCATAGAGTTGCCGTCATGCGTTCCTTTCCGAACACCCTCCGAATTACGTCCGGCCGCCTAGCGCGGCCGCTATCGCTACGACTAGCCTAAGGCTTTCGTAGCGCCGTGTGCTGTCCGCACGGTCCCTCCCAGCAGTTCCTCGCAGTACCCCTCTCGCAGTTTTTACAACCCGAAGTCGTCAGCATTCGTCCGTCTATCCGTCGGCCGATTCGCGAAGATCATCCGCATCCGCAGCGCGCTTACGTGCCGCGGAGCGAGGCAGCGCCAACCGTCGCCCATGCCGCCCGTCTTCGCTCGCGACTTGAGACCCGAGGTCCAGAAGATGCAGCGCAATCCGCAAGACAAGTACCGCCCGTTCGAGCCCGTCCGCCTCAATGGCCGCAAATGGCCGTCGCGCACCATCGAGCGCGCGCCCGTCTGGATGAGCACCGACCTGCGCGACGGCAACCAGTCGCTGATCGAGCCGATGAGCATCGAGCAGAAGCTCGAATTCTTCGAGATGCTGGTTGCGATCGGGTTCAAGGAGATCGAAGTCGGTTTTCCGTCGGCTTCGCAAACCGACTTCGATTTCGTCCGCAAGCTGATCGACGACAAGCGGATTCCCGACGACGTGACGATCGAAGTGCTCGTGCAGGCGCGCGAAGACCTGATCGCCCGCACGTTCGACGCGCTCGAGGGCGTGCCGCGCGCGATCGTGCACCTGTACAACGCGGTCTGCCCGTCGTTCCGCCGCATCGTGTTCGGGATGTCGAAGGCCGACGTGAAAGCGCTCGCGATCGACGGCACGCGCATCATCAAGGAACACGCCGCCGCGCGCCCCGACACGCAGTGGACCTTCCAGTACTCGCCGGAAACCTTCAGCATGACCGAGCTGACGTTCGCGCGCGAGATCTGCGACGCAGTCGCGCAAACCTGGCGCCCGACCCGCGATCACAAGATGATCGTCAACCTGCCGGCCACCGTCGAAGCCGCGAGCCCGAACGTGTTCGCCGACCAGATCGAGTGGATGGACCGCAACCTCGCGTATCGCGACAGCATCGTGCTGTCCGTGCATCCGCACAACGACCGCGGCACCGCGGTCGCGGCGGCCGAACTCGCGCTGCTCGCCGGCGCCGACCGCATCGAGGGCTGCCTGTTCGGCAACGGCGAGCGCACCGGCAACGTCGATCTCGTCACGCTCGCGCTGAATCTCTACACGCAAGGCATCGATCCGGGCCTCGATTTCTCCGACATCGACGCCGTGCGCCGCGTCGTCGAACGCTGCAACCAGATTCCCGTGCATCCGCGCCATCCGTACGCGGGCGACCTCGTGTTCACCGCATTCTCGGGCTCGCACCAGGACGCGATCCGCAAGGGCTTCGCGCAGCAGCGCCCCGACGCGGCCTGGGAAGTGCCGTACTTGCCGATCGACCCGGCCGACCTCGGCCGCAGCTATGACGCGGTGATCCGCGTGAACAGCCAGTCCGGCAAGGGCGGCGCGACGTTCCTGCTCGAACGCGGGATGGGCTTCACGCCGACGCGCCGCGTGCAGATCGAATTCAGCCATGCGGTGCAGACGCTCGCCGACGCGTCCGGCGAGGAAGTGACGGGCGACGCGATCTGCGCGCTGTTCGCGAGCGAATTCTTCGACACCGACGGGCCGGCTGCGCGTCACGGCAGCGGCGCGCGCTGGCGGAACCGCGAGATCGCTGCGCCGGCGGCGGCGGCGGACACGACGCCCGACGATGCCGTGCGACGTATGGCCGCAGCCTTCGCGGCGGCCGCCGACGCCGCGATCGACGTCGCGACGTGCGAACACGCGCGCACGACGGACGGGCGGATCGCGGTATCGGTCGGCTGCCGGGTCGGCGATGCGCCGCTGCGGCACGGTGTCGGCCTGCACGCCGATGCGGCAAGCGCCGCGCTCGATGCGGTCGTCAGTGCGATCAACCGCTCGGCCTGGCACTGCGCGGATCGCCGCGCGGCGGCCTGACCGCCGGGTTCCGTTTCAGGGTTCAAACGTCAGCGAGCGGGGCGTGACCGCCCGTGCGCCGCGCGATCCGCGCCGCACGAGGCAGCAAAAAGCGGCCCAGAAGGCCGCTTCGGTCGGGACATGAAAAGGAGCGCCACACGCGCTCATGTCTCGGTCGCGCACCGCGTCGCCTGCCACGCGAACAGGCACCAGCGGCCCTGTTCGTGGGTATGGACGGAGGTATACGCAATCGGGAAGACCAGGCCGCCGTTGTTCGTTTCCATCTCGATCAACGCACGCCCGGTGACGACGCAGGTCGCATCGCCGACGGGCAGCACGTCCTGCGACTGGATTTCGATCTGGCGATAGCGGCGGCGGCCGGCGACGATGGCGTCGATGAACTGCTGCTTGGTTTCGCGTTTGCCGTTGGTGTGCACGAAGAACACCTTGTCCGACAAAAGCGTGTCGAGCGCTTCGCCGTCCCCGTCCACCATCGCCCGGAACCGGTCGCGCTCGAGCGCGCGGACCGCATCGACCACCTTCGCCATCGCCTGACTCCTCGGCAACGCGCACGCCGTGCGCGGGCGTGCGGATCAGAAGTTGTACTGCAAGTAGAACTGGTGGAAATTTATACCAGGATTCGGCTCTTTGATACCCGCGTTAGACACATGTTCAAAACGGTAGCCGACCTGATACTGTTGCCGTTGGCCGAACTGCACGCCCACCCCCGCGGTCGGCGCGAACTGGAACGCGGTCCCCATCGAGAAACTATCCGAGATCGTCGGGTGCGTCAGCAGCCGGACGCCGCCGCCGGCCTCGATGAACGGGCGGATCGCCCCGGCGCTCTTGATGAAACGGAACATCGGCGTCACGCCGAATTCACCGATGCTGCTGTGGACGTTGCCGCCCGTATGCCAGTAGCCGGCATGCCCTTCCACGACGAACGCGAAGTGCCAGCCGCCGATTTCCCACCAGTTCCAGCCCGGATCCCACACCACGCCGAGATCGGCCTTGTCGACCCCGCGGCGATCCGAAAAGCCGCCGCCCGCCTGA
Organism: Burkholderia sp. AU30198; assembly: GCF_020419825.1. Taxonomy (NCBI): domain Bacteria; kingdom Pseudomonadati; phylum Pseudomonadota; class Betaproteobacteria; order Burkholderiales; family Burkholderiaceae; genus Burkholderia; species Burkholderia sp. AU30198. Next base: position 56,217 of record NZ_JAIZSA010000008.1, on the reverse strand, counting down.
ATCCCCCATCGATCCGCACATGCCGCACCCGATCCGCCCAGAAGGGACGCCGCCAGCATCGCGTGCAGCGCAAGCCGGCTGCGGGGCCGGCGATTCTTCTTATTGTTCATCTGACACTCCAACTTTGTGGGTTGAATGGAGCCTGCCGCTTCGGCCGGCTCGAGCGAACTGAATGGTATGGTAAAGGACTTTTCGAATCGGCATCACAAAGCGAAATGGCTTCCTTCCAAAACGACAAAAATTGAAATCGTCTACTGATTACCATCAGAAACAACGGCTTACGGAACTTCGCCTCGCTCCCTCTGTCGCAGATTAGACTATCGACTCGACTGGCTCGATAGAAAAAGTGGGAACTCCGATGCCCACGCTTGCTCTAAGGAATTAGCACTCGGATTGCGGGAGTGCTAAGATGGCCCACGGAATTTCATTCGAGACCGGGGGTTTGTCCCTGATTCCAAAGGAGTTTTTTTAGTGAGCAATGCCCTGACCCTCCCGAACACCCTGAGCCAGACGCCGGCCAAGGCCGCATCGGCAGGCTCGCTGGCGCTCGCAGCCCAATCGATGTTGCCGGGCCAGCTTGGCAACATCGACGCGTATATCCAGGCCGTCAACCGCATTCCGCTGCTGACGCCCGAAGAGGAACGCCAGTACGCAACCGAATTCCGTGAAGGCAACAATCTCGACTCGGCACGCCGCCTCGTGCTGTCGCACCTGCGGCTCGTCGTGTCGATCGCGCGCAACTATCTCGGCTACGGCCTGCCGCACGGCGACCTGATCCAGGAAGGCAACATCGGCCTGATGAAGGCCGTGAAGCGCTTCGACCCGGCCCAGAACGTGCGTCTCGTGTCGTACGCGATCCACTGGATCAAGGCCGAGATCCACGAGTACATCCTGCGCAACTGGCGCACGGTGAAGGTCGCGACGACGAAGGCGCAGCGCAAGCTGTTCTTCAACCTGCGCAGCCACAAGAAGGGCCTGCAGGCGATGACGCCCGAGGAGATCGACGGCCTCGCGAAGGAACTCAACGTCAAGCGCGAAGACGTGACCGAAATGGAAACGCGTCTGTCGGGCGGCGACATCGCGCTCGAAGGGCAGGTCGAAGACGGCGAGGAGTCGTACGCGCCGATCGCCTACCTGGCCGACTCGCACAACGAACCGACCGCCGTGCTCGCCGCGCGTCAGCGCGACACGCTGCAGACGGACGGCATCGCGCAGGCACTCGACGCGCTCGACGCGCGCAGCCGCCGCATCATCGAGGCGCGCTGGCTGCACGTCGACGACGACGGTTCGGGCGGCTCGACGCTGCACGATCTCGCCGCCGAGTTCGGTGTGTCGGCGGAACGTATCCGCCAGATCGAAGCGAGCGCGATGAAAAAGATGCGCACCGCCCTCGCCGAATACGCGTAAATCGCTGCGATTTAGAGCGCTTCATCAAAAACCGCTGCCCGACCGGCAGCGGTTTTTTTTCGCCTGCTTTATCCGCTGCTTTTCACCCGCTTCTCCACTCGATTCTTTGCCGATTAATTGACCTGATTCGTCAGGTAATAGGCCGTTTGCGGGCCCCTTCCGCATAACCTTGATCTGCCTCAAATTTCGGCCCGTGTTTCGCGACGGTCTGCCGCAGCGCAGCACTCGGCATTGGAAAGCCGTCCTTTTAAAATTGGCATGTCAGGCGCAAAAGGATTAAAACAGCTTCACGGCCGTCATAAATCCGACGTAAAGTCGCCCCAAATCAGACCTAAATCGATTCAGGATAATCGCCTTGATCTCGATCAATAAAGAGCCTGCGCCTCCGCCGCGGCCGGCCGGCACGATCGGCTGGCGCGCGCGCATCGCCGCGTGGGCACGCGGACCGACCCTCGCCCGCGACATCACCCTGGTGCTGATCGTCAAGCTGATCCTCCTGATGTCGCTCAAATACGCATTCTTCAATCATCCGCAGGCCGAGCACATGTCGTTGCCGCCTGCCGCCGTCGCCGAGAAGCTGCTCTCGGTGCCGGCGCCTGCACCCACCGAGGGAGACCACCATGATAAGTAGTGAAGTCGTCGATCTGTCACGTCTGCAGTTCGGCATCACGGCGCTCTACCACTTCCTGTTCGTGCCGCTGACGCTCGGCCTGTCCTGGCTGCTCGTCATCATGGAAGCCGTCTACGTGATGACCGGCAAACAGGTCTACAAGGACATGACCCAGTTCTGGGGCAAGCTGTTCGGGATCAACTTCGCGATGGGCGTGACGACCGGCATCACGCTCGAATTCCAGTTCGGCACGAACTGGTCGTACTACTCGCACTATGTCGGCGACATCTTCGGCGTGCCGCTCGCGGTCGAAGGCCTGATGGCGTTCTTCCTCGAATCGACGTTCGTCGGCCTGTTCTTCTTCGGCTGGAATCGCCTGTCGAGGGTCAAGCACCTGATGGTCACATTCCTCGTCGCGCTCGGCTCGAACCTGTCCGCGTTGTGGATCCTCGTCGCGAACGGCTGGATGAACAACCCGGTCGGCGCCGAGTTCAACTACCAGACGATGCGCATGGAGATGACGAGCCTGTTCGACGTGCTGTTCAACCCGGTCGCCCAGGTGAAGTTCGTGCACACGGTGTCGGCCGGCTACGTGTCGGCGGCGATGTTCGTGCTCGGCGTGTCGTCGTGGTACCTGCTGAAGAAGCGCGACGTCGATTTCGCGCTGCGCTCGTTCGCGGTCGCGGCCGGCTTCGGCCTCGCGGCGACGCTCTGCGTGATCGTGCTCGGCGACGAATCGGGCTATACGACCGGCGAAGTGCAGAAGATGAAGCTCGCCGCGATCGAATCCGAATGGGAAACGCAGCCGGCCCCCGCATCGTTCACGCTGATCGGCATTCCGAACCAGGAAGAACAGCGCACCGACTACGCGATCAAGATCCCGTATGCGCTCGGCCTGATCGCGACGCGCTCGATCGACGAACCGGTGATCGGCCTGCGCGACCTCGCGAAGCACAGCGAGGAGCACATCCAGAGCGGGATGATCGCGTACGGCGCGCTGCAGAAGATCAAGCAGGGTGACACGAGCGACGCGACCCGCGCGCTGTTCGACCAGCACAAGCAGTATCTCGGCTACGGGCTGATGCTCAAGCAGTTCACGCCGAACGTGGTCGATGCAACGCCCGAGCAGATCAAGGCCGCCGCGAAGAAGACGATCCCGCCGGTCGCGCCCGTGTTCTTCTCGTTCCGGATCATGGTGGCCCTCGGCTTCCTGTTCGTCGCGACGTTCATTGCCGCGTTCTGGTTCTGCGCGCGCCGCGAACTGCTGCAGGACAACCGCCGCTGGTTCCTCCGCTATGCGGTGTGGGCGATCCCGCTGCCGTGGATCGCGATCGAATTCGGCTGGATCGTCGCCGAGCTCGGCCGCCAGCCGTGGACGATCGCCGGCGTGCTGCCGACGCACCTGTCCGCATCGAGCCTGCAGCCGAGCGACCTGTACCTGAGTCTCGCGGGCTTCATCCTGTTCTACACCGCGCTGTTCGTCATCGAGATCAAGCTGATGTTCAAGTACGCGCGCCTCGGCCCGTCGTCGCTGCATACCGGCCGCTATCACCACGAAATCGCGGCCGCCAGCGAGCGCGCCCCGGCGTGAGCACGCACCTGAAACGGAACAAGGAATCGCTATGGACTATGCAACTCTCAAGCTGATCTGGTGGCTGCTCGTCGGCGTGCTGCTGATCGGCTTCGCCGTCACCGACGGCTTCGACATGGGCGCGACCGCGCTGCTGCCGTTCCTCGGCAAGACCGACGAGGAGCGCCGCATCATCGTCAACACCGTCGGTGCGACGTGGGAAGGCAACCAGGTGTGGCTGATCACGGCCGGCGGCGCGATGTTCGCGGCCTGGCCGCTCGTCTACGCGGCGTCGTTCTCCGGCTTCTACTTCGCGATGCTGCTCGTGCTGTTCGCGCTGTTCTTCCGGCCGGTGGGCTTCGACTACCGCAGCAAGCGGCCTGACCCGCGCTGGCGCGCGGGCTGGGACTGGGGCCTGTTCATCGGCGGCTTCGTGCCCGCGCTCGTGTTCGGCGTCGCGTTCGGCAACCTGCTGCAAGGCGTGCCGTTCAAGTTCGACAGCGACCTGCGCGTGACCTACTACGGCAGCTTCTGGGCGCTGCTGAACCCGTTCGCGCTGCTGTGCGGGCTCGTCAGCCTCACGATGCTCGTCGCGCACGGTGCGGCCTTCATCAAGATGAAGACAGAAGGCGTGATCGCACGCCGCGCATCGGTCGCGCTGCGCGTGGCGTCGTTCCTCGCGGTCGTGCTGTTCGTGCTGGCCGGCGTGCTGATCGCATCCACCATCGGCGGCTTCCACATCACGCACGCCGCGCCGACCGATAGCGTCGCGAACCCGCTGCTCAAGGACGTCGCCGCGGGCTCGGGCCTGTGGCTCGCGAACTACGGCGAATTCCCGTGGATGATCGCAGCACCCGTCGTCGCGATCGCGGGCGGCCTGCTCGCGCTGCTGCTCGCCGGTTCGAAGCAGGAGAAGACGGCGTTCTTCTGCACGGGCCTGATGATCACGGGCGTGATCCTGACCGCCGGCTTCTCGATGTTCCCGTTCATCATGCCGTCGTCGCTCGACCCGCGCAGCAGCCTGACCGTGTGGGACTCGACGTCGAGCCACATGACGCTGCAGGTGATGCTGTTCGCGGTGATCGTGTTCCTGCCGCTCATCCTGCTCTACACGAGCTGGGTGTATCGCGTGATGCGCGGCAAGGTCACGCGCGAAGTGCTCGAAGAGAACAAGCATTCGATGTATTGATGCTTTGAACCGGGACGGGGCGCGCACGCGCCCTCGCCCACCGTTTCGCAAGGAGTCGGATCATGTGGTATTTCAGCTGGATTCTCGGTATCGGCGTCGCGCTGTCGTTCGGCATCGTCAACGCGATGTGGCTCGAAGCGCGGCAGAAGACGCAGGAAGCGCGCGTCCGCGACTGACGTGTACGGCCGGTCACGCGGCCGCCATCCGGAAGGAACCTCGCCTCGCGCGAGGTTTTTTTTCGCCCCGGCCGGCCAGACAGGCCCAGCGCATCGATGCCAATTTAGCGCCAGATTGATACCACTTGAATACCAATAAAAGGTTTCATAAGATCTTTGGACACGGCCGCTGACAGGCCGAATCCATCTGGGTGGGGGAGACATGCGAATCCCGTATGTGGCGCGCGCTTGCGCGCTGTCTCGCCGTCGGCGTGCGGCGTCCGGTTGCGCTTCGTCGGCGAGCGTCGCCATCATCGTCCGCATAGGCCGGACGCGCGCCTGTGCCACCGGTCGCGCCGCCACGGCATCCGCAGCAGCCGCTGCCGCGCGCCGCCGATGAAGACGCGCACCCGCCCGCGCCGATCCGACCGGCACGCCTGCCCGCCACCCGTTCCGTAACCGCACGCCCACGCGTGTCGACTGCGCGCGGGGCAGCTGCATCGCCCGCGCACCCCGTTGTCCCCGCAGCTCCGTTGAAAGACCCGCCCGCAACGACGTCATCCCGTGACGCCGCTACGCCCCCTTTTTTCTCAGGAGTCCGCATGAACCGAACCTTGCCCACCCTGTTTGCCGGCCTGCTGATCGCGGCACTGTCGCCGGTCGCGCTCGGCGCGCTCGGCGCGCTGCCAGCGTCGAGCGCGGCGGTCGCGACGGCCGGCGCCGTCCGTCCACCCGTGCCGCCGGCCGATCTCGCGGCGCGGCTGTCGAACGGCCTCGCGTTGCGCGTCGCCGTCGACAACAATCACGCGGCCGCAGCCGGCGTGCCATGCGCCGATCTGGGTGCCGACGGCGCGGCCTGCGCGACGGGCCGCCTGATCCTGCAGAACCGCGGCCACCAGACGATCGCCGACGGCGGCTGGAAGCTCTACCTGCACAGCATCCGCCGCCTGCTGCGGATCGACCGTCCGGGCTTCGCGCTGCGGCGGCTCACCGGCGACCTGTACGAACTGACGCCGCAACCGGGCTCGGTGCGGCTTGCCCCCGGCGAGCGCCTCGAGCTGCCGTTCGTCGCCGAATACTGGCTGCTGCGCTACAGCGACGTGATCCCGCGCCCGTACGTGGTCGTCGATGGCGCGCCGCCTGCCGTGCTCCGCTACAACGACACCGACGACGAGCTGCGCTACGTCGAATCGCTGCCGGCCGACGCGCAGAACAACTCGACCGGCAACGCGCCGCCCGTGGCCGCGCGGCCCGACGGGAGCCGCGCGCTACCGAGCGTGAAGCGCGAGCAGCCGCTGCCCGGCACGCTCGACCTGCGCGGCGTCGAGCTCGCGCTGCCCGACCTGCCGGACGCGCAAGTCGCGGCGCTGCGCGAACGCGCGACGACACTCGGGCTCGACGGCGCACGCGTGCCGGTACGCGGCACCGTCGCGCCGCGCCGGCTGCCGGCCGATATCGCAACGCCGGGCGGCTACCGGCTCGCGATCGGGCCGCGCGGCGTGCTGATCGAAGGCTACGATCGCGCCGGCCTCTACTACGGCGTGCAGACGCTCTACTCGCTCGCACCCGCCGGCGGCGGCCCGATCCCGGCGATGCTCGTCGAGGACGCGCCGCGCTTCACGCATCGCGGGATGCACGTCGATCTCGCACGCAACTTCAAGCACCCGGCCACGTTGCGCCGCCTGATCGACCAGATGAGCGCGTACAAGCTCAATCGCCTGCACCTGCACCTGTCCGACGACGAGGGCTGGCGCATCGAGATTCCCGGCCTGCCCGAGCTGACCGAGATCGGGGGACGCCGCTGCCATGACCCGAGCGAAACGCGCTGCCTGCTGCCGCAGCTCGGCTCCGGCCCGGACAACCGCTCGGGCGGCGGCTACCTGACCCGCGACGACTACGTGGCGCTGGTGCGCTACGCGGCCGCGCATTTCGTCGAGATCATCCCCGAGATCGACATGCCCGCGCATGCGCGCGCGGCCGTCGTGACGATGGAGGCACGTTACCGGCGGCTGCATGCGGCCGGCCGCGAGCAGGAAGCGAACGCGTACCGGCTGCTCGATCCGCAGGACACGTCGAACCTGACGACGGTGCAGTTCTACGACCGGCGCAGCGACCTGAACCCGTGCGTACCGGGCGCGCTCAATTTCGCGTCGAAGGTGATCCGCGAAATCGCCGCGATGCATGCGGACGCGCAAGCGCCGCTGCACATCTGGCACTACGGCGGCGACGAAGCGAAGAACATCTTCCTCGGCGGAGGCTTCCAGCCGCTGAACGGCACCGACCCGAACAAGGGGCGTATCGATCTCGCCGCGCAGGACAAGCCATGGGCGCGTTCGCCCGCGTGCGCGGCATTGCTCCAGCGCGGCGAAATCAAGTCGACCGACGAGTTGCCGACGCGCTTCGCACAACAGGTGAGCGCGGCGGTCAGCGCGAACGGGATCGACACGATGGCCGCGTGGCAGGACGGCATCAAGCATGCGAACGGGCCGCAGGACTTCAGCACGCGCCACGTGATGGTGTCGCTGTGGGACACGATCTTCTGGGGCGCATCGGACAGCGCGCGCGACCTGAGCGGCAAGGGCTACCTGACGGTGCTCGCGCTGCCCGACTACCTGTACTTCGACTTCCCGTACACGCTGAACCCGCGCGAGCGCGGCTACTACTGGGGCTCGCACGCGACGGACGAATACAAGGTGTTCTCGCTCGCGCCCGAGAACCTGCCGCAGAACGCCGAAGTGATGGGCGACCGCGACGGCAACGCGTTCGAGGTGACGGGCACGGGCCCCGCGCCGCGCATCGAAGGCATGCAGGGGCAGGCATGGGGCGAGGTGATGCGCAACGACACCTTCCTCGAATACATGGCCTATCCGCGGCTGCTCGCGCTGGCCGAGCGCGCATGGCACCGGGCCGACTGGGAGCTGCCGTATGCGGCCGGCGTGCGCTTCAAGCGCGGCGACACGCATCACGTCGACATGGCCGCACTGCAGCGCGACTGGGCCGGTTTCGCGACGCTGCTCACGCAACGCGAATTGCCGAAGCTCGACCGGGCCGGCGTCGGCTACCGGAAGCCCACCTTTACGCTGACGAATCCGTGATCGGCCAAGCAGTCGAGCGGTGGCGCGATGCGGGCGAACGCGTCGCGCTACCGCGCATCGGTTACCGGAAGCCTACCTTTTTGCTGACGGAACCGTGAACGACCAGGCGGTCGAGAGGTAGCGCGATGCGGACGAACACGTCGCATCACCGCACCACCAAAGAAAAACGGCTTGCGACGCATCGCAAGCCGTTTTCGTTTTGCCGGCCGGCCCGAACCCGCGTCGCGGATCAGGCCGGCTTCATCGCATCAGGCCGGTTGCACGGCCGCCCCGCTGCCCGACGGCGGCAGGCGTGCGCCGAGCTGTTCGGCATAACGTGCGGCCGCATTGCCGCAGACGATGTGGAACGTGTCGACCGACACCCATGCGACATCGAGCGTACCGAGACGATCGCGATCGACCGCCGACGGATCGCGCACGACCACACGCAGGCGCGTGGTCGCGATCGCGTCGAGCGACACGACGTTGGTCGCGCCGCCGAATACCGCGAGCCAGCGCGTCGGCTCCGGATCGAGCGGGCCGGCGGCCGCGCCCGTGACGGGCTGCGCGGCGGCTGCGGTCGCCGTCGATGCCGCGCCTGCCGCGCCGCTGCCGATGGCGGTACGCATCTCGTCGGCAATGATGTCGGCCTCGGGCCCGATGATCACCTGCACGCTGTTGCCGCCGCGCTTGAGCACGCCACGCGCGCCGATCGACTTCAGCTCCGGCTCCGAGATCCGCTCCGGATCGACGACGGTCAGGCGCAGGCGCGTCGTGCACGCGTCGACGACCGACAGGTTGCCGGCCCCGCCGAGCGCGGCGATGTAGCGCTGCGCGCGCGGCGCAGCGGCAACCGCCGCGGCGCCCGCAGCCGGTGCGACGAAGCCGCCCGATGCGTACGATTCCGCGGCCGCATCGGCCGATGCCGGTTCACGGCCCGGCGTGGCCATGTTGAACTTGCGGATGAAGAAGCGGAACAGCCCGTAGTACGCGGCACCGTACGCGATGCCGAGCGGGATCGCGATCCAGCCCTTCGTCGACAGCCCGTAGTTCAGCACGTAGTCGATCGCGCCGGCCGAGAACGTGAAGCCGAGCTTCACGTCGAGGATCTGGCAGATCGCGAGCGACAGCCCCGTCAGCACCGCATGGATCACGTACAGCACCGGTGCAAGGAACATGAAGCTGAATTCGATCGGCTCGGTCACGCCGGTCAGGAACGACGTCAGCGCCATCGACAGCAGCAGCCCGCCAACCATCGCGCGGCGCTCCTTCGGCGCTTCGTGCAGCATCGCGAGACACGCTGCCGGCAGGCCGAACATCATGATCGGGAAGAAGCCGGCCATGAAGGTGCCCGCGGTCGGGTCGCCCGCGAAGAAGCGGTGCAGGTCGCCGTGCACGATCTCGCCGCCGGACGGCGGCGTGAAGTTGCCGAACACGAACCACGCGAGCGAGTTGAGGATGTGGTGCAGGCCCGTGACGAGCAGCAGGCGGTTCAGGAAGCCGAACACGAACGCACCGATCGCGCCCGCCGTCGTCAGCCACTGGCCGGCCGCGTCGATCGCATGCTGGACTGGCTGCCAGACGTACCCGAACGCGATGCCGAGTATCACGCAGACCAGGCCGGTGATGATCGGCACGAACCGTTTGCCGCCGAAGAACGCGAGGTAGTCCGGCAGCTTGATGTCTTTATAGCGGTTGTACAGCAGGCCCGCGACCACACCCGCGATGATCCCGGACAGCACGCCCATGTTCAGCTTGGGATCGATGTCCTTCATGATCGCGGTTTCGATCAGGTAGCCGATCGCGCCCGCGAGCGCCGCCACGCCGTTGTTGTCCTTCGCGAAGCCGACCGCCACGCCGATCGCGAACAGCAGCGGCAGGTTGTCGAAGATCGCACCGCCGGCGTCGGCGATCATCTTGATGTTGAACACGTCCGGCTGGCCGAGTCGCAGCAGGATGCCGGCAACCGGCAATACCGCGATCGGCAGCATCAGCGCCCGGCCCAGGCCCTGTATTTTCAGAAACGGATTCCCGTTCATTCAGTCCTCCAATCCTTGTCTCGTCATTAATCGTCGTTGACCTAATTGCTTTCGTCGTGAAACCGGTCGCGAACCTGCCGTCGACGCTCAGTCGAGCGGCCAGACCTCGCGGCTTGCTGCCCTTACCGCCTGTGCCGAATCGAGCGCGAGCAGATCCTGCGCGCGCTGACGGCACAACTGGTAATCGAGACGGCGCACACGCGCCTTGATGCCCGGCACCGATACGGGGTCGACCGACAGTTCGGTCACGCCGAGGCCCACCAGGATCGGCACCGCGAGCGGATCGCCGCCGAGCGCACCGCACACGCCGACCCACTTGCCGTGCCTTTCCGCACCGCGCACCGCGATGTCGATCAGGCGCAGCACGGCCGGATGCAGGCCGTCGGATTGCGCGGCCAGATCGGCCTGGCAGCGGTCCATCGCGAGCGTGTACTGCGTCAGGTCGTTGGTGCCGATCGACAGGAAATCCGCGTGCTGCGCGAGCTGGTCGGCCAGCAACGCGGCCGACGGCACCTCGATCATCACGCCGACCTCGATCGGCTCGGTCCGGCCCTGTGCGCGCGCGAATTCGTCGATACGCTTTTTCAGGCGCACGAGCTCGCCCACGTCGGTCACCATCGGCAGCAGGATGCGCACCGCGCCGAACGGCTTCACCGCGAGCAGGCCCTGCAACTGATCGTCGAGCAGATCGGGGCGCACCTGCGCGAGACGGATGCCGCGCAGGCCAAGTGCCGGGTTCGGTTCGGGCGGCAGCGTCAGGTAATCGACTTCCTTGTCGGCGCCGACGTCGAGCGTGCGGATAATCGCAGTGCGGCCCTGCAGCGCGTCGACGATCGACTGGTAGCTCTGCTGGTGCTCGACGACCGTCGGCGCGGCCTGGCGATGGATGAACATCAATTCGGTGCGCAGCAGGCCGACCGCGTCGGCACCGTTGTCGACCGCGGTGTTCGCATCGTCGAGCGTCGCGATGTTCGCGGCGACCTCGATCGCGCGACCGTCGACCGTCGCGGCGGCTTCTCCCGCCAGTTGCCGGTTCGCCTCGCGCACGCCGTCCAGGCGTTGGCGTTCGTGCCGCGCGCGCTCGACATCGAGCGCGGTCGGTGCGTGTTCGAGCCGGCCCGCGCTCGCATCGACGACGACCTGCGTGCCGTCCGGAATCGCATACAGCGCATCGCCAACCGCGACCAGCGCCGGAATGCCGAACTGCCGCGCGATGATCGCCGCGTGCGACGTCGCGCCGCCGCGCGCCATCACGAGCGCGGTCACGCGCTGGCGATCGAGCGACGACAGATCGGACGGCGTGAATTCCTCGGCCGCGAGCACCGCTTCGTCCGGCAGCGCACGCGTGGCGCCGTTCGTATGACCGAGCGCGCGCAGTACGCGCTTCTCGATGTCGCGCAGGTCGGCCGCGCGTTCGGCGAGCAGCGCATCGTCGAGCTTCGACAGTGTGTCGATCTGCGTGCGGATCGTCGCGCGCCAGGCGAAGCCCGCGCTCTTGCCGAGGCTGATCAGGTCGCGCGCCGCGTCGATCAGCGTCGGGTCTTCCAGCAGCACGCGGTGCACCGCGAAGATGCCCGCTTCGCCGACCGCGCCGCGTGCCGATGCGTTGCGTACCGTTTCGTCGAGTTCGACGTCGACCACCTTCAGCGCCTGGTCGAGCTGGCGGCTTTCCGCAGCCGGCGTGCCGGCGGCCTGCTCGGGCGGCACGATTTCCGCATCGTCGAGACGCACCAGTGTGCCGACCGCGATGCCGGGCGCCGCGCACACGCCTGCGAGCGTGTTCGGGTCGATGGAGGCACCGACGTTGCGCGCGACCGTCTGCGGCGCGGGCGACCTCAGCCGCGCCGGTTTTTCCTCGACTTCGCCATGCGCTTCGCGCAGCAGCTCGTGCTCGACCGCATCGACGGCCTGCTGCGCATGCGCGCCACGGCCGACCAGTTCGACCGTCGCGCCTTCGCCGGCACCGAGGCCGAGCAGGCCGACGACGCTCGCGATCGACGCCTTGCGGCCGTCGAACAGCACGTCGACGGTCGCGTCGAACCCGCGCACGGCTTCGCGTGCACGCGCGGCCGGCCGCGCATGCAGGCCGCCCGGCTGCGCCAGCACGATTTCACGGCGCACTTCGTTCTGCGCCGCAGCGCCGGCTTGTGCCGCCTGCACGGCCGCTTCGCCCTTGCCGCGCAGCGCGAGCAGCGGCGTCTTGCCGGCCGTCGCGAAGCCGCTGGCACGATCGACGACCTCGAACGCATCCGAGTTCGCGATCGCGATCACCGATACGAGCGAATGCGCGCTGCGCGCCACCGCATCCTGGTCGAACTCGATCAGCAGCGTGCCCGCCTCGACACGCGCGCCGGACTCGACGTGCGCAGTGAAGCCCTGCCCGTTCAGCTCGACGGTGTCGATGCCGATGTGCAGCAGCACTTCCGCGCCTTGCGGCGTCGTGATCGTCACCGCGTGGCCCGTGCGCGCGAGGTGCGACACGACGCCCGCGCACGGCGCGACGAGCTGGCCCGCGAGCGGGTCGATGCCGATGCCGTCGCCGAACATCCCGCCGGAGAACACCGGATCGGGCACGTCGGCCAGCGGAACGATCGGCCCCGTCAGCGGGGCAAGCAGGACGATCTGATCGTGGGTGGGGCTCTTCAACTGGGACTCCTCGGCGCGTCTCATCGGCTGTCTCGGCTATCAGTGCGTTTCGGTGACTTTGTTCAGGTGGCGCGGCGTATCGGGATTGCGGCCGCGCGCGACGGCGAGATCCGCCGCCATCACGTAGAACGAAAGAATGGCGGCGATCGGGTCGAGCGCCGAATGGGCGGACTGCGCGAGCGGCAGCGTCGCGCCGGGCGTGCCGGCGGGCGCCGCGAGCAGCACGGCGGCGCCACGTGCCCGCATGTCTGCGGCGAGCTGCAGCAGGCCGGCCTGCTCGGGCCCCGGCGGGGCGAACACGAGCAGCGGATAGTCGCGGTCGATCAGCTCCATCGGGCCGTGACGGACTTCGGCGCTCGAGAACGCCTCGGCCTGGATGCCGGACGTTTCCTTCAGCTTCAGCGCGGCTTCCTGCGCGATCGCGAGGCCCAGCCCGCGGCCGATCACGATCATCCGCTCGACACCCGCCAGCGCGGCTACGGCCTGCGACCAGTCGAGCTGGCCGGCTTGCGCGAGTACGTCGGGCAGGCCGCGCAGCGCGGTCGTCAGCTCGGCGTCGCGCTGCCAGTACGCGACGATCTGCGCGGACAGCGACAGCATCGCGATATAGCTCTTCGTCGCGGCCACCGACAGTTCGGGGCCGGCGAGCTGCGGCAACTGGTGCTCGCATGCGTCGGCGAGCGGCGACGGCAGCACGTTCACGGCGGCGACGGTGCGCGCGCCGGCTTCGCGCAGCGCGGCCATCGTGTTGACGAGATCGGGGCTCTTGCCCGACTGGGAGAACGCGATCGCGAGCTGGTCCTGCACCTTCAGCGGTGCCTGCTGCAGCGTGGCGACCGACATCGGCAGCGACGCGACCGGCACGCCGAGGCGGCTCATCGTCAGGCTCGCGAAATAGCTCGCGGCGTGATCCGAGCTGCCGCGCGCGACCGTCAGCGCGACGGCCGGCGGGTGATCGAGCAATTGGCCGGCGAGCGCTTCGACGCGCGTGGTGTCGGCGATCTGCGCGGCGACGACCTGGGCGGACTCGCGCGCTTCCTTAAGCATATTCGACAATCGATTCTCCTTCGACGTAGGTCGCGGTGAGGTTCAGGTCGCGATCGAACACCGCGAGGTCGGCCCATGCGCCGCGCTCGAGGCGGCCGCGATCGGTGACGCCGAGGTAGTCGGCCGCATAGCGCGACATCCGGTTCGACACGTCGGCGATCGGCAGGCCGAGCGACACGAGGTTGCGCAGCGCCTGGTCCATCGTCAGCGTGCTGCCGGCGAGCGTGCCGTCGGCGAGGCGCACGCCGCCGAGGCACTTCGTCACGTGCTGGCTGCCGAGCCGGTATTCGCCGTCGGGCATGCCGGTGGCGGACGTGCTGTCGGTCACGACGTACAGGCGCGGGATCGCACGCAGCGCAGCACGAATCGCGCCCGGGTGCACGTGCAGCAGGTCGGGAATGATTTCCGCGTATTCGGCGTGCGCAAGCGCCGCGCCCACCAGGCCCGGGTTGCGGTGATGCAGCGGCGACATCGCGTTGAACAGGTGCGTGAATCCGCACGCGCCGTGCTTGAGCGCGGCCACCGCGTCGTCGTAGGTCGCGAGCGAATGGCCGAGCTGCACGCGCACGCCGCGCGCGGCCATCTCGCCGATGATCTCGATGTGGCCGGCGATTTCCGGCGCGAGCGTGACGACCCGGATCGGCGCGATCGACAGGTACTTCAGCACTTCGTCGAGCACGGCCGACACGGCCGCGTCGGGCTGCGCGCCGAGCTTGCCGGGGTTGATGTACGGGCCTTCGAGGTGCACGCCGAGCACGCGCGCGCCGCCCGGCGTGCGGGTGCGCGCGACGCTGCCGAGGTTGCCGACGACTTTCATCAGTTCGTCGCGCGGCGCGGTCATCGTCGTCGCGAGCAGGCTCGTCGTGCCGAATTGCGCGTGCGTGCGGGCGATCGTCTCGATCGCGTCGCCACCTTCCATCACGTCGGCACCGCCGCCGCCATGCACGTGCAGGTCGATGAAACCGGGCAGGATGTAAGGCGCGTCGTTCTTCGCGGGATCGACGGGCTTGCCGTCGAGGGTCGTAATGCGGCCGTTCTCGCTATCGAGCGAACCGTGAATCCAGCCGTCGGGGGTAAGGATGTTTCCAGTCAGCATGACGTTCTCTTGATGATCTGGTGACGCAGGCATCCGCGTCGTGATTTGCAAATTCGTGTCGTTACTTCACGCTTGCCGCGCGCGGGCAGTCTCGCGCGTCAGCGTTTCAGTTCGGCGACGAAGTCGTAGTAGTCGTCGCGGCAATACGTTTCACTCACTTCGATCGCGCGCTGGTCGGCGCCGTAGCCGATCCGCGTGATCACCAGCAGCGCCGAGCCCGGCTTCACCGCCATCCATTTCGCGATCGCGTGCGTCGCGTTCGCCGCGCGAAAGTGCTGCAGCGCGCGCACGACGGTCATCCCGCGCGCTTCGAGGTATTCGTACAGCGACGCGCCGAGCACCTGCGGATCGGGCACCACCGCGGCCGGCAGCGTCGAGTGCTCGACGGCCATCACGATGCCGTCCGCGCGGCGCAGCCGTTCGAGCCGCGCCACCGTCGCGCCGGGCGCGAGGCCGAGACGCGTGATCTCGTCGCGGTTGGCGGCGCGCAGCGTGCGCGACAGCCACACCGAATCGGGCACGAAGCCACGCTGCCGCATCTTCTCGGTGAAGCCGACGAGACGCGACAGCGGATCGGCAACGCGCGGCGTGATGAAGCTGCCCGCCCCGCGCGCCCGCTTGATCAGCCCCTGCTCGACCAGCAGTGCGAGTGCGCGACGGGCCGTGATCCGCGACACGCCGACCGACATCGACAGCAGCCGCTCCGACGGCAGCGCCTCACCGGCCCGCCACGCGCCGGCGTGAATCGCGCTCGCCAGGTTGCGGGCGAGCTGCAGATAAAGCGGCGTGTCGCTGAGGGGATCGGGCGCCAGTTCGGACCAGCCGGTTTCCATGTGCCTCCGGGTGTCGGACGACGACCGCAGGCCGTCGAAAGTGAGGGCATTATATAACCACCATAATACCAGTCAACGAACTGGTATTAGCGGTGCCGAAATCGCTGGAAGCCTTGTCCGGCAAGCGTTTTAGCACCCATAAACCCTTTGTTTACAACGAAGTACGGGATAGGGATTTACCCGGATTGGTATGCAAGGGGACAGTTCCAGTGCGCGGTCAGGCCAGATTTTGGGCGCGAATATGAGACCTGAATAGAACCAGTTGAGCCGACTGGTATGCACGGATAACGGCAGGCGCGCCGCCCCCGCAACGGGGCGTCAATGGAATTCGCGGCTCGACGTGCGCAGGCCGCCGAGCAGCGGCGTCAGATCCTCGAAGTGCTGCACGACGAGGTGCCTCACGTCGCTCGCGACCTGCCACACACCGGACGCGGCGAGCAAACGCGAATCGAGGGTTTCGCGGCGCTGCCGCGCGAGCAGCTCGGGCCGGACGATCAGGTTCACGCAGCCCGTTTCGTCCTCGAGCGTCATGAACATCACGCCTTTCGCGGTGCCCGGCATCTGCCGCGCAGTCACGAGCCCGCACGCACGCGCGAGCCGGCCGTCGGGGCGGTCGTGCAGTTCGGCCGCGGACGACAGCCGCCGCGCACGCAGCGCGGGCCGCAGCAGCGCGACCGGGTGGCGGTTCAGCGTGAGGCCGGTGGTGTGATAGTCGGCGAGGATGTCGTCGGCTTCCGACGGCGCGCCGAGCGCGGGCCTCTCGGGTTCGTCGATCGGCGCGGTCGCGAGCAGGTCGCGTTCGGGGGCTGCTGCAACCGCTTGCCACAACGCATCGCGACGATGGCCGGCGAGCGTTGCAAGCGCGTTCGCGGCGGCGAGCGCTTCGAGATCGCGGCGTTCGAGTTGAGCGCGGCGCGCGAGGGTATCGACGTTGTCGAAGGGGTCGGTTGCGCGTGCCGCTTCGATGCGTCGCGCCGCGGCTTCGCCGAGACCACGCACGAGCGACAGGCCGAGCCGCACGGCCGGCTGGCCATCGGGAGGCGGCTGGTCGGGCAGCGCTTCGAGCGATGCTTCCCAGTTGCTTTGCGTCACGTCGATCGGCAGCACCTGCACGCCGTGGCGCTTCGCGTCCTGCACGAGTTGCGACGGCGGGTAGAAACCCATCGGCTGGCTGTTCAGCAGCGCGGCGAGGAAGATCGCCGGTTCGTGGCATTTGAGCCAGCTGCTGGCGTACGCGAGTTTCGCGAAGCTGGCTGCATGGCTTTCGGGGAAACCGTAATCGCCGAAGCCCTTGATCTGCTCGAAGATCTGTTCGGCGAAGTCGGGTGGATAGTCGCGCTCGCGCATCCCGTCGACGATCTTGCGGTGATATTGCTCGAGATTGCCCTTGCGCTTCCACGCGGCCATCGCGCGGCGCAGTTCATCAGCCTCGCCAGGCGTGAAGCCTGCCGCGATCATCGCGATCTGCATCACCTGTTCCTGGAAGATCGGCACGCCGTACGTGCGTTCGAGTGCCGGCTTCAAGTCCTCCTTCGGATAACTGACCTTTTCGATGCCCTGGCGCCGTTTCAGATAGGGGTGCACGGCCCCGCCCTGGATCGGCCCCGGTCGCACGATCGCAACCTCGATCACGAGATCGTAGTAAGTCCGCGGGCGCAGGCGCGGCAACATCGACATCTGCGCGCGCGATTCGATCTGGAACACGCCGACCGTATCGGCACGGCAGATCATGTCGTAGGTCGCCTTGTCATCCTGAGGAATGTGCTTCAGCGTGAACGGCTCGCCATCCGGCTCCGGCGGCCCGCGCCACGCGGTACGCATGTCGAATGCGCGATGCAGCGCCGACAGCATGCCGAGCGCGAGCACGTCGACCTTCATCAGCCCGAGTGCTTCGAGATCGTCCTTGTCCCACTGGATCACGCGCCGCCCGTCCATCGCCGCGTTCTCGACCGGCACGAGCCGCGTGAGCTTGCCGCGGCTGATCACGAAACCGCCCGAGTGCTGCGACAGATGGCGCGGGAAGTTCAGCAGCCGCGCGGCGAGCCGGGCCCACGCCAGGATGAGCGGCGTCTCGGGATCGAGCCCGATCGTCGAGAATTGCTGCAGCAGGTCGCGGCTGCCATCGAACCAGCGATGCGCTTTCGCGACGCGATCGACCAGCATCGGATCGACGCCGAGCGCCTTGCCGGTTTCGCGCAGCACGCCACGCGGGCGATAGGTCGATACGGCGGCGGCGAGTGCGGCGCGGTTGTGCCCGTATTTTTCATAGATATGCTGGATCACTTCTTCCCGACGCTGATGCTCGAAGTCGACGTCGATGTCGGGCGGCTCGCCTCGCTCCACGCTGATGAAGCGTTCGAACAGCATCGTGCTCTGCTCGGGATTCACCTCGGTGATGCCGAGACAGAAGCAGACGACCGAGTTCGCCGCCGAGCCGCGACCCTGGCACAGGATGTTCTGGCTGCGCGCGTATTTGACGATGTCGTAGACGGTCAGGAAGAACGGCTCGTAGCTCAGTTGTGCGATCAGGCCGAGTTCATACCGGATCTGCTTCGACACCTTCTCCGGCACACCTTGCGGATAGCGTGTGGCCGCCCCGGCCATGGTTTCCTGCTCCAGATAGCTCGTCGGCGTGAGCCCCTTCGGCACGATCTCGTCGGGATACTCGTAGCGCAGCGAGTCCAGTTTGAAGTCGCACGTATCGAGAATCGTGCAGGTCTCCTCGATCTCCGCCGGCGAATACAGATTCCCGATCCGGTTCCGCGCGCGCAAATGCTGTTCCGCATTCGGCGCAAGCGCATACCCGCATTCGGAGACCGGCATCCCGACGCGAATCGCCGTCATCACGTCCTGCAGTTCCTTGCACGAGCGCCGGTGCATCGTCACGTCGCCG
Source organism: Burkholderia sp. AU30198 (assembly GCF_020419825.1). NCBI lineage: Bacteria > Pseudomonadati > Pseudomonadota > Betaproteobacteria > Burkholderiales > Burkholderiaceae > Burkholderia > Burkholderia sp. AU30198. Next base: position 37,658 of record NZ_JAIZSA010000008.1, on the reverse strand, counting down.
AGCGCGACGATGCGCACGCCACGCCGCTCAGCCGCAGCACGAATCTCCTCGCGCTGCGCCCCGTCCAGCGCGCGCTGCAATTGCACGAGCCCGAGCCGTGCACGTTCGCCGAAGGTCGTGCGAAACCACGCGACCTGCGCATCGAGGACATCAGCACGCACCGGATACGTCGGCACGAGAATCGCGAAGCAGTCAGGCAGGCCGCGCAAATGCGCAAACTCGGCAGGCGGCGCCGACAGCATCCGCGACGTCAGCTTGTAAGTGCCCTTCGGTGACTCCATCCGCCGCCACGAAATCAGCTCGGACAGGTTGCCGTAGCCTTCACGATTCTGCGCAAGCAACACGAGCCCGAACGCGCCGGGGCCCGGATCGTGGCCGGGCGCGACTTCATCCGGCGTGACTTCGAAATACGAACCGATGACGAGCGGCAGTCCTTTCGCCTTCGCCGCGACATGCATGCGCGGTGCGCCGGCGAGCGAGCATTCGTCGGTGATCGCGATCCCGCGATAGCCGAGCTCGAACGCACGCTCGACCAATTCTTCCGCATGCGACGCGCCATGCAGGAACGAAAAGTTCGAACGGCAGAACAACTCCGCGTAATCGGGCAGCCAGCTGAATTCCGCAACCATCGCCGCTCACCCGAACAGGCCGTGCAGGAACCAGCGCGGCTCGGCCTCGCTCCCCGCCCGCTCCTTGAACACCCAGTAGCACGCACCGGCCTCGTCCTGCGCGACGCAGTAATCGCGTGCAGCGAGCTGACCGTCGAACCACCCGGCCTCGATCCGCTCCACCGACGACATCATCCTCAGCGGCGTATGAAATACCGGCCGCTCCCCGCGCATCAACAGCGCCAGCGGCTCAGCCAGCAACCACGCTGGCCTCGGCGGCACGGCGGGCGGCCCGCCGGCTGGCTTGCCGGCCTGCGCGTCGAGCGGCAGCCAGCGGTTCGCGGCCTCGGGCCGGTGATCGGCGACGGGCGCCGCGCGCAGCACGTTGTCCGCGCCGAGCCGCGCAACCAACAGCTCGAACAGCCGCGCGCGCGTCTCGCGCGTGCCGCCCGGCTCGGGGAACAGATCGTCGGCCGGCGGCGCGACCGATTCGACGCGCGTGGCCTTCAGCCGCACCGCGATCACCGCGGCCGGCAACTCGACGCGCGCGAGCCGCTCGCCGAGCAGCCGCATGAAATGCGCCTCGTCACGCACCGGCGACGCGAACGCGAGTTCGAGCGGCGTCGGCGGCACGGCCTGGCGGCCGCGCTCGTGTTCGAGATCGAACGTCATCGCGGCCAGTGACAGGTGCCGCGCGGCCAGCCAGCCGCAGAGCTGCACGACGAGCCGCCGTGCAACGAACAACACGGCTTCCGCGTATTCGACGCGCTCCTGCAATTCGAGCCGCACGTCGAACACGGGCGGCACCGCCATCCATGCAAGCGGCTCGACCGCATCGCCATACGCGCGATCGAGCGCGGCCAGCAACGCGGGGCCGCAGCGGCGCTGCAGCCCCGCACGCGGCAGGCCGCGCAGATCGGCGAGCGTGCGGCAACCGAGGCCGTCGAACCAGCCTGCATACGGGCGCGCATCGGGCAGCAGCACGCACGGCAGCCTGTCGAGCGAACGAACGAGCGACACCTGGCCGGCAACGCGGCGCCGGATGCGTGCACGGGCCGACACACGCGCGAGCAGCCATGCACCGCCCCCGGTCGGCGCGGCGGACAGGCGCGCCGCATAGCCGAGCGCCGCGAGCGTCGCGCGCACCTGGCGGCACAGCGACGGCAGCCCGCCGAACAAGCGCAGGCTCGGGCCGACGTCGACGAGCAGCGTGGCTTCGTCATCGAGCGCGACGCACGGCGAGAAGCGCAGCAACGCGAGCGCGACCGCGCGCAGCGCATCGGCCTCGCGCGCGGGATCGCGTTCGACGAGCTGCGTGTGCGGCGCGAGCGTGAGCACGCCGCCGCGCTTCATGCCCGCGCGCACGCCCTGCCGGCGCGCGGCCGCGTCGGCGATCAGCACGACACCCTGCTCGAGCACCGCACAGCCGGCGCCGCCGGCCTCGCCGTCAGACGGAGGCGCGACGCACACGTCGAGCGGCAGGCGCGGCAGATGGATGCCGAGCAAGACGCGCATAGCGGCTCTCCACGATGGGCGACGGCAGGTCGAGCACGAGCGGCTCGCTGCGGGCGGGGCCGCGCCGCTTGACGATGTCGAGCGACACGCCACCCGGCACCGGGTACAGCGCGACCCGCAGCACGGCCGGCGACGGCTGCCGCTCGGCCGACAGCGGGCGCAGCATCACGAACAGCGTGTCTCCCGTGCGCGCAGCCGCGAGATGCAGACGCCGCAGCGCATCGGGCCGCGCGTCCTGCCACAGCAGCAGCGCGCCGCAACAGCCGGTCTTGAGCGCCTGTTCGGCAGCCCACAAAGCATCCGTGCGGCTGCCGGCGCGCAGCCACAGCAGCGCGTCGGCCGGCACGCCGAGACTGGCGAGCGCGGTCGCATGCGGCGACTGCGGCGGTGCGACGAGCGCGAGCGGGCGCCGCGCGCTGACGGTGCGCGCGAGCGCGGGCGCGAGCAGCCGCATCTCGCCGCAGCCCGGCTGCGCGGCCAGCAGCTCGACGAGCCCGCCGACCGGCCAGCCGCCGCCCGGCAACTCGGCGGACAGCGATGCAAAACCCGTGTCGATCGTGCGCGGGCCGCCACGCGCGAGCTGCGAGCCGCGCCAAAGCGACGGATGAAGGGATTCGGGAGAAATGGAGGATGCGAGCATGACGCCACCCACAACTGTATGGATATACAGTATATGGCAATGCGTCCACGCCGAACAGTACTGGTACGAAACCGGTCCTTTGTCAGATGAAAGACCGGTAACAAGCCGGCGGGCCCGACTTATGACGGCGCGTCGCCCCCGGCATCACCGGCGCGCGTGGCCAGCACGCCCGCCCCGCGCCTCCGGAGTCGATACGGCGCACGCGAACCGGATCGCGCAACCGGGCCGGGCCGAACCGCGCCCAGCCCAGCCGGCCTGCCGACCGGCACGATGCGCACCCTGCACACCGCGCCAGCCCGCCTGCCGCCCGTCAGCCGAGCAGCAGCGCGTCGTCGTCGAGCTGCTCGTGGCGCACCTTCTCGAACATCTGCAGCAGGTCCGGCACGTCGAGCCCCTTGCGCGCGTCGCCCGACACGTCGAGCACGACCTGCCCCTGGTGCAGCATCACCGTGCGGTCGCCGTAGTCGAGCGCCTGCCGCATGCTGTGCGTGACCATCATCGTCGTCAGCTTGCTCTCGGCGACGATGCGCGCGGTCAGCTCCAGCACGAACGCGGCCGTCTTCGGATCGAGCGCGGCCGTATGCTCGTCGAGCAGCAGGATCCGCGACGGCCGCAGCGACGCCATCAACAGGCTCACCGCCTGCCGCTGGCCGCCCGACAGCAGCCCGATCCGGTCGGTCAGCCGGTTCTCGAGGCCGAGGTTCAGGAGCCGCAGCTTGTCGCGGAACAGTTCGCGCGACGGCCGGTCGAGCGCCCCCCGGAAGCCGCGCCGTGCGCCGCGCGCCATCGCGAGCGCCATGTTCTCCTCGATCGTCAGCGCCTCGCAGGTGCCGGCCATCGGATCCTGGAACACGCGCGCGACGAGGTGCGCGCGGTCCCACGCGGCCTTGCGCGTGACGTCCGTGCCATCGATCGAGATGCGCCCCGCATCGACGGCCTGGTCGCCGCTGACCGCATTGAGGAAGGTCGACTTGCCGGCGCCGTTCGAGCCGATCACCGCGACGAACTGGCCGTCGGGAATCTCGAGCGACAGCCCGCGCAGCGCGCGCGTCTCGATCGGCGTGCCGGGGTTGAACGTGAGTTTCAGGTCTTGTGCGGACAGCATGTCAGGCCCCTCCGTTCTTGCGCGCGAACAGCTTCTTGCGCGTCGCCGGCAGCACCAGCGCGATCGTGACGAGCGCGGCCGTCACGAGGTTCAGATCCTGCGCCTTCAGCCCGATGAACTCACTGTTGAGCGCAAGCGCGATGAAGAAGCGGTAGACGATCGCGCCGAGCACGACGGCGAGCGTCGTCAGCACGAGCCGGCGCGCCGGCAGCAGCGTCTCGCCGATGATCACGGCAGCCAGCCCGATCACGATCGTGCCGATCCCCATCGAGATGTCCGCGCCGCCTTGCGTCTGCGCGAACAGCGCACCGGCGAGCGCGACGAGCGCGTTCGACAGCGCCATCCCGGCGAGCGTCGCACGGCCGGTCGCGATGCCTTGCGCACGCGCCATCCGCGGGTTCGCGCCGGTCGCGCGCATTGCGAGGCCGAGCTGCGACGAGAAGAACCAGTCGAGGCCGAGCTTCGCGACCACGACGACGATCGCGAGCAGCGCCGGACGCAGCACGTAGTCGGGCATCCAGTCGGGCTGCAGCACGGTGAAGACGGTCGGCTCGGTGATCAGCGGCACGTTCGGCCGGCCCATGATCCGCAGGTTCACCGAATAGAGCGCGATCATCATCAGGATACTGGCGAGCAGATCCATGATCTTCAGGCGCACGTTGAGCCAGCCGGTGATGAAGCCGGCCACCGCGCCCGCGACGATCGCGAGGCAGGTCGAGCTGAACGGGTCGTAGCCGGCCGAGATCAGCGTCGCGGCGACGGCGCCGCCGAGCGGAAAGCTGCCGTCGACGGTGAGGTCGGGGAAGTTGAGGATGCGAAACGAGATCAGCACCCCGAGAGCGACGAGACTGAAGATCAGGCCGATCTCCAGGGCGCCCAGTAACGAGAACAGAGACATGATGGGGAAATCCTGTTGCTTCCCGGCCGGACGTGTACGGCCGGGCGAAGCGAACGGGCGGCCCCGGGTGGGAGCCGCCCGTCCGGCGAGGTCGTTCAGGCCCGGATCGGGCCCGCAAGCGCAGCGGTCGGGCCGCGGCTTACTTGATGACCGTCTTCGCGTCCTTGAGCAGATCCGGCGACAGCGTGACGCCCTGCTTCGCGGCCGCACCCGTGTTCGCGAACAGTTCGAGGTTGCTGCTCGTCTCCGACGCGATCGCGCCCGGTTTCTCGCCCTTCAGGATGCGCGCGACGACCTTGCCCGTCTGGCGGCCGAGGTCGCCGTAGTTGATGCCGAGCGCCGCGATGCCACCGCGCTTCACGCTGTCGGTGTCGCCCGCGACGAGCGGGATCTTCGCTTCGTTCGCGACCTTCACGAGCGCTTCGTACGCGGACACGACGTTGTTGTCGGTGTTCGTGTAGATCACGTCGACCTTGCCGATCAGGCTCTTCGCGGCCGGGCCGATGTCGACGGTACGCGGCGCGGCCGCTTCCTTCAGCGTCATCCCCTGCTTCGCGAGGATTTCCTTGAGCTCCTTCACGACCACGACCGAGTTCGCCTCGCCCGGGTTGTAGACCATCCCGACCGTCTTCGCATTCGGCACGACGCGCTTGATCAGCGCGACCTGGCGATCGAGCGGCAGCTTGTCGGACACGCCCGTCACGTTGGTGCCCGACGGGCCCCAGCCCTTCACGAGCTGCGCGGCGACCGGATCGGTCACGCCCGAATAGACGACCGGCACGCTCTTCGTCGACGCGACCACCGCCTGCGCGGCCGGCGTCGCGATCGCGACGATCACGTCAGGCTGATCGCCGACGAACTTGCGCGCGATCTGCGCAGCCGTACCCGTGTTGCCCTGCGCGCTCTGGTATTCCCACTTGAGCTTGTCGTCGCCGTAACCTTCCGCCTTCAGTTCGGCGCGCACGCCGTCGCGGATCGCGTCGAGTGCCGGGTGGTCGACGATCGACAGCACCTTGACGGTCTGTGCGTGCGCGGCACCTGCCAGCGCGAGTGCGGCCACGCCGGCCGTGATCGAACGGATCGCGAAAGTCTTGAAACGCTTCATGGGTGTCTCCCCCGTATTGTGTCGGTTCTGGATGATGGATTCCCGCCGCCGTCATGCGGGCGCCGCCACGCGTCAACGCAGGGGCGGCCGGCCCGCGCATGCCCCGGGAAGGCGTGCAGCGGCGAACGCACGAGGATACCATTTCCGCAGACCACCGCCTGACTCCGCGCTTTCGCGACGGTGCCGGGCCGCGACGCCCGACGGGGTGCGCCTCCCGCGCGCGAAACCCGCCCGGCGGCGGCACCCGTCGGCCCGGCGCAACGCGTCTGCCGCGCTCGCGGCTTTACGTTATGCTGTCGGCCGACCCAGTCCACTCCATCGGAGAGCACATGAAACGGGGGATCCGAGCCATCGCATGCGCGGCCGTCGCGCTGACGCTGCCGGGTGCGGCGTTCGCGCTGACCGACGGCAGTGCGCAATACGACGACTGCATGCTCAATGCGCTGCGCGAAAGCCGCAACGGCGCGGCGGCCCAGCTGATCCAGCGCTCCTGCGACGCGCTGTATCGCAACAACGCGATGTTGCTGCCGCGCGAGCGACGCTTTCACGAGTGTGTCGTGCAATCGCTGCCGGGCGTGCGCGACAACTATGCGATCCAGCAGATCATGTCGATCTGCTCGCGGCGCGGCGAGATGTGAGCCGGCGTTGAACGCGATGCACCCTGCGGCCGTCGACCGGCCGCGCCAATAAAAAAGGGCCCGCATGATGCAGGCCCTTTTCGTTCAACGGGACAACCGGTGTGCGACGTTCAGAACGACGCGACCATCGAGCCCTTGAACTGCTTCTTGATGAATTCCTTCACTTCCGGCGACTGGTACGCCTTGACCAGCTTCTTCACCCACGGCTGGTCCTTGTCCTTCGCGCGCACGGCGATCACGTTCGCGTACGGGCTCGTCAGCGATTCGAGCGCGATTGCATCCTTGGTCGGCTGCAGGTTCGCGGCGAGCGCGTAGTTCGTGTTGACCACGGCCGCATCGACGTCCGACAGCACGCGCGGCAGTTGCGCGGCGTCGAGTTCGGAGATCTTCAGCTTCTTCGGGTTGTCGGCGATGTCGAGCACCGTCGCGTTGTTGCCGCCCGTGCCCGCGCCGGCCTTCAGCTTGATCAGGCCCTGCGTCTGCAGCAGCAGCAGCGCGCGGTTCTCGTTCGACGGATCGTTCGGCACCGCGACCTTCGCGCCTTGCGGCAGGTCCTTCAGCGCCTTGAACTTCTTCGAGTACACGCCCATCGGCGAGATGTAGGTCAGGCCCGCGGTGACCAGCTTGTAGCCGCGCTGCTTCACCTGGCTGTCGAGGTAGGGCTGGTGCTGGAAGCTGTTCGCGTCGAGGTCGCCCGCGTCGAGCGCCGCGTTCGGCTGCACATAGTCGTTGAACTCGACGACCTTCACGTTCAGGCCTTCCTTCTCCTTCGCGACCTTCTGCACGAGCTGCCACACTTCCGAATCCGGACCGGCCACCGTGCCGACCTTGATCACCTTGTCTTCGGCGTGCGCGCCTGCCGACAGCGTCAGTGCTGCACCGGTAGCCAGCACGGAAAATACCTTCAGGAGACTGCGACGCTTCATCTGTTTCTCGCTTTCTTGCTTGACTGAAAAGGGGCGCGATACGGGTATGCCCCGACTCGCAGGAAGGGGCAAATGGTGTCACAGGATCGGCGGGAAGTGAAATACATCCCGCTCATATGGGTATGCACCGCAGCGGTGCTGGCGGAGGTTGCGCGACTCGGCCGTTAGTTGCGTTTATACCGGTCGCGCATCAGGCCGGGTACGTCACGCCACCACCGCCTGAGCGGCCACCTTCATATCGAATGCGGGTTCGACCGCTTGCCCGCCGACCCGGAACGCGCCGACCGCGTCGCGCAGCCGCGCGGCCTGTTCCTGCAGCGACGCGGCGGCAGCGGCAGCTTCCTCGACGAGCGCCGCGTTCTGCTGCGTCACCTGGTCCATCTGCGTGACCGCGCGCCCGACCTGCGTGATGCCGCTCGCCTGCTCCTCGGACGCGGCCGCGATCTCGCCCATGATGTCGGTCACGCGTGCGACGGCCTGCAGGATCTCGCCCATCGTCGTGCCGGCTTGGCCGACCAGCGTCGACCCGTTGCGCACGCGCTCGACCGAGTCGACGATCAGCTCGCGGATCTCCTTCGACGCCGTCGCGCTGCGCTGCGCGAGCGAGCGCACTTCGCCCGCCACCACGGCGAAGCCGCGGCCCTGCTCGCCGGCGCGCGCAGCTTCGACCGCCGCGTTCAGCGCGAGGATGTTGGTCTGGAACGCGATGCCCTCGATCACGCCGATGATGTCGGCGATCTTGCGCGAGCTGTCGTCGATCTGCCCCATCGTGCCGATCACGCGGTTCACGACGTCGCTCCCCGTGCGTGCGATCTCCGATGCGCTGTTCGCCAGCCCGCTCGCCTGCCGCGCGTTGTCGGCGTTCTGCTTCACCGTCGCGGTCAGCTGCTCCATGCTCGCGGCGGTTTCTTCCAGCGACGCGGCCTGCTCCTCGGTGCGCTGCGACAGGTCGTCGTTGCCGGCCGAGATCTGGCGGCTCGCCGACGCGATCGATCCGGCCGACTGGCGAATCCCGCCGATCGTCGCCTGCAGCCGTGCCTGCATGTCGTGCATCGCGGCCATCATGCTCGTGCGGTCGCCCGCGCGCACCGGCACCGGCTGCGTCAGGTCGCCCTGCGCGATGCGCGTCGCGAGCGCGGCCGCTTCGTCGGGCTCGCCACCGAGGCTGCTGCGCACGTTGCGGATGATCACCAGCATCGCCGCGCTGATCACGAAGCCGATCACGAGCACGACTGCGAGGTGGCCGAGCAGCGTCCGGTAGTAGATGGTGTCGATGTCCTTCAGGAAGACGCCGCTCGAGATGTTCCAGTCCCACGGCGTAAAGCGCGTGACGTAGCTGATCTTCGGCACGGCAGTCTCGCTGTGCGGCAGGCGTCCGCGGTACTCGGCGAAGCCGCTGCCGGTTTCCTTTGCGGCGTTCAGGATCGTGACGAACAGTGGCTTGCCGTCCGGGTCGAGATAGTCGCCGACCTGCGTGCCGACCAGCTTCGGCAGCGTCGGATGCATCAGCACGACCGGCTTCGAGTCCATCACGAACACGTAGCCCGAATCGCCGTAGCGCATCGCGGCGAGGCTCGCGAGCGCGTCGCGCTTCGCGTCGGCCTCGGGCAGCGTGCCGCTCTGCGCGAGTGCGTGATACGCCTTCACGATGCCGGCCGCCGAGTCGACGAGATTCGCGATGCCTGCCTTGCGTTCGGCGAGCATCGTCGCGCGCGTCTCGTACGCGCTCCATGCGCCGACGCCCAGGAGACCGATCCATACCAGCGCAAGCGCGAGCCACAGCTTGCGGTTCAAACTCATTCTGCTCATCTGCGTGCCTTTGTCGATGTCGATGCGCACGCTGCGCGCGAACGGCCTGCCGCGCGCAAACGCTTGCCCATTTATTTACGGCACCGAGGCTTACAACTTGAATACGCGCAGGCGCCGCGAACCGGCGATCGGCACGCCGCCCCGCCCCGCGACCGCCGGCACGACAGCCCGCATCCGCTGTGCTAAAAAGACCGGCTAGCCGGCACACGAAGAGCCGGCATCATTCCGGGGGCCATCCATGTACGTCATCGACATCCACTACGCCGTATCGCTCGAGCGCATCGACGACGCGCTCGAACGCCATCGCGCCTTTCTGCAGCCGCTGTTCGACAAGGGCATCTTCATCGCGGCCGGGCCGAAGGTGCCGCGCGAAGGCGGCGTGATCCTCGCTGCCCGCATCGATCGCGACGAGCTGGACGCGATCCTGAAGACCGATCCGTTCGTCACCGAGGGGCTCGCCACGTATCGCGTGACGGAATTCCGGATCACGCGTGCCGCATCCGGCTTCAACGTGCCCGCGCTGCCGTAACGCGACGCCTGCGCGACATCTACGCGATACGCGCGCAGGCCGGCACGCCGCCCGACGGGCGGTGCAGGCAAACAACGAAGAGAGAGGGAAAGCGTGACGGCGCGTGGCGGCCGTCACGTGATCGCCGGGCCGGGCGCCCGGCGGCGGCCGGTCAGTCGACCAGCAGCTTCAGGTCGTGAACCCACGGGCCGGGGCCCTGGCCGTCGCGCACGAACAGGCGCAGCTTGCCGTCGCGGTCGAACACGTAGCTCGCGGCGGTGTGATCCATCGTGTAGCTGCCGGGCGTCTTGCCGGGCACCTTCGCGTAGTACACGCGGAAATCCTTCGTGACCTTCTTCAGTGCCGCTTCGTCGGCCGGCCGCAGGCCGATGAACGACGGATCGAACGCGGGCACGTACTGGCCGAGCAGCGCCGGCGTGTCACGCTCCGGGTCGACGGTGACGAACAGCACCTGCACGCGCTTCGCGGCATCCGGCCCAAGCTGCTTCAATGCTTCGGACAGCTCGGCCATCGTCGTCGGGCACACGTCCGGACAGTGCGTATAACCGAAGAACATCACGACAGCACGGCCCTTGAAGTCGGCAAGCGTGCGCACCTTGCCGGCCGTATCGGGCAGCGAGAAGTCGCTGCCGAACTGCGTGTTGCCGGTGATGTCGAGATTCTGGAATTTCGGCGCGTTATCGCATCCGGCAAGCAGCAGCGCTGCCGTGAATGCGCACGCGAGCATCCAGCCTTGGCGCGCGCGGCGCCCGAACCGTGATTGGAGCATTGCGTTCAAACCGTGCGGTTACACGCCGAGCAGCGGGCGTGCATAGTGATCGACGAGCAGCGCGGCGAACAGCAGCGACAGGTAGACGATCGAGTAGCGGAAGGCCTTGCGGGCGAGTTCGTCCGAATAATCGCGATGGATCTTCCACGCATACGCGAGGAACACCGCGCCGAGCAGCACTGCGCTCGTCAGGTAGACGGCCCCGCTCATCCCGGAGATGAACGGCATCAGCGTGACCGCGAACAGGATCACGGTGTACAGCAGGATGTGCAGCCGCGTGAATTTCTCGCCGTGCGTGACGGGCAGCATCGGCAGCCCGGCGTTCTCGTAATCCTTGCGGCGATACAGCGCGAGCACCCAGAAATGCGGCGGCGTCCACACGAAGATGATCAGCACGAGGATCCACGCGTCGCCCGGCACAGCGCCGGTGACCGCGGCCCAGCCGAGTGCCGGCGGCATCGCGCCCGATGCGCCGCCGATCACGATGTTCTGCGGCGTCATCGGCTTGAGCAGCAGCGTGTAGATCACCGCATAGCCGACGAAGGTGGCGATCGTCAGCCACATCGTCAGCGGGTTCGTGAACGTATAGAGCGTCCATGCGCCGACGCTGCCGAGCACGGCCGAGAAGATCAGGATCTGCGGGGTCGTGATCTCGCCGCGCGCGGACGGGCGCCACGCGGTACGGCGCATCATCGCGTCGATCTTCTGTTCAACGAGGCAATTGATCGCGAACGCGGCGCCGGCCAGCAGCCAGATGCCGACCGTGCCGCCGATCAGCACATGCCACGGCACCATGCCCGGCGTCGCGAGGAACATGCCGATCACCGCGCAGAACACCGCGAGCTGCGTGACACGCGGCTTCGTCAGTGCCATGTATTGCGAAAACCGGCTACCGGGCGATTGGGAGAGGGTGCTTTGCATGGGGACGGTCACGCCGGGGCAGCGTCGCGCGCAGGCTGCGCGACACGGCCGGGGCGGCTTGAAAGGATGCGAAAGTTTAACATGACGACGAGCAGCAGCAGGATCGCGGCCCCGCCGTTGTGCGCGACGGCGACCGGCAGCGGCCACTGCAGCACGATGTTGGTCAGGCCCGTCACGAACTGCAGCAGGACGACCAGCAGCACGCCGTTCGCGGGCCGCCGCAGCGATTCGAAGCGGCGCATCTTCAGCGCGAACGCGACCAGGTACGCGACCACGACGAACGCGAACGTGCGGTGCGTCCAGTGGATCGCGACCAGCGCGTCCTGCGTGATCGCCTCGCCGTCCTTCGTCATCCCGAGCGCGCGCCACAGGTGGAAGCCGTGCTGGAAGTCCATCGGCGGGATCCACTGGCCGTTGCAGGTCGGGAAGTCGGTGCACGCGAGCACCGCGTAGTTGGTGCTCACCCAGCCGCCGAGCGCGATCTGCGCGACCAGCAGCACGAGCGCCGCGAGCGCGGCCGCGCGATAGCGGCCGGCTTCCGGGTCATGCGACGGCAGCGGCGTCTGCCGCGCCGCGAGCCAGCCGAGCGTGCCGAGCAGCGTGAGGCCGAGCAGCAGGTGGATCGTGACGATCACCGGCTGCAGCTTCATCGTGACCGTCCACGCGCCGAACGCGCCCTGCACGAGGATCAGCAGCAGCAGGCTCGTCGGCCACCACGGCGACACGTGCAGCGGGCGGCGGCGCAGCCGCGCGGTCCACGCGATCACGACCTGCGCGATGATCAGCACGCCGATCGCCATCGCGAAATAGCGGTGGATCATCTCGATCCACGCCTTCGACATGCTGACGGGGCCCGTCGGCATCGCCTGGTGCGCGGCCGTGATCGCGGCGTGCGCGATGAACGGCGACGACGTGCCGTAGCAGCCGGGCCAGTCGGGGCAGCCGAGCCCCGAATCGGTCAGCCGCGTGAAGCCGCCGAACATCACGAGGTCGAGCGTCAGGAAGGTGGTGATCCACACCAGCTTGCGAAACTTGTTGTCGTCGGCCTTCACCCACACGTACGACAGCGGCAGCAGTGCGATGCAGAAGCCGATCAGGCCGAGTTGCAGTAGATACGACATCGGTTCATTGCCTCTCGTATTGCCTTAGCCGATGCTCGACCACTTCAGCAGCTTCGTCACGTCCGACTTGATCTTGCTGGGGTTCGGATCCTTCGGGAAGCGCATCATCAGGTTGCCGTTCGGGTCGACCATGTAGATGTGGTCGCTGTCCTTCGTGCCCGCGTCGGCCGGCAGCCACGCGGCCACCGCGGCCGGGTCGGCGACGAGCCGGCGCGTATCCGGGTACGCATCCAGCACCTTCTGCGACGTCGCGCCCGCATCGCTGCGCAGCCACACCATCGTGATCCGGTGCCGCTCGCCTGCCTGCGTGACGCGGATCTGGCGCATGAAATAGAGCTTCTTCGCGCAGGCTTCGTCGCACGCGCTGCTGTCGGTCATCACGAACAGCCACACGCCGCGCAGCGACGACAGCGGCACCGTCTTGCCGGTTTCGTCGGTCACCTGCAGATCCGCGGGAATCGGGCGCTGCGGCTCGATCAGCGTGCCGTAGTTGGTCGAGCCGCCCTTCGGCTTGATCACGTAATAGGTGAAGTACGACGCGATCATCGGTGCGGCGCACACGAGACCCAGCAGCACGAGCATCCAGCGGCCGCGCTTGCGGGCCGCGGGCGAGATCGGCGCAGCGGCCGGACCCTGACGGGAAGATTGCATGGACAAATCAGACCTCTCGAAACGAACCCGCGGCGCCGGCGCCGCGTCCTGGCATGGCGCTCACGCGCCGGCCGACTTCTTCGCCGCACGCCGCGCGGCGTACAGGCCGAAGCCGAGCGCGGCCGCCGCCATCGCCCACCACTGAAACATGTAACCGTAATTGCGCTCGACGCCGGTCGTCGCCGCCGGCCAGTCGCGCACGAGCTTGTCGCCGTCGTCGCTCGTCTGCTGGATCACGAACGGCTGCAGCGGCAGCCCCGTTTCCTTCGCATACGCGGCGACGTCCAGGTTCTGCCGGATCCTCTGGTGCGCGGCCGACCCGCCTTCGCCGAGCTCGAACGCGCGCGACGCGTCGGCGCGCGCGATGCCCACGATCTCGACGTCGCCCGCGGGCGTCGCGAACGGCTCGATCGCCGTGCGCTCGGAGATATTGCGCGGCAGCCAGCCGCGGTTCACGAGCACGACGCCGCCGCCCGAGAGTTTAAACGGCATCACGACGTAAAAACCCGGCTGGTCGTTATACGGCCGATTGTCGAGGAACACGGCCTGGTCGGGCAGGAAACGGCCCTTCGCACGCACACGATGAAACTCGATCGACGCGAGCGGCATCGGCTGCGCGCCGACGTCGACGGGCGCCGCCTGCTCGTAGCGCTCGATGCTCGCCTGCAGCGCTTCCTTCTGGTGCGCACGGTCGCGCTGCCAGAAACCGAGACGGATCGTAACCGCGACGACGACGAGAATCAGCAGCGCGGGCAGCCAGCGGATCTTCATCATGCGGCCCGCCCGGCACCTGCTGACAAGCGAAGTGCGATAATTATCCTCTTCCTTTCGAATTGCCGTCGTCCGGTTCGTGTCATGCACATACTCGTTCCCATCGCCTTCGTCCTCATCATTGCCAGCATGGGCTCGGCGCTCTACTTCATGATGCACGACCGCGGCCACACGAAACGCATGGTCTGGTCGCTCGCCACCCGCGTCGGGCTGTCGGTGTCGCTGTTCCTGCTCATCCTGATCGCGAACTGGATGGGCTGGATCCATTCGACCGGCCTGCCGATCGGGCGTTGATCCGTTTGCCTCCGTGGCCGCTGTGACATTTCGCCGCACAGCCACGGCACCAAGCAAAAGCGCCGCCTGACTGAGTCGCGGCGGCGCCCGGGTGGTGAAGGCCGGCAGCCACGCTGCCCGACCGACCCCAATGAAAACGGCCCGCGCATTGCTGCGCGGGCCGTTGTTCCATTTACAGCCAGTAGACGACGACGTACAGGCCGAGCCAGACGACGTCGACGAAGTGCCAGTACCACGCGGCGCCTTCGAATGCGAAGTGGTGATCGGGCTTGAAGTGGCCGCGGATCATCCGCACCAGCACCACCGCGAGCATCGTGCCGCCGAGGAACACGTGGAAGCCGTGGAAGCCGGTCAGCAGGAAGAACGTCGAACCGTACACGCCCGAGTTCAGCGTCAGGTTCAGTTCGTTGTACGCGTGGTAGTACTCGAAGCCCTGCAGGAACAGGAAGCAGATACCGAACGCGAGCGTCGCGGCCAGCCAGGCGATCGCCTTCTTGCGATGATCGTCACGCAGCGCGTGGTGCGAGATCGTCAGCGTCACGCCCGACGACAGCAGGAATGCCGTGTTCAGCGTCGGGATCGGCCACGGGCCCATCGTCTTGAAGTGACCGGCGAGCGCGGCGGGGCCTTCGTTCGGCCACACGGCGGAGAAATCCGGCCAGATCAGCTTGTAGTCGAGGCTGCCGAGCTGGTGCAGCGCGATTTCACGTGCGTAGAACAGCGCGCCGAAGAACGCGCCGAAGAACATGACTTCCGAGAAGATGAACCAGCTCATGCTCCAGCGGTACGACTTGTCGACGTTCTTGCCGTAGTGACCGCCTTCCGATTCGGCGATCGCGTCGCCGAACCAGTGATACAGCGTAAAGAGCAACCAAAGCAGGCCGAGCAGCGCCGTAAACGGCGCCCAGTCGTGACCGTTGATCCACAGCGCTGTCGATCCGAGCATGACCAGCAGGCCGATGGCCGCGCTGATCGGATGCTGCGACGGATGCGGCACGAAATAGTACGGGGTCTGGTTTTGACCGCTCATGCTTGATTCTCCACTTCAGTCCAATTTGTGTACCGGAAACCGCTCCGGCTTTATTTCTTGCGCGGCGTGACCACCACCGCTCCTTCCTGCACGCGGCACCGTGGCGCCGCGCACTGCATTCTTTCGTGGCCGCGGGCTTCAGCCCACGACGGCACGCACGATCAGGATCAGCACGCCGATGAACACACCGGCTGCCAACAACGCGACGATCAGCACGTGCAGCGGATTCAGCTGTGTCGCGTCGGCCTCCAGGTCGCGCCGCTTGCGCACCCCGAAGAACGACCACAGCACCGCTTTCAGCGCCTGGCCGAACGTCCCGCCCCGCTTCTCCGTCATCGCCCCGCCTCCGTCGTCATGCGTCCGGCTTCGTCGCGCCCTGCGCCGCGGTCTTGCCCGGCGCCGGCGCCGGCGTGGCCGGCGTATTCAGCTCGAAGAACGTGTACGACAGCGTGATCGTCTTCACGTCCTTCGGCAGTTTCGGATCGATCACGAACACCACCGGCATCTTGCGCGACTCGTTCGCGGCCAGCGTCTGCTGCGTAAAGCAAAAGCACTCGATCTTCTTGAAGAACTCCGTCGCCTGCTTCGGCGCGTAGCTCGGAATCGCCTGGGCGACGACCGGCCTGCCCTGCCCGTTCGTCACGTCGTACACGATCGTCGTCAGTTCGCCCGGATGCACGTCGAGACTGTTGTGCTCCGGCTTGAAACCGAGCGGGCCGCGCGCGTTCGCATCGAACTCGACCGACACCGTGCGGCTATAGTCGACCTGCGAGTTCTTCACCTCGCGCTCGCTGACATCGCGCTGCACCAGGTTGTTGATGCCGGTGATCTGGCAGATCGCCCGATACATCGGGATCAGCGCGAAGCCGAAACCGAACATCAGCCCGGCCACGACGAAAAGCTTCACCAGCATCGAACGATTGAACGCGCGATCGACGGCGCCCTCTTCCGGCTTCGACATACGACAACTTCCTCGCTACTGCGTCCGTTACTGCATCAGTGGGTGGACAGCCACCACTGCTTGATCACGACACCCATAAAAAAGACGGCGGCGATGACGAGCAGGATGAGGCCGAGCCGCTTGTTGCCCGCGCGAATCTGCTCGGGCGTTCGTCTTTCTTGTGGATTCCGGTTCATCTGACACTTCAGTTCGGCGCCCGCCGCGCCTGCCTGCAGCGGCAGACAGCGGCGGAGCGCACGGTGAAACTTACTCGACGTGCGGCGGTTGCTCGAACGTGTGGAAGGGAGCCGGGCTCGGCACCGTCCACTCGAGGCCCGTCGCGCCATCCCACGGCTTGTCCGACGCCTTTTCCAGCTCGCCACCACCACGGTAGGCCGGCAGCGCGACTGCGAACAGGAAGTACACCTGCGCGAGGCCGAAGCCGAATGCGCCGATCGTCGCCACCTGGTTGAAGTCCGTGAACTGCGCCGGGTAGTCCGCATAGCGACGCGGCATGCCTGCGAGACCGACGAAGTGCATCGGGAAGAACGTCAGGTTGAAGAAGATCATCGACGCCCAGAAGTGGATCTTGCCGCGCGTCTCGTTGTACATCCAGCCCGTCCACTTCGGCGCCCAGTAGTACCACCCCGAGAACAGCGCGAACAATGAACCGGCCACCAGCACGTAGTGGAAGTGCGCCACCACGAAGTAGGTACCGTGATACTGGATGTCGAGCGGCGCCATCGCGAGCATCAGGCCCGTCAGGCCACCGAACGTGAACACGAACAGGAAGCCGATCGCGAACAGCATCGGGGTTTCGAACGTCATCGAGCCGCGCCACATCGTCGCGAGCCAGTTGAACACCTTCACGCCCGTCGGCACCGCGATCAGCATCGTCGCGTACATGAAGAACAGCTGGCCGGTGACCGGCATGCCCGTTGCGAACATGTGGTGCGCCCAGACCATGAACGACAGGATCGCGATCGAAGCCGTCGCGTACACCATCGAGCTATAGCCGAACAGCGTCTTGCGTGCGAACGCCGGGATCACCTGCGACACGATCCCGAACGCCGGCAGAATCATGATGTACACCTCGGGGTGGCCGAAGAACCAGAAGATGTGCTGGTACATCACCGGATCGCCGCCGCCTGCCGCATTGAAGAACGACGTGCCGAAGTGGCGGTCGAACAGCACCATCGTGATCGCGCCTGCCAGAACCGGCATCACCGCGATCAGCAGGTACGCCGTGATCAGCCACGTCCATGCGAACATCGGCATCTTCATCAGCGTCATGCCCGGTGCGCGCATGTTCAGGATCGTCACGACGATGTTGATCCCGCCCATGATCGACGACGCGCCCATGATGTGGACCGCGAAGATCGCGAAGTCCATGCCCGGGCCCATCTGCGTCGACAGCGGTGCGTAGAGCGTCCAGCCGGCAGCCGTCGCGCCACCCGGCGCGAAGAACGAACCGACCAGCAGCACGGCCGCAACCGGCAGCAGCCAGAAGCTGAAGTTGTTCATCCGCGCGAACGCCATATCGGACGCGCCGATCTGCAGCGGAATCATCCAGTTCGCGAAGCCGACGAACGCCGGCATGATCGCGCCGAACACCATGATCAGGCCGTGCATCGTCGTGAGTTCGTTGAAGAACTCCGGACGCATGATCTGCAGGCCCGGCTCGAACAGCTCGGCCCGGATGGCGAGCGCCATCACGCCGCCCGACAGGAACATGATGAACGAGAACAACAGGTACAGCGTACCGATGTCCTTGTGGTTGGTGGCGAACAGCCAGCGCCGCCAGCCGTGCGGCATTTCGTGCGCGTGGTCGTCGTGCGCGTGGTCCGCGGCTACGTCGTGCCCGATGCTAGACATGAGAATCTCCTAATGCGAATACGTCGACTAACTCAGCGACACGTCAAGCCGCCGGGCCGATCTCGACACGCCGGGCTTCCTTCGCGTCAGCCCCGCCCGTGATCGTTTCCGGCTTTTTGAGAATAATGTGGTCTTCCGCCACGCCTGCTGCCTTCAGCGCATCGCGCACGGCTTGTGCGCGATGCTTCGCCAGTTCGGCGTTTGCGTCGGCCGAGCCCGACTTGTCGGTAAAGCCCGACAGCGCGAGCTTCGCGTCCGGATGTGCCTTCGCATAGTCGGCCGCGGTGGCGATCGCCGCTTTCGCGTCGGCCGGCAGCACGCTCTTGCCCGTCTCGAAGTAGATCGTCGACAGGGCGGCCGAAGCCGACGCTGCCGCCGGCTGCTCGGCTGCGCCCGACGCGGCTTGCGCCGGCGCTGCTTCGGCCGGTGCCGCTGCGCCCGCCGCGTCTTCCGGCATCTTGCCGTTACGCGCGTCGGCCACTTGCTTCGGCTGCAGCAGGTCGTTCTTGTGGTTGCCCCACGAATTACGTTCGTACGTGATCACCGACGCGATGTCGAGATCCGACAGCGATGCCCACGACGGCATCGCGCCCTTGCCGTGCAGCACGCGCTCGACGTGGCCGGCGATCGGGCCGTTCACGATCGGGCTGCCGTCCATCGCCGGGAACGCGCCGAGGCCCTTGCCGCTCACCTGGTGGCAGGCTGCGCAGTTCGCCTTGTAGACGTCCTCGCCGTGCGCGACGAGTTCAGCCATCGTGTAGACCTTGTTCGGATCGACTGCGGCGCTGGCCAGCTTGGCCTTCTGCGCGGTAACCCACTTCGCGTAGTCGTCTTCCGACAGGACTTCGACGACGACCGGCATGTACGCGTGTTCCTTGCCGCACAGCTCGGTACAGAAACCGCGGAACGTACCGACCTTGTCGGCCTTGAACCACGTGTCGCGCACGAAGCCGGGGATCGCATCCTGCTTCACGCCGAACGCGGGCACGTACCACGAGTGGACGACGTCGTTCGCGGTCGTGATGATGCGGATCTTCTTGTTGACCGGCACGACGAGCGGGTTGTCGACTTCCTGCAGGTACGTGTCGGTGATCGGCTTCTTGCCCATCACTTCGTCACGCGGGGTGCTGAGCGTCGACAGGAAGCCGATGCCCTCGCCCGGGCCCTTCACGTAGTCGTAGCCCCACTTCCACTGGTAGCCGGTGACCTTGATCGTGAGATCGGCGTTCGTCGTGTCCTTCATTGCGACGACGGCCTTCGTCGCCGGCAGCGCCATCAGCACGACGATGACGAACGGCACGATCGTCCAGATGATCTCGACGGTCGTGCTTTCATGGAAATTGGCGGCCTTGTGGCCCTTGGATTTGCGGTGCGCGAAGATCGAATAGAACATCACGCCGAACACGCCGACGAAGATCACCGTACACAGGATGAGCATCATCGTGTGGAGATCGTAGAGCTCCTCGGCGATCTTCGTGACAGGCGGCTGAAAGTTGATCTCGTTGACGCGGGGGCCGCCCGGGCTATCACCGACCGCCAGGGCGGCACCGGCAAAGAGCAATCCGCTGCATGCCAGCACGCCCGTGAGGGCTCGCTTGATTGTTTTCATAGCATCCTTACCCAAAATTTCCATTCAAACCCTCCCCCGTCGCAAGCCGCCGGCCATATCCGCCGGTGCCCGCGCCTCGTCAGCCGCAGCGCCTGAGCGACACGCGCAGTTCGTCGGCGAACTGCGCGCGCTTGTACTGCGCGAGATGCTGCCCGATTACGACGGTCTGCCCGCGCGATACCAGCCGAATCGGATCGCGTGGCGTCGCACCCGGCTCGACCCGCACCCAGCGCGGGTTGAATTCGATCTGCGTGAGCCGCTCCGCATCCATCCGCTCGATCACGAGCCGGTGCGGATACAGCCTGATGCGCTCGTAATCGACCGCATGGCGAGCATAGATCGCAAATGCGACACCCACAGCCAGCAACTCGATTCCGGTGAAGGGCATGACGAGCCAAGCCCCTTGCCACATCAGCAATGTCGCGATCACCAGCGAGAAACCCGCGAGCGACGCGTAAAACAGCACGAACTGGCGCGGCGACACCGAACAATTGCGTTTCATGAGCCAGTCTTCGAGGACCGGCTCGCCGTTCGTCGTCTCCGCCAAAACCCTCGCTGCTTCCATCGCCGCCTCACGCGAATGGCATGCGATGCATGCCTGCATCGGACTCGTCGCCCCGTATTGCGGGGACCCCGGGACGACAAGCTGACGCATTATAGGCGGGTTCAATGGCATCCACAAGCAAGCGACTATCGGCCCGCGAGCCAAGCGCGACAAGCTTTTCGGCCATTTCAGGCGCCAATTCGACCCCGCTTTGCGCCGCTAATTTCAGACATAACAAAACCCCTCTTTACCGCTTTACCGATTCTTCGGACGCCCCTTTCCGATGTCTTCGATGCGCACGATCCCGTGCCCTTCGGCGGTCGTGCGCGGCACGGCCTTCCATGCGTGGCCGTAGATCACTTCGAACGTCAGCGGAATCGTGCCGTCCGCGCGCCGGCGGGCCTCCAGCGCGTCGCCGAGCGCCGCGCGAAAGCGCCGCGTCGCGCGCTGCGGCGCCTCGCGGTCGAACGGATAGGCCCCCCAGCGGCGCACGTCGGCCAGCAGGGAGTCGGGGGTTTTGTAGGTGACGGTCAGCACTTCCTGATCCATCACGGGAATCTCGAAGCCGCTCTCGACGAGCATGTCGCCGAGGTCGTGCATGTCGACGAAATCGATCACGCGCGCGGCGGGCGGCGCCATGCCGAGCGCCGCTTCGGCGTCCGCGCAGGCCGCGCGCAGTTCGCGCAGGGTATCGGGGCCGAGCGTGCTGAACATCAGCAGCCCGTTGACGCGCAACACGCGCTGCCATTCGGGCAGCACCGCGTCCGGGCGCGAATGCCAGTGGAGCGCGAGATTCGACCAGATCAGGTCGAACGCGCCGCCGGGGAACGGCAGCGCGGCGAAATCGGCCTGCGCGACGCGCGGGCCGCGCTGGCCCAGTGCACGGCCGAGCGAGGCCGGCAGCCAGC
This sequence comes from Burkholderia sp. AU30198, assembly GCF_020419825.1. Taxonomy (NCBI): domain Bacteria; kingdom Pseudomonadati; phylum Pseudomonadota; class Betaproteobacteria; order Burkholderiales; family Burkholderiaceae; genus Burkholderia; species Burkholderia sp. AU30198. The sequence continues at coordinate 16,452 of NZ_JAIZSA010000008.1, read as the reverse complement.
GGCGCCAGTTCGTCTGCTCGACCTCGCGCTGCCCCGCTCGCGCGAGCATCGCGCCGGACAGGTCGACGCCGAATACAGGCGCCTCCGGAAAGCGCGCGCGCAGCGCCGGCAGGTCGTCGCCCGGGCCGCAACCCGCGTCCAGCACGGCTGCGGGGCTTACCTTGATGTATTCGAGGCGCTCGTTCATGCGCTGCGCGATCTCGCGCGGCAGGAACGCGACCGCATCGAACGTGGCGGCACGGCGGTCGAAGATCCGCCGCAGGCGCCTTGCGTCATTGGCCGGACGGCCGGTTGAAGTCGAAGCTGGGGACATGTCGGGCACACTGGCGAAGAGCCCGAAGTATACTCGCTCGCCCCGCAGGCTTCATTGAGGCGGGGTGTCAGGAGTGTTGCGATGATCCGCCGTTCCGCCCGACGCACGATGCGCGTCGCTTTGTCGCAGGTTCGCACGCTGGCAGCGCGCGTTGCCGCGGTCGCGCTACCCAATCGCTGCGCACTGTGCGGCAATTTGTCACACGCCGTGATTTGCGGCGCTTGCGACGCCGCGTACTGGAACGAAGCGCGGCTGCGCTGCGACGTCTGCGCGCTGCCGCTGGGCATCGGGCACCCTCGTTCGCATCCGCCCCGCGGCGCGCGCGGCGGTGCCGGCCGCACAGCCGCGTACCGTTGCGACGCGTGCCGCGCGGCGCCGCCGCCGTTCGATGCGACGCTCGCGCTGGCGGATTACCGCGCGCCGCTCGACGGGCTCGCGCGCGGCCTGAAGTTTCACCGGCAACTCGCGCTCGGTACCGAATTCGCGGCGCGGCTCGCCCGCTTGATCGACGAGTCGCCCGGCGCCAGCGGCTTCGACCTGGTGGCACCCGTGCCACTGTCGCACCGGCGGCTCGTCGCGCGCGGCTACAACCAGGCGTGGGCGATCGCGCGTCCGCTCGCGCGGCAGCTCGGCGTGCGCGCGGATGCGGCGCTGCTCGCGCGCGTCGCCGACACCGCGCCGCAGTCGCGGCTCGACCGGCACGCACGGCGCGACAACGTGATGGCGGCATTCGCGGTGGCGGGTAGCGTCGCCGGCCGCCACGTCGCGCTCGTCGACGACGTGATGACGTCCGGCGCGACGCTCGCGGCCGCCGCGCAGGCGCTAAAGGCGGCGGGCGCCGCGCGCGTGACGAATCTGGTTGCGCTGCGCACCGCCAGGGACTAATTAGATAGAGAGGCCAGCCGCCCGGATACGGCGGCGGCCGTCATGAACCGGCCAGCCGGGAACGCGCACGCGTCGCGCCGCCCCGGCCGGCCCAGCCAAACCGAAACATGTTCAACGTCGTCCTCGTCGCTCCCGAAATTCCGCCGAACACCGGCAATGTGATCCGCCTGTGTGCCAACACGGGCGCGCGCCTGCACCTGATCGAGCCGCTCGGCTTCCCGCTCGACGATGCGCGCATGCGCCGCGCGGGCCTCGACTATCACGAGTACGCGCAGATGCGCGTGCACCGCGACTGGGATGCGTTCGTCACGGCGGAAACGCCTGATCCCGCGCGGATGTTCGCGTTCACGACGCGCGGCTCGGGCCGCTTCCACGATCATGCGTTCCTGCCCGGCGACTGGTTCGTGTTCGGCTCGGAAACGCGCGGCCTGCCTGCCGAGCTGCTCGAGCGCTTCCCGAACGAACAGCGCGTGCGCCTGCCGATGCGGCCGGACAACCGCAGCCTGAACCTGTCGAACACGGTCGCGGTGGTCGTGTTCGAGGCATGGCGCCAGGCTGGCTTCGAAGGCGGCGCATGACGCTTGCGCGGCGCATCCCGCGCCGCGGGACGCGTTACGTCCGCGCGAGCCGCGCGCGATACAGGTCGTAGATGTCGGGGGAAAAGCACGCGAACACCACGCGTGCGAGGTTCGGCGCCTGCGGCAGCATTTCGGCGACGGTGCCGACCGCGATCTCGACGGCTTCTTCGGCCGGATAGCGATAGATGCCGCAACTGATTGCCGGGAACGCGATCGACGTTGCCGCGACCTCCTCGGCCAGCTCGATCGCGCGCCGGTAGCACGACGCGAGCAGCTCGGCCTCGCCGCGCCCGCCGCCATGCCACACGGGCCCGACCGCATGGATCACGTAGCGCGCCGGCAGCCCGTGGCCGCGCGTGAGCTTGGCGTCGCCCGTCTCGCAGCCGCCGAGCGTGCGGCATTCGGCGAGCAGGCCGGGGCCGGCCGCGCGGTGGATCGCGCCGTCGACGCCGCCTCCGCCGAGCAGCGAGCCGTTCGCGGCGTTGACGATCGCGTCGACATCAAGCGTCGTGATGTCGACGACCTGCGCATCGAGCGTGGTGGAATGGATCTGCAGCATGACAACCTCCCGGAATGCCGGAGACTGTTCAAGCGTAGCGCGCTTTGACACCGCGCGCCCGACGCAAACACGGCGCCAGGCGGCGCCGGGCCGCGTTACTCGGCGCGCGCGTCGCGCCGCAGCAGGCCGCTGACGGCGTCGCGCGGCGCGATGCCGTCGAACAGCACGCCGCACACGGCTTCGGTGATCGGCATTTCGATCGACTGCGCGCGCGCGATGGCCAGCACGGCCTGCGCGCAGCGCACGCCTTCGGCCACGTGGCCAAGCGCGCCGAGGATATCGTTCAGCGTGCGGCCGGCCGCCAGTTGCAGGCCGACCGTGCGGTTGCGCGACAGGTCGCCCGTTGCGGTGAGGATCAGGTCGCCGAGGCCCGTGAGGCCCGTGAAGGTTTCCGCGCGGCCGCCGAGCGCGACGCCGAGCCGCGACATTTCGGCGAGCCCGCGCGTAATCAGCGCGGCGCGCGCGTTCAGCCCGAGACCGAGGCCGTCGGCGATGCCGGTCGCGATCGCGAGCACGTTCTTCACCGCGCCACCGACCTCGACGCCGACCACGTCGTCGCCCGTATAGATCCGCATCGCGCCGTGATGGAACGCGGCGAGCGTGCGCTCGCGGCATTCGGCGGACGCGCTCGCCACCGTCAGCGCGACGGGCAGCGACTGCCCGACCTCGCGCGCGAAGCTCGGCCCCGACAGCACGCCGTTGCTGTGCTGTTCGGGCAGCTCGGCCGCGATCACCTGATGCGGCAGCAGATGCGTGTCGGCCTCGAAGCCCTTGCAGACCCAGACGACGTGCGCGGGCACGCAGCCTGCGTCGCGCATTGCGTGACACAGCGTGCGCAGCCCGGCCACGGGCGCGGCGATCACGCACAGTGCGTCGTCCGCGGCGCCATGCGCGAGCGCGGCGCCGAGATCGGCGTCGTAGCGCAATGCGTCAGGCAGCGCGATGCCGTCCAGATAGCGGGAATTTTCGTGCCGGGCCTGCAGCCCGGCGATGAGCGCGGCGTCGCGCGCCCACAGAAGCGTATCGTGCCGCGCGGCCAGATGGCCCGCGAGCGCGGTGCCCCAGGCACCGGCGCCGAGAACGGCTACTTTCATACCCAGCACCGGTCCTCCGAGTGAAACGTCAGTTCAGCGTCGTGCCGTTCGGTGCGCCTGCTGCGGCACCGGCCTGCTGCTGAAGCTGCGCGAGGCGCTGTTCGTACAGCGCCTGGAAGTTGATTTCCGCCAGATGGATCGGCGGGAAGCCCGCGCGCGTGATCGCGTCGGCGATGTTCGAACGCAGGTACGGGAACAGGATCGTCGGGCATGCGATGCCGACGAGCGGGTCGAGCTGTTCGTCCGGAATGTTGCGGATGTCGAAAATGCCGGCCTGCTTCGCTTCGATCAGGAACGCGACCTTGTCCTTCACCTTCGCGGTGACGGTGCCCGACACGACGACTTCGAACACGCTTTCCGCGAGGCGGTCGGCCTTGACGTCGACTTCGACTTCAACCGACGGCATGTCCTGCTCGAGGAAGATCGCCGGCGAATTCGGCTGCTCGAGCGACATATCCTTCAGGTAGACGCGCTGGATGTTGAAGAACGGTTGGTTTTCGACGTCGGACATGGTGTTTCCCTAAAAGTGGTGACGGAGCGGCCCGGCTTCACGCCGGCCGCCACGGAATTTATCCTGCGCGCTCAAGCCGCAGCGCGGCCGGCGGCCATTCTGCCCTATTCAGGCCGCTTGCAGAAGCGATACGAGCCCGCCTTCGCGGTCGAGCTTCGACAGATCGTCGTAACCGCCGACGTGCGTGTCGCCGATATAGATCTGCGGCACCGTGCGGCGCCCCGTGCGCGTCATCATTTCGTCGCGGCGGGCCGGATCGCGGTCGATCAGCACCTTCTCGATCTGCTCGACACCGCGCAGCTTCAGCAGGCGCTCGGCCTGGATGCAATACGGACACACCTGCGTGCTGTACATCAAAACCTTGTTCACTTCGCCACTCCTTGTTTGACGACCGGCATCCCGGCCTGCTGCCAGGCGGCCACGCCGCCCTCGAGCACGTGCACCTCGGCGTAACCCGCCGCCTCGACCTCGCGCGCCGCCTTCTGCGACTGCTGGCCGTTCTGGCAGACGAGCAGCACCGGCGTGCTCTTGTTCTTCGCGACCTGCGCGATCTTCGTGCCGATCTCGCCCGCCGCGACCTGACGTGCCGACGGCAGGTGGCCGGCAGCGAAATCGGACGCGGCGCGCACGTCGATCACGACCGCATTGCGGCGGTTGATGAGTTGCGTCGCCTCTGCGGCCGACAAGCCGCCGCGGCCGCGGCGCAGCGCGGGCCAGGCCAGCAGGCCGCCGGATACCACCAGGATCGCGATAAGGGCCAGGTTGGTGTAATCGGTAAAGAACGTCACGGAATTCCGCCGGAAAAAGAGAAATCGGATGAGGACAATCCCGCCATTATAAAATAACCGTCTTGCGCGATGGCGGGCCCGGGTCGGGTCCTGCTCGATGCGCCACAGCTTCCTTCACTACCGACCGCAAGATCCATGTACAAACTCGTTCTCATCCGCCACGGCGAATCGACGTGGAACAAGGAAAACCGCTTCACCGGCTGGGTCGACGTCGACCTGACCGAACAGGGTCGCAACGAGGCCTACCAGGCCGGCGAATTGCTCAAGGAGGCCGGCTACACGTTCGACATCGCGTACACGTCCGTCCTCAAGCGCGCGATCCGCACGCTGTGGCACGTGCAGGACAAGATGGACCTCATGTACCTGCCGGTCGTCCACTCGTGGCGCCTGAACGAGCGCCACTACGGCGCGCTGTCGGGCCTGAACAAGGCCGAAACGGCCGCGAAGTTCGGCGACGACCAGGTGCTCGTGTGGCGCCGCAGCTACGACACGCCGCCGCCCGCGCTCGAGCCGACCGACGAACGCGCGCCGTTCAACGACCCGCGCTATGCGAAGGTGCCGCGCGAGCAACTGCCGCTCACCGAATGCCTGAAGGATACGGTCGCGCGCGTGCTGCCGCTGTGGAACGAGTCGATCGCGCCGGCAGTCCGCGCCGGCAAGCAGGTGCTGATCGCCGCGCACGGCAACTCGCTGCGCGCGCTGATCAAGTACCTCGACGGCATCTCGGACAGCGACATCGTCGGCCTGAACATCCCGAACGGCGTGCCGCTCGTGTATGAACTCGACGAGAACCTGAAGCCGATCAAGCACTATTACCTCGGCGACCAGGACGCAATCGCGCAGGCGCAGGCCGCCGTCGCGAAGCAAGGCAAGGCGGGCTGACGCCCGTCGGCCGGGTGAGCCGCGTCCGGCGCGGCATGCCCGGCCCCGGCTCCGCCCCTTGCCCGGCGCACCGCGCGAACCTTCGCGCCCCCGGCGTGGTCGAATCCGCTTTCGAACCCGCAGCGCATCCGGCGGTGCCCCGCCGGGTGGCCCCGGCGCCCTTTTCGACGCTTTTCGCGCCGTTCCACTGAGTTATCGGACGAACAGTTATACTTGTCCGCTACATCATCCCCGCTACCGCCACGCGCTTCCCGACCGCACCAGATCTCTATGCGAATGAAATTGAAGAACATCGGCCTGATTGCCGCGGGCCTCGCCACGGGCGTGTTCGCCACGCTGCAGGTTTCCGCATCGGCCGAGCAGACCGCCACGGCGCCGCTTCCCCTCGACCAGCTCCGCCTGTTCGCGGAAGTCTTCGGACAGATCAAGCGCGAGTACGTCGAACCGGTCGACGACAAGAAGCTGCTGACGGCCGCGATCAAGGGCATGGTGTCGAGCCTCGACCCGCACTCGTCGTTCCTCGACAAGACCGACTATGACGAGCTGCAGGAGCAGACGAAGGGCCGCTTCGCGGGTCTCGGCATCGAGATCTCGCAGGAAGACGGTCTCGTCAAGGTGATCTCGCCGATCGAAGATACGCCCGCGTTCCGCGCCGGCATCCGTCCGGGCGACCTGATCACGCGCATCAACGACAAGCCGGTGCGCGGCATGACGCTCGACAAGGCCGTGAAGCAGATGCGCGGCGAGCCGGGCACCAAGGTCACGCTGACGATCTTCCGCAAGAGCGACGACCGCACGTTCCCGGTCACCGTCACGCGCGCGATCATCAAGGTCCAGAGCGTGAAGATGAAGATCCTCGATCCGGGCTACGCGTATGTCCGCATCACGAGCTTCCAGGAGCGCACGACGCCCGATCTCGCCCAGAAGCTGCAGGACATCGCGCGCCAGCAGCCGAACCTGAAGGGCCTCGTCCTCGACCTGCGCAACAACGGCGGCGGCCTGCTGCAGAGCGCGGTCGGCGTGGCCGGCGCGTTCCTGCCGCCCGACTCCGTCGTCGTGTCGACCAACGGCCAGATCGCCGATTCGAAGCAGGTCTACCGCGATACCTACGACAACTATCGCCTGCCGTCCTTCGATGGCGATCCGCTGAAGAACCTGCCGCCGGTCTTCAAGACCGTCCCGATGATCGTGCTGACGAACGCCTATTCGGCGTCCGCGTCGGAGATCGTCGCCGGCGCGCTGCAGGATTCGAAGCGCGCGCAGATCATGGGCAAGACGACGTTCGGCAAGGGTTCGGTGCAGACGGTTCGCCCGATGACGGCCGACACCGCGCTGCGCCTGACCACCGCGTACTACTACACGCCGAGCGGCCGTTCGATCCAGAACAAGGGCATCACGCCGGACGTGCCGGTCGATCAGTACGCGGACGGCGATCCGGACGACGTGCTCGTGACGCGCGAAGTCGACTACTCGAACCACCTCGCGAACACGCAGGATCCGAACGAGAAGAAGGAACAGGAAGACCGCGAGCAGCGCCGGATGGATCAGCTGCGCATCCTCGAAGAGCAGAACGACAAGAAGACGCCGGAGCAGCGCCAGAAGGATCGCGATCGCAAGCCGATCGAGTTCGGCAGCGCCGACGACTTCATGATGCAGCAGGCGCTCAACAAGCTCGAAGGCAAGCCGGTCCAGGAATCGAAGTCGCTGCTCGCCGAGAGCGCGAAGAGCCCGGCCGGCAAGGCTGCGGCGGGCTCGAAGGCATCGGCAAGCGTGAAGCCGGCGGCCGCACCGAAGCCCGCGTCGGCGCCGCAGTAAGCGCCGGCCGGCATCCGACGGGCCATCGCGGGAAGACCGCGATGGCCCGTTTTTCATGCGCGCCTAAAATAACGACACGTCCGCCGCCTCGCCCACGACTCCCCATGAACGACGATCAACTCCTTCGCTACTCCCGTCACATCCTCGTCGACGAAATCGGCATCGAGGCGCAGCAGCGCTTTCTCGATGCGCACGCGATCGTCGTCGGTGCGGGTGGTCTCGGCTCGCCCGCCGCGATGTATCTCGCGGCATCGGGCGTCGGCACGATCACGCTCGTCGACGCCGATACGGTCGACCTGACGAACCTGCAGCGGCAGATCCTGCACGTGACGGCATCGGTCGGCCGCAGCAAGGTCGAATCGGGGCGCGACGCGCTCGCGCAGCTGAACCCCGAGGTGAAGGTACACGCGATCGCCGAGCGCGTCGACGACGCGTGGCTCGACGCGCACGTGCCGCGCGCGACCGTCGTGCTCGACTGCACCGACAACTTCGCGACGCGACACGCGATCAACCGCGCGTGCGTCGCGCACGGCGTGCCGCTCGTGTCGGGCGCCGCGCTGCGCTTCGACGGCCAGATCAGCACGTTCGATTTCCGCGACCCGTCCGCGCCCTGCTATGCGTGCGTGTTCCCGGAAGACCAGCCGTTCGAGGAAGTCGCGTGCGCGACGATGGGCGTGTTCGCGCCGACGGTCGGGATCATTGGCGCGATGCAGGCCGCCGAGGCACTGCGCGTGATCGGCGAAATCGGCAAGACGCTCAACGGGCGGCTGATGATGCTCGATTCGCTGCGGATGGAATGGACGACGATGAAAATCGCGCGCCAGGCCGACTGCCCCGTGTGCGGGGGCCGGCACTGACGCGCGACGGGCATGCGCCGGACGGCGCATGCGTGACACTCCGCTACAGTTAGCGGCGGCGGGAACGCCTAAGCAGCCGCGTCCGCACGCGGTTCGGCAACCGACAGGCGCTGCAGCGCCGCCTGCACTTCCTCCGGCTCGAACGCGGCCAGCACGTCGGCCGTCGGCTTCTCGAGCGCCTTCAGGTGTGCGCGCAGGATCTCCTGCTTCACGACCAGCAGCTGACTCGGGTGCATCGAGAACTCGGTGAGCCCCATCCCGAGCAACAGGCGCGTGAGCGCCGGATCGCCGGCCATCTCCCCGCATACCGACACCGACACGCCCGCGCGCTTCGCTTCGCGCAACGTATAGGCGATCAGGTGCAGCACGGCCGGATGCAGCGGGTCGTACAGGTGCGCGACCGCGTTATCGGCGCGGTCGATCGCGAGCGTGTACTGGATCAGGTCGTTCGTGCCGATCGACAGGAAATCGAAGCGCTTCAGGAACAGCGGCAACGCGATCGCCGCGGCCGGAATCTCGATCATCGCGCCGATCCGCACGTTCGGATCGTACGCGAGCCCCGCGTCGTCGAGCTGGCGCTTCGCCTCGCGGATCAGGTCGAGCGTCTGGTCGATCTCCTGCGCGTGCGCGAGCATCGGGATCAGGATCTTCACCTGGCCGAACGCGGACGCGCGCAGGATCGCACGCAACTGCGTGAGGAACATCTGCGGCTCGGACAGGCTCCAGCGAATCGCGCGCAGGCCGAGCGCGGGGTTCGGTGCCGTCTCGTAGCCTTCGTCGAGCGCCTCGAGCGGCTTGTCAGCGCCGACGTCGATCGTGCGGATCGTCACCGGCATGCCTTTCATCCACTCAACGGCCCGCTTGTATGCGGCGAACTGCTCCTCCTCCTCCGGCATCTCCTTCTGATGCATGAACAGGAACTCGGAACGGAACAGCCCGACGCCGACCGCGCCGGCGTCGACGGCCGCCTTCGCATCGTCGGGCAGCTCGATGTTCGCGTACAGCTCGATCTTGGTGCCGCATAACGTTTGCGTCGGCGAGAATTTCAGACGCTGCAGCTTGCGTTGCTCCAGCAACTTCTCGGACTGCCGGTACGAATATTCCTCGAGGACGATCGGCGCCGGATCGACGATCACGATGCCCTGGTCGCCGTCGACGATGATCAGGTCGTCCTGGCGGATCAGCGCGCTCGCATGCTGCACGCCGACCGCGGCCGGTATGCCGAGGCTGCGCGCGACGATCGCCGTGTGCGACGTGCGCCCGCCGAGGTCGGTGACGAACGCCTGGAACGACTGCGACTTGAACTGCATCATGTCGGCCGGCGCGATGTCGTGCGCGACGACGATCATCTCGTTCGTGCCGTTCTTGGCCGCGCGGTCCAGTGCCTGCGACGCGGACGGCGCGCCGGCGAGCGCCTTCAGCACGCGCTCGACCACCTGCTCGATGTCGGCCTTGCGCTCGCGCAGGTATTCGTCCTCGATGTCGTCGAAGTGGCGCGTGAGCAGCTCGAGCTGCTCGGTCAGCGCCCACTCGACGTTGTAGCGGCGCGTGCGGATCAGGTCGATGGTTTCCTGTACGAGCATCTCGTCGCTCAGGATCATCGCGTGCACGTCGATGAATGCGCCGACTTCGCTCGGCGTGTCGTCGGTCAGATCGGCGCGCAGCGCTTCGAGTTCGTGATGCACGACCTCGAGCGCCGTGCGGAAGCGCTCGACCTCCGCATCGATCAGGTTTGCCTCGACCAGGTAATGGGCGACGTCGAGCGCCGCCGGCGCGATCAGATACGCTCGCCCGATCGCGATACCACGTGAGACGGGAATGCCATGCAGCGTGAAGGACACGCGCACCTCCTCTGTACAAGTAAAGCCGCGGCACACTGCTGCGATGCGCTTATGACCCCGGTTAGCGATTATAAATTCCGCGACTCCCCGCTGACTGCATGCACCGCAGCATTGCGCATTCCGCATCAATGCTTCCGACGAAAAAAATGCCGCGGAATCCGCGGCATTCTGGCTGGAAACGGCAACGATCCCGCGTGGCGATCACTGGCCTTCGCCGAACTTGTCGGCGATCAGTTTCAGCAGCGAGTCCATCGCTTCCTGCTCGTCGGACCCTTCGGTCTCGATCGTCACGGTGCTGCCGATGCCGGCCGCCAGCATCATCACGCCCATGATGCTCTTCGCATTGATCTTGCGCCCGTTGCGTGTCATCCAGACTTCCGACTGGAAGTTGCCGGCCAGTTGCGTAAGCTTGGCCGATGCGCGCGCATGGAGCCCCAATTTATTGACGATGGTGGTTTCTTGTTGAAGCATGATTCTCGGTCGGGTCGGTCGGGGCCGCCGGCGGCGCGCGTCGGCGGTGCTGTCTAAAACGGAAAACGGGAAATCAGTGCGACTCGGTGCGCGGCTGCGGTTCGGGCGGAATCGGCGCGCACTGGCCGCAGCCGGTTTCCGTCGGCGGCGGCGGCGTGCCGGCCGACACCTCGTGGACGCCCTTCGCGCCGCCGGACAGCGCCTTGTCCACCAGCTTGTCGAGCGGCACGGTGCGGTAGCAGACGACCCGCACGAGCATCGGCAAGTTCACGCCCGCGAGCACGCGCACGTTGTCGAGCTTCGCGAGCTGGCCCGCAATGTTCGCAGGCGTCGCGCCGTACATGTCGGTCAGCACGACCACGCCGTTCTCTTCCCTGAGCCGCGCGAGTTCCGCGTGCGCGAACGCCATCACCTGGGTCGGATCGCTGTCCGCCATCACGTCGATACAACCGATGCGTGCGGGCACGCCGCCGTAGATGTGCGCGATGCAGTCCCGCAGCGCGGTGGCGAGCGGGGCGTGCGCGATGATCAGAATCCCGGCCATGTCAGATCGCTCCCGGCCGCCCCTGGCGGGCCGACACCCCGCAGCGGGGCAATGAGCGTAGCGAGTGTGGGAAACGTTTCATGATCAGCCTTGCAACAGTATCGGCCCGACCGCCGGGCCTTCGGTGCGCGATCGCGGCACCGGGCAAGCGGGCATTGTAGCAGGCCGGTCGAACGGCTCCGGCGACGGGGGACCTGCGCGGCCGCCGCCGGGGTTGCGCGGGAGACGGCCTACGCGGCCGCACGCTCCAGCGCGTCGATGAACATCGCGGCGACGTCGAAGCCGGTTTGCTCCATGATCTCGCGGAAACACGTCGGACTCGTGACGTTCACCTCGGTCAGCCAGTCGCCGATCGCATCGAGGCCGACCAGCAGCAGCCCGCGTGCCGCGAGCACGGGCCCAAGCGTTTCGGCGATCTCGCGATCGCGCGCCGTCAGCGGCTGCGCGACACCGAGCCCGCCCGCCGCGAGATTGCCGCGCACCTCGCTGCCCTGCGGAATCCGTGCGAGCGAAAACGGCACCGGCTCGCCGCCGATCAGCAGGATGCGCTTGTCGCCTGCCTTGATCTCGGGGATGAATTTCTGCGCCATCACCGAACGCGTGCCGTCGTGGCTCAGCATCTCGATGATCGAACCGAGGTTCATGCCGTCCGGCTTCACGCGGAACACGCCCATCCCGCCCATCCCGTCGAGCGGCTTCAGGATCACGTCGCCGTGCTCGGCGTGGAACGCGCGCAGCCGTTTCGCGTCGCGCGTGACGAGCGTCGGCGCGACGAACTGCGGAAACTCGCCGATCGCGAGCTTCTCCGAATGGTCGCGGATCGACTGCGCCTTGTTGAACACGCGCGCGCCGGCGCGTTCGGCCAGCTCAAGCAGCCAGGTCGACGTCACGTATTCCATGTCGAACGGCGGATCCTTGCGCATCAGCACCGCGCCGAACGATTCGAGGCGGCGCGCGTCGACGGGCCCTTCTTCGAACCAGGTGTCGCGATGCAGGTCGTCCAGCTCGCCGACGAACGTGACGCGCCGCACGTCGGCCTCGACGGCCGAACCCGTCCACGCAAGGTGGCGCGGCTCGCACGCGTAGATCGCATGCCCGCGCCGCGCGGCCTCCGCCATCATCGCGTAGGTCGAATCCTTGTAGATCTTGAAGCGCTCGAGCGGGTCGGCGATAAAGAGAATGTCCATGAGGTCCTGTACTTGGCGAAGGTCCGTTACACCTGGATGGCTTCGGGATCGGTCTTTTCCAGTTCGATCGACGACGCGATCAGCGACAGCCGCGCGACGACGCCGTACATGTAGAAACGGTTCGGCGGCGCGGCACCCGGCTTCGCGCCCGCATCAGGCAGCGCGGTGTGCTCGAAGCCGAGCGGCACGTAGTGCATGCCGGGCGCGTTCAGGTTCTGGTCGCGCTCGCGGCCGGCGTGCGTACGGTAGAAGCCGCCGACCACGTAGCGGTCGATCATGTACACGACGGGCTCCGCGACTTCGTCGCCGACGCGCTCGAACGTATACACGCCTTCCTGCACGATCACGTCGCGCACCGCGAGGCCGGCCTTCGACTCGGCCATCTGCGCGCGCTCGGCTTTCGACATGCGGCCGATCTCGGCCGCGTCGTGCACGGTCATCACGCCGCGCCCCGCCGTGCCCGCGTCGGCCTTCACGACGACGTACGGCTTCTCGCTGATCCCGTATTCGCGATACTTGCGCGCGATCTTCTTCAGCACGCCGTCGATCGCGTCGGCGAGCGCCTGCTCGCCTTCATGCGCCTGCCAGTCGACCCCTTCCACGTGCGCGAAATACGGATTCACCATCCACGGATCGACGCCGACCATCTTCGCGAACTTCTTCGCGACGTCGTCGTAGCACGAGAAGTGCGTCGACTTGCGGCGCACGGCCCAGCCCGCATGCAGCGGCGGCAGCAGGTACTGCTCGTGCAGGTTTTCCAGCACGCCCGGGATGCCGGCCGACAGGTCGTTGTTCAGCAGGATCGAGCACGGATCGAAATTCTTCAGGCCGAGGCGGCGCTGCGAACGCTCGAGCGGTTCGAGCACGATCTTCTGGCCGTCGGCCAGCGTGATCGGCGTCATGTCGGTGATGCTCGGGTCGAGCGACCCGAAGCGCACGTTCAGGCCGGCCTGGCGCATGATCGTCGCGAGGCGCGCGACGTTTTCGAGGTAGAACGCGTTGCGGGTCGGCAGCTCGGGAATCACGAGCAGATTCTTCGCGTCCGGGCAGATCTTCTCGATTGCGGCCATCGCGGCCTGCACGGCGAGCGGCAGCACTTCGGACGGCAGATTGTTGAATGCGCCGGGAAACAGGTTCGCGTCGACGGGCGCCAGCTTGAAGCCGGCATTGCGCAGGTCCACCGAACAATAGAACGGCGGGGTATGTTCCTGCCATTCGAGCCTGAACCAGCGTTCGATCGCAGGCGTCGCGTCGAGGATCTTCTGCTCGAGTTCGAGCAGTGGACCGTTCAACGCGGTAACGAGGTGGGGAACCATGAATCACTCGCGAGCGGGAGAATGAAGATTGTAGAGCAATTGCCCTGCCCATTTGGGGATTGTTCCCGGCTTCGCAAGGGTTTGGAGGAAGTTTTCGGCTATTGACCCGATAGCGCGAAGGGTTATGCGCTACGGCAGCGGGTGACAGGAGAAAAAAAGCCCGCCGGGTGGGGCGGGCCGAAGTCGCTGCGCTCATTCATCGCGGGCGCCGTCGTCGCGGCGGCCCGCCGGTCATTCTTGTGACTTATTCGACATGCTCGCCGTGCAGGACCACGTCGAGGCCTTCGCGCTCTTCCTCTTCCGACACGCGCAGGCCGATCGTCAGGTCGATCAGCTTCAGCAGCACGAAGCTCAGCACGCCGCTGTAGACCAGCGTGATCAGCACGCCCTTGGCCTGCAGCAGCAGGCTGCCGTCGGCGCCGCCGATGTCCTTCACCGCGAACACGCCCGTCAGCAACGCGCCGAGAATCCCGCCCACGCCGTGCACGCCGAACGCGTCGAGCGAATCGTCATAGCCGAGCTTCGACTTGAGCCACGTGGCCGACCAGAAGCACACGACACCTGCGGCGATACCGATCGCAAGCGCACCCGTCACGCCGACGAAGCCGGCCGCCGGCGTGATCGCGACGAGACCCGCGACCGCACCCGACACGATGCCGAGCACCGACGGCTTGCCGTGCGAGATCCACTCGGCAAACATCCAGCCGAGCGCCGCGCAGGCCGTCGCGACTTGCGTCGTCAGCATCGCGAAGCCGGCACGGCCGTCGGCGGCAACCGCCGAACCCGCGTTGAAGCCGAACCAGCCGACCCACAGCATCGAGCCGCCGATCATCGTCAGCACGAGGTTGTGCGGCGCCATCGATTCGCGGCCGAAGCCGACGCGCTTGCCGAGCATCAGGCACGACACGAGGCCCGCGATACCGGCGTTGATGTGCACCACCGTGCCGCCCGCGAAGTCGAGCACGCCGTCCGACGACAGCCAGCCGGTCGGCTCCCACACCATGTGCGCGATCGGCACATAGACGATCAGCGACCAGAGCGTCATGAACACGAGCATCGCCGAGAACTTCATGCGGTCGGCGAACGCGCCGCAGATCAGCGCCGGCGTGATGATCGCGAACGTCATCTGGTAGACGAAGTAGACCGATTCCGGAATCGTCGGCGCGAGGTGGCTGACGGTCAGCGTCGTCGCCTTGTCGCCGTGGATGTAGTTCATCCCGTGCAGGAACGCGCGCGACAGGCCGCCGATGAAGCCGTTGCCCGGCGTGAACGCGAGGCTGTAGCCGATCACCGTCCAAAGCACCGTGATCACCGCGGTGATCGCGAAGCTCTGCATCACCGTCGCCAGCACGTTCTTCTTGCGGACCATGCCCGCGTAGAACAGCGCGAGGCCCGGGATCGTCATGAACAGCACGAGCGCGGTGGAGGTCAGCATCCACGCGGTGTCGCCCGCGCTGATCTTCGACGAATCGACGGAGAACGGTGCGGTCGGCGCGGCGGGCGCGGCCGGTGCCGATGCGGCAGCGGCGGCCGACGCATCGGTGGCGCCCGAGGCCGGTGCGGCGGCAGCGGCCGTGGCGGAGGCGTCGGTGGCAGCCGGCGCCGAAGCGGCCGGCGCGGCGGCAGCCGACGCGTCGGAAGCCGTTGCGGCGGGCGCGGACGCAGCCGCGGCGGACGCCGCGTCGTCGGCGAGCGCGGAGCCGACGCCGGCCGCGATCAGCGAGCCAGCCATCAGCAGGGACATCAGAAGTTTGCGCATCTTGGGTTTCCTCTTGTCGCTTGTCTTGTCTGTTCTGTTACAGCGCGTCTGCGCCGGTCTCCCCGGTGCGAATCCGGATCACCTGTTCGATCGCCGTGACGAAGATCTTGCCGTCGCCGATCTTGCCGGTGCGCGCGGCCCGCTCGATCGCCTCCACCGCCTGGTCGACGAGATCGTCGGACACGGCGGCCTCGATCTTCATCTTCGGCAGGAAATCGACCACGTATTCGGCGCCGCGGTACAGCTCGGTATGCCCCTTCTGGCGCCCGAACCCTTTCACCTCCGTGACCGTGATGCCCGAGACGCCGAGGGCCGACAGCGCCTCGCGCGTCTCATCGAGCTTGAACGGCTTGATGATTGCGGTAATGAGTTTCATGAAGTCCTCTCGCTGGGTTGTCCCGTCGAATTGGTTGGAATGTTGTAACGGACTCTCCTCAGCAACTCGCATGCCATGTCGGTTCGAGCACCGTTTCAAAGGGCTTCATCAAGGGGTCGCATCCCGTGATGTAAGGTGCGGAAGCCCGGCCGAATGGCCAACATGGCCCGGTTTGCTGGCGCGGCGAAAGGATCGTTGCTAGAGTGCACGCACGTCCCGGATCGCCGGGGCATTCACCCATGCGGGCGCCATGCCCGGAATTCGCGCCCCGGGCGCACCATTTCCGGTCATGCGTGCATCATGGGCACGTACGCAACTGAAGATGCACATTTTTTGTGCAAGGAAGGGGAATCACATGAAGCAACCCAGCGACGTTTTCAACGATCTGCAGTCGCGCGTCAGCGATCTGCTGAAAAACTCGCCGGCCAAGGACGTCGAGCGCAACGTGAAGGCCATGCTGTCGCAAGGCTTCTCGAAACTCGATCTCGTCACGCGCGAGGAATTCGACACGCAGGCACAGGTGCTCGCCCGCACCCGCGTGCGCCTCGAGGAACTCGAAAAGCGCGTCGCGGAACTCGAGCAGAAGCTCGCCGCGCCGCAAGCCTGACGCCCTACCCGGCCGCAAGGTCCGGGCGCGGGGCGCCCCCGGGGGCCCCCCCCCCCCCCCCAGCAGCAC